>NZ_JBIBKK010000002.1:455756-703783 GCF_042959105.1 Streptomyces sp. NPDC007917
CTCCTTCCGGTACTTCTCCTCCTTCTCCTCCTGCTCCTTCCGGTACTTCTCCTCCTTCTCCTCCGCTTCCTCCTTCTCCTTGGCGGCCTTGTCCTTCTCGTAATCCTGGGACAGGCTGTCGCCGCTCGACGTCTTGACGGTGCCGACGTCGAAGACCGAGGGGCTCCACGCGTCGTGCACCGTCTTGAGCGCGATGTCGGCGTTGTCGATCAGGTTTTCCTTGACGGAGTCCTTCCACCGCTCGATCGCCGCCTCGCCGACCGCCTTCCAGGTCTCCAAACTGCTCAGCGGTCCATAGTTGTGACCCTTTTTGTCGATGGCATCCTGGCGGAAATGTTCGGTGGCGTGATAGGTGGTTCTCGTTCCGCCCCTGGCAACGGTATGCACTTTGTACGTGATGTTCGAGATGTTGGTGTCCCATACGTGGTCCACGATCTCCGACAGCAGGTCGGAGAGGAAGCTCAGCGGGTTACCGTCCCTTGCTTCCCAGGCGGCCCACTCCTGCTGGAGTTTCCGGGCCGCTTTCCGGAACTCGTCACCTGCGATCCGGATGGCATCGCCCGGTACGGAAAACATCGCACCGTTGCGCAGGTCCTCGGCGTAGTCCTCGTACCGCTTGTTCAGCTTGTGGATGAGATCCCAGAAGACGCCGGCCGCCGTGCCCTTCCACGCCTTGTTCTCCTGCATGCCGACCCGCTTGTGCCATTCCGCCAGTTCCGCCTGGCGGTCGACGTAGAACTGGGCGACGCGGTCGAAGGCATCCGCCGCCCTGCCGAACGACGCGAGATCGACGACACGTTCGGCGGGCACGTCGATTCCGTTCCACTCGAACCCACGCGTACCACCCTCGTTGTCGAGCACGGCCTCAAGGGCCCGGCCCGTTCCATAGGAGTACTGCGTATGCGGGCCGGTGTCCCACGTGGTCCCTTCGTCCGACTTCTTGAAGTCGTTGTCGTACCTGGCCTTGTGCTCACCCCCCTCGTACACACCGCCGGAGGGCCTGTCCTTGCCGTTGTGGTTGCCCAAGAGCGTGAATCGGGCCTTGTAATAGGTGATCGTGTCTCCCAAGGCCTCTTCGCCGGACTCCTCCTCGTTCCCCGTCTTGTAGAAGGGGATCACGAAGTCCGTGTTGTTCACGTTGCGACCCGCGTTATCGATCCTCCACTGAAGGTCATCCACATCGACGTAGGTGACGTGCTTCTGCTTGGTGATTTCCACCTTCATCAGCGGGATGTCATCGTTGCCCACCCACTCGGAGAACAACTTGTCGATGTGTGGCGCATCGTAACCGGTGAAGAAGTAAATCGCCTTCTGCCAATAATCACTGGCGTTGGAAAACGGCACGGCGGCGCCTCCATCGGGCGGGGGAAACGAGGGGGTGTGGGGTACTGCGGTGCTCAGCCGGGACGACTACGGCTCACTCGGCGCCATGGTTCTTCACCGTCATTTCTTGTCGTCCTTTCCATCGCCCCCGCCGGAGCCGGACCCTTCGGAGGCCAGGTCGTCGTCCACGTCTTCAAGGGGGTCGAGGATCTTCTCGCCGTCGATCTTGCCCAGGTTGTCACCCTGCGTCTTCAGCAGCGTATCCATGGTTTCCCGCAGATTGTCTTCGATGTCGTCGAAGAGCTTCTGCTGATCCTCGATCATCCCTAGGATCTGGTCGATGAGTTGCTTCAGGGTCTTGTGTATGTGCGACCCGTTGGTCAGCTCCTCCTCTTCGGTCATGGCGCCGATCGTGAGGGGAAGCTTCGTCCCCGAGGGGATGTCCGCGCCCTTCCAGTCATGCGGATTCTCCGACTTGAGGCTGCCCAGCGCGGGAATATCCCCCTTGTCCTTGAGGATCTTCTTCAGCTCCGCCTGGAAGTCATGCACATCGACGTTGATGAAGTGCTCCATCCACGCCTTGTCCAGCTGGATCGGTTCGGCCATCTCACTACCCCTTCTCGTCGGCCGTTGCTCCCCGTGGATGTCCTGTGCCGAAACGGGCGACCGCCCACGTGTGGCAACGCGCAGGCAGTCGCCCGTACCGCACCCGGCCTCAGCGGCCGATCTTCACGTTTTCCCAACTTGACGTGAGATTGCGCTGGTTGGTCCGGTAGTTGTCGCCGATGTCGTCGAGCAGTCCAGCGTGGCTCCTGAGGAGCTCCTTCATTTTCTCGACGGCCCGGTGCCACGCCTCCTGCTTGCGGACGTAGACCTCCTGGTCTTCACCTTCCCAGCTGCTGATGAACTTCTGCAGCTCCGTTTCGAGCTGGTTGAGAATCTTCTCGATGTTCTGAGTCTGCAGACGCATGTCCTCAGCTGCGTTGTCGGTGCCCTTGAAGTCGACGTAGATGTGCCCGTCGGAGAAGTCCATTGGCACAGCACGTACCTCTTTTCAGTGCGAGGGGATACAGGGGATGCGGGACGGAACGGAACCGGGTGTCCGTTACCGGGGTTCAGCTCAGCCGTGCAGCGCGTCGAAAATCGACTTCGCCTGGGTGTACTCCTGGTCGACGGCGTCCTTCTGCGAACCCTGCGTCAGGTTGTTCGACCGGAGCGTCTCGTTCAGCGTGTCGATGACGTCCATGAGGTTCTTCGAGATGACCTCGGCCTGGTCGTCCCACTGCTGCAACAGGTCCTGGTACTGCTTACCGTCGCTGCCTCCGTAGGCACCGCCCACGTTGAGCTTCGTGTTCTCGACGTCCTGGCGGCAGACCTGGATGTTGCCGAACGCCTCTTCCGTGGCAGAGATTCCGTTGCGGGTTGCGCCCTCTTCTGACCTCGTCAGTCCTGGCATGAGATATCCCTTCGGCTGTTGTTCGCCACCAGGCACGGTGCACTGGCGGCCGGTCAGTTCTCCGTCTCACACTGCGGCGCCGTGGATTTGCTCCGTCCTGCGCTCGCCGCCTGTGGAGTCAAATCCGGGCCGGTTGGCAGCATGGCCAGCAGTGAGGACGGAAGTGCCTGTGCCTCGCCCTCGCTGTATCCCAGCGCCTTCAGGGAATCGGCGGTGGGCAGCCGGTATTTCATTCCGGTGTCCGTCACCAGATAAAGCGTGTTGCCGACCTCGCCGCCGCCCGCGCCCAGCACATGCACCAGTGCGCCTCCGCCCGGCCGCACCGTGATCCGGTTGACCGTCACACACGCCGGGACCAGCCCCTCCGGCGGAGCCTGCGTGGTCGGGCCGAGATCCACGTCGCGGATCAGGGCCACGCTCACCCGGGTGCCGTCGCTCCCGGACTCCACCCCGACACACGGTGTCTGTCCGGCACCGAGGTCCACCGGCTCCGGCGGGGTCGCCGGCTGCCGCTTCCCCGTCTCCGCCTCCGGCGTGTCCGGGGCCAGATGGCCGCTCAGCGCGTCGGCGCCCAGGCTCGCGGGCGATACCGCCCCGCCCGCGTACGCCTTCTGCCGGGTGTCCGGATCGCCGAGGACCAGCGCCGCGCCGGTGGCGGTCAGCGGGGCAAGGCCCTCCTTGCGCAGCAGGTAGTAGCGGGCGGTGCCACCCGGCGCGGCGACCTTGAAGACCTGGCCGACCCGGGTCCGGAGCCCGCCCAGTCCCGGCCCCTGCCCGCCCCGGCCCGGCACGGCCGGCGGGGCCAGGTCCGGGCCCGCGGGCAGGGAGTTGAGGAACGCGGCCGAGACCGGCACCGGCTCGGTGGAGCCGTAGCCGAGCGCTTCGGCGGCGTTCGCCTTCTGGTCGAGCCGCAGTCTGCGGCCCTGCCACACCAGGTAGTCGTCCTTGTCGGGCCCGCTCACCAGCAGCCCCTGCCCGGACTTCAGCCCCGCGCCGTCGGCCTCGACTCCCACGGCCACCGTGGTGCCGGTCGCCCCGCTGGTGTTGCCGGAGCATACCTGCCACGGGTCGCCGGTCAGGTTGTCGTTGCCCGGCGGCTCGTCGGGGGCACCGCTGATGCCCACCGGGGAGCCGTGCGGGGTGCCGCGCAGCGACTTGCTCCCGATGGTCATGACCTTCATCTGGTCACCCGCGAGCAGCCGCGCCGAGGTGTGGTTGCGCACCGGGCGCAGCCGTCCGCCCAGGTACAGGTAGCGGGTACCGGTCTCCTTGTTGATGACCAGTGTGCCCGGGTCCCGCCAGGAGTTCTTCGTGCCGGGGCTGAGCAGGCCGAAGACGAACGATCCGGCGCAGAGCAGGATGGCGATGAGGACGCTGATGGTCACGGCCCGGTTGGTCCTGCCCTGCGGACTCTCCGGGGCGTCGGGGTCCGCGCGCAGCATGGCGGACGTCAGCCGCCCCATGACGAACATGTGCGCCTGGACCTGGTCCCGCTTCGTCTGCATCGGTCACTCCCTTCCGTCTCGGGCCGTCTCGCTCACGCCATCAGCCCGCGCAGCGCGCTGTAGGCGCCGAGCGCCCACAGGACCAGGGGCAGCAGGCTGAGCGCCATCAGGTAGTGCAGGATCTCGGCGGCCCGTCCCCAGTACGGGACGAGGCGCCGCCCCGGTACCGTCCAGGAGACGATGGCGATGACCGCCGTGAGGCCGAGCAGTCCGGCGGCCACCAGCGGCCGGCGGTCCGGTGTGTACGACTGTGCGCCGACGAGGATCAGCAGGAGCAGTCCGCCCACGCCGGGGAGGGTCAGCGAGAGCCGCTGCCAGGTGTTGCCAAGTCCCCGCGCGTGCAGCATCAGCAGCAGCGACAGCGCCACCACCGTGAGCACCGAGGGGAGGTTGGCGTACCAGGCGAGCACCCCGAGACAGGCGGCGCAGGTGGCGCCGACCGCCCCGTACAGCGAACTCATCCAGCCGTCCGCGAGCGCCGTGCGGCCTGCGACCGCCGCGGTCGGGTGCGGTTCGATGCCCTCCTGGAGCTGCTGGGCGTTGGTCGGCAGCGGTGGCACCTTCAGCCCCGACATCCGGAAGGACAGCGAGGGGACGAACGCGCCGAGCACCACCGCCGCCAGGGCGATGATCCCGGCGACATGGTGCGGCGCCAGGTCCGCGGTGATCATGAGGGTCCCGGTGATCGCGCCGAACGCCGCGACCACGCCGGTGGCGAGGAAGAGCACGGCGTACGCGGCCACCGCGGCGAGCACGACGATCGCGCCGCCCGCGCCCGCCACGCAGGACGCCAACAGCCGCGAGCCCACGACCTCGTTGGCGTGCGCCCCGGTGAGGTCGCCGCCGGGCAGCAGCCACCCGGCGAACGCCAGGTAGGGCGCGGCCATGAAACCGAGCGTGGCGCCCGCTCCGGCGTCGCCGACCGCGCGGCTCGCCGACCCCGCGCCCGCGACCAGCAGCAGTCCGGTCACGGCGGCGCACAGGGCGCGCACCCCCACGGAGCCGCCGGGCAGGGCGAGCACCACCAGCCCGCCGGTGAGCGCGGTCACCGCGAGGCCGAGCAGCAGCCGCCGGCTCGCCTCGGGGGTCCAACCGTACGGGCGGGACCGCATGGTGTCGGAGATGCCGGCCACGAGGTCGTCGAGGTGGGCCTCGGGCAGCGTCTCGGTGCGCGGCCGGAGGTAGAGCGTCTCGCCGTCGCGCAGATCGTACGAGTCGAGGGTGCGCTCCTCGTCCATCGGCCCGGCGCCGAGGCGCTGCAGCACCCAGCCGCCGTGGTCGATGCCGGTCTCGCCGAGGTCCTCGCCGCCGTAACCGAGGACGGCGGGCAGCAGGTCGGCCACGGGGACGTCGGAGGGCACCGCCAGATCGACGCTCTTGGCGGGCGCGCGGACGGTCAGCCGGCACAGTCCGGCAACCTGGGTGTCAGTCATCTGGCCCGCTCACACTCCTCCGGGTGTTCCGCCGAAGGACACGGTGTCGCGAAATGACAGAATGACACTGAAACTCCGGCCGGAAACTCTCGCGGTGGCGAAACGGACTGGACCTGCATTTCAAAAGGACATGGCTCCGTCTGCACACCTGGGCAATGCACTTACCTTTCGGCAAAGTACACACCTTCCATGGGGTACACAAGTAAAGAGACCGAAGGACAGCATGTCACTAAATGACAGAATGGCACTGGAGTTCATTGAAGCAATGGCGCCGAAAACTCCGGGCGTAAACTCTCGCAGTGGCGAAAAAGGCTGGGCCTGCATTTCAATAGGCCATGGTTTCGCCCGCGCCCACCGCCCGTAAGGAGACCGTTCGTTGAGTGTGGTCCTGTTCCGCAGGCCGGCCCGCCGCCGCGGCCCGGACATGCCCGAGGGCGAGTTGAGCCTCCAGGAGCCGCCCACGCTGCCCGAGGTGGTGCCCGACAGCTCCGCCGTGTGGACGTATCTGCCCATGGCCCTGATGTCGGTGTCGATGATGCTGATGTTCATGCGGCCGGGCATGAGCCGGGCGTCCGGAAGCCACTTCATGTACCTGGCCGTCGGCATGATGGTGCTGGCGTCCGCCGCCATGATGCTCGGCCAGATGATGCGCAAGATCAGTGAGCGCAAGCAGCGTCTCAAGGGCGAGCGCCGCGACTACCTGCGCTATCTCACGCAGATCCGGCGCAAGGTGCGCACCGCGGTCACCGACCAGAAGAAGGCGCTGGCCTGGCGCCATCCGGAGCCCGCGGCCCTGTGGGCGCTGGTGGGCACCACCCGGCTGTGGGAACGCCGCCCGCAGGACGAGGACTTCGGCGAGGTCCGGGTGGCCGTCGGCGAGCAGAAGCTCGGCCTGCGGCTGACGCCGAAGGCCACCACGCCGGTGGAGGACCTGGAGCCGCTGGCCGCGCATGCCCTGCGCAGCTTCATCCGGGCGTACTCCACCGTGCCCGAACAGCCCATCGCCATCTATCTGCGGGCCTGGGCGCGGGTGCTGTTCCGCGGCGACGAGGAGCGGATACGTTCCGTCGCCCGGGCCGTGATCGCCCAGTTGGTGACCTTCCACGCGCCCGACGACACATGGGTGGCGCTGTGCGTGTCCGACGAGCGGCGGGCGGACTGGGAATGGGTGAAGTGGCTGCCGCACAACCTCCACCCCCAGGAGAGCGACGGCGCGGGCCCGGCCCGCATGTGCGTCTCGGCCTTCAACGAGCTGGAGGATCTGCTCGGCGCCGAGTTCCTGGAGCGGCCGGCCTTCGACCCGGACGCGACGGCCGGGCGCGAGGAGCCGTTCACCGTGATCGTGGTGGACGGCGGGAGCGTCCCCGGCGGGCACCGGCTGGACGGGCCGGGCTTCCGCAACGCCGTCGTGCTGGACCTGAGCGGCGCGCTGACCTGGCGGCCCGGCCGGGTCACGCTCCGCTTCGAGGTGTCCGAGAAGGACTTCACGCTGATCCGCACCGACCGGGAGCGCAAGGAGCAGCCCACCCGGCTCGGCCGCCCCGACCGGTTCGGACCGAGGGGCGCCACCGCACTGGCCAAGCGGATCGCCCCGTACCGGATGGGTATGGGCAGCGAGGTCGCCGAACCGCTGGCGGCGAACGTGGAGCTGACCACCCTGCTGGGCATCAGCGACCTGCGCCGCCACGACCCGGCCACGCTGTGGCGGCGCAACACCGGCTCCGCCCGGCTGCGGGTGCCGATCGCGGTGTGCGCCGACGGCACCCCGCTGGAGCTGGACATCAAGGAGTCCGCCCAGGGCGGTACGGGGCCGCACGGCATGCTGATCGGCGCCACCGGTTCCGGCAAGAGCGAGCTGCTGCGCACGCTGGTGCTGGCGCTCGCTCTGACCAACTCCTCCGAGACGCTCAACTTCGTCCTGGTCGACTTCAAGGGCGGCGCCACCTTCCTCGGCCTGGACGAGCTGCCGCACACCTCGGCGGTGATCACCAACCTGGCGGGTGAGGCGGCGCTGGTCTCCCGGATGCAGGACGCCCTGCACGGCGAGCTGATGCGGCGGCAGGAGCTGCTGCGGGCGGCGGGCAACTACACCTCCGCGCTGGACTACGAGAAGGCCCGGGCGTCCGGCACCCCGCTGACGCCGCTGCCCAGCCTGTTCATCGTCGTTGACGAGTTCAGTGAACTGCTGGCCGCACACCGCGAGTTCATGGACCTGTTCGTGATGATCGGGCGGCTGGGGCGGAGCCTGGGCGTGCATCTGCTGCTCGCCTCGCAGCGGCTCGACGAGGGCCGGATGCACCAGCTGGAGAGCCATCTGTCGTACCGCATCGGTCTTCGCACGTTCTCCGCCATGGAGAGCCGCGGCGTGCTCGGCGTGCCCGACGCCTACCAGCTGCCGCCGCGGCCCGGCAGCGGCTATCTGAAGTCCGGTGTGGAGGCGCTGACCCGGTTCCGCGCGGCGTACGTCTCCGGCCCGTACCAGGAGCGGCGGGCCGGCGCGAACCAGGCCCGGGTGGCCAGCCAGACCATGCCGTGGACCTCCGGTTACGTGGTGCCGCGCCAGGTGCCCGAGGTGCCCGAGCCAAAGCCCGAAGAGGAGGCGGAGTTCGAGGAGACGGGGGACACGCTGCTGTCCGTCGCGGTGGAGCGGCTGCTCACCGCGGGGCCGCCCGCCCACCAGGTGTGGCTGCCGCCGCTGGACCTGCCCGCGACCCTCGACCAGGTGCTGCCGCCGCTCACCCCCGACCCCGACCTGGGGCTGACCACTGTCGGCTGGCCGGGGCGGGGGCGGCTGACCGTCCCGATCGCCATCGTGGACAAGCCCTTCGAACAGCTGCGGGACCTGCTGACGATCGATCTGTCGGGCGTCGGCGGGCACGTGGCCATCGCGGGCGGCCCGCAGAGCGGCAAGTCCACCCTGGTGCGTACCCTCCTCACCGCGCTCGCGCTCACCCACACCCCGCGCGAGGTGTCGTTCTTCTGCCTGGACTTCGGCGGCGGCTCGCTGGCGGGTCTGGCGGAGCTGCCGCACACGGCCGGGGTGGCGGCGCGGCTGGACACCGAGCGGGTGGGCCGGACGATCGCGGAGGTCAACTCGCTGCTGGCCGCGCGCGAGCGGTACTTCCTCGACCACGGCATCGACTCCATGGCCACCTTCCGGCGCCGCCGGGCCGCCGGGGAGTTCGCGGACCAGCCCTACGGGGACGTGTTCCTGGTCATCGACGGCTGGTCGACGGTGCGGCAGGACTTCGACCAGCACATCCAGACGTTCAACTCGATGGCCGCCCGCGGCCTCAACTACGGCATCCACCTGATCGTCACCACCGCCCGCTGGGTGGAGTTGTCCGCGGGTGTGCGCGACCAGGCCGGCACCCATCTGGAGCTGCGGATGGGCGACTCGATGGACTCCGAGATCAACAGCCGCCGCGCGGCCACCGTGCCGCGGCTGCCCGGCCGCGGTCTGACCCGGGACGGCATGCTGCACTACCTCTCCGCGCTGCCCCGCATCGACGGCGTGGAGAGTGCGGAGGACCTCGCGGACGGGGTCGCCGGCCTGGTCGCGGCGGTCAAGGAGAGCTGGCCGGGGCCACGGGCCCCGCAGGTGCGGATGTTGCCGACCAGGCTGCCGGTCTCCCAGCTCCCGCCGCCCGAGGGCGACCTGCGGATGCCGATCGGCCTGGAGGAGAGCGAACTGTCCACGGTCTGGCACGACTTCAGCGAGACGCCGCACATGGTCGTCGTCGGCGACACCGAGAGCGGCAAGACCAACATGCTGCGGCTGACGGCCGAGGCGATCATGGAACGGTACACGCCCGCCGAGGCGCGGATCATGGTCGTGGACTACCGCCGCACCCTGGTGGAGGCCATCCCCGACGAGTACCGCCTCGGTCACGCGGTCTCCGTCGACGCGCTGCGCGACATGATCGGCGGGGCGGCCCCGGCGGTCAAGGAGCGGGTGCCGGGCCCGGACATCGCCCCGGCCCGGATGAAGCTGTGCGACTGGTGGACGGGCCCGCGCCTGTTCATCCTGGTCGACGACTACGACATGGTGGGCGGCGACTCGATGAACGCGCCGTTCGACCCGCTGCTGCCGCACCTCGCGCTCGGCTACGAGGTCGGGCTGCACCTGGTCGTGGCCCGCGCCGCGGCGGGCGCCTCGCGCGGCCTGAACGACCGCCTGCTGCGGCGGATGCTGGAGGTCAACACCCCCGGTCTGCTGCTGTCCTGCCCGCCGGCGGAGGGCTACCTCTTCGGCAATATCAAGGGACGGGTGCTGCCGGCGGGGCGGGCCACGCGCATCGCCCGCCACAAGACGACACAGGTGCAGACGGCGCTCGTGGACGACGGGTCGGCCAAATGACGCCCGGGTGCGGGAACACCGCCCACTCCCCCCGGGGGTATTCACCTTTCCGCAAGGCCGCGGCCACCCGCCCGGAATACACGGGCGGAGCGGCTGCCCGGATTACCGCGGAGGCTGACCGATTCCCTGTGCGGGACCGCCCGGAAAAGGGTCGGCGGCGAATCGGCGATTACCGGAAAGAGCGCGGTGGGCCGGCCATGCGGGCGGGGTGGTCGCCCCTGTCGGCGAGGAGGCCGCCCGTATGGGGAGTGAGGGGCCGCCCGAAACGGGCTGGGATTCCGGAAGAACGGGCAGAGGGGCCGCACGGCCCCCCGGCGCCGTACGGGCAGCGGTCCTCAGGAAACCCCGGTCTCCGCGAGCTCCGTGGTCTCCACGGTCTCCCGGTCCCGCGCGCCCCCCGGGCGCCAGCGCCGGGCCCGGCCGCGGGGGATCACCACGGCCCCCGCGGCGACCAGCAGCAGCAGACCGCCGCCCGCGCCCGCGATGATCAGGGCGCGATGGCGCGGCTGGGGGGAGGCGGCCGGGGGCACGTGCGCGGCGGCCGGCTTCGGGGTGGCGCCCTGCTTGTCGGTGAGCAGCGAACTCACCGCCGCGTACGGGTCCACCCGTGGCGTGTCCGACGGATACGCGGCCACCGTGAGCTGCCGTGCGACCTCGGCCGCGGACATCTCCGGGTACCGGGCCCGTACCAGCGCCGCCGCGCCCGCGACGTGCGCCGCGGCGAGCGAGGAGCCCGAACCGATGTAGTGGCCCGAGCCCTTGGGCCCGACGCTGACCACCGCGTCACCCGGCGCCGCCAGGTCCGCGCCGTCCAGCGCGGGCGCGCTGTCGGGGCGCTTGCCGTCCGGGCCGTAGTCGATGACCGAGAGCACGCCGGGCGCGGACGCGGGCCAGTACCAGGGCGCGGGCGGGGCCGTCCGGCCCGTGTTCCGGTCCCTGGGGAGGAAGTCCGGGCCGACCGGCGCGACCACCAGCGCGTCGTGCTCGGCCGCGTACGCCGCGGCCCGGGTCAGCTCGGCCTTCCCCGTCGCCAGCACCCGCCCGACGTAAATGACGTCGGCGCCCTTGTCGGCCGCGGCGCGGACGCCCGCCGCGAGGGTCGCGGCGGTGGTCTCGCCACGCGGCTGCGTCCCGCGCACGGCCAGGATCCGCGCCCCGGGCGCGACCCCGGCCACGCCCACGCCCTTGCCGGGCGCCGCCGCGATCAGGCCCGCGGCGAAACTGCCGTGGCCCACGCAGTCCTCGCCCGCGTCGCCGACCGCGGTGACCCGGCCGGACAGCGCCGGTATGTCCGTACCGACGCCGGAGTCGACCACGGCGACGGTCACCCCGGCGCCCTGGGACAGCTCCCAGGCCCGGCCGAGCCCGAGCGCGGGCCGGGACCAGGTGGCGTCCTCGGCCTTCTTGGTGGACGCCTTCGCGCACGGGTCGTCGGACGCCAGCACGGAGGCGACGGCGGGCAGTTCCACCGAGCCCGAGCCCGGGTCGGCGGTGGCGGGGGTGGCCCCCGTGGCGAGCGGAGCCGTGGCCAGCGCGGCGGCGGCGACCGCCCGCGCCACCGGATGACGGTGAGTAAGAACACGTCGCATGGCGCGGATGATACGCGGCCTGGGGAAAATCCACCCCAGGGTGGTCGATTTACCCATATATCGCGGTGCGGCAGGCACCACAACAAGGAGGTTGCAGCGTGTCACGGCAGTTGCTCACGGTCGGCCCGGACCAGACGGAGAACTTCCGGACGATCGGCGAGGCCCTGGCGAAGGCGCGCACGGGGGCGGTCATCCGCGTCAAGCCCGGTCGCTACCGCGAGAACCTCACGGTCAGGACCCGGCTCACCATCGTCGCCGACGGCGACCGCGGCAGCGTGGAAATCTGCCCGCCGCGCGGCACCGCCGTGGTGCTCGTCGCGGACGCGGTGATGCTCACCGACCTGACGCTGCGCGGCGGCAGCGAGGACCTGCCGGTGGTGGACGCGCCGCGCGGCCAGGTCGCCATGGACGGCTGCACCGTCGTCGGCTCCGGCTGGACGGCGCTGCTCGCCCGCGAGAACGGCTCCCTGGCCATGCGCGGCTGCCGGGTCTCCAACCCCGAGGGCGCGGGCGTCGTGGACACCGCCCCCACCGGCAGCGTCATCGACGACTGCCTGATCGAGCACCTGGGCACCTCCGCCGTCGTCCTCAGCGAGCAGGCCCGCACGACCGTGCGCGGCTGCCGGATGCGCGACGCCAAGGGCAACGGCCTGCTCGCGGGCGGTGAGGCGCAGGGGCGGGTCGAGGACTGCGACATCTCCGGCACCGAGAAGCCCGCCCTCGCCCTGGAGGGCCGGTGCGCCACGCACGTGGCCCGCACCCATGTGCACGACACCTCCGTCGGCGTCTACGTCACCAGCGCCGCCCGGCCGGTGCTGGAAGAGGTCACCGTCAGCGACACCACAGGACCCGGCATCGTGCTCGCCCAGGGCGCCGACCCGGAGCTGCTGCGCTGCGGCACCGCGCGCACCAAGGGCAACGGCCTCGCGGTCACCGAGCGTTCCCGGGGCACGTTCCAGGACTGCGCGTTCGACGCCGCGGCCTCCTCCGCGATCCGCGTCGTCGGCTCCAGCGCCCCGCTGCTCTCCGACACCACCGTGCGCGACTGTGCCGACGCGACGGCGGCCGTCCTGCTGTCCGAGGACGCCTCGCCCGAGTTCGACCGCCTGGAGGTGGTGGACGCGGCCGGCGCCGCCGTCTCCATACGCACCGGGGCCAACCCCCTGCTGCGCAAGGCCCGTCTCCTCGCGCCCGGCGGCCACGGCGTGGAGGTCACCGAGGACGGCCGCGGGCGCCTGGAGGACTGTACGGTCGAGCGCTCCCAAGGGGCGGGCGTCCGCGCTGCGGGCGGCGGCTCCCCCGAGATCTCCGGCACCGTGCTGCGCTCGACGGCCCAGGCCGCCGTCTGGATCGGCACGGGGGGCCGCGGGACCGTGCGGGACTGTCAGATCCACGCGGGCACCGCCGCGGGGCTCCACGTGGAGAGCGGCGCCGAACTCTCCGCCATCCGCACCCAGGTGACCGAGGCCGGGGCCCACGGCGTGCTCGTCGCCAACGGCGGCCGGGCCACGCTCGACGCCTGCCAGATCAGCGGCAGCGTCGGCGACGGCATCCGCGTCGACAGCTCCGAGCAGGTCACCCTCACCGACTGCGCCGTGCGCGACAACCGCGGCGCGGGCCTGAAGCAGACCCGCGCGACCGAACGCCTCACCGTCCAGGGCCTGAACAGCAGCGGGAACGCCACCCCCGACGCCTGGGGCGAGACCGCCGGGGACCTGGCCCAGGAGGGCAAGTCCGCCGCCCGCCCCGGCGAGAAGAAGCCCGAAGGCCCCTTGGCGGAGCTGGAGTCGCTGATCGGCCTCGCCCACGTCAAGCACCAGGTGCGCACCCTGGTGAACCTCAACCAGCTCGCGCAGCGCCGGGCCAGCCTCGGCATGCCCGTCCCGCCGATGAGCCGCCACCTGATCTTCTCCGGCCCGCCCGGCACCGGCAAGACCACCGTGGCCCGGCTCTACGGCGGCATCCTCGCCGAACTCGGTGTGCTGCGGTCGGGGCATCTGGTCGAGGTCTCCCGTGCCGATCTGGTCGCCCAGGTCATCGGCGGTACGGCCATCAAGACCACCGAGGCGTTCAACGAGGCGCTCGACGGCGTGCTGTTCATCGACGAGGCGTACACGCTGCTGTCCGACGGCAAGGGCTCCGGCGCCGACTTCGGCAAGGAGGCCATCGACACACTGCTGAAGCTGATGGAGGACCACCGCGACGAGGTCGTCGTCATCGCCGCCGGATACACCGATGAGATGGGCTCGTTCCTCGCCTCGAACCCGGGCATGGCCTCCCGCTTCACCCGCACCATCGAGTTCGCCAACTACTCGGTGGAGGAGTTGGTGACCATCACCGAGAGCATGTGCGCGGCGCACCGCTACGAGCTGGCCCCGAGCACCCTGGACGCGCTCGCCCGGCACTACGAGCGGATGCCGCGCGACGCCACGTTCGGCAACGGCCGCGCGGCCCGCCAGGTCTTCGAGGAGATGGTCGACCGGCAGGCGTATCGGCTCGGCTCCATGGCCAACCCCGCGGAGGCCGATCTCAGCCTGCTGCTGCCCGAGGACATCGCGGATGAGTCGGCGGCCGCGTCGGGCGCGGGCGGCGGCCGCAGCTCCGAGGAACTGCTCGCCGACCTCGACGCCATGATCGGCCTGGAGGCCGTCAAGAGCGAGGTCACCGACCTGGTCAACCTGCTGTCGGCCACCAGGCGGCGGCAGGCCGCCGGCCTGCCCACCCCGAAAATCAGCCACCACCTGGTCTTCTCGGGGCCGCCCGGCACCGGCAAGACCACCGTGGCCCGGCTCTACGCCGACCTGCTGCTCTCCCTGGGCGTGCTGGCCACCGGCCAGCTGGTGGAGGTGGCCCGCGCCGACCTGGTCGGCCGCTACGTGGGCCACACCGCGCAGCTCACCAAGGAGGTCTTCGAACGCGCCCTGGGCGGCGTGCTGTTCATCGACGAGGCGTACACCCTCACCCCCGAGGGCGCCGGCTCCGACTTCGGCCGCGAGGCCGTCGACACGCTGCTGAAGCTCATGGAGGACCACCGCGACGAGGTCGTCGTCATCGTCGCGGGTTACACCGAGGAGATGGCCCGCTTCCTCGCCTCCAACCCGGGCCTGGCCTCGCGCTTCTCCCGCTCGGTGGACTTCGAGCACTACTCCACGGACGAACTGGTGGAGATCATGGGCCGCCACGCCACGGCCTCCGGCTACGACTGCGCACCCGAGACGGTCGAGGCGCTGCTCCAGTACGTGGCCGGGCTGCCGCGCGACCGCTCGTTCGGCAACGCCCGTACGGCCCGCCAGATCCTGGAGGCGATGATGACGCGGCAGGCCCGGCGGATCGGCACGATGGCCGCACCGGGCCTGGACGACCTGCGGCTACTGCTGCCGGACGACCTCCCGACGGACACCCGGCAGCCGGCGGGCTGACGGCGGGGGCCACCCCGGCCCCCGCCTGACCCGACGCTGCGGGGTCGCTGCCGTTCGTCACGGGGAAGGGGGTGAGGTTCGGTCAGGCGATGGGGTCGCCGACGGCCCCGCCGGTGGCCGTGCGGATCGCGTGGGCGAACCTCCGGGCGGCGGCCTTCACATCGGTCAGCTCGGTGGCGCCGGCCCCGGCGCCGGCAAGGAAGGCGACACCGATCTGCTCGTCCAGCACCCGCACCACCGCGGCGGCGGCCGCGGCGTGCAACCGCACCTCCAGATCACCGGCCGGGCGCCCCAACCGGTCGCCGATGATCACGCGCATCTGCTGTTCCGTCTGGTCGCAGGCCATCAGCCAGGCGGTGCGCAGCGCCGGTTCGGTGTCGGCGAGCCGGATCATCTTCATCGCCAGCATCTCGTCGGCCAGATCGACCGGCCGCGTCTCGTACTGGAGCCGGACCAGTTCCCCCGCCAGGTGGTCCTCGAGGGAACTGTCCTTCGGCCAGCTGTGCAGCACGCTCATCAAGGTGACGACGCCCTGCATGACGATCGGCTCGGCGCACGCTTCCTTGCTGCGGAAGTGCCGCCAGATGGTGCGCGTGGACAACCCCACCGCATCGGCGATCTGGTCCCCGCTGGTCGCGGCCACGCCCTGCTTCCAGAACAGGCGCGCCGCCTCCCGGGAGATCTCCAGCCGCAGCCGCGTACGCCGCCGCTCGCTCATCCCTCCCGCAGGGCGATTCTTCGTCGCCATGGCATTCATCAACCCTTCTCCTTCTCCGTCCGCAAGCGGCATGACGTCACCGAGTGAGCCGGGTGCGCGGCGGTGCGCGGCCGGCGGTGGGGTTACCAGCTGAGGGCGTTGTCCATCGACTGCTGCCAGTACGTGACGCTGAGGGAGTCGTCGACGTAGACGCCCTTGGCGGGCAGAGACGGGTGGGCGACCCAGGAGGCGTTCTCTCCGGCGCGGCCCTGGAAGGTGACGGCGAGGGATTTCACGGTGTGTCCGTTCGTGCCGCTGCCGTCGGTGGCCGACAGGTTCACGGCGGCGTAGCCGGACTCGCCCGGGGCGAGCCTGACGACGGCCTGCGGCTTGGAGTCCTCGTTGACCGGCGGCACCGACTGGGCCTCGCCGAAGCGGGCGGCCGGGTAGCCGTAGAGGTCGCAGGGGGCGCTGCCGGTGTTGGTGACCGTGAGCAGCATGTGGTTCACCGGGCGGTTCAGCGGGGCCGCGACCGTCTTGGTGCTGGAGCCCCGGCAGGCGACGGCCTTGTGGCCACTCGCGCCGGAGTCGCCGGTGCCGGTCTTGCCGTTCCCTCCCGCCGCCGAGTCCTTCCCCGCGGACGCGTCCCCGTCCTGCCCCGAACCGGCGCCGCCGGACTTCGCGTTCTTACCGGAGGACGAGCCGGAGGACGATGCGGTCGAGGAACCACCTGCCGACGAGCCCCCGTCGGACTCGCCCGATCCGTCGCCGCACGCGGTCAGGGAGAGAGCGGCGATCGCGACGGCCGCGGTGGCGGTCAGCAGGCGGGTACGGGTGTCCCGGTCACTGGACATGTGGGTGGGGCCCTTCTGTGGTGCGGTGGGGGGTGCTTGGATGAACCGGAGTGTGTGGGGTGATCCATCCCAGCCGCTAGGAACGGCATGCGATTGGATACGCTGGGACGCGGAAACAGGCTTTGACCAGGAGAGATCCAAGGGCTCTGGGACGCGGGAATGGGACGCGGGCGGGCCACGCGGGACATGGGGAGGAACGGTGTCAGGGTCGACAGGGGCCACCGGTGCGACCGGGCCCACCGAGGACGCGGAAGCGTTCGCGGAGCTGCTGCGGGGGCTCAAGGAACGCTCGGGGCTGAGCTACGGGGCGCTTGCCAAGCGGCTGGGCATGAGCACCTCGACGCTGCACCGCTACTGCATCGGCAGCGCGGTGCCGGCCGACTACGCCCCGGTCGAGCGGCTCGCCCGGGTCTGCCGGGCGACCGGCGAGGAGCAGGTCGAGCTGCACCGGAGGTGGATTCTGGCGGACGCGGCGCGGACCCGCAGGAGGCCGGGTCCGGACGGAACGGAACCGGCGGGAACGGGGCCGGGCGGGGCGGGACCTGAGGGAGCGGCGTCTGCGTCCACCGGCAGCGAGCGCCGCGAACCAGGCGGACGTGACGAACCAGTCGCCGGCGGCGCCGTGCCGCCCGCCCCCGCGCACTCCCGCCGGCGCCGCACCGCGCTCATCGTCTCCGTCGCCGCGGCCTCCGCTCTGGGAACCGTCGCCCTCACCGCGAGTCTGCCGTTCTTCAAAAGCGACGACGACGACTTCCAGAGGGCCGGGGACACCACCGTGGCCACCCTCGCCGGCCCGGAGGACGACACCACCCCGGCCGACACAAGCCCGGCCGCCTCAAGCTCCCCTTCCCCGTCCCAGCCCGCGAAGAAGGGCAAGTCCTCGGCGTCGAAGTCCGCCGGCCATACCGGCGGAGTCACCACCGGGCAGGCCGACGCGGCACCGGTCAAGGTCACCACCCGGCCCTACGTCTACAAGAACCCCTGCAACCAGCACTTCCTCGTCGACAGCGAGCCCGAACAGGTCGGCCCGCCCGCCGTTGAGCAGGACGCGCCCCGCTGGGCCGCCGCGTACGGCGCGGTCCCCTCGGGGGACCAGCGCGTCGCCATCTCCGTGCAGGGCACCGGGAAGGACACGGTCGTCCTGGAGGCGCTGCACGTACGCGTCGTCACGAAGGGCGCCCCGCTTACCTGGAACGACTACTCGATGGGCGTCGTCTGCCCCGGCGGCGGCGCCGCCGTCAAGAGCGAGTCCTTCGACGTCGACCTCGACGACGGCAGCCCCCACATCGCCCTCAACAACGGCCAGCGCGACTTCCCGTACAAGGTCAGCGAGTCCGACCCGGAGGTCTTCTACGTCACCGCCCGCACCAACGCGCACGACGTCCGCTGGGACCTCTCCCTGGACTGGTCCAGCGGCGACCGCCACGGCACCGTGCACATCGACAACCAGGGCACCCCGTTCCGCACCAGCGCCCGCCGCCCCGGCTACGACTACCAGCCGGGCAGGAGCGAGTGGGTCAAGCGCAGGGGCTAGTGGCGCCCAGCCGTTCGGCACCCGTCAGTGGAGGGACGTCCTCCTGCGGCACATCGCGCGGCACATCGCTCAGACGGGGATGTGGGGAGCGGGGTCCAGGCCGATGCGATCTGCGACCATCTGCTGGAAATGAGCACACTGGGTGAAGTCCTCGTGATCGCAGCCGAGCGCGCATTCGATGAGGTCGAGGGACGCCTGCGCGGCTGCGATACGGGAGCGGAGCGCGTCGGCCTCCTCGCCCAGGATGTTCCGTCGCTTCGTCGGATCGACGGTAGCGGCCAGAGCGCGGATGGTGTCGAGGGAGAGCCCTGCCTCCTTGGCGCGCAGGATGAGGGCGACGCGCGTGAGGTCGGTGATGCCGTAGCGGCGCCGGCCGGCGGCATCGCGTGCGGGGGTGAGGAGCCCCACTGACTCCCAGTGACGCAGGACGTGCGTGGCCAGACCGAAGCGTTGGGCGATGGCGCCGATGCTCATGGGCTCGCGCTCGCCGCCGGCAGGCGTCCCGTGCTCGCTTGACTTCATGCCGACATTAAGTCGCAGCCTTGGGACTCATGACCAGCGAAACAGATCAGAAACCCCAGTCGGCGGACGGCCTCATCGCCCTGCTCGACGCGGCCGACCGGCTACCGGGTGCCAAGGAACTGAGAGCTCTGTCCTACGACCTGCTCGGCGCCGCCGCCGGCCAGTGGGTGGTCGACGTGGGCTGCGGCGCCGGACGGGCCGTGGCGGAACTGGTCGAGCAGGGCGTGAAGGCCGTCGGCGTGGACCCGAGCGAGCGGATGATCGCCGTCGCCCGTGGCCGGTGGCCAGAGGGGGACTACCGGATCGCGGGGGCGTACGAGTTGCCGCTGCGGGACGCCTCGGTGGACGGTTACCGGGCCGACAAGGTGTTCCATGAACTGAGCGAGCCGGAGCGGGCATTGGCAGAGGCACGCAGGGTTCTCGTGCCCGGAGGGCGGATCGTGCTGGTCGGGCAGGACTGGGACACGTTCGTCATCGACTCCGCCGATCCGGCCCTTACCCGCACCCTCGTGCACGCCCGCGCCGACCTGACCGCAGGCCCGCGTGCCGCTCGCCGATACCGCAACCTGCTGCTGGACGCCTGCTTCGACGACGTGACGGTCGAGGTGCACACCGGCGTTTTCACCGGGCCGGCGATGTTGCCCCTGCTCACCGGCCTGGCCGAAGGAGCTTGCTCCGTCGGCGCCGTCACGCGCGAGCAAGCGGACAGCTGGATCGGCGAGCAGCGCGCGCGGGCCGAGGCCGACCGGGTCTTCCTGGCGCTGCCGATGTTCGTGGCAGCGGCGACCGCGCCACGATGAAGCGGTAGCCGGCTGTCCCGCCGGGTGCGGAGTGACGGCGGCGCCGGTTGGGGCGGGCCGCATGGGTGACACCGTTTCCGCCACTCACACGCCGCGCCCGGCTTCCCGTGTCCTCCTCAGACGTCCAGCGCGCACGAGGCCGGCGGCGGGGTGGTGCCGTTCAGCAGGCCCTCGACCTCGCTGTGGGCGGTGTCCACGATGGATCGTACGCAGGCCGCGGCATCCGCCGGGCGCCGCTCGACGACGGCCCGCGCGACTTCCTGGTGGCGCCGGACCGCTGCCTCGTCGACTCGCTCCGGCATCAGACTCAGCTCGCGGCGGGCGGTCAGCAACTCCTCCGTGACCTCGGCGAGCTGGGCGAACATGCCGTTGCCGGACGCGGTGAGCAGCGCTCGGTGAAACGCGGCGTCCGCCGCGACGAACCCGGCCGTGTCCGCCTCGGCAGCCGCGGCCACCATCACCCGGGCGTGCGTCAAGAGCGCCTCGCGGGTTTCGTCGTCGGCCCACGCCGCGGCGAGCGCGGCCGCGGACGGCTCGACGGCGGCGCGCAGCTCCGCCAGTTCGCGCAGCTGGGCCCCGCGGTGCGGCGAGTTCAGCCGCCAGCGGATGACCTGGGGGTCGTACAGGTTCCACTCGGTCATCGGCCGTACGGTGATGCCGACACGGGGGCGGGAGGTGACGACCCGCTTGGACTCCAGAACTCGGACCGCTTCCCGGGCGACAGTCCGCGAGACGCCATAACGCTCCTGGACATCCTCCAGTCGCAGCACCTCGCCGGCGCGGGTCTCCTCCGCGGCGAGGGACAGGCCGATCTGGTCCACCACCTGTCCGTGCAACCCCTGCAGTTCCACGCGCTCCCCGTCTCCGTCCTGCCCCTGACCGCCCTCGACCGTCCCGTCCCGGGGCCGTCAGCGGGCCTGTGCGAGGCGGCCGAGGAGCGCGGCAACCCGCTCGCCCGCCGCTTGCGCGCCGCCCGAGGTGAGCGCCGAGCCCATGCCACAGGCGATGGCCCCGGCCGCGATCCACTCCGGTGCGTTGTCCATTGTCACACCACCGGTGGGGATCACGGGGGCCTGGGGTAGTGCGGCCCGGACGTCGCGCAGCCAGGACGGCGACGCGCCGGAGGCCGGGAAGAGCTTGAGCGCGTCCGCGCCCTCCTCCAGGGCGCGGACCATCTCGGTCGGGGTGGCGACTCCGGGGAAGACCGGCACGCCGTAGCGGTGTCCGGTACGGATCACCTCCGGGTGCAGGCTCGGCGACACCAGGAACCGGGCGCCCGCCTCCACCGCGGCCCGCGCGGCGGGGGCGTCGATGACCGTGCCGGCCCCGACCAGTGCGTCCGGCCGCTCAGCGGTCAGCTGGGCGACGGCGCTCAGCGCGCGCGGTGTGGTCAGCGCCACCTCCACGGCGTTCAGTCCGGCATCGACTACGGCCACTGCCGCGGTCAACGCCTCCCGCGGCCCAGCCGCCCGGACGATCCCGAACGCCCGCTGGGCGGTGACGGCCCGGACGATGTCCCATCGATACATGAGTGCTCCTGGTGTGGTGCGGTGTGCGGTGAGGCGAGGTGTGCGGGGCGGTGTGTGAGGTGTGTGCGGGGCGTCAGCGGTGGACGGTCTCCGCGGCGCCCGTGAACGACGACAGCGCACGAGCCAGGCCCTGGCGATCCGGAAGGCCGTCGGTGTCGGTGGTGCACTGCACCACGAGCGCGGCCACCGCGGCCGCCGCCGCCAGGCAGCGGTCGTACGGTGCGCCCCTCAGGAGCCCGGACAGAAACCCCGCGGCGAACGCGTCGCCTGCCCCCACCGGATCGGCTGTCGGTACCCGGAACGCGTCCTGTCGCCACGTGCCGTCCGCCGTGCTGCAGGTGGCCGACTTGTCGCGGTGCTTCACCACGGCCGTGCCGACGCCCGCGGCGAGCAGCCCGTGGGCCGTCGTCCCCAGCAGTTCCAGTTCGTCCTCGCCCGCCAGCGTTACGTCCGACTGCTCCAGCAGCGGCCCGACGATCTTGCGCCAGCGTTCGGGGGTGCCCAGTTTCAGCCGTACGTTCGGATCGAAGGAGACCGTCGCGCCGGCCGCGCGGGCCAGTTCCAGAAGCTTCAGGGTCGCCGTGTGAGCGGAGTCCGAGAGCATGGGTGTGATGCCCGTGAGGTGCACCAGCCGGGCACCCGCCACCATCTCGGCGGTCAGCTCGTCGGCGGTGAGCCGGGAGGCCGCCGAGCCGGCCCGGTGGTACTGCACATCGATCGCCCGCGCCGGATGGCTGTCCCGCAGCAGCAGCCCCGTGGGCGCCGACGGGTCCACGACGGCGTACGACGTGTCGATGGCGTCCGCGCGCAGCTGAGCCAGCACGCTCCGGCCGGAGGGGTCGTCGCCGACGCGGCCGAGCCAGCGCGTGTGGTGTCCGAGCCGGGCGAGCCCGGTCGCGACGTTGGACTCCGCGCCGGCCACGGAGCGCCGGAACGCGGTCGCCCGCTCCAGCGGCACCCCGGGCTCCGCCACCATCAGGAGCATCGCCTCGCCGCAGGTCACGAACTCGGGCACCGGCCGCCCGGGGGCAGCGCCCATCGGGGAGGCTTCCGGCTCCGGGGGCGTTTCAGCGGCCGGTCGGCGCTCCGGCGGAACCGGCGGAACCGGCGGGAAACGCTCGGTCATGTGCGACTGTTCCTCGTAGAACATGCGTACTCCTCTGGATGCCTGGTGAATGCCTCTGCGCGCCTCAGAACGCCTGCCGCGGCGGGGCGGAATCGGTGGAGCCGACCAGGAAGTCGAGATCGGCGCCGGTGTCGGCCTGGGTGACGTGCCGGGTGTAGAGGTACGTCCAGCCGCGGTCGGCGGGTGGCTTCGGCGGTTGCCACTCGGCCCGCCGTACGTCCAGCTCGGCGTCCTCGACCAGCACGTCCAGGCGCCGCCCCGGTACGTCGAGCCGGACCCGGTCCCCCGTACGTATCAGCGCCAGCGGCCCGCCGACCGCCGCCTCCGGGGCGACGTGCAGCACGCAGGTGCCGAAGGCCGTGCCGGACATGCGCGCGTCGGAGATCCGCACCATGTCCCGGACCCCGGCGTCGAGGAGCTTCTTGGGGAGCGGCAGATTGCCCACCTCCGGCATCCCGGGGTAGCCGCGCGGGCCGGTGTTGCGTACGACGAGGACGGTGTCGGCGGTGACGTCGAGGTCGTCGTCCTCGGCGACGGCCAGATACTCCTCCAGGGAGTTGAAGACCAGCGCGGGGCCGGTGTGCCGCAGCAGTGCCGGGTCGGCCGCGGACTGCTTGACGACCGCGCCATCGGGCGCGAGGTTGCCGCGGACCACGGCGGTGCCGGTGCCGGCGGGCTGCACCGGGTTGTCGAGCGGGCGGATCACCTCACGGTCGTACACCTCGGCGCCCGCACAGTTGTCGACGAGGCTCCGGCCGGTCACGGTGACGGTGTCCTGGTGCAGCCGGCCTCGCAGGTCGTTGATGAGCGCGGGCAGCCCGCCGGCGTATGCGAACTCCTCCATCAGGAAGCGGCCGGACGGCATCAGGTCCACCAGCAGGGGCAGTTCGGCGCCGAGCCGGTCGAAGTCGTCGAGCGCGAGCGGCACGCCTAGCCGGCCGGCCAGGGCGAGGAGGTGTACGACGGCGTTGGTGGAGCCGCCGATCGCCGCGTTGACCCGAATGGCGTTTTCGAACGCCTCGCGGGTCATGATCCGCCCGGGGGTGAGGGCGCTGCCCGCGAGTCCGACGGCACGGGCGCCGGTGGCCTCGGCGAGTGTGCCGCGGCGGGCGTCCACGGCGGGAAGTCCGGAGGCGCCCGGCAGCATCATGCCCAGCGCCTCGGCGAGACAGGCCATCGTCGAAGCGGTGCCCATGGTCATGCAGTGGCCCGCCGAGCGGTTCAGCGAGGACTCGAACTCGGTGAACTCCTCCTGGGTGATCGTGCCCGCCCGCAACTCCTCGGTCATCCGCCAGATGTCCGTGCCCGAGCCGACGTTGCGGCCGCGGAAGCGGCCGTTGAGCATCGGGCCACCGGTGAAGACGATCGCCGGCACACCGGCGCTGGCGGCGCCCATCAGCGCGGCGGGGGTGGTCTTGTCGCAGCCGGTCAGGAGGACGACGGCGTCCAGCGGATTGGCCCGGATCTGCTCCTCGATCTCCATGGCGGCGAGGTTGCGGTAGAGCATCGAGGTCGGGCGGAGGAACGGCTCGCCCAGCGACATCGCGGGAAACTCCAGCGGGAAGCCGCCCGCCTGCAGCACACCACGCTTCACTGCGTCGGCGAGGATCTGCAAGTGGCCGTTGCACGGTGTCAGT
Organism: Streptomyces sp. NPDC007917; assembly: GCF_042959105.1. NCBI lineage: Bacteria > Bacillati > Actinomycetota > Actinomycetes > Kitasatosporales > Streptomycetaceae > Streptomyces > Streptomyces sp. NPDC007917. Next base: position 479,541 of record NZ_JBIBKK010000002.1, read on the forward strand.
TCGGAGTAGGTGTTGCAGATGCCGATGACGGGGCGGCCGTCGAAGTTGTGACCGCCGCGGCCCATGGCGCGCAGATGGTGCCGTGAGATGAAGCCGTTCTTCCCACCGTCGCCGAACCAGGCTCGGCTGCGGAGGGGGGCGGCGCCATGTGCGCGGGCGCCGCCGGTGCCGTCAGCACTGTCGACGGAGACGGAGGCGGTGGTGGCGGAAGTGGCGGTGGCGGTGGTGGCGGAGTGCGGGAGGTCGAGCGCGGCCATGCGCGATGTCCTTTCCGTGCGCTGAGGTGGCCGTGACCAAGCTGTGTCCCATCCACCTCTTCAATGGTGCTATCAAATCACGATACCTTCCGTCACCGTCCAGAGGATCAACGTCGAACTCCTGGGAGAGAGCCGCATGGAAGCGAAAGTGATGAAAACGGTCACCTGGCGGCTGATGCCGTTCCTGGTGCTGCTCTACTTGGTCGCCTACGTCGACCGGTCGAACGTCGGGTTCGCCAAGCTGACGCTCCAAGACGAACTCGGGCTGTCCAGCGCCGCGTTCACCCTCGGCCAGGTCGCGTTCTTCGTCGCGTACGCGATCTTCGAAGTGCCCAGCAACATCCTTCTCGAGCGGTTCGGAGCGCGCCGCTGGTTCACCAGGATCATGGTCAGCTGGGGCCTGGTAACCGTCCTCACGGCCCTGGTCTCCACCGCCTGGCAGTTCTACACCGCCCGCTTTCTGCTCGGGGTGGCCGAGGCTGGCTTCTACCCCGGTGTCCTCTACTACCTCACCAAGTGGTACCCGTACCGCTACCGGGCGCGCATGACCGGCTGGTTCATGATGGCGTCCCCGCTCGCCTTCATCATCGGCAATCCACTCATGGGTGCGCTCGGCGACCTGGACGGCACCCTCGGTCTGGAAGGCTGGCAGTGGATCTTCGTCGCCACCGGACTGCCCGCCGTACTACTCGCCGCCGTCACCCTCCGTGTGCTCCCGGACGGACCGGACGGGGTGGGCTGGCTGACCGCCGACGAGAAGGGCTGGATCTCCGGTGAACTCGCCCGAGAGGCGGGCGCGCTGGGCGCGGCCCACGAGAACCCGCTGAGCGCACTGCGCGACAGGCGCGTCGTGTGGATGGCGCTGTACTTCCTGTGCTTCCCCCTCGGCGCCTACGGCCTCAGCTTCTGGCTGCCGACCATCGTCGACGGCTTCGGTGGCCTGTCCTCCACGGCCACCGGGTTCATCACCGCCATCCCCTACGTCTTCGTCGCCCTCGGCCTGTACGTCGTGCCGAAGCTCGCCGACCGCAGCGGCTCCCGCTACCCGTGGATCGCCGCCACCACGGCCATAGGCGCCCTGGGCCTGGCCGCCACCGCGCTGGTGGACAACCACGTGCTGCAGATGGCGCTCATCAGCGTGGCCGCGGTGGGCATCTTCGCCGGACAGCCGGTGCTCTGGTCGCTGCCGTCCCGGTTCCTCGCGGGCGTTCAGGCCGCCTCCGGCATCGCCATGATCAACGCCGTGGGCAACCTGGGCGGTGGATTCGGACCCATGGGAATCGGCGTGATCGTGGACCGCACCTCGTCCCCCGTCACCGGTCTGTGGTTCCTGGTCGCCGCGATGGCCGTGGCCACCGTCGCCACCTTCGGCATCAAGCGGCTGATCGAGCGCGGGCCCGTCATCGCGGACACGCCGCAGCGGGACCCCGAACTCGGGCGCTCCACGGTCTGAGCCACCCCGGCCGCCCAGCCACCCTCCGCGCCCTCCGCCGACGCGCCTGTGGCGGAGGGCGCACCCCCGCCGGCGAGGCACCGACGCTACTTGCCCCTGGAACGACGCGGAGAGGTGCGGAGGCGTGCCAGGGTCCACACCGTCGCGTAGATGATGAAGGCGCTCATAGCGATGGCCCAGACCCACACGGCTTCGCCGCCTCGACGGATCATGAAGATCCCTGTAGCGACGGTGGCCAACACGACGACCAGCCATCGGTACGCCAGATCCACGTCATGCCTCCTGGCCACGCATCGCCATGAAACGGCTTCGGCAAAGTCCCCGGACCAGGCGTAGCCGCCCATGCCCGAGTTCATTCTCGGCATCCGAACACCGCCGAGAAGCAATGTCAATCCCCGCACCGGCAAGGACGGCATCGACCAGGGCGGATGACCTTCTCGGTGAGCACACCCGAATGGCGCGCGAAGTCCAAGCGTTTTCCAGCAGGGGGATTGACGCAGAAAGCGCTTGCCGCCTACGGTCCCCTCCGGATTCACGAACATCATTCGGCATGTCGAACCCCTCGGTCCCAAGAAGGAGTCGAAGCGCGATGGGCACGCAGCGAAGACTCGGATGGATGTCGCTTGCCGCGGCGACCACCATGGCCCTGGCGGCGGGAGTCATCAGTGCACCTTCCGCCTACCCCGCGGATGACCCCGTGGAGGTCGTGGTCAACGGGGAGGACGTTCGCGCCGACAACGTGAACGGCATGACCTACAAGGGCCTCGGCCTGCTCAGCTGCAACAGCACGAGCAACCTGCTGATGGACTACAAGGCGGAGCATCCCGGCCGGTACTGGCAGCTCATCAGAGTCCTGTTCGGCGGCAAGAACCCCGTGATCAACCATGTCAAGATCGAGATGGGATCGGACACGAACACCTCGACCGGCTCCGATCCGGCGACCATGCGCACACCGGACGAACTCGCTGACGCGTCCCGTACCCCGGGCTTTCAGCTGGCCGCCGACGCCAAGACGGTCAACCCGAACCTCAAGGTCTCGATTCTCCGCTGGGAGATGCCCGAATGGGTCCAGAAGGAATGGGACAAGGGCACGGGCACCGACGAGATGTACACGTGGTACAAGGAGACGATCCTCGACGCCTATGAGACGTACGGGTACATGGTCGACTACGTCGACCCGGACAAGAACGAGACGCGGGACCCGGACGAGGCCTTCATCAAGTGGTACAAGAACGCGATTGTGACCGACACGGACTTCGCGAATCCGCGCTACGGCATCCCGGCGGACAAGCAGGAGAAGGCCGAGCGGGCCTACCACCGCATCAAGATCGTCGCCTCTGACGAGAACAACACGCTCAACATCGGACCGTCACTGCTCAGCGACAAGGAACTCTTCGGCATCGTCGACGCGGTGGGCTACCACTACACCACCGAGGACCGGCGCGAGGGGACCGCGGACAGCGACACGTACCTGCCGTACACCAAGCTGGCGACCGGCGAGAACAAGTACGACGAGGACAAGGAGGTCTGGTACAGCGAGGGAACCGCCTCGTTCGGCTACACCGACTACCGCGTCAACAACACCGAAGGCCCCAACGGGGCGAGCACCGGTATCGGCGGCGTCCAAAGCACCCTTGACCTCGCGAACCGCATCGTCAAGAGCTACGCGAACTCGAAGAGGACGCACTACATCTTCCAGCCGGCGATCGGGTCCTTCTACGAAGGCGCGCAGTACAGCCACAAGGAACTCGTCAGCGCGCGCGACCCGTGGTCGGGCTATCTCCACTACGACGCGGCCCTCTATGTGATGCAGCAGTTCACTCAGTTCGCGAAGACCGGCTGGGAGAACGACACGAACACCGCGGGCATCTGGCGCACCGTGCCGGAAGCCAGTTACAGCGGGGCCGGCGGCACCGAAAACGTCGACGGCTCGAACGGGGCCCCGAGTTACCTGACGCTCGCGGATCCTCGCAGGAAGGACTTCTCGACGATCGTCGTCAACGACAGCGACCGGTCCAAGACCTATCGGATCAAAGCCGAGAACATGCGACTCGGCGATCCGACCATGGAGATCTGGGAGACGCGCGGAGCCGACGCGGGGCAGGCCTACGACGCGAACTTCAAGCACCTCGTCGACGAGATCCGGCCCGGCGGCGACGGCTACTACACCTACACGGTCAAGCCGAGGTCGATCGTGACCCTGACGACGCTCGACAAGAGCCACGACCGGGCGACGAAGCAACGGCTGCCCGAGTCCGGGGACCGCACGGTGCTGGACACCGACGCGACCGGGAAGAAGCGCGACACCCGCGACAACGTCCTGTACGCCGACGACTTCGGGTACGAGGAGGAAGGCAGGGTCCAGGTCGGGACGGGCAACGGAGCACGCAAGGTGTCCCAGCCCTACCTGACGTCGCGTGGCAACCAGCCGCGCTACATGGTCGACCAGACCGGCGCCTGGGAGGTCGGCAAGGACGCGAGCGGCAACAACGTGCTGTACCAGCACATGGACCAGTCCATGAAGGACACCCACGCCTGGAACAAGAACACGCCGAACACGACGGTCGGCGACTTCCGCTGGGAGAACTACCGGGCCACGGTCGACGTCTCGTTCCCGGACCCGGCCGGCGGACTCGCCGCGCTGGGCGTCCGCCAGCAAAAGGGCATGGCGATCAGCGACGCCGCCTACAGCGTGCGTATCCGCCCGAACGGCACCTGGACGTTCTACGAATACGGCACGGCCATCAAGACGGGCACCGTCGCGGCATCCGACACCTACCGCCTCGCCATCGAGGCGAAGGGCGCGACGATCACGGCCTCCATCGACGGGAAAGCCGTCTCCACGTACCAGGACCCGACCCCGGAGACCGAAGGCCGTGTCAAGCTCGGCACCGACTTCTACAAGACGGCGTTCGACAACCTGAAGGTCGAGAAGATCGACGGGTACACGCCCTACGCCGACACCCAGATCGACAACATGGCCGGTTCGGTCGCGTACGACGGCGCCTGGAGCAGGAAGGCCGCATTCGGCGACGCGATGGACTGGTACCGGTCGACGTCGACGAGCACGGCTGCCGGCGCGTCGTTCACCGTCCCGTTCACCGGCACGGGCATCGACATCATCGGCGGCAACGACGGCAGCGCCGTACTCGACGTCTACGTCGACGGCAAACTGCTCGCAAGGGACGCGAAGACCGCCGCCACCGACAAACGCCTCGCGACGTACGCGCTGCGCGGCCTGCCCGACGGCGCGCACACCGCGAAGTTCGTCCTCACCTCCGGAAAGCTCGTTCTCGACGCGTTCAACACCATCTCCGGTGACGTGGACGGCACGGTGGACACGACACCGCTCCAGAACCGCCTGGATGCGATCGGCAGTCCGGCCCAGGCCGACTACACGCCCGGCTCATGGGCTCCGTTCGACTCCGCGTACTCGGCCGCCAAGGCCGCGGTGGCCGGGCAGAAGGGCCTCGACATCACGGGCGTCGAGCAGATCACGAACAGGCTCAACGAGGCCTACGACCGGCTGGCGCGCAAGGACGCCACCGCGCGGTAGCAGGCCCTCGGCGTGACGGGCGCTCTCCCGACCACGGGAGAGCGCCCACCCTTGCGCCCTGGCCGGGGTGCCCTGCTCCGTCCCGGACCGGCGAGCCCGGCCGGCGCTTGTCGGCTTCGGCGGCGGCCCGCAGAAGGCGACAACCCTCAGGATGACACTCCGTAGCAGGTGGCGATCGCGGCGGCGCGGTCGCGCAGGGAGGTGCGCAACCACTGCGGGGCCAGGGCCTCCGCGCTCGTGGCGAGCTGCCACAGCGCCCATTCGGCGTGTCGTGAATCCTGGAAGGTCACCTCCAGCCGCAGCCAGCCGTCCGCGTCGGTTTCCTCGGTCCGGACGGCCAGCGCGGTGCCCACCAGTTCCTCCCGCCGCGCCGGGTTCACCCGTACCAGCACAGCGACTTGGTCGCCGCCGGTCCGAAACCGGGTGCTGCGCTCCTGCCAGGCCCGGTCCAGATCGACCCGGTCCGGTCGCTGTGCGGGTTCGTCGAGTTCCTCGGCGGCCAAGATGCGGGACAGCCGGTAGGTGCGGTCCGCCCCTGATCTCGTGGCCAGCAAGTAGCCCTGGTCGCGTACGGTGACCAGGCCGATCGGGTCCACGGTGCGCCACTTCGGGGTCTGGTCCACGGCCGCGTAGCGGATGCGCAGCTTGTGTCCGGCGAACACCGCCCGCCGGACCTCGGCCACGACGGTGTCGGGCACCTCCTCAGCGGCCACGCGGCGCGAGAGAAGGTCGGTCTCGGGGTCGATGAGCAGTCGCTGCGCCGCGCCGGCCGCGGTGGCCCGATAGTTTTCGGGCAGCGCGTCAACCACCTTGAGCATGGCCGAAGCGAGCGCCGAGCCGAGGCCGAATACCTGTGCGCCACGCCGTGATCCGGCGACCAGCAGGGCGAGCGCCTCGTCGTGGTTCAGTCCGGTGAGCTCCGTCTGGAAACCGGGCAGCAACGCGAACCCGCCGTGCCGGCCGCGTTCGGCGTAGACCGGGACACCGGCTGCGGACAGCGCCTCGATGTCGCGCAGCACGGTGCGGGTGGACACCTCCAGCTCGCGGGCCAGCGTGGCCGCGGAGAGTCGACCGCGCTGGCGCAGCAGCAGCACCAGCGAGACCAATCGGTCGGCGCGCATACGGAAACTCTACAGGAATACATGACACACGATGTCGTGATTCCTTGGAAGGCTTACCGGCACGGCAAAGATCCATCGCACGCGAGAGGTGATCCACATGGCACACGCCCTTGTCAATCCGGACGGTTTGCACGACCCGGTCCCGTTCGGCTACAGCCACACCGCCACTGTCCCCGCAGGCAAGGAACTGGTGCTCATCGCGGGTCAGTACGGATCGGGTCCGGACGGCGCGGTGGTCTCGACCGACTTCAGCGAGCAGGTGAAGCAGACGTTCCACAACATCGGCGTCGCTCTTGCCGCCCATGGGCTCGACCTCAGCCACGTCGTGCAGCTCAGAACGTATGTGGTGAACCATGACGTCAGCAAGCTTGGGCCGATCGCCGGCGCCGTGCGGGAGGGCTGGGGTACGGAACCGCCCACGCAAACCCTCATCGGTGTCGCGAGCCTGGCTACGCCTGATGTGCTGTTCGAGGTCGAGGCCCTGGCCGCCCGGCCCTGACTCGCCGCCGCCCGCGAGGCCGGCCTGATCATGGTGAAGACCTCCGGTGTGGTGGAGCTGTCCAGGAACGCACCACACGGAGGTCTTCGCTTCCCACCGTAGTGCCCCGCTGACCGTTCACGGCAGGCATCTGCTGGTCGAGCGCGCGGCCCCGCGGGCTCCCAGGTGGTAGAGGCCTGGACCTCCCCCACCCACGCGGAAAGGAACCTCTCCCCCGATGCCCGGCACCCCTGACACCACTCCCCACCGAGCCCACCTGCGGCTGCTCTGGCCCGAGTGGCAGGGGGCAGGCGCCGCCATGGTCGGACACCTCGCCCCCGAGTTCCCGCTCGACGCGGCCCGCCGGGCCCACACCGTCGGCACCACCGTCCTTCAGGCCGTGCTGCCGCCGAGCGACGGGCCGGTCGCCACCGTCCCCGTCTCCCTGGGCGACCCCGGCGGCGAACTGGGGGCCGGCGAGCGCGACCCGACCGGCCGGGATGGTGGCCGGGATGGTGGCCGGGAGCAGCGCGGACATCTCCGGGCCGCCGTGACACCGGCGCCGAGGTCAACCGGATCACCCGCGACACTCCAGGGTGCGGCCGACGTCGTCCATGTCCAGCAGGTCCTGCGCGGTTTCCCGCTCATCGACGGCTGAGCGCACCGGCCGGTCCGCCCGGGCGGACGCCACCTCGCCCACCGTACGCAAGCCCGCCCCGCACAGCATGGATGACTGCGCTGGTTCCGCTTGACCTTGACACAGTGACAAGCTCTTCACTGCAGCCAAGGAGGTGGTCCCCATGACCATGGCGACGAAGGACACGAATACGATGCGAGCTCTGCAGGGGCTGGAGAACAACAACCCGTCGGTCCGGTTGCAGGCAGCGCTGGCGGTCGGCACGGCCCCTGACCCGGCGTTCATCGGCAAGCTCATCGAGCGGTGCGCGATCGAGCCCGAGTTCTACGTGCGCGAAATGCTGACGTGGGCACTCACCCGCCACGCGGCTTCAATGACGGTCCCGCTGCTTGTCGACGAAGTCCGCTCGGAGCGTGCACAGGCACGTAGCCAGGCGTTGCACACGCTGTCCAAGATCGGGGATCGGCAAGCGTGGCCGGCGATCACACCGGCGCTGCTGTCCGACGCCGACGACGAGGTGGCCCGGAGCGCCTGGCGGGCGGCGGTCGTGCTCGTGCCCGACGGTGAGGAGCACGAGTTGGCCGTAGTGCTGGCGACACAGCTCGGGCGCGGCGAACGCGAGACGCAGCTGAGCCTCAGCCGGGCGCTGATCGCGCTCGGGGAGGTGATGTTGCCGACGCTGGGCGCCGCGACGACGGATCCCGACCCTCGCGTGAGGGCGCACGCGATCGCCACGGAACGGCTGTGGCACGACCCGGACGCCGGATTCGAGTTCGCCGTCGAGGAGGCGAAGCGCATCGCAGCCCTCGGCGGGGCCGGCCAGGAGGGGCAGTAGGCAGTGTTGATCGGTGATGTCGCGCGACGAGCCGGGGTCAGCGCCCGCATGCTCAGGCATTACGAATCGCTCGGCCTGGTGCGGCCAACGGGTCGTACCGACTCCGGCTACCGGGAGTACTCCAGCGAGAACATCCGGCGAATCTTCCACATCGAGAGCCTGCGGTCACTGGGGCTGTCGCTGCGCGACGTCAGGCGCGCGCTCGATGACCCCGGCTTCGCCCCCGCGGAGCTCGTCGACGACCTCATCCGCCAGACACGAGACCGCATCGCAGCGGAGACGGAGCTGCTCACGCGGCTCCTCCGGATCGGTGCCGCGCAGCCCGCCGGCTGGAAGGACGTCCTCCAGATCGTCGCGCTCCTCCAGGCGTTGGGGTCGAAGAACGCGGGGGCGCGGCAGCGCGCGGCCCTGTCCGCGGTCGAGGAAGTTCCCGTGCCGGTGGAAGCACTGGTCGAGGCCGTGCTGGGCGAGTCGGACCCGAACGTCGCCGGAGCCCTTCGCTGGGCTCTGGCGCAATCAGGCGAGGACGGGCTGCCACTGCTGGCGAAGGGCCTCGACTCACCAGCGGCCGAGGTGCGGAAACGCGCCGTCCAGTCCATCGCCGAGATTCCGGACGGCGAGGCGACCGCACTGCTGGGGGACGCCCTCACGAACCCCGACATCGTGGTCCGCGGGTACGCGGCTCTGGCGCTCGCGACACGTGGAGTAGCCGACGCGGTCCCGACGCTCATCGACATGATCGTCGAGGAGAGGAACGACGCCGACGCAGCCGATGCGCTGAGCGTGCTGGCGAGTGATCCCGCGCTGGCGGATCAGATCGCCAGTGGGCTCGTCGACCGCCTCGCCCACGGCACCGTTGGTACGTCTGCGCGTCGACGGCTGACACAGGCGCTCGCGGACATACCGGGGATCACGACGTCACGCGCCCTCGCTGATCTGTCACATGACGAAGACCGCGCCGTCGCGCTCACCGCGACATACGTTCTCAAGCTACGCGACGCACGATAGCCAATGGCTTTTCGAGCGGCACGGCACAGGTTGAGGCCGCCGCAAGCGCGTGCGACCGAGGCGGTTCATCCGCCCGTGCGTTCCTGGAATCCTCGCAGATGTAGTCGGACCAGGCCGTGCTTCGTACCCGCGATGACGGCACTGTTCCCCTCGGTGTCCAGGGCCCTCACTGGCGCGTCGAGGTCAATGTCGAACAGCGGAAACCACTCCGCTTCTGTTTCGTCCAGCGCGCCGAGTGGCCAGACGCGCAGAATCGTGTCACCCGTGACCGCGACGGGCGAGCCGTCCGGCAGCGTCGCGCAGACCGCGTGACGTGTCCAGTCGGTTCGGATCGCCGAGACGGCGATGGGGCGACAGGTCACCAGGTCCCACACCGCGACCGTCGCGTGCGTGGTGTCCTCGCTGCCGGCGATGGCCACCACCCGGCCGTCGGGCAGTCGGGTACACGCGAGGGCGGTGACAGCGGCGGGGCTGAGCTGTCGCTCACCTCGGCAGTTCATGCTCGTACCGATGCGCTCTCCGGTGCGCGTGTCCCAGATCCGGATGGTTCCGTCGTTCCCGCCGCTGACCACGATCGGGCGTCCGTCCGGCAGCGTGCCGGTGGTGAGTGCACAGACGCAGGGGAGACGTCCGCCGTCGTGCTCCCAGCGCGTGCGTTGCCGGGTGTGCTTGCGCCACAGGTGTTCCCCGGTGGGCAGTCGCACGGCCTCGATGACGTTCCCGGCCCCGCCCGTGATCGCTACCGTGGTGCCGTCCGCCTCGGCGGCCAGGCAGGCGACCGACCAGACCGTCCCAATATCCTGAGCGGGGCTTACGTCCTGTTCTTGTCCGTCAGCGACTCGCCATACCCGCACGCCGTGATCGCGCTTGCCGAGAAGGAAGCCGCGGTGGTGGGCGAGTGCCTTGGTGCACCCGGGCAGTTGAGCGACGATCCGCTCGGCCTCCCAGACGCGTAGCACCCCGTCCGTGTGGCCTGTGACCGTACGGCCTCCGGCGTCCACCACGCTGGTGACGGCCGGCAGCACACCATCGCTGACTGACGGGCCGTTGAACGCCTTCGACTCCCACAAGCGCGCGGTGTTCTCGTTGCCGCCCGTCACCAAGGCCACGCGCCCTCCGCCCAGTTCGGTGCAGGCCAGCGAACGAATGGAGCCGTCGTGCGCGGTCAGCGGCGCTCCCCACGGCGTTCCGGTTCGCGCGTCCCACAGCCGGACTGTCCCGTCATCGCCACCACTGATCAACACTTCCGTTCCGGCCAGGAGCGCGTGGGCCAGGGACGAGATATATGTGCCATGAGCAATGGGGGCGCTCCCCGCCGGCGCGCCCGTCGCGGGATCCCAGCGCAGGACCACACCGGAATCGCCCGCTGTGAACAGCCCGCTCCGTCCCCACACGAGATGCATGGTCCTGCGCGGGTCGCCGGCGATGCCGTGGTCGGCCGGTCGCCCTGTCTCCGCGTCCCACAGCCGGACCATGGACCTCTCGTTGGCGACGGCCACCCCCAGATGCCCGTCCGCCAATGTGCCGGCCGCGATCGTCCAAAACCCGTCGGTGTCCTCGATCGAGAAGCTGATCTCCTTCCCGATGGTGCGGCCGGTTGTCGCGTCCCAGGAGTGAACGGTGCGGTCCCAGCACGCCACCACCACGATCGGGCGACCAGCGTGCTCCGTCCAAACGATCTCGCTGACCCTGGTGACCCTCGCCTGGCCCTCGAACGGCACGTCGTCTCCGGTCACCAGGTCCTGGACGCGCAGCTGCCCGTCCAGTCCGCACATGATGACGAGGTGGCGATCGCCGCCGGGGAGTGGGACACACTGGATCACGTGTGTCCTTCGTCCCGGCAGGAGCCAGGGTGGTCTGACGCTCTCGTTGCTGGCCAGGTCCACGACGCGCACATCACCATCGAGGTCGGCGCTGATGGCCCAGTTCCGTCCGTCCGGCAGGGTCGCGATCGCGACGGTCAGAACAGCGGATCCGTGCCGGGCGAGTATCTTGTGCTCCGGCACTGGGTTCCAACGTGTCCACGAGCTGCGCCACGGCGCGTTCCGCCCCTGACAGTCGGCTGCGGCCGCGAGCGCGTGGGCGCCGACCTGCCGGGCGGCGAGCGCCAGATAGGCGGGACGATCGGCCACCGGCTGGTCCCGCAGCTGGTGTGCGGTCCGCTGGTAGACGGCGGCGGCGGCCCGTGCGTCGTCGCTCTTCGCCGCTCCCAGGCAGGCCAGCAGTTCCGGCTGGGAGGCGGCGAGCAGAAAGCCCGCGTCCAGCAGGAGGGGGTCGAGAAGCTCGGCCTCGGTGGCGTGGCCGGCCAGATGTCTGAGGGTGTAGGAACGTGCGGCCACCCAATCGGCCGGAGCCTCGGCGCGCAGGGCGCGAACCATCGTAGCGCTCGCCTTGACGACGCCGACCGGGCCGAGGACGTGTCGGAGGTAGGCGCGCAGCACATCGTGCACGACAACCATTCCGTCCACGACGGCGATCAGCGACAGATCGGCGAGAAGCCTGATCAGGCGCCGCCCCCCGGCGACGTCGAGCCCGTCCGCCGCCCACAGCAGGCAGACCACCTCGATCGGGACGCCGGTGTCCTCGGGCAGGACGCCCAGTTGCAGGAAGCGTTCGCGCCCAGGCCTGGTCGGCGCGCCCTTGTCCAAACGCGTCAGGCTCGCCTCGACCGACGATCTGACCGCGTATTCCCTGCGGTCCGCGCTCTCCAGATCGAGACTGTCAGGACCGTCCAGAAGCAGTTGGTCTCCGATCAGATCAGCGGCCTGGTCCGGTGTCATTCCGTCCTCGATCCACTGGCGCATGGCGCTGTTGGCCAGGGACAGCAACAGTGCCCAACCTCCGGTCAGCCGCGTCAGCTGCTCCGTGCGGGTCAGTTCGGGCAAGCCGCTGGACAGCAGGGACCCGCTCTCCCCGGGGCTCATGCGTCCGACCTTCACAATCCGGCAGGCCGCGGGGAGTGCGCCGCGCATCCTGCTCGTCACCAGGCGGGTCACGTTCGGTCCGACGGGAAAGGGGTCCAGCCTGCTGGCCGCCCACAGGTCATCGATGACCAGCAGCGTGGGCTCGCGCTCCCGCAAGAGCTCACCGAGCAGGTATCCGGCCATTGAGGGATCTGTCAGGGCCGGCCGCCGGCCGCTCAACAGCTCGCTGAGATCGTTGATCTTGTCGGCCAACACCGGATCCGGAACATGTTCGCCCAGCGTCACCCACAGCACGCCACCGGGAAACGCGTCGCGCGTGAGCTCACAGACCCGTACGGCCAAAGTCGTCTTGCCGAAACCACCGGCACCAACCACGCCGACGTCCGCGGCGCCCGGCGCCAGCAGGCCCGTCAACCGCTCGTTGAGACTGACGCGTTCCACCAGCGCCCGGGTCGGCTGTGGCACCATCCAGATGCGGCGCCGCGCATCACGCCCGCCGCCGAGGCTGACACTGTTGGCCTGGATGACGCTCCCGTGCACCGTGCCGCTCAGGTCATTGCGGGTGTCACTCATGGGTTGAGTATCCCGTGCCGGTGCGCGAGGAGCCTTGCCCGGCACGGGCCCCGTGCCGCTTCCGACGCCAGATGACCGGGCGCAGTCCGGCCTGCTCGATCAGGTCCACGAGTTGTTCCGGCCGCCATTTGTGTGTCGTCCAGCGAACGGGACGGGGGAGGTGCCGTGCATGCATGGCGGCACCGTCGCTGTGATGCGGATGACTGTCTGGTTGCTCTGACGCAGGCATGCGCAATGATGACCGGATGGACGCTCGTTTCCTTGGCATAGCGGAGCTGGTCGAAGCCCCGTCCGTGGCGGTCGTCGTCGACGTCATGCGTGCATTCACCGTGGCTGCCTGGGCCTTTGCCCAGGGGGCGGAAAAGATCGTTCTTGCTGAGTCGCTGGACGAGGCCCTGGCGCTCAGGTCTCGCCACCCGGATTGGGCGGCTCTCAAAGACGGTCCGCCCGCGCCCGGGTTCGACATGGTCAACTCGCCGGGCCTGCTGCGGTCCGTTGACCTTGGCGGACGGACCGTTGTGCAGAAAACCACGGCAGGAACGGTCGGCGCCCTCGCGGTCAAGGAGGCGTCGCTGGTGTTGTGCGCCGGCTTCGTGGTGGCGGAGGCGACGGCTCGGTTCTTGCGGGCGCGCACGAGTGACAGGGTCACGTTCGTGGTCACCGGCGAAGACGGGCAGGCCGATGAAGATCTGGCGTGTGCTCAGTACATCGCTCGGAGGGCCACCGGGGCCGGGACGGATGCAGCTGATTTCCTCCGCCGCGCTGCCGAGTCGCGCGCCGCCGCCGAGCTGGCGGAGGGTGTGCGTCAAGGAGTCCATCCTGATGACGTCGCACTCTGTCTTGAGCTCGACCGGTTCCCCTTTGCCATGGTGGCGACCTTGGAAGACTCGCTCATGGTCCTCCGCCCGTGTGCCGCGCCTTCGCTGACCGACGAGGCTTCGATCTGATCGCTGGTGAGGTCCAACTCTCACCACGCCGGGCTGATCAAATCGCCGGTGCGCAGCGCGGTGTGATGCCTTTCGTGACCGAGCGCCAGGACGAGCCGCACCAGCTCGTGTCCGTCCTGCGCAACGGACAGTGGCTGGCCGTTGCCACCGGTGGCCTTGGCGCACTCGCGGTGGCGGCCGTGCCCTGGATCGGCCGGATCGGAGGTGATCCGGACACCACATTCGATCAACTCGGACTGACGCCCGCCCTCTTGGCGGCGGCCACGTTCGTGCCCCACCCTCGGGCTGCCCGGCGGGCACGGAGCGGTCAGCGCACCGTCAGGCGCCGCAGGCGTGACACCGCCGCGGGCGCCGATCCGTCGACTTCGAGGCTGACGTAGCGGGCCGTCTCGGAGGCGGTCAGCCGGCGCACGCGGCCCCGGCCGGTGGGGGTCCCGGCGTCCCGGTAGGTGATGCCGTCCATGCTGAAGCCGACCTTCGCGCCAGGCGCCGCGCCCGCCGTCCACTCGGTCTCCACCAGGCGGACCGGGCGGGCCGCGCCGAGGTCCACGACCATGCGGCCGTGCGTGCCCGGCTTCCACGCCGTGCGGGCATCGCCGTCCACCGCCGCCGCGGGGTCGGACATGCCCTCCGGCAGCGGGCTCGTGGGGAAGACGGTCCTGCCGAGGGCCAGGTCGTCGTGCGGGTGGGCGGCCGCGCCGGCCAGGACGACGGTGACCGTCCGGCCCGCTCTGACGACGGCGACCTTGCTGCGTCCCTGGGCCCGGACGCGCAGGGTGCAGGAGGCCCCGGACAGGCGCACGGTCGCGCCGTCGACGACCTGGGCCCGCAGGCCGGACGGCAGACGTCGGCTCGTGAGGGGGGTGAGCGTGAAGCGCGGGGCCAGCACGACCGCCGTGGCGGCGGGCAGCGCGGCCTCGAAGGACGTGCCGTCGGCGGTCAGCGTCTGCGTGCCCTCGAAGACCACCGTGTCCGTGCCGGTGCGCGGGATCATGATCCGCGTCCTGACGGACTCGCCGGACAGGTTGAACAGGGTCAGGTGTCCGTCCGTCAGCGTCGTGCGCACCGCGGTGGCCTCGGCCGTGGGTGCGACCCCCCGGGCGATCGCGCGCAGGTTCTCGGCCGAGGTGCCGGGGAAGCCCTCGACGAGGAGAGGTGCCGCCGGGCCGTCGCCGAGGACGATCTTGTCGTCGTACACGCCGATCGGGTTCCGGCCGTCCCGCACCACGAGCCCGGCGCGTCCCTCGACATCGAGCCAGCCGCCGCGGCTGCTCACCGCCGGCCTCGGCCCGGTCGCCAGGTCCCGCCAGTCCCGGCCGTCCGTGGAACCCTGGACGCGGTAGGCGCGGCCGGCCGCCGATTCCCAGCGCAGGGTGACCCGGTCGATCCGGCGCTCGGCGCCGAGGTCGACGGCCAGCCAGCTGTCGGCGCGCGGACGGTCGGCCTTCGACACCGCCCAGCGGGTGGCCGCGTCGCCGTCGACCGCGAGCGGCGCGCCCTTCCCGGCGTCGGCCGACGAGGCGGTGGCGGACCCGCCGCGCGCCAGGTCCGCGCCCTGAGCGCCGTCGCGCACCTCGAAGGCGTACACGGAGTACCCGTAGGCCGGGTCGGGCCGCATGCCGAGCATGCGGACGTGGCGCACCGTCGTGGGGGTGAAGCCGAGGTCGTCGACCCGCCCGGCGGGTGTGTCCGTGGAGGTGTCGCGGGCGCGGACGGTCGCCTCGCCCTCCTCGAAGCGGTAGGTGCGCGCGCCGTCGAGCCCCGGCATGCCAGGCATCGTCAGGTTGTACACGTCGAGGTGGCCCTCCGCGTCGGCGGTGCCGCTGCTCGCGTAGACGACGGCGCCCGTCGGGAGCGTCGCGAACCCGGCCCAGCCGCCGTCGAGGCGCAGGAGCGTCGCGCTGCCGTCGAAGCCGTCGCGCAGGGACTCGTACACGCGCACGGTACGGCCCTGGACCTTCGCGGCGGTGGCGGGCAGGAACATCGGGGTCGCGCCGCTGAGCCGGAACAGCCAGTCGTCGTGGACCGGCTGCCACGCGAACTTCACGAACCCGGGCTTCGTCACGGCACCGGCCCACGCGGTCCG
This sequence comes from Streptomyces sp. NPDC007917, assembly GCF_042959105.1. Lineage (NCBI taxonomy): Bacteria > Bacillati > Actinomycetota > Actinomycetes > Kitasatosporales > Streptomycetaceae > Streptomyces > Streptomyces sp. NPDC007917. The sequence continues at coordinate 495,416 of NZ_JBIBKK010000002.1, forward strand.
CGACTGGTGCGACACCAGTCCGGGGCCGGTCCCGAAGTCCGTGACACCGGAGGCCCGCGCGAACAGTTCCTCGCGCGACAGCGCCTTGACGGGCCGCCCGGACGCCGCCGCCCCCACGTGCAGCAGGTAGCTGATCGCGATCTCGGCGCGTGCCTCCGGCTCGTACTTCGGCTCCCCCGAGAACTTCGCCATCCGGTGCTCGGGCGGGTACTGCTGGTACGCCTCCAGCCTCGACGCCAGCTCCTGTTCCGCGCGCGCCGCGGCCCGGTCGCGCATCACCTGGGAGAGGAAGGCGAGCGGGATGACGTCCCTGCCGTAGAGGTGCTCGCGGTCGTTGACCATCGGCATCAGCGGTTCGCCCGCGTCGCTCATGACGCCCAGCAGCGTGCGCCACAGCGGCTGGGCGTTCGGCTGCCGTGCGAGGACCTGCGGGAGGGGGCGCCCGGCGGCCAGGAAGTGCGCGGCGTTGCGGCCGGAGGTGCGCCACAGTTCCTCTTGGTAGTGCGGGCCGAAGGACCCGTGGTTCTCGACGATGAAGGTGTCGTACAGGTTGCGGGCGGTGTTCTCGGAGACGGCGACGCCGTCCACGCGGGCGGGGTTGGCGAGGTCGGCGGGCGGCAGCCCCGCCTCGTTGCGCGACCAGATGCCGTACCACGTGGCCCAGTCGGCGGCGCGGGGGTCGTCGTGGGCCCACGCGAGCGCCGGTGCGAGGGTCTGTGCGTACAGGCCCATCTCTTCCAGCTTGGTGTCGCCGACGTGTCCGCCGCTCAGGCCGTTCGGCGTCCAGTCGCCCGAGGCGGGGTCGTCGCCGCTGCCCAATGACACGGTGTAGGCGGCCTGTTCGCGGACGATGGCCTCGATGTTCTTCTGCGTCGCGGTGTCGAGGCCCTCCCACAGCAGCCGGGCGGCGAGGACGAAGTACGACTGGAAGGTGGTGTCGAAGAAGAGCTTGCGGCCCCACTCGTTGCCGCCGGTGAGCCGGTTCGACGCGGCGAAGTGACGGATAGTGGCGAGCGTGCGCCGCTTGAGGGTTTCCCGGTCGATGCCCGCGCGCGCCGCGTCGTAGGTGCCGTGGGTGAGCAGCACCGCGTGGCCGAGGACCACGGCGAACCCGAAGTCCTTGGCGCGGTAGTGGCCCTGGGCCTCGTCCCACTGCGTCTCGGACCACCGGGTGTGGTCCAGGAGCACCCGCAGGTAGGTGGCCGCGACGGCGTCGGGCGGTGTGTCCGTGCGACCGTCCGCGGCGTGGGCGCTCGCGGCTCCGGTGAGCGGAGGCAGGGCGGCCAGCCCGCCCGTGAGACCGGCGAGGTGCAGGAAGCGGCGGCGGAGGAGGGGTAAGGACGGGTGCGACACGGCGAGCCACCTCGGAGGCTGGACAACGTTGTCAGTGCAGCGGTGCCGCACATTCTTCGACGGTCCGGGGCTGCGCGTCAACGGGTGTGACGTCAGCCGTTCACCGGTTTTCGCGGGGTGCCGTCCGTGCGGCCGGCGTGTTCCGGGCAGGTCTCGTCCTTCCTCTCCGTCCCGACACCGCGTGCACGGTCGGCCGCCGCGCCACGGGCGGCGGCCGGGCGGCTTGACGGCGGCGTTACGGCCGGGGCTTGTTCGCGAACACCCACCGGTTGCCCGCCAGCGCGTCTCTCTGCTCGGGCAGCGGGCCGCGTCCGTGCCGGCGGGTGAAGTCGAAGGGTGTGTGGACCGATGTGGACCAGCCCTTGCCCGCCAGATGACCTGCGGAGTCGGGCCGTGGCTCGCCATCGAACAGGTTGAGCAGGTCGATACCGATCTGGTGTTTCGTCGAGGTGTAGAGCGGACTGTCGCTGAATTCCAGCAAGTCCTTCTCGAGCTTGACCTCGAACGCCAGGGCGCTTCCCCCCGTGCTCAACCGGTCCACCGTGTCGATGAGGTACGTCTCGGCGGCGCCTGGCAGGTAGAACAGCAACCCCTCGGCCAGCCAGACGCTCGGTTCGGCCGCGTCGAAGCCGGCGTCGGTCAGCGCTCCGACCCAGTCGGCGCGCAGATCGATCGGGATCGGTACGCGCGCTGCCTTCGGAGTGGCCGACAGTTCGCCGAGCACCTTGTGCTTGAACGCCAGCACGCCCTCCCTGTCGACCTCGAAGACCACGCAGCCACAAGGCCAGTCGAGACGGAACGCCCGCGCATCCAACCCCGCTCCGAGCAGCACCACTTGGCGGGCGCCCCCCGCGTGCACCGACCGGAGGAGAAAGTCGTCGAGGACCCTCGTCCGCAGACCGAAGTAGCGCGCGAATCGCCCCCACAGCGGGTTCGCGTCCCCGTCCGGAACCTGTTGCATGCGGACCGGCCAGTCCGCGGACGCCGGTGCGGCGAGCACGAAGTGCTCTGCGTAGACGTCCCGTGCCAGGCTGTCGTGGCGGTGGGTCTCGATCGCCCGTGCCGCGGCGACCATGAGAGCGGTCAGACCAACGCCCCCTTCCACACCTTCCACACCGGTGTTCCGAGGTGCTGTGCCGACCATGTCTTCTCCCTTGGCGCGAGTCGATACCACGAACAGTGAGGAACGCGAATGATGGATCGGCGGTGGTGTTGAAACGCCTCGCTCATCGCCCCCTCCCCTCCGGAACCAGGACGGGTTTGACCACGCGGCCCGCGTCGCAGTCGCGTTCGGCCTCGTTGATGTCGGCGAGCGGGTACGTACGGATCAGCTGGTCGAACGGAAACCACCCGGCCTGCCACAGTCCGATCAGCCGCGGAATCAGCAGCCCCGGCACCGCGTCCCCCTCGCAGATGTGGGAGATCCTGCGGCCACGGTCCAGTGCCCCCGGTTCGAGCGGCAGCGCGGCGTGGAGCCGGGCCACCAGGCCGAGGTGGCCGGTCGGGCGCAGGGCCCGGAGCGCGTCGTTGATCAGCTGGGCGGAGCCCGTGGTGTCCAGCGCGTACTGCGCGCCGCCGTCGGTCAGTCGCCGAATGCGGTCGGGCAGGTCGGCCGACGCGGCGTGCAGCGGGATCGCGCGGAGCCGCTCGGCGAGGGCCAGCCGTTCGGGGTGCCGGTCGACGGCCACGGTCACTGCCCCGGCGGCGGTGGCCGCCATCACCGCGGCCAGGCCCACCGCCCCCGCGCCGAAGACCGCGACGGTGTCGCCGGGGCCGACGCCGAAGGAGTTGAAGACCGCTCCGGCGCCGGTGAGGAATCCGCAGCCGAGCGGTCCGAGCAGTTCGACGGGGAGCGAGGGGTCGACCCGGACGGCGTTGCGGGCCGGGACCATCGCGTACTCGGCGAACGAGGACTGGCCGAACCACCGGGGAGCCAGTTCGCCCCCGGCCGCGTCGGTGAACCGCGCCGCGTTCTCCTTGCGCCCTCCGAAGAGGTTGAGCGAGGCGAAGGAGTCACAGTAGGCGGGGGCCGCGCCCATGCAGTTCCGGCAGCGGCCGCAGGAGTCGAAGCTCAGCACGATGTGGTCGCCGACGCTCAGGCCGGTGTCCGGGCCGCCCGTCTCCACCACGACCCCGGCCCCCTCGTGGCCGAGCACCGCCGGCAGCGGTGAGCGGCCCGCCGAACGCCGGACCGCGAGATCGGTCCGGCACATCCCACAGCCCGCGATCTTGACCAGGACCTCGCCGTCGGCCGGGCCCGCGTTCAGGATCACCTCCTCGACGGCGAATCGGCTCTGGTACGAACGCAGTACCGCCGCACCGAACCTCATCGTCAGGCCTCCTCGGGACGGTGTACGACGAACGGCCTGAGGTTCCCGTAGAGCCCCCACGGCCCGCCCGCGACGCCGACACCGCTCTCCTTGATGCCCGCGAAGGGCTGGGCGAGGGACAGTTCGGCGTGGTGGTTGATCCACGCCGTCCCGCACTCCAGCCGGTCGGCCACCGCCTCGGCCCTGTCGAGGTCGGTCCCCCATACCGAGCCGCCCAGCCCGAAGCCGGTGTCGTTGGCCGCCTCGACGGCTTCGTCGAGGCTCCCGTACGGCAGCACCGGCAGGACCGGGCCGAACTGCTCCTCGGTCACCACCCGGCTGTCGGAGGGGACATCGGCCAGGATCGTCGGGGCGAAGAAGTAGCCCGGCCGGTCCAGCCGGTGGCCACCGGCCACGGCTCGGGCACCGTCTGCCAGGGCCTGGGCCGTGCAGCGCTCGACCCGGGCCAGTTGGGGGGCGTTGTTGACCGGCCCCAGCTGCGATCCCGGGTCGAGCCCGGCTCCGACGACGACGGTCTTCGCGCGCTGTGCGAGGGCCTCGACCACCTGGGGGTAGAGCCGGGCCGGGGCGTAGACGCGCTTGACCGCCATGCAGACCTGACCGCAGTTGCGGAACGCGGCCCAGAACAGCCGGTCCGCGATCCGCTCCACATCCACGTCCTCCAGCAGGATGGCGGCGTCGTTGCCGCCCAGCTCCAGGGTGACCCGGGCGAGCGAGGCCGCCGCGCCCTCCGCGACGGCCCGTCCGGTGGGAATCGAACCGGTGAAGGTCACATGGCGGATGCCCGGATGGGACGCGAGGCGGGCGCCGAGGGGTTCGCGACCGGTGACGATCGTCAGTACGTCCTCGGGAAGCGCGGTGGAGATGACGGACCCCAGCAGCCGGGTGGCGAGGGGGGTGAACGGGGAGGGCTTGAGCACCACCGTGTTGCCTGCGGCGAGCGCGGGCGCGAACTTCGCCGACGCGAGCTGGAGGGGGAAATTCCACGGGACGATCGCGGCGATGGGCCCGAGCGGTCGCCAGCGGATCTCGCTGCGCACCGGCCGGCCGTCCATGATCGGCTGGGGCCCGGGGTCCAGCTCGGCGAAGTAGCGCAGGCGGGCTGCCGTACGGGCGATCTCCGCGTACGACTCGGCCAGCGGTTTGCCCTGTTCACGGGTGAGCAGCGGAGCGAGGTCGGCCCCGGCCGCCTCCACCGCGTCGGCTGCCGCGAGCAACGCGGTGGTGCGGGCGACGGGGTCGGCCCGCCAGCTGCGCCAGGCATCGTGGGCCCGGTCGACGGCGGCGTCCAGCTCGTCCGGGTGCTGGTCGGGAGCCTCGTCGAAGGCCTCGCCCACTGCCGGATCGAGAACGGCGAAGCGCTCGCCGCAGGCCCCGGACGCGCGACGTGGCTGACCTATCGGCATGCCGACGGTCAGCTCGCGGCGGCGACGGCTGCTGCGTGTTCCCGGGCGTGCCGGTCCATCTCCGCCCGGAAGGCGGCCACCAGCTGCGGCTGAATCCTTCCGGCGTTGCGGTCTCCCCCCTCGCAGACCGCCCCGCGCACCCCCACGATGTCCGTGCCGATGCGGGTCAGCGCGCCGAGGTCTCCCACCTTGACGCTGCCTGCGAGGGCGGCGACCAGATCGGCCTCGTGGGCAAGCCGGACGAACTCCGCGCAGACATCGGGCGGAACGTGGTCGAACAGCCGTGTCCCGTCCTTGATCGCGGTGTCGAGCATGGCCCCGTCGGAGCCTGAGCGGAGGGCGATGTCCGGCAGCGCGAGCGGGTTGACGCAGCCGATCCGGTGGGCGTCGGCGTAGCCCGAGGCGACGACGAACGCGTCCGGCCGGTAGTCCTTCACCGCCCGGACGACCCCTCGCATGACATCGACGGCCTGCTCGGGCGTGGTGCATCCGTAGAGGCCGACCTTGATGTATGTGGCACCGGAGACAGCCGCGCCGAGCGCCGCCTGGGCCACCGTGCCGGGCTTGTACGGCACGTCTCCCACGGTGGCGGACACCGGCTTGTCCGCCGGGACCGCATCGCGGATCTCCCTGATGACCCACGGGAAGTTCGCGCCCAGCGAGCCCTCGTCAGGCTTCTTGACATCGACGATGTCGAGGTGCTCGGCCGCCTTCGCGCAGTCGAGGGCCTCCTCGACGCCGTCAGGGGAGATGAGAAGCAACAACGTGGATTCCTTCCACCGCATGTCCACCTGCCGAAGGGCAGGTGTGCGGAGTCGACTGGATCACGTGCGATCTGCTCATCATTGCTGCGACCCGTGGTCATCGGCAGGGCGCGCGGAGTCCGAACGGGTCGTTGCATAACGTGTCCGCGCCCCCCCAACGCGCCGTTCACGCCGGTGAGAACCAGCCGCGTGCTCCGCTTCCCTCCCCGCACGGTCGCCACAGGCCTGCGTCCGCCCCGGCGCGAGTGGGCCTGTGGTGCGTGCGCACCAGGCAATGTGGCCGGCTGGTCCGGGTGCACCAGGGCAAGACGGCGGCGGGGGACGATGCCCGGCGGGGCGCCGGAGGGGAGTGTGGGGGGCGTGCGAATTCCGCGCTTTCCCCTTCCCCAGCGGTTTCTGGAGTGATCAACAGGTGGAGAAAAGGACGTCCATGTCCGAGGCTGTGGCTTCCCCGGTCCGCATCGGGAGGCTGGCGATCGGTGCCCTCGGCATCTTGGCACTCGCCCTCGGCACCCTGCAGACGGTGGTGGATCCCGCGCTCCCGCTGCTCCAACGTGAGCTGGGAGTCAGCTCTGGCGAAGGGGCACTGGTCTCCAACGCAGTGCTCATCACCGGCGCCGCCCTCGCACCCGTCGCAGGCAAACTCGGCGACCGCTACGGCGGAAAGCGGGTGCTGGTCCGGCTGATGGCCGTGGTCTCGGCCGGTGGTCTGTTGGCCGGCCTGGCGCCGAACCTGCCGGTGTTGTTGCTCGGTCAGGTATTGCAGGGCGCCATGGTGGGTGCGCTGCCCCTTTCCTTCATCCTGGTGCGCAAACACCTCCCGGCAGGTGAGTCACAGCTGGGGATGGGGCTGGTCATGGCGCTGTTCACGGGCGGCGGCATGGTGGGAACGCTGATTGCCGGGCCGATCGCGGAAGGACTTTCCTGGCATTGGATGTTCGCACTGCCGACGATCGCGATCATCGCGATGACGTTGGTGGTTTCTCGGTTGATGCCGCATGATCCGCCGATCGAATCGGAGTACAGGTTCGACTGGCCAGGCGTGGTTCTGCTGAGCGGCACGTTGCTCGCGTTCATGCTCGGGCTCGTGAGGGTGACAGGCGACGACGGCCTGCCGCCACTCGCGGTCGGGGCCCTCGCGGTGGTCGTGTCCGCCCTTGCGACCGGATGGGTCGCCGTCGAGCGCCGGGCCGCCTCGCCGATGGTCGATCTACGCCTGCTGGCGAAGCCTGCGATGTGGCATGCGTGCATGCTCACCATCGTCATCACCACCAGTTCCGGGATGGTGAGCTTTCTGCTCCCCCAGCTGTTCGGGGTACCGGGCGACGGGTACGGCTTCGGAGCCGGTACCACCGACATCGGACTGTTCCTGCTCCCCGGCGCCATCGCCGGGGCGGTGAGCGATTCGGTCGGCGGGATCACGGCGCGGCGGTTCGGACTGCGTGCCGTGGTCGTCATGGGCGCCGTCGTCACGGCGGCCACGATGATCGCCCTGGTGTCGCTGCACACTGCGGAATGGCAACTCGTCCTCGCCAAGGCGCTGGTCGCGATGGCCGCGGGCGTCGGTACCACGGCGTTGCTCACCGGCGCTGCCACCGCCGTCGAGACCAAGGACACCGGTATCGCCACCAGCGTTCTCGTGGTGACACGCGTGATCGGCATCGCCCTGGGCGTCCAGATCGCCGCCGCGATCCTCGACACCGGGGCCGACCCGACGACGGGCCTGCCTGCCGAATCGGCCTTCGTCACGGGTTTCGCCGTAGCCGGCCTCGTTGCCGCACTGTCACTGCTCGTCGTCCGTATCACGAAGCAAAAGGGAGCCCAGGCATGACACCCACCGGTCCGTCGATGGACATGAGCACTACCGCGAAGCGCACAGTCCTGATCTCCGGGGCCAGCATCTCCGGACCCGCGCTGGCCTACTGGCTGCACCGGTCGGGATTCGCGGTCACCGTGGTGGAGAAGGCAGGCGCGCTGCGCGGCGGTGGTTACCCGATCGACGTCCGCGGTACCGCGACAGAGGTGGTCCGGCGGATGGGGATACTGCCGCAACTGCGGGACGCGCACATCGACTCGCGTCGCTGCACTTTCCTCAACGCCGATGGCAGTGAAGTGGCCTCGGTCGACGCGCACGCCGTCGCCGGCAGTGTCGAGGGACAGGACCTCGAGGTGCGTCGTGGGGATCTGGCCACGGCCCTGTACGCGATAGTCCGCGACGACGTGGAATTCCTGTTCGACGACTCCATCGACACCCTCGACCAGTCCGGACAAGGCGTCGACGTCACTTTCCACAGCGGGCGACGGCGCACGTTCGACCTGGTGGTCGGCGCCGACGGGATGCACTCACACACCCGGGAGTCCCTGTTCGGCCCCGAAGAACAGTTCCACCGCTACCTCGGCTACTGCTTCGCCATATTCACCATGCCGAACACCTTCGGGCTCTCCCGCGAGCTCGTGTTGTGGAACACCCCGGGGAAAGCCGCGGCCCTCTACGCCGTCGGGGACAACGACGAGCTGCACGCCTTCCTGACCTTTCACCAACCGCGACCGCCGCTCGACGCCCTCCGGAACCCCGACGCCCAGCGGGACCTGGTCGCCACGGTCTTCGCAGGCGCGGGGTGGGAGGTCCCCGGCATGGTCAACGCCATGCGCGACGCGGATGACCTGTTCTTCGACACGGCCGGTCAGATCCGCATGCCCCAGTGGTCCAGCGGCCGCGTCGCGCTCGTCGGCGACGCCGCGTACGCACCCTCGTTCCTGACCGGACAAGGCTCAAGCCTTGCGCTGGTCGGGGCCTACATGCTCGCCAACGCCCTGGCCACGAACCGGGACCACACCGCGGCCTTCGCCGCTTACGAACGCGACGTCCGCGAGTTCGTCGCCATGAATCAGGCACTGGTCGACAACGGTGCGGCCACGCTCTTCCCCACCACGGCGCGGGCCCTGGAGCAACGCAACGCCATGCTGCGTGACCTCGTCGCCATGCCCTCCGCGACGGCACGACCGGCCCACTCAGCCCTGACGCTGCCCGGGCGTGGTCCGGCACGGAAATAGTGCCTGGAGCGCTACGCGACAAGGCGCCAGGAAAGCCCCTGGATGACCCTCTGTCGCATTTTCGGGGAGTCAAGGCAGGGGGGATCGACTCAGGTCGAGTAATGGCCGCACAGCGGCGCATGGCGGTGCTCTCGCCCCATCGACAAGAGGCATCTTCGGTATTCTGAACAGCATCCCGGCAGCCAGGGGTCCCGAGGTCTGTGAGCCCCGGGGCCCTGTTCGGGCTGCCGTGCCGTGTCTCCGTCAGCTTTCCGGCCGCTCCCGCACCGTGGTGCGGGAGCGCGGTCTGCCATGCCCGAAAGAGAGCATCCGTGACCACTTACGACACTCGCACCGCCATCGACACCCCCGGCTCCCAGCAGCCCGGCCACGTGGGGGCGGAGTCGTATGACGCCAACGCGATCACTGTTCTGGACGGCCTGGACGCCGTGCGCAAACGGCCAGGGATGTACATCGGCTCCACGGGAGAGCGGGGGCTGCACCACCTGGTGCAGGAGTTGGTGGACAACTCCGTGGACGAGGCACTCGCGGGGGTGGCCGACCGGATCGACGTGACGATCCTGGCCGACGGCGGGGTGCGAGTGGTCGACAACGGCCGCGGCATCCCCGTGGGGACGCACCCGGTGGAGAAGCGGCCGGCCGTCGAGGTGGTGCTGACCGTGCTGCACGCGGGCGGGAAGTTCGGGGGCGGCGGGTACGCGGTCTCCGGCGGTCTGCACGGTGTGGGCCTGTCGGTGGTCAACGCGCTGTCGACCCGGCTGTCGGCGGAGATCTGGACCGACGGCTACCGGTGGACGCAGGACTACAGGAACGGCGCCCCCACGGCCCCGCCGGCCCGCCACGAGGTCACCTCCCGGACGGGCACCTCGCTGACGTTCTGGGCAGACGGCGACATCTTCGAGACCACCAAGTACTCCTTCGAGACGCTGGCCAGGCGTTTCCAGGAGATGGCCTTCCTCAACCGCGGGCTCACCCTGACCCTGACCGACGAACGGCCCGCCGCGCGCGCGACGGCCGCGGCCGACGAAGCCGACTCGGACCCGGCAGCGAAGACGGTCTCCTACCGCTACGACGGCGGCATCGCCGACTTCGTCGCCCACCTCAACGCCCGCAAGGGCGAGCCGGTCCATCCCTCGGTCATCACCATCGCCGCCGAGGACACGGAACGGCTGCTGTCGGCCGAGGTCGCGCTGCAGTGGAACGGCCAGTACACCGACAGCGTGTACTCCTACGCCAACGCCATCCACACCCATGAGGGCGGCACCCACGAGGAGGGCTTCCGCACGGCCCTGACCACCGTGGTCAACCGCTACGCGCGGGAGAGGAAGCTGCTGCGGGAAAAGGACGCGAACCTCTCCGGCGAGGACATCCGCGAGGGCCTGACCGCGATCATCTCGGTCAAGCTCGGCGAGCCGCAGTTCGAGGGCCAGACCAAGACCAAGCTCGGCAACACCGAGGCGCGCACCTTCGTGCAGAAGGTCGTCCACGAGCACCTGACCGACTGGTTCGACCGCAATCCGAACGAGGTCGCGGACATCGTGCGCAAGGCCATCCAGGCGGCCACGGCCCGGGTCGCGGCCCGCAGGGCGCGCGACCTGACCCGCCGTAAGGGCCTGCTGGAAACGGCGGCGCTGCCGGGCAAGCTGTCCGACTGCCAGTCGAACGACCCCGCGATGTCGGAGATCTTCATCGTCGAAGGAGACTCCGCCGGCGGTTCGGCCAAATCCGGCCGCAACCCGCAGTACCAGGCGATCCTCCCGATCCGCGGCAAGATCCTCAACGTGGAGAAGGCCCGGATCGACAAAATCCTGCACAACCAGGAAATCCAGGCGATCATCTCCGCGTTCGGCACGGGCGTCCACGAGGACTTCGACATCGCCAGGCTCCGCTACCACAAGATCATCCTGATGGCGGACGCCGACGTCGACGGCCAGCACATCAACACCCTGCTGCTGACCTTCCTGTTCCGCTTCATGCGCCCACTGATCGAAGGTGGCCACGTCTACCTCTCCCGCCCCCCGCTGTACAAGATCAAGTGGAGCAGGGACCACATCGAATACGCCTACTCCGACCGCGAACGCACCGTGCTCCTGGAACAGGGCCGGCAGGACGGCCGCCGGATCAAGGACGACTCCATCCAGCGCTTCAAGGGCCTGGGCGAGATGAACGCCGAGGAACTGCGCGTCACCACCATGGACCCCGACCACCGGGTCCTGGGCCAGGTGACCCTCGATGACGCGGCCGTCGCCGACGACCTCTTCTCCGTCCTGATGGGCGAGGACGTCGAAGCCCGCCGCCACTTCATCCAGCGCAACGCCAAGGACGTCCGCTTCCTCGACATCTGACCCTGGGCACCGGTCCCCCGCCCCTCGGGACGCCAGCCCCGAAGTGTCCCCCCGCCAACCTCTGTTGCCCAGGAGAGCACTGCGTGAGCACACTCCCCACCCCCGCCGCCGGCAGCCGCCCTCAGGACGCCTCCGACTACACCGCACGGCACCTGATGGTGCTCGAAGGACTCGAAGCCGTACGCAAACGCCCCGGCATGTACATCGGATCCAGCGACAGCCGCGGCCTGACGCACTGCCTGTGGGAGATCATCGACAACGCCGTCGACGAAGCCCTGGCCGGCGCCTGCGACCACATCGAGGTGATCCTCCACGACGACGGCCGCGGCATCCCCGTGGACACCGAACCCCGCACCGGCCTGTCCGGCGTCGAGATCGCCTACACCAAACTCCACGCCGGCGGAAAATTCGGCGGCGGCTCCTACGCCGCCTCCGGCGGTCTGCACGGCGTCGGCGCCTCCGTCGTCAACGCGCTGTCCGCCCGGCTGGACATCGAGGTCGACCGCCACGGCCGCACCCACGCCATCAGCTTCCGCCGCGGCACACCCGGCACCTACACCGGCCCCGGACCCGACGCCCCCTTCACCCCCGCCCAGGGCCTGCGCCGGACCACCAGAATCCCCAAGGTCCGCACCGGCACGCGCGTGCGCTACTGGGCCGACCGGCAGATCTTCCTGAAGGACGCCAAGCTCTCCCTGGAGAACCTGCGCCAGCGGGCTCGGCAGACGGCCTTCCTGGTGCCCGGACTGACCCTCGTCGTCCGTGACGAGTTCGGGCTCGGCGAGGGCGGCAGCAAGGGCGAGGAGTCCTTCCGCTTCGCCGGTGGCATCAGCGAGTTCTGTGAGTACCTCGCGAGCGACAGGCCCCTCTGCGACGTGCTCCGCCTCAGCGGACAGGGCACCTTCAAGGAGACGGTCCCGGTCCTGGACGACCATGGCCGGATGACGCCCACCGAGGTCACCCGCGACCTGGGGGTCGACGTCGCGCTGCGCCGGGGCACCGGCTACGAGATCGATGCCTGATAGTCGCACGCCCCGTCCAGGCGGCTCCCACACAGCCGCCCTGCGCGAAGGGCCCCCGGTACCGGGCTACGACGGGCGGTCGGCGCCGCCGTCGGGGGCGGCGTGGGCCAGGCCCGTCCGGTAGGCGATGACGACGAGTTGCGCCCGGTCGCGGGCCTCCAGCTTCGTCATGGCGCGCTGCACGTGGGCGCGGACGGTGAAGGGGCTGAGGAACATCCGCTCGGCGATCTCCTGGTTGGACAGGCCGGTCGCGACCAGGGCCACCATCTCGCGTTCGCGCGGGGTGAGCACGGCGAGCTGTTCGGGGTGGTGCGTGGGGGCGTCGTCCGGCGTGGCCAGGAAACGGGCGACCAAGGAGCGGGTCGCGGCGGGGGACAGAAGAGTGTCGCCGTCGGCGATCGTACGCACGGCGTTCAGCAGGTCCTGGGCCCCGATGCCCTTGCCGATGAAGCCGCCGGCTCCCGCGCGCAGCGCCTGAGCGACGTATTCGTCGGTCTCGTACGTGGTGAGGATCAGGATGCGGCTGGCACGCAGTTCCGGGTCCGCGCAGATCTCCGACGTGGCGGCGAGACCGTCCACCTCGGGCATACGGATGTCCATGATCACCACGTCCGGGCGCAGCTCCCGGGTGAGTCTCACCGCCTCCCTGCCGTCGGCGGCCTCGCCGACCACGGTGATGTCCTCGGCACTGTCGAGAAGCACCCGGAAGGCACCGCGCAGCAGGGCCTGATCGTCGGCGAGCAGCACCCGGACCGTCACGGCGCACCCCCGTCCGCTCCGTCGCCCGTCGGTCCGTCGTCTGTCGCTCCGTCGGCCATCCGTCCCTCGAGGGTTGTCGCTCCGTCAGTCCTCCGCGCCGTGTCCCTGGCGGGCGGGAGGGGCAGCTGGGTGGAGACGAGGAAGCCGCCCTCCGGGCGCCTGCCGGCGGAGAGGTGCCCCCCGACCGCGGTGGCACGTTCACGCATCCCGATCAGACCGTAACCGGGCGCACGGTCCTGCACCGTGGACGCGGTCGGTCCCGTGGACGCGGTCGGCGCCGTACGGGCGCCCCCTCCGTCGTCGGCGACGGTGATGGTCACGCGATCGCGGTTCCAGGCGAGGCGCACCCGGGCGCTACCGGTACCGGCGTGCTTGGTCACGTTGGTCAGGGCCTCCTGGACGATGCGGTAGGCGGTGAGGTCCACTCCCGGCGGCAGCGGCCTGGCCGTGCCCTCCTGGTGCACCGACACCTCCAGGCCCGCGCGGCGGAAGGACTCGAGGAGCGTGGGGAGCCGGGACAGACCGGGCGCCGGTTCGGCGGGCACGGTCGCCTCCCCGGACTGACGCAGCAGACCGACCGTGGCCCGCAGTTCGTCGAGCGCGTGGCCGGTGGTCTCGACGAGCTCGTTCAGGCTCTTGCGGGTCTGCTCCGGGCGGGTGTCGAAGAGGTGGGCGGCGACCGTGGCCTGCGCGTTGGCCAGGGTGATCTGATGGGCCACGAGGTCGTGCAACTCCCGGGCGATGCGCACCCGTTCCTCGGACACTCTCCGGCGCGCCTCGCTGTCCCGGCTCTCCTCGGCCCGCCGGGCCCGCTCCTCCACGGCCGCCAGGTAGGCCCGTCGGTTCTGCGCCGAGTGTCCGAGTACACCGGCCACCAGCGGGAACGCCGCCACCGCTCCCACCCTGCTCGCGTCCTGCCACGACAGGGCCCCGAACAAGGGGGCGGAGGCGACCAGCAGCGCCGCGGAGGTGAGCAACACCGCGCTCGCCGCGCGCCGTTCGGTGCGCGCGGTGAGCGAGTACGAGTAGGCGGTGATCACGGCGGGGGCCACGATGAGCGGGCTCAGCAGGAGGCCCAAGGGCGGCCCCAGCACCGCGCCCGCGGTCGTGGCCGCCATGGCGGCCAGGGGCGCCCGGTGCCGCAACGGCAGCACGGCACAGGTCACCACGGCGATGAAGTAGGCGGCGGCAGTCGGCGGTGACAGCCTGCTGCCGTCGTCCTGCACCACGCCGCCGAGCAGACAGAGCGCGAACGCCGTCGCCGTGATCGCCGCCTCCCGCCACCACGTGCCGCGTGGTCGCGGGCCACCGCCACCCGTGTTCGTCATGGCCGGCTCAGTGCCGGTGCCGGCCGACGGGGAGCCGCGGCGCCGCTGCGCCCACCTCGGCCGCGGGGGCCGGGACATGCCTGCTCAGTGCCTCACCCTCGATATCCACATTCGGCAGCACACGGTTCAGGATACGGGGCAGCCACCAGGCCCGGTGGCCGAGCAGTGCCAGGGCCGCGGGGGCGATCGCCATCCGGACCACGAAGGCGTCGAAGGCGACGGCGGAGGCCAGGCCGACGCCCATCGTCTGGATGGTCGGGCTGCTCATCCCGATGAATCCGGCGAACACACTGGTCATGATGATCGCCGCCGCGGCCACCACACGTCCGCTGTGCCGGAAGCCGCCCACGATCGCCTCACCGGGGGACGCGCCATGGACGTAGGCCTCCCGCATCCGGCTGAGGAGGAAGACCTCGTAATCCATGGCGAGGCCGAACACTATTCCGATGATGAGAATCGGCATCAGCGACATGACCGGTCCGGTCTGCTCGATGCCGACCAGGTCTGCCGCCCAGCCCCACTGGAAGACGGCGACGAGGACGCCGAAGGCGGCACCCACCGACAGCAGGAAGCCGAGCGCGGCCTTGACCGGGACCAGGACCGAGCGGAAGACCACCGTCAGCAGGAGCACCGCCAGGCCGATGACCACGGTCAGATAGGGGATGAGGGCGTCGGACATGGCTTCGGAGATGTCGATGTTCAGCGCGGTGGTGCCGGTCACCAGGATGCCGGAGCCCGTGTCGGCCTCGACGCCCGAGACCGCGCCCCGGATCGCGTGCACCAGGTCCTTGGTCTCGCCGCTGTTCGGCGCGGTCTGGGGGATGGCGGTGAGGACGGCCGTGTCCTTGGTCCGGCTGAGAACCGGATCACCGACCGACGCGACCCCGTCCACTCCCCGTACGGTCCTGACGACCAGGTCCGTGGTGGCCCGGGTGTCCCCGGACCCCGAAGAGGCCGACATGTCCACGACCACGGTCAACGGGCCGTTGAAGCCGGGGCCGAAGCCTTCCGACAGCAGGTCGTAGGCCCGGCGCTGGGTGGTCTGAACCGGCTTGGACTCGTCTCCGGGCAGCCCGAGTTCGAGGCTCAGCGCCGGCAGGGCGACGGCGCCGAGACCGAGTACGGCGGTCATCAGCACGGCCACCGGCCTGCGCAGCACGAACCGCGCCCAGCGGGTGCCGAGCCCAGGCCGGCCGGCCGCGGCGGGCACCGGGTGCGGGCGCTCGCTTCCCGATGGGCGATACGAGGGCGCCGTGCGGACGGCGCGGGACAGCACCCGACGGCCGAAGAAGCCGAACAGCGCGGGGACCAGGGTCAGTGCGACGAGTACGGCAAGGGCCACGGCGCCCGCGCCGCCCATGCCCATCTTGGTGAGTTCGGGGATTCCGACGACCCCCAGCCCGACCAGGGCGATGAAGACGGTCGCACCGGCGAAGACGACCGCGGACCCTGCCGTGCCCACCGCCCGGCCGGCGGCCTCCTCCGGCTCACTGCCCCGGGCGCGCTCGTCGCGGAAGCGGGAGGTGATGAAGAGTGCGTAGTCGATGCCGACCGCCAGCCCGAGCATCAGCGACAGGATGGCGACGGTGGACGTCAGGCCCAGCGGCACGGCCAGCGCGGAGACCAGGCCGAAGGCGATGGCCACGCCCAAGAAGGCGGTCAGCAGCGACAATCCGGCCGCGGCCAGCGACCCGAGGGTGAGGACCAGCACCACCGCCGCCACCACCACGCCGATGATCTCCGTCGTACCGCCCGGTGACACTTCCGAGTCCAGGGCCGAGCCGCCGATCTCCACGGTCAGCCCCGCGTCCCGGGCCTGGTTCGCGGCGTCCTCGAGGGCGCTCTTCGTCGACTCGTTCAGGTCGACGGCGTCCGCGGTGTAGGTGATCGTGGAGTAGGCGATGGTGCCGTCCTCGCTGACAGCGCCGGTCTCATAGGGGTCGGTGGTCGACGCGACCTGATCGCCCCCGTCCAGCGAGCCGAGCGTGTCCTCGACGGCCGCCTTGTTCTCCCTGGCCGTCACCCGCTGCCCGTCCGGGGCCTGGAACACCAAGCGGGCCTCGGCACCCTGGGAGTTGCTCTGGGGGAAGCGCTCGTCCAGCAGGTCGAACGCCTTCTGCGACTCGGTGCCCGGCATGGAGAGGTCCTCTTCCTGCCCGGCCGGCGCCAGGGCGGCGGCGACCCCGGCCAGCACCAGGGCACCCAGCCACAGACCACTCACGAGCCGGCGCCGCCGGAAGGCCCACCGCCCGATCCGGTAAAGAAAAGTCGCCACCTGTTGATCACTCCAGACACCGCTAGGCAAGGGGAACGCGCGGAATTCGCACGCCTCCAACACTCCCCTCCGGCGCCCCGCCCGGCATCGTCCCCCGTCGCCGTCTTGCCCTGGTGCACCCGGACCAGCCGCTCACGTCGCCTGGTGCGTACGCACCACAGACCCACTCGCGCCGGGGCGTCGGCCTCGGCCCGCGAAAGCCGAAGCCTTCGGCAATCAGTCGCACCGGCCGCGCAGGTGTCCACGCCGCAACGCGGACTGAGAGTCGGCCAACCCCGGCACAGGCGCCCACCGGCCGCGGTGTGCCCGGTACGGTGGCGGACCGTACGGCGACTGCCAGGCCGGCCGCTCGGTTCGGCCCGAACGGCCCAGGTCGCGGCGGAGCACGACCGGGCTCCCGGAGGCACACCTGTGGCAACGGCGGAGAACGATCAGCAGGGAGGTGGGCACGACCGCCCAGTTTTTGGACACAGAGATACACCCGTTCCAGTGAGAAGACCGCAGCGAAAAGGAGCGCGGCGCACAGGTGCGACGCGCGACGGATCAGCGCTTGGGGTGTCTCACGTGGTGTACAACGGCACGTCCTTGACCGGATGACGGTGGGCGACAGCACGGTAGCGGCACACGGGAGTGCGGCTCCACTGATTTCCGGGCGGGTGGCCATGCCGGCGGCGGGCGCCCGCGCCATCCTCGGCTTGGAACTGGTTGCAGCCCACAGTGAGCGGCGCTGAGCCGACCTGGGGTGTTTCGACGCCGTGAAGCGCGGGGACCCGAGCTGCGCCGGTCAGGTCCGTCCGGAGCCCGCCGGCGCGACAGCACGTCGAGAGGAGTTACTGATGAGCACCGTCCAGGAGTCCGTCGAGGTAGAGGTACCGGTGCGAACCGCCTACGACCAGTGGACGCTGTTCGAGGAGTTTCCGCAGTTCATGGAGGGCGTGGAGCGGGTCGAACAGGTGGACGACCGCCGCAACCACTGGATCACCAGCATCGCCGGTGCCCGCAGGGAGTTCGATACCGAAATCGTTGACCAGCTCCCGGACCAGCGGGTCGCGTGGCGGACGACCTCGGGTGACATCGAACAGAAGGGCCTGGTGACCTTCCAGCCCCTGGACGAGTCCCATACGCGCGTCGACGTGACGATGGACTTCCGGCCGACGGGCCCGGCGGAGAAGGCCGCCGACATGCTGGGGGTTCTCGACAGGCGGGTCAAGGGCGACCTGCGCAGGTTCAAGGAGTTCATCGAACACCGCGGCCAGCAGGAGGGTGGCTGGCGAGGCCGGATCACCCCCGGCTGACCGAGCGACAGGCAGAGCTTGCTTGCGGGGTACAAGGTCGTGCCGGCCGAGGCGGGCTTGCCCCAGCCGCCACGTCGGGGTCTCGCCAGGCCCGCGGCGTGGCGGTGGCCATTCGCCGACAAGCACGGTTTGCGCCCTTTCGCCAAGATACGGTAGGGGCTCACGTTGGTGCCGCGATGGGTCGGTCGGTCGGGATGGCGATGGAGTAGCGGATGATCGAGACGGTGTTCCGGACCGAGGACGTGCCCGTCGCGGACCGCTTCGACCGCTGGCGTGAACACATGGCGAAAACTCATGTGCCGATGGAATTGGTCACCCACGACCCGGACGAATTCCAGGCGGAGCAGCGGCATTTAGGCCTTGGAGCGGTCTCCGTCATACCCGCGTCGTTCGTTCAGCCACTGGTCTTCCGGCGCACCCCGGAGTTGGTGAGGCGGTCCGACCCGCAGACGTACCGCCTCATGCTGCTTTTGAGCGGAACAGGCATCGTCGCAGCGAACCGCCGAACTGTCCCGTACCGTCCCTACGATGTGCTCGTCCTGGATTCCTCCCGCCCGTTCGAGCTCTCGACCGGCCCTCACTCCATCAACTCTGTCGGGATCGAGTTGCCGAAGGCGCTGCTGTCGCTGCCTTCGGGAAAGGCCGAGCGGGTTGTCGGACGGACCCTGTCAGGGCGCGAGGGAACCGGACTGCTGCTGAGGAACACCGTCACGCACCTCATCTCGAACGCCGACCAGCACGCGCCTTCGGAGGGTCCGAGACTGGGGACGGTAGTGGCCGATCTGGCCTCCGCGCTGTTCGCGCATGTGCTTGACGCCGATGACCTGCTACCCCCCGAGACCCATCAGCAGACTCTGGCCTTGCGTGTTCGGGCGTTCATCCAGCAGCACTTGCACGACCCGGAGTTGACACCGCGCGCCATAGCCGCCGTGCACCACATCTCCCTCAGCCATCTCCACCGGCTCTTCCGGGATCAGGGCCTGACCGTCTCCACCTGGATCCGCGCGGAGCGCCTGGAGCGCTGCCGCCGGGACCTCGCCGACCCGGCGCTTCTCGGCGTCCCCATCCGCGTCATAGCCCTGCGCTGGGGGTTTGTGCACGTCGAACACTTCACGCGGGCGTTCCGCAGGGCATACGGCATGACGCCGGGAGAGTGCCGTGGCGACCTGAAGGGGCAACGGGCAGCCAGGGGCCTGCGATGAGCACTCATCGTCAACTCAACCGCGCACTGATGGTCATGGACCGGCTCCGATAGGGCTGGCATTCTCCTTTCAGGAACCCCAGGAAACGCAGAATCGACCTGCTGGGAGAATCACATGAGCATGCGCATCAAAGCCGGCCTGTTATCCGCGGCCTCTTTTGCGGTCAGCCTCATCGCTTTCCAGACAACCGCGCAAGCGGCGTCCTATTCCGCCACCCTGTACAGGGGCAACCCGATGAACGCCTATGCGAAAGCGACCTTCAACACCACCGGAGACAAACTCACGGTCGAAGACCTGGAGTGCGATGGGCTCTCGGCGGTGGGAGAGATCCAGGGGGGAGGGAAGCACTGGAACGTCGAGGGCTGCAACTGGGGGAAGATTTTCACCGTAGATCTACCGGAGACCGGGAGCACGATGATGAGGGCCTGCATAGGTGAATACAGCACCAAAGAGATCATCGACTGCTCCGGATGGGTGAGCGTCCATCTCTGATTGACTGTTCCTCGGCCACCGTCCCGACCCATGCGGCCGAGGGACGAGCCGTCCACGACGCCGCCCAGCGCGGCTGAGAGCCGCCGCTCCGGCCGACCGGAGCGGCGGGCCCGGGGCCCGGAGCTGTCATGGCGACTGCTCCGGGCCCCTTGGCACACTATTTTTTGCGGCCCTTGAGAGGCGGTCGCCGATCGGTGGATCCGGTCCCAAAGCTTGCTCACAATTTACACACATCCCCTCTACACACCGGCCCCGATGGTCTAGATTGACCGTGCTTCAGCTGTTCATCACGAGGCGACCAATAATGATCTATAGGTCCGGCGCTACGGAACGCCAGCAGTGGCGTCCCCGGCGCCAGACGTGGGGGTGATCAATTCTTGGAGCCCGAGCGCGGGAGGCGGGGGCCTCCCGCGGGGAGGAACAGCGCGGCGCGGGAGGCGGGGGCCTCCCGGAGCGAGGGACAGCACGGGGGGCGGGGGCCTCCCGAGGGGAGGGACAGTACGGGAGGCGGGGGCCTCCCGAGGGGGAGCAACAGTGTGAGGCGAACACGTCGAAACCACTGGGGACCTGGGGGGTTCTGTGCTGCAAGGGGGATTAGTCAGCCCGTTTCCGTCGGAGCGCGGGCGTCTGGCGAACGGGGCGATCAGTCGGCCCGCGAGTGACTGGGAGCAGCGGTACCGCCGTACCGTGATCACCAGCGATACCGTGGCCACCGCCGTCGTGGTGGCGGCGATCGGCAACTTCTTCGGGGCTCGGGACGCTGCCAACTGGCACGAGAAGTGGGGAATTCTCGCATTCGGCACCGAACTGCTGGTGCTGGGCGCGCTTGCGGTGAGCCGGTCGTGGGCTCCGGCCGTGCTCGGCCAGGGCGCTGAGGAATTCCGCCGGCTCGGACGCTCGCTGTTCATGGCGACCGTCGTACTGGCGCTCGGCGGGATCGCCCTCACCTCGCGCAACATCAAGCTCTGGATCTTCGTCGCGATCCCCGCGATCGCGCTCGTCACCATGAGCGCGCGGTATCTGCTGCGCCTCTCGCTGCACAAACAGCGGAAGGAAGGACGGTGTCTGCGACCGGTGCTCGCTGCCGGGAGCCTGGCCACCGTGCGCGACCTGATCACCCGGACCCGCAAGTACCCGCACCTCGGCTGGCGGGTGGACGCGGTGTGCACGACGGATGGTCTCGGACTCGACGGTGACCAACTGGACGGAGTGCCGGTGGTCGGCCGGCTGGCGGACGTCGCCAAGCACGTCCACCACGACGGCTACCGTGTCGTCGCGGTCACACCGGACCCGCACTGGTCACCGGACCGGCTGCAGCGGCTGGCCTGGAACCTCGAAGGCAGCGACGCCGAGATGGTCGTGGCCCCGGTGCTGATGGAGGTGGCCGGCCCGCGGCTGCACGTCGACGCGGTGCTCGGGATCCCGCTGCTGCGGGTCAGCATGCCGACCTTCACCGGGGGCCGCCGAGCGGTCAAAGGGGTCGTCGACCGGATGGGCGCAGCGATCCTGCTGATGCTGTTCGCGCCGCTGATGGTGTTCGTCGGGCTGCTCGTGCTGGTGGACAGTCGGGGTGGGGTGTTCTACCGCCAGCGCAGGGTCGGCAAGGACGGCCGCGAGTTCACCATTCTCAAGTTCCGCACCATGGTCGCCGGGGCTGACAGAGCGCGTGCCGAGCTGGCCGACCGCAACGAGGGCGCAGGGCTGCTGTTCAAGCTCCGCCGGGACCCGCGGGTGACCCGGGTGGGAGCAGTGCTGCGCCGGTACTCGATCGACGAGCTCCCACAGCTCTTCAACGTGCTCACCGGATCGATGTCGCTCGTCGGCCCGCGGCCTCCGTTACCGGAGGAGTCCGCTGCGTACGACCCGGACATCCGGCGGCGGCTGCTGGTCAAGCCCGGGCTCACCGGCCTGTGGCAGATCAGCGGACGCAGCGACCTGCCGTGGGAGGAGGCGGTCCGGCTGGACCTGCGGTACGTGGAGGACTGGTCGCTCGCCCTGGACACAGTGATCTTGTGGAAGACGCTGCGTGCGGTGGTCCAGGGGCAGGGGGCCTACTGATGTGCGGGGCGCCGGAGGGGGGATGTCCCGCCGGCGCTCGGACCGCAGGCCGCAAGGGCCTGCCTGGGGGGAGGAACGAGTCATGAGAGTCAGTGTTTTCGGGCTCGGCTACGTGGGCTGCGTGTCGGCCGCGTGCCTGGCCAGCATGGGTCACGAGGTCATCGGGGTGGACGTGAACCAGGTGAAGGTCGACCTGGTCAACGCCGGCAAGGCCCCGGTGGTCGAGGAGCGGATCGGCGAGCTCATCGCCGAGGTCGTGCGGACCGGGGCGTTACGCGCCACCGGCGACGTCCGCGAGGCGATCATGGGAAGTGAGGTGTCGCTGGTCTGCGTGGGCACGCCGTCGGAGCCCAACGGCAGCCTGTGCACCACGTACCTGGAGCGGGTCACCGAGCAGATCGGCGCCGCGCTGACGGACCGCGGTGGGCGCGGTGGGCGGCGGCACACCGTCGTGTTCCGCAGCACCATGCTCCCCGGCACCTGCCTGAACCTGCTGGTGCCGATCCTGGAGAAGTACGTCGGCGGCACGGCCGGGGTGGACATCGGGGTCGCGGTCAACCCGGAGTTCCTGCGCGAGGGCACGAGCGTGCGGGACTTCTTCGACCCGCCCAAGACCGTCATCGGCGAGCTCGACCCGGCGAGCGGCGATGCGGTGACGGCGCTGTACGACGGCTTGCCCGGCGAGGTGTTCCGGGTGCCGGTTCCGACGGCCGAGGCGATCAAATACGCGGACAACGCGTTCCACGGCCTCAAGATCGGCTTCGCGAACGAGCTGGGCGCGGTGTGCCAGGCGCTCGGGGTGGACTCGCACCAGGTGATGGACGTGTTCCTGGCCGACCGCAAGCTGAACATCAGCCCCGCCTACCTGCGGCCCGGCTTCGCCTTCGGTGGCTCCTGCCTGCCCAAGGACCTGCGCAGCCTGGTCCACGCGGCGCGGCGGGCCGACGTCTCGGTGCCCATCCTGTCCCACGTGCTGTCTTCCAACTCCGACCATCTGCAGCGCGCTGTGGACCTGGTCGAGCGCACCGGCAAGCGCCGGGTCGGCCTGTTCGGGCTGTCCTTCAAACCCGGCACCGACGACCTCCGCGAGAGCCCGCTCGTCGAGCTGGCCGAAAGGCTCTTCGGCAAGGGGTACGACCTGCGGATCCACGACGCCAACGTGAGCCTGTCCCGGCTGATCGGCGCGAACCGCGAGTACATCGAGAACCGGCTGCCGCACCTCGCGCAGCTGCTCGCGGACTCCGTCGACGAGGTGCTCGAGCACGCCGAGGTGTGCCTGGTCGGGACCAGGGATCCAGCCGTGCTGTCGGCCTTGCCGCATGGCGACGGCCCGGTGATCGTCGACCTCGTCCGCCTTCCCGACGCCGAGGCGCGCCGGGCCGAACCGGGGTACATGGGCCTTGCTTGGTGACACATCGTTGGGTGAAACGGTCAGCGGCGGCCGGCCGAACCGGCGCGCGCTGATCCTGGTGGAGAACCTGTCGGTGCCGTTCGACCGGCGCGTGTGGCAGGAGTGCACGACGCTGCGCGACGCGGGCTGGAAGGTGCACGTCATCTGTCCCCAGGGGACGAAGCGGGACACGGAGCCGGAGGCGGAGATCGACGGGGTGCGGATCCACCGCTACCCGTTGCGCGCGGCCACCGGAGGGCCGGCCGGCTACCTGCGGGAGTACGGATCGGCGTTGTGGCATACGGCCCGGCTGGCCCGGAAGGTCGGCCCGGTCGACGTGGTCCACGCCTGCAACCCGCCCGACCTGCTGTTCCTGCCGGCCCTGTGGCTGAAGCGGCGCGGCGCGCGGTTCGTCTTCGACCAGCACGACCTGGTGCCCGAGCTGTATCTCTCCCGGTTCGACCGCGGCAAGGATCTGCTCTACCGCGCCGTGTGCGCGCTGGAGCGGCGGACCTACCGGGCCGCGGACGTCGTGCTCGCCACGAACGAGAGCTACCGGGACGTCGCGGTGCGCCGTGGCGGCCGGCGGCCGGAGGACGTCTTCGTGGTGCGCAGCGCACCCGCCGTCGACCGGTTCCAACCGGTGCCTCCCGAGCCGGAGTTGAAGCGCGGAAAGCCTCATCTGCTGTGTTATCTGGGCGTCATGGGCCCGCAGGACGGCGTCGACTACGCCTTGCGGGCCCTCGCGAAGCTGCGCGACGAACTCGGGCGGACCGACTGGCATGCGGTGTTCGTCGGCGGCGGCGACGCCTTCGACGCGATGGTGGAGCTGTCCCGGCGGCTCGGGCTCTCGGAGCAGGTGCAGTTCACCGGGCGCATCCCGGACGCCGACCTGGTGCGCTACCTGTCCACCGCGGACGTGTGCCTCTCCCCCGACCCGCGTAATCCGCTCAACGACGTGTCGACCATGAACAAGGTCCTGGAGTACATGGCGATGGGCCGGCCGATCGTCTCGTTCGACCTGAAGGAGGCGCGAGTCTCCGCCGGTGACGCCGCCGTCTACGCGCCCGCCAACGACGAGGCCGAGTTCGCGGGGCTCATCGCGCTGCTCCTTGACGATCCGGAGCAGCGGGCCCGGATGGGCAAGATCGGCCAGGAGCGGATCAGCGGGCCGCTCTCCTGGCGGAACTCCCAGAGATCCCTGCTCGCCGCCTACGCCGCCGCCTGCCGTGACCACACTTCGGCGTCGGCGGGCGACCCGGACCGGGCAGGGAGGAAGCCGCGCCGTTGAGCGATGACACGATACGCCTGGTCACGATCGGGCGGATTATCCGTCGGCGCTGGCGGCTTCTCACCCTCCTCGCCGTGGTGGGCGCGCTGTTCGGCTACGGCGCCTCAGTGCTGTTCCCGCCGCGCTACACGGCGTCGGTGTCGGTACTGCTGCCGGGGCAGTGGGAGGAGCGCGAGCTGCTGACCCAGGCGGAGATCGCGACCAGTTCGGTGGTGGTCGACCGCGTGGCCGCCGCGCTCGGCTGGAGCGGGGTCGGCGGCAGCGAGCTGCGGGACCGGGTGAGCGCCAAGGCCGCCGACGGGAACATCATCAAGGTCTCGGGCACGGCTGACACACCGGAGCGGGCGCAGCGGCTCTCCGACCAACTGGCCCACCAGTTCGTCACGTTCGCCGCGCGGATCAACGGCGTCGACACCGACCCCGACGCGGCGGCGGGGCCCGAGGCACTGCGGCAGAAGGTGGCGCAGACCAACCGCCGCATCACCGAACTGGCCAACGCGGCCGCTTCGGGGCAGACCGTGGAGAGCGTGCAGGCCCGCACCGAGCTGGAGAAGCTGCGCACCGCGCTGCAGGAGGCCATGAAGAAGCTGGAGGAGGCCGACCCGGCGGCCAACAAGGCCAGCATGGTCGTCATGGGGTCGGCGGCCCGGCCGACCGGCGAGGCACCGCCGACGAGGACGCAGCTCATCGCCGGCGGGGCGGTGTTGTTCTTCCTGCTCGCGGTCATCGGCCATCTCACCGCCGCGCGGGTGAACCGCAGGCCGCGCGCCGGACCGGAGATCGCCGCGGCGCTGGGCTCGGCGCTGCTGGGCACCGTCGACGTGCCCGGAGAACGGTCTGAGCACCGGCCGGAGGACCGTGGTCCGCGGGCCCGGTTCCGCCGGCTGCTCGGCATGGACTCTCGGTGGGACGTACCGACCCCGCGAACGTCCGGCGACGAGGCCAGCAGGCGGGTCCGCTACCGGCGGGTATGCGCCCGCCTCCGGCAGAAGGTGCCGGGCCCCCGGCGGCTGCTGGTCGTCGTACCGGACGGCGACGGGATCGCCCGCCGGGCCGCCGGGCAGCTCGCCACCGAGGCCGAGGGCGACCTGCTGCTGCGCGTGGTGGGGGTTCCGGTGTCCCGGCCGCTGGTGCCGGACCGCGACACCGAGTCCGGGGCCCTGGTCGTGCTCAGCACGGGCAACTGGACCACGGGGGAGCTCGCGGGCATCGCCGAGGCGTGTGCGGACGCGGGGCACCAGGTCGTCGGCGTCGTCGTCGCCGACGCGGTCCGGGCCGGTTCGACGCGTACCGCCGACCAGCCTCCGCGGCACGCCACGCCGACGGTCGCGGTCGGCGACGAGGCGAGGGGCGGTGCGGCGTGACGACGAGCGGGACTTCGGAGCCACAGGCCGCCGCTCCCCTGATCGACCTGCGGGCGCTGGTGGTGGCGGTGCGCAGGCGCCGCCGCCTCTGGTCCTCCCTGGCGCTCCTGGGGCTGCTGATCGGCGCCGCGGTGGCGGTCCTGCTGCCGCCGCCTCCGACGGCGATGACCAAGCTGCTGGTCGCGCACCAGGAGGACCAGCCGAACGACATGGGAACGCTGATCCGCACCGACGTCGAGCTGCTGCAGACCACGCGGATCGCGGACAGGGCGCTGCGGATCCTCAAGTCCCAAGAGGACCCGGAGGACTTCATGCAGGACTACCGGGGCGCGGGTCTGACCAACAATCTGCTGCAGATCACGGTGACGGCTGACAGCGACGCGAAAGCGCTGGCCCGGGCCAAGGCGCTGGCCGACGCGTTCATCGCGGACCATGTGAGGCGGATGCGGGAGGCCGCGAAGGCCGAGGCCGACGGGCTGCTTGCCCAGCGGGACCGCATGCGGGGCGAACTCGCCAAGGTCAACAAGGAGATCGGAGACCGGTCGCCGGAGAGCGACCCGAAGACGTCGGCGAGCATGGAGTCGCTCTTCGCCCGCCGGGCCGAGCTCAACTCGCGGATCGCCGATTTCGACCAGCGAGCCGAAGAGGCGCGGGTCGGCACGCCGCGGCTCATCGCCGGCACCCAGATCGTGGACGCCCCGCGCATGGTGCCGCACTCCCTGCCCAAGGCCGCCGCCACCAACGCCGCGATCGGGCTCGCCCTCGGGCTGTTCCTCGGACTCGCGCTGGCCGCGGTCGGCGCGGTGGTGGCGGACCGCCCCGTGCTGCGCCGGGAGATCGCGGTGAACCTGGGCGCCTCGGTCATCGCGGAGCTGCGCGCGCCCCGCAGGACGGCCGGGCCGTGGCAGCGCCGACGGAGCCGCGCGGCGAGCGAACGGCTCACCACGACCCTGGCCCGCACCGTGCGCGGCTCCGCGGAACCGGTGTCGCTGCTGGAACTGGGCTGTGCGCGCAGCACGAGCGTGATCGCCCTGAACGTCGCCAGGGCGCTGGCGGAGGAGGGGCCGGTGGTCGTCGTCGACGGTCTGCCGGGACCGCAGCTGTCCAACCTCCCCCAGAAGCCGGGAGACCCGGCCGTGGTCAGCGGCGAGCGTGCCGCGGCCGCGCCGCACCAGGGGCGCCGGCTCGGCGTCGGCTCGGTCGCGCCCGGTACGGCGTGGACCGACCTCCAGTACCTCGGGAGCCAGACCGTGCTGGTCGTACGTGCCGGACACGGCAGCGCCACATGGCTGCACACCGTGGCGCGGCAGCTCGCGGACCAGCACATTCCGGTGATCGGCGTGGTGCTGATCGACCCCGATCCGCGTGACCGGACCGACGGCACGCTGTGGGACGGACTGCACATCGCACTGCGGGGCCACAGCGAGCGGCTGGCCCGGCAGAACGGGACGGGCCAGCCGCGGACGGAGCGGCTGCCGATGAAGGCCGCACGCGTCCCGGACATCGACCAGGAGGCACGGTAGGACATGTGTGGCATCGCAGGCACTTACCGGTGGCCGGACGGGAAGGCCGTGACCGACCGGCTCACCGAGACCCTCGCCCACCGCGGTCCGGACGGGGCGGGCCGGTACGGCCACCCCGTCGGTGATGGCGAAGTGCAGCTCGGGCACCGCCGACTGGCCATCGTCGACCTGTCCGAGACCGGCGCCCAGCCGATGGTCTCGGACGGCCTCGCCCTCACGTACAACGGCGAGCTGTACAACGCGCCCGAGCTGCGCGCCGAGTTGCGGGCCGCCGGGGTGCGCTTCCGCGGTACGTCCGACACCGAGGTGCTGCTCGAGGCATGGCGGCGCTGGGGCACGGACTGCCTGCCCCGGCTGCGCGGCATGTTCGCGTTCGGGATCTTCGACGAGCGCACCGGCGACCTGGTGCTCGCCCGCGACCAGCTCGGCATCAAGCCGCTGTTCCTGCTCCGGCGCGGCGCGGGCCTGGTGTTCGCCTCCGAGCTCAAGGCGCTCGCCGCCACCACCGGCGGGTCGCTGGAGGTGGACCACGCGGCGCTGGTGGCCTCGCTGCTGTACTACTGGGTGCCGGACTCGCGCTGCGCGTTCCGCGAGGCGGAGAAGCTGCCGCCGGGGAGCTGGCTGCGGTGCGGGCCCGACGGCCGGGTGGAGCGCGGCCGGTTCTGGCACCTGAAGGACGTCGCCGCCGAGGGCCGGGAGCGGGCCCAAAGCGGCGAGCAGCCGGACCTGGCCGCCATCGTCGAGGAGTCGACCCGGCGCCACCTGCTCTCCGACGTGCCCGTGGCGACCTTCCTCTCCGGCGGTCTCGACTCCAGCTATCTGACCGCGCTGGCGGCCCGCCACCAGCCCGGGATCTCCGCCTACACGATCGGGTTCCGCGCCGAGGACGCCAGGTTCGAGGCGATGCCGGACGACCTGCGCTACGCCCGGCAGGTGGCCGAGCGGTTCGGCGTCGACCTGCACGAGATCGAGATCGCTCCGAACGTGCTCGACCTGCTGCCGCAGATGACGTACCACCTGGACGAGCCGATCGGCGACCCCGCCGCGATCAACACCTTCCTGATCTGCTCGGCCGCCCGGGAGGCCGGGGTCAAGGTGATGCTCTCGGGGATGGGCGCCGACGAGCTGTTCGCCGGTTACCGCAAGCACCTGGCCAACCTGCTGGCGCTGCGCTACCAGCGCGTCCCGCGCCCCCTGCGGCGCGGCCTGTCGGCGACCGTGGACCGGCTGCCGGTCGCCTCGGCCCGCCGGGGGTACCGGTCGGTGCGCTTCGCGAAGCGGTTCCTCTCCTTCGCCGATCTGCCGGAGGAGACCGCGTTCCGGCGCAGCTACACCATGTACGACCAGGACGAGCTGCTCGCCCTGATCGACCCGGACCTGGCCCAGACGGTCGAGGACGTGCTGACCGAGCACGCGGACGTCTACCAGGACAACGACCTCGACGACTTCGTCAACCGCATGTGCCTGGGCGACGCCCGGATGTTCCTGCCGGGTCTGAACCTCACCTACACGGACCGGTCGAGCATGGCCGCGTCGACCGAGGTGCGGGTGCCGTACGTGGACGTCGAGGTGGTCAGGGCGGCGTTCGCCGTGCCCGGCGATCGCAAGATCGTCGGTCGGCAGGGCAAGGCCGTCCTCAAGGAGGCGGCCGGCTCGGTCCTGCCCCGGGAGATCGTGTACCGGCCCAAGGGTCTGTTCAGCGCCCCGCTGCGCGCCTGGATGAGCCGGGACCTGGCGCCGCTGGTGCGCGAGGTGGTCAACGACGGTGTGCTCGTCAACTCCGGGTTCCTGCGCCGCGACGCGCTCCAGCGGCTCGTCGCCGAGGACGCCGCCGGGCAGCGGGACTTCTCCAAACATCTGTGGCATGTGCTGACCCTCGAGTACTGGTACCGCGGCGCGACCTCCGGGCCCGGCCAGAACTCCCCCTTGACGGCGTAGAGACAAGAGGACTTCGGGTGAAACAGGTTGTGCAGAACTACAAGAGCGGTGAGCTGGCGCTGCTCGACGTGCCGGTGCCGGGGTGCAAGCCGGGGGGTGTGCTGGTCCGCAGCGCCTACTCGCTGATCTCCACCGGGACCGAGCTCATGAAGGTGTCCGAGGCCGGCATGTCGATGCTGGGCAAGGCCCGCTCCCGCCCGGACCAGGTGGCCAAGGTCATGCAGAGCGTGGCCACCAACGGGGTGCCCGCCACCTACCGCAAGGTGATGGGCAAGCTGGACTCCTACTCGCCGCTCGGCTACTCGCTGTGCGGGGTGGTCGAGCAGGTCGGCGCCGGGATCGACGACGTGGCGGTCGGTGATCTCGTGGCCTGCGCGGGCAACGAGCACGCGCTGCACGCCGAGCTGAACTGGGTGCCGAAGAACCTCTACGCCCGGGTGCCGGACGGCCTCGCGCCGCAGCACGCGGCCTTCGGCACCGTCGGGTCGATCGCGTTGCAGGGCGTCCGCCGCGGCGAGCCGCAGCTCGGTGAAGTGGCGCTGGTCATCGGCCTCGGGCTGATCGGGCAGCTGGTGGTGCAGCTGCTCGCCGCCTCGGGAGTCCGCGTCGTCGGCGCCGACCCCGACCCGGTGCGC
Source organism: Streptomyces sp. NPDC007917 (assembly GCF_042959105.1). NCBI lineage: Bacteria > Bacillati > Actinomycetota > Actinomycetes > Kitasatosporales > Streptomycetaceae > Streptomyces > Streptomyces sp. NPDC007917. The sequence continues at coordinate 525,240 of NZ_JBIBKK010000002.1, forward strand.
TGCGAGCTCGCCGAGCGCCTGGGGGCCGCGGCCTGCGGCGACCCCGCCTCCGCGGCCGTGGAGGCCGCCGTCGCCGAGCTCACCGGAGGCCTGGGCGTGGACCAGGTGTACCTGGCGGCCGGTGGCGGCAGCAACCAGCCCGTCGAGCTGGCCGCCCGGCTGAGCCGGGACCGCGGCCGGGTCGTCGACATCGGCAAGTGCCGCCTTGACCTGCCGTGGAACGCGTACTACGAGAAGGAGCTCGACGTCCGGTTCTCCCGCAGCTACGGCCCCGGGCGCTACGACCCGGAGTACGAGCTGGAGGGGCGCGACTACCCGATCGGCTATGTGCGCTGGACGGAGCGCCGCAACCTGGCGTGTTTCCTCGATCTCCTGGCCCGTGGCAGCGTCGATGTGGAGCCGCTGGTCTCCCACGTCGCCGACTTCGACGACGCCGTCGAGACGTACCAGCGCCTGAAGGACGGCGACCTGAAGGCCGTGGCCGTGCTGTTCCGCTACCCCGGCCAACCCGGCCGGGCCGTGGAAGCGGTGGCCCCGGCGGTGGCCGTGCCCGCGGTGAGGCGAGGCGGCGGCGGAGCTTCCGTCCCGGACCGGGCCGCCGGGACGCCGGTGCGGCTGGCGTTCGTCGGCGCGGGAAACTACGCGACGTCGATGCTGCTGCCGCACCTGACGCGGCGCGACGGTGTCGAGTTGGCGACGGTCGTCACCACGACGGCGCTGTCCGCGGCCAACGCGCAGCGGAAGTTCGGCTTCGCCGAGGCGACCACGGATCTCGACGCCGTGCTCGGCGACAAGTCCATCGACGCGGTGTTCGTGGTCACCCGGCACAGCTCGCACGCCGAACTGACCCGAAAGGCACTGCTGGCCGGCAAGACGGTGTTCGTGGAGAAGCCCCTGGCCCTCACCGAGGACGAACTGGCCGGTGTGCTCGCTGCGGTGGAGGAGTCCGGCAACGACCGGCTGCAGGTGGGCTTCAACCGCCGGTTCGCGCCGCTGCTGCAGGAGGCCAGGAAGCGGTTCGGCGCCCGGACCGGTCCGGCGAACCTCCGCTACCTGGTCAACGCCGGCCGGCTGGAGCACGGCAGCTGGTACCTCCGACAAGGCAGCGAGGGCTCACGGTTCACCGGCGAGGGCGGGCACTTCATCGACACGGCGAGCTGGCTGCTCGATGCGGACCCGGTCTCCGTGTACGCGGTCGCCGCGTCCGGCAACGAGGGCAGCGATGACATTCAGGTCGTGCTGCGCTACCCGGACGATTCCACCGCCACCATCAGCTACGTCACCACCGGCGCGGCCGGCTTCCCCAAGGAGACGCTGGACCTGGTCGCGGACGGCAAGGTGCTGCGGTTCGACGACTTCGTCCGTGCCTCGCTGTTTGTGGACAAGGGGGCCGGCCGTAAGCGGTGGGTCAGTTCGCGGCTGCCCAAGGCCCGGGACAAGGGCCAGTCCGCCGAGCTGGCCGCGTTCGTCAAGGCCGTACGGACCGGCGGGCCGATGCCGGTGCCGCTGGAGTCGCTGGTCGCCACCACGGCGGCCACCCTCGCCGTGCAGACCGGCCTGGCGGGCGGCGTGCCGGTGACGTTGGCGAGGACGCGATGACGGTGAGCTCGGGGAGTCCGGGCTGGTACCTGCGGCGGCTGTCCCGGATGGGACCGCGGGAGGTCGGCGGTCGCGCGGTCGACGCGGTGCGCAGGCGGCGGTGGCGGTCGGCACGGCCGGACTGCCCGAGCGTGACCGGCGCCCGGTTCACCGCGGTGCTGCCCGCCGGGGCGATCGCCGCGGTGTCGCCGGACGCCGCGAAACGCCTCGTCGCCGAGGCGGACCGGCTGATGGCCGGGCACGCCGAGTACTTCGGGGTGGTCCGCGACGACCTGGTCGACCCGGACTGGTGGTACGACCCGAAGACCGGGCGCCGGGCTCCCTGGGGCTACGCCTTCGACGTGCCGTACCGGAACGAGGACGCGGTCGGGGACATCAAGCAGATCTGGGAGCTGTCCCGGCACCAGTACCTCACCCAGCTCGCCGCCGCCTACGCGATCACCGGGAACGAGCGGTACGCCGAGCGGGTGGCCGAGCACCTGCGGTTGTGGTGGGCGGCCAACGCGCCGCTGCGCGGGGTGCACTGGGTCAGCGGCATCGAGCTGGGTATCCGGCTGCTGTCCTGGGTGTGGATCCGCCGGCTGCTCGACGGCTGGCCGGGCGCGGCCGAGCTGTTCGAGGGCAACCCGGTGGCGCGCAACCAGATCTGGCACCATCAGCGCTGGCTGGCCGCCTTCCCCAGCCGGGGGTCCTCGGCGAACAACCACATCATCGCCGAGGCCGCCGGGCAGTTCGCCGCGGCCTGCGCGTTCGACTGGTTCCCCGCCTCGGCGCACTGGCGGGCCGGTGCGCTGCGGTCGCTGGAGCGGCACCTGCGGAGCAACACCTTCCACTCCGGCCTCAACCGCGAGCTGGCCACCGAGTACCACGGACTGGTGCTCGAACTCGGCCTGGCCGCGGTGGCCGAGGCGGATGCCGCCGGGGTGCCGGTCCCCGCGTCGATCCGGCTGGTGCTGCTGCGGATGACCGACGCGCTCGCGGCCATCGTGGACAACCGGCTACGGCCGCCGCGCCAGGGGGACGCGGACGACGGGCACGGTCTGGTCGTGGACGGCGCGGACACCGACCGCTGGGCCTCACTGCTGGCCACCGGGGACGCCGTGTTCGGCCGGCTCGGCTGGTGGCCGGCGGTGACCGGCACCGATGTGCGCACCCCGCTGCTGGCCGCGCTCGTCCGGCCGTACTCGAGAGACGAAACCGCACCGGCCGTGATCCGCCCGGCCGCCCGGCCGGCCCACTTCGCCGACGCGGGGATGACCATCCTGCGCGGTCCGGAGGAGATCTGGTGCCGCTGCGACGGCGGTCCGCACGGGTTCCTGTCCATCGCCGCGCACGCCCACGCGGACGCGCTGTCCGTGGAGGTCCGCCACGACGGGGTCGACGTGCTCGCCGACCCGGGGACGTTCTGCTACCACGGGCAGCCCGCGTGGCGGCAGTACTTCCGGTCGACCCTCGGCCACAACACCCTGCAATGGGACGGCGCTGACCAGTCCGTCTCCGGCGGCCCGTTCCTGTGGACCCGGCACGCCCGCAGCCGCGTCCTGGTCGCGGACACGCCCGACGCCTCCGGCGGGGGGACGGCCCGCTGGTGCGCCGAGCACGACGGCTACCAGCGCGCCGTGCACCGCCGCCGGGTGGAGCTGACGGCCGCGGCCAAGGAGCTGCGGGTGGTCGACGAGGTCCGCGGCGATCGCGGGCCCGTGCGCCTGGCGTTCCACCTCGGCCCGGCGATCACCGCGGACCTGGTGGGAGACCGGGCACAGCTCACCTGGACCCGGGACGGCGAGGTCCGCTCCGCGGAACTCGACCTGCCCGGGCAGCTGTCCTGGCAGGCGCACCGCGGCGAGAGTGACCCGCCGCTGGGCTGGTACTCCGCGGGCTTCGGGCGCAAGGAACCCTCCACCACGCTGGTCGGCACCGGCCTCGCCGACGGCGCGCAGGGGTTCACCACCGTACTCAGGTTCCGCGGCTAGGGGGGCGCGTGGTGATCAGGAGGCGGCACTGGGCGTTACCGGCGGCACCGCTGGTGGTGGCCCTGCTGGCGGCGACCGGCTGTACGGGCACGTCGGACACCCCAGCGGAGCCGACCGGTGCGCCCGCCACGTCCGGTGCGCCCGCCACGCCCGTGGCCCGGGTGTGCGCCGAGCCCGCGGCCGGGCCGGCGAAGGCGCCGCCGGGCGCGGTGACGGTCGACCCCGCGGTGGTCGGTGACCTGGCCGCGAAGACCAAGAGCAGCCCCCCGAACACCACGTTCTGGCTTCGACCGGGCAAGCACAGGCTCGAACCGGACCGCTATGCCCAGGTCATGCCCAAGAAGGGGGACCGCTACCTCGGCGCGCCGGGCGCGGTGCTCGACGGCCGGAAGATCAACCAGTACGCGTTCAGCGGTACCGCCCGCGACGTCACCATCAGCCACCTGACCGTGCAGCGTTTCGTCGCGCCCAACAACGAGGGCGTGGTCAACCACGACATGGCCGACGACTGGGTGATCGACCACGCGAAGATCCAGTACAACTCCGGCGCGGGGCTGATGGCCGGCGCCCGCCAGCAGGTCCGCGCCAGCTGCCTGCGCGACAACGGGCAGTACGGAATGAACGCCTACAAGACCGGCGACTCCATCAGGGGCCTGGTGGTCGAGGGCAACGAGATCGTGGGCAACAACACCGACGACTGGGAGCGGCGGCGGCCGGGCTGCGGCTGCACCGGAGGCATCAAGTTCTGGGCCGTCAACGGCGCCGACATCCGCGGCAACTGGGTGCACGACAACCGCGGAGCCGGGTTGTGGGCGGACAACAACAACAACGACTTCCGCATCGAGGGCAACGTGCTGGAGGCCAACGACGGTGCCGCGCTGATGTACGAGACCAGCTACAACGCGGTCATCCGGAACAACACGATCCGGCGGAACAACTGGGTCGAGGGCCGCAGGTCCGCCGCCCGCGGCGACGACTTCCCGTACGCGACCGTCTACGTGTCCGAGGCCGGCGGCGAACCACGGATCCCGGCCCGCACGGACAAGATCGAGATCTACCGGAACGTGCTGGAGAACAACTGGAACGGGATCACCCTGTGGGAGAACGCCGACCGGTTCTGCAACAGCCCGGCCAACACCTCGACCGGCTACTGCACGTTGCTGGTGAAGGACACCGCCCGCTGCGCGCGGCCCGCGATCGCCACCGCACCGCTGTACGCCGACTGCCGGTGGAAGACCCAGCGGGTGGACATCCACGGCAACCGCTTCGTGCTGGACACGTCCGTCGTCAAGTGCACGGCGGAGTGCGGCCGCATGGCGGTGCTGGCCAACTACGGCACCTATCCTGACTGGTCGCCGTACAAGGGCAAGCGGGTGGCCGAGGCGATCACCCACCAGCAGCACAACCGCTGGCACGACAACGTCTACCGCGGACCGTGGAGCTTCGTCGCGGGCGACCCGGGACGAAAGCTCGACCCCGGGCAGTGGCAGGGCACGTCGTACCTGCAGGACGCGGGCAGCACCTTCGCCCCACGGGCCGGTGGTTGAGATGGCCGGGGACCTGATGCGCGGTGGGCCGCCGGGCGGACCGGACGCGGTGGGTACACGGCCCGGTGCCGAACCGCGCGCTGCCGGCACGCCGAAGGCCGTCTGGATCGTCTGGGCGTTGCTGGGCCTCAACACGCTCGGCTCCGCCGGGGCGAAGACCATCGTCACGCTGCCCCGCTCCCTCATCCAGATGGCCACCATGGGCGCGCTGGTCGCCGCGTTCACGCTGGCGCTCGTGCTCAATCTCCAACTGCGCGTCCGGGCCAGCGCCTTCGTGTTCCTGCTCACCCTGCTGCTGGTGCCGAGCGTGATCTCCAGCGTGCAGCTGGGAGTCGCGCCCGGCGCGCTGTTCCGCTGCACCCGGCTGGCTCTCTTCGCCGGCACGCTGTGGCTGCTCAGCCGCTGGTGGGACGGCAGTCTGACGTTCGTCCGCCACCACATCCGGATGTACTTCGCGGCGCTCGGGTCGGTGGCCGCCGGCCTGGCCATCTCACCGGGCACGGCCATGCCCGAGTACTACGGCGGTCGGCTGGTCGGCGCGTTGTGGCCGCTCACCCCGCCGCAGATCGGACAGTACTCCGCGGTGATCATCGGGCTCACCGTGCTGCTCCTGCTGGGCCGCAGGACCACCGGGGCCAGTGCGGCGCTGGTCATCGTGCCGACACTCGTCCTGCTCGCGTTGACCCACACCCGGACGGCCACGGTCGGTCTGCTCATCGGGCTGGTGCTGGCGATCGGCTCGCTCATCCTGACCAGCGCCGCCGCCCGCCGGTTCTTCGCGTGGACGGTGCTGTGCGCCACGGTGGCGGCGGTGGCGTTCGCCTCCGCGCTGCGGGCGTGGTTCCTGCGCGGACAGAGCAAGGAGAACTTCTCCAACCTCACCGGCCGGGCCAAGGTCTGGGACGCCCTGCTGTCAGCGCCCCGGACGACCGGGGAGAAGGTGTTCGGCACGGGCCTGGGCGACAAGTCGTTCGGCGGGCTGCCGATCGACAACAGCTGGCTGGCCGTCTACAACGAGCAGGGTCTGCTTGGCATCATCATCGTGGCGGCGATCATCATCGTGCTGGGCGGCGTCGCGCTGCTGCGGCCGCCGTCGCTGCCGAGGGCCTGCGCGATCTTCCTGATCAGCTATGTCGCGATCTCGTCGTACACCGAGGCCGGTCTCGGCGACGCCTCGCCGTACCTGCTGCATCTGGCCCTGGCCGCCTCGCTCCTCGTGGCGCCTGCACCGGCACCTGCCGCGGCCAGGCCCCTCTCGACGCCCGCTCCCCCTCGACGACGTGTCCCGCGCTGGGCCCGGGACCGGAAGGTGACCTGAGCATGCACGTCCTTGTGGTGCACAACCGCTACTCCTCGGCGCAGCCGAGCGGGGAGAACAGGGTCGTCGACGAGGAGGTGGGGCTGCTGCGCGCGGCCGGCCACCGGGTCGAGGTGTTCGAGCGGCGCAGCGACGACATCGCCGCCCGGTCCCTGCTCGGCAAGGCCGCGGTGCCGCTCCTCGTACCGTGGAACCCGGCGGTCCGCACGGAGCTCGCCGCCCGGCTCCGCACCGAGCGGCCGGACGTGGTGCATGTCCACAACGTCTTCCCGCTCCTGTCCCCCGCGGTGCTTGCCGCCTGCGCCGACGCGGGCGTGCCCGTCGTCGCCACGCTGCACAACTACACGCAGGTCTGCCCGCCCGGCACGCTGCACCGGGACGGCCGGGCGTGCACCGAGTGCGTCGGTTCGGCGGTGTCGCTGCCCGCCGTCCGGCACGGCTGCTACCGGAACTCCCGGCTCGCGACGGTGCCGCTCGCGGTCAGCCTGTCGGTCAACCGGCGGCGATGGTGGTCCGGCGTGGAGCGGTTCTTCTGCATCTCCGCGGCGCAGCGCGACATCCTGGTGCGGTCCGGCATGCCGGCCGAGCGGCTGGCGGTGAAGCACAACTTCGTGCCCGACCCGGGCGACCGCCGCGCGGGCGCCGGCGAGCATCTGCTCTTTCTCGGCCGGCTCACGGAGGCCAAGGGCATGCGGCTGCTCATGGCCGCGTGGGACGGGATCACAGCGAGCGGCGGTGTGGGGGTGCCGCTCGTGATCGCCGGCGCGGGGCCACTGGAACCCGAGGTGACCGCCTGGGCTGCGGGCCGGGACGACGTGCGGTACGTCGGCCTGTACGACCCGGCTCAGTGCCGGCAGGCCATCGCGCGATCGGTCGCCGTGGTGGCTCCTTCGATGTCCCTGGAGACGTTCGGCCTGGTGGTCGCGGAGGCGATGGCGGCGGGGGTCCCGGCCGTCGCCGCCGGCCACGGCGCCTTCGCCGAACTCGTCGAGGAAGGGGTGACCGGGCTGCTGCACCGGCCGGGCGAGGTCGCCTCGCTGGCGTCCTGCCTGCGCCGGATCACGGCGGAGCCGGACCGCAACCGGGAAATGGGCCAGGCGGCCCGGCGCCGTTACGAGCAGGGCTTCAGCCCGGCCGTCGGCCTTGAGCGCCTGGTGGACGAGTACCGCACCGCGATCGCGGGTCGGTAACGAATCAATGGGGGGAATCAATGGGGGGCAGTAAATGACACGATGCCGACTCTGCGGCTCGGCGGCGCTGGCGAGCGTCGTCGATCTGGGGGCGACCCCGCCGTGTGAGAGTTTTCTCGCCGCGGACCAACTGGACGAGCCGGAACCGGCGTACCCGCTGCACCTGCGGGTCTGCACCGACTGCTGGCTGGCGCAGATCCCTCCGCTGATCACGCCGGAGGAGACGTTCAAGGAGTACGCGTACTTCTCCTCCTACTCGACCTCCTGGGTCGAGCACGCGCGGATGTTCGTCGCCGACGCCGTCCAGCGGGTGGGTCTTCACCCCGACGCCTTCGTGGTCGAGGTCGCGAGCAACGACGGGTACCTGCTGAAGCACGTGGTGGACCGAGGGATTCGCTGCCTCGGCATCGAGCCGTCGGTGAACGTCGGCGCCGCGGCACGGGACGCCGGTGTGCCCACGCTCACCGAGTTCCTGAGCCCGGACACGGGCGCGGCCGTCCGCGCCGGGCACGGCCCGGCGGACCTGGTCGTGGCCAACAACGTGTACGCGCACATCCCCGACGTGGTCGGGTTCACCCGGGGGCTGCGCGCCCTCGTCGCCGACGACGGCTGGGTCTCCATCGAGGTGCAGCACCTGCTGACCCTGATCGAGGAGAACCAGTACGACACGATCTACCACGAGCACTTCCAGTACTACACGGTCGCGTCCGCGACCCGGGCGCTGGCGAGCGGCGGGCTCGCGCTCGTCGACGTCGAGCTGCTGCCCACGCACGGCGGCTCCATCCGGCTGTGGGCCCGGCCCACCGAGGTGGCCGGCGAGCCGAGTCGCCAGGTGGCCGACGTGCTGGACCGGGAGAAGGCCGCCGGGCTGCAGGAGCTGTCCGGGTACACCGAGTTCTCCGCCCGGGTGGCCAAGGTGCGCCGGGACCTGCTGCGGTTCCTCATCGAGGCGGCCGAGCGCGGCGAGACGGTCGTCGGCTACGGCGCCCCGGGCAAGGGCAACACCCTGCTCAACCACTGCGGCATCCGGCCCGACCTGCTCCCGTACACGGTCGACCGCAACCCCTACAAGCACGGCAGGTTCACCCCGGGCACCCGCATCCCGATCCTGCCGCCCGAGCGGATAGCCGCCGACAGACCGGACTACGTCCTCGTCCTCCCGTGGAACCTGCGGGCCGAGCTGGTCGAGCAGCTGTCCTTCGTGCACGACTGGGGCGGCCGGCTGGTCTTTCCCATCCCGGAACTGAGCATTGTCGACGTCGCGTCTTGAAAGAGGTCACAGCATGAAGGTCGTTCTGTTCTGCGGCGGCTACGGGATGCGGATGCGCAGCGGTGCCGCGGACGACGTGCCCAAGCCGATGGCGATGGTCGGCCCCAGGCCGCTGATCTGGCACGTCATGCGCTACTACGCGCACTTCGGGCACCGGGAGTTCATCCTGTGCCTCGGCTACGGGGCCCACCACATCAAGAAGTTCTTCCTCGACTACGAGGAGACGACGTCCAACGACTTCGTGCTGCGGGGCGGGCGGACCGAGCTGCTGTCCACCGACATCTCCGACTGGACGATCACGTTCGCGCAGACCGGCATCGAGTCACCGATCGGGGAGCGGCTGCGCCGGGTGCGGCACCACCTGGACGGCGACGACATGTTCCTCGCCAACTACGCCGACGTGCTCACCGACGCCCCGCTGGACGAGATGATCGACCGGTTCGCGCGGCGCGACGCCGGTGCGTCGATGATGGTGGTGCCGCCGCAGTCCTCGTTCCACTGCGTGGACCTGGGCGAGGACGGCCTGGTGGGGGGCATTACCGCGGTGAGCGACCTGCCGCTGTGGGAGAACGGCGGCTACTTCGTGCTCCGCCAGGAAGTCTTCGACCACATACCGGAGAACGGGGACCTGGTCGCCGACGGATGCGCCCAACTGGCCAAGCGGGGCCGGTTGGTGGCGCACCAGCACCGCGGCTTCTGGAAGCCGACCGACACCGTGAAGGAGCGGGCCGCGCTCGACGCCGCCTACGCCCGGGGCGACCGCCCGTGGGCCGTGTGGGAACGGGACGGCGCGGGGGCGAGCGCGCCCGGCAGCAGGAACGGCGCCGGAGCGCGGGCGTGATCCGGCTCGGGGCCGGGCGCCTGGACCGGATCGTCGCGGTGGGCGCGCACTGCGACGACATCGCCATCGGCGCGGGCGGCACGCTGCTGACGCTGTGTCTCGCGCGGCCGGGCATCCGCGTCGACGCGCTGGTGCTCTCCGGCGGAGGCGGCGAGCGGGAGCAGGAGGAGCGGGCCGCGCTCGCCGCCTTCTGCCCGGGCGCCGACCTGCGGCTGACCGTGCACAAGCTGCCGGACGGCCGGCTGCCCGCGCACTGGGAGGAGGCCAAGGCCGCGGTCGAGGAGCTGCGCGCGGGGACCGAGCCCGATCTGGTGCTGGCCCCGCGCACCGATGACGCGCACCAGGACCACCGCGGCCTGGCGAAGCTGATGACCACCGCCTTCCGCGACCACCTGGTGCTCGGCTACGAGATCGTCAAGTGGGACGGCGATCTCGGCCGTCCGGTGGCGTACCAGCCGCTGTCGCCGGAGACCGCCGAAGAGAAGGTGCGGCTGCTGCAGGAGCACTACCCCTCGCAGCGGCACCGGCCCTGGTACGACCGCGAGGCGTTCCTCGGCCTCGCACGCATCCGCGGCATCGAATGCCACGCGCGCTACGCCGAAGCGTTCGCCGTCACCAAACTCACTCTCGACCTGGGGGAATGAACCTTGCGCGTACTGCTGACCGGACACCAGGGCTACCTGGGCACCGTGATGGCCCCGATCCTCACGGCCGCCGGGCACGAGGTCGTCGGCCTTGACTCCGGCCTGTTCGCCGACTGTGTGCTGGGCCCGCAGCCCGCGGACCCGCAGGGACACCGGGTGGACCTGCGCGACGTCACGGCCGAGCACGTGGCCGGGGTGGACGCCGTGATCCACCTGGCCGCGCTCTCCAACGACCCGCTGGGATCGCTGGCGCCGGACCTCACCTACGACATCAACCACCACGCCTCCGTACGGCTGGCCCGGCTGGCCCGCGACGCCGGCGTGCGGCGCTTCCTGTACGCGTCGACGTGCTCGGTGTACGGCGCCGCCGGCGGTGACGACCTGGTGGCGGAGGACGCCCCGCTGCGCCCGGTGACGCCGTACGCGGAGTCCAAGGTGCGGGTGGAGGACGACCTGCACGCCCTGTCCGACGGCGACTTCACCCCGGTGTACATGCGCAACGCCACCGCCTTCGGCTACTCCCCCCGGCTGCGCGCCGACATCGTGCTGAACAACCTGGTGGGCCACGCGCTGCTGTCCGGCGAGGTGCTGGTGCTCTCCGACGGCACCCCCTGGCGCCCGCTGGTGCACGCCGCCGACATCGCACGGGCCTTCACGGCCGCGCTGACCGCGCCGCGGGAAGCGGTGCACGACCGGGCGTTCAACATCGGCAGCGAGATCAACAACGTCACGGTCGCCGAGATCGCCGGGCAGGTCGCCGAGGCGGTGTCCGGCGCGAAGGTGGTGATCACCGGGGAGACCGGTGCCGATCCGCGGTCGTACCGGGTGGACTTCTCCCGGTTCCGCGCCGCGGTGCCCGGCTTCGACTGCGAGTGGACGGTGAAGCAGGGCGCGCTCGAACTCGCCGACGCCTACCGGAAACACGGGCTGACCCGGGAGGACTTCGAGCGGCGCTTCACCCGGCTTGCCGTGCTGCGCGCGGCGTCCGAGGCAGGCGCGGTCGACGACACCCTGCGGTGGCGCCGATGACCGCGACCGGCGGACAGCCGATGACCACGGCCGACGAACAGCCGGTGACCGCGGCCGGCGAAGAGATGTACGCGCTGGTGGAGCGGTTGTACCCGCTGTGCCGGAGCATCACCGGCGACGGTGTGCGCGCCACCCTGCAGATCGTCGGCGAGTACGTTCCGCTGCGGGTGCACGAGGTGCCGACCGGGACGCAGGTGCTCGACTGGACGGTGCCGCAGGAGTGGAACATCCGGGACGCGTACATCGCCGACGCCGCGGGCAAGCGGGTCGTCGACTTCGCCGCGTCCAGCCTGCACGTGCTCGGCTACAGCGTGCCGGTGTCGGCGACCATGCCGCTGGCCGAGCTGCGCGGACACCTGCACACCCTGCCGGAACACCCGGGTTGGGTGCCGTACCGCACCAGTTACTACAAGCCGGAATGGGGGTTCTGCCTGGCGCAGGAGACCTTGGACGCGCTGCCGGACGGCGAGTACGAGGTGCGCGTCGACTCCACGCTCGCGGACGGCCACCTCACCTACGCCGAGCACGTGGTCCCCGGCCAGGTCCCCGACGAGGTGATCGTCTCCTGCCATGTCTGCCACCCGTCGCTGGCCAACGACAACCTGGCCGGCATCGCGGTGGCGACCTTCCTGGCCCGGGCGCTGGCCGAGCAGACGCCGTACTACACCTACCGGTTCATCTTCGCGCCCGGCACCATCGGGGCGATCACCTGGCTGGCCCGCAACGCGGAGCGGATCGACCGGGTCAAGCACGGGCTGGTGCTGGCCTGCGCCGGCGACCCGGGCCAACTGACGTACAAGCAGAGCAGGCGCGGCGACGCGGAGATCGACCGAGTGATGCGGCACGTGCTGGCCGCGTCCGAACGCCCGCACCGCGTCGCCCAGTTCACGCCGTACGGCTATGACGAGCGGCAGTTCTGCTCGCCCGGGTTCGATCTCGGCGTGGGCTCGCTCAGCCGGACCCCGTACGCGGGCTACCCCGAGTACCACACCTCGGCCGACAACCTGGACTTCGTCTCCCCGGAGGCGATGGCGGACACGCTCGCCCTCTGCCGCGAGGCGTTCGCCGTCCTCGACCGCAACCGGCGGTACCTCAACCTCAGCCCTTACGGCGAACCGCAGTTGGGCCGGCGTGGGTTGTACGACGCGCTCGGCGGCCGCAGCGACACCAAGCAGGCCCAGATGGCCATGCTCTGGGTGCTCAGCCTCTCCGACGGCGAGCACAGTCTGCTGGACGTCGCCGAGCGGTCAGGGTTGCCGTTCGACACCGTCGCCGCCGCGGCCGGCGCCCTGCACGGCGCCGGGCTGATCAAGGCATGACTCCGATGACCGACGAGGGGGACAATCCGCGGACAACGGCGCCACCGGCCGGCTCCACCCGGCGGGCCCTCGTCGGCCGGCTGTCCTGGGGACTGGCCGACCAGGCGGCCTCCAGCATGAGCAACTTCGTGGTGGGCATCTACGTGGCCCGCTCGCTGGGGCTGGCCGCGTTCGGTGCCTTCAGCCTGGCCTGGGTGACCTACGGCGTGATGCTCAACGTCTCCCGCGGGCTGGCCACGGACCCGCTCGTGGTGCGCTTCAGCGGCGTGCCGGTCGCGTCCTGGCGCGCGGCGGTGGCCCGGTCGTCGGGTACCGCGCTCGGCCTCGGTGCCGCCCTCGGCGCGGCGTGCCTGGTGGTCGGCCTCGCTCTCGGCGGCCGCGTGGGGCCCGCGTTCGTGTGCCTGGGCGTCATGCTGCCGGGGCTGCTGCTGCAGGACGGCTGGCGGTTCGCGTTCTTCGCCGCCGGCACCGGGCACAAGGCGTTCGTCAACGACCTCGTGTGGTGCGTCGCGCTCGTCCCGGCCATGGTCGTGGCGGCCCGCGTGGGCAGCGTGGCCGCTTTTGTGCTCGCCTGGGGCGGGTCCGCCGCGGTGGCCGCGGGGTACGGCTGCCTCCAGTCCGGCATCCGGCCCCGGATGTCCCACGCGCGGGGGTGGCTTCGCGAGCAGCGCGACCTCGGCTACCGGTACCTGGTCGAGAACGTCGCCCTCAGCGGCGCGAGCCAGCTGCGGGCGTACGGGCTCGGCGCGATCGTCGGGGTCGGCTCGGTGGGTGCGGTCCGGGGCGCCGAGCTCCTGCTCGGCCCGTTTCTCGCGGTGCTGATGGGGCTGTCGCTGGTCACCGTCCCGGAGGCGGCACGGGTGCTGCGACGGGCCCCGCACCGCCTCGGCGCGTTCTGCCTCCTGCTGGGCGGCGGGCAGGCCGTCGCCGCGCTGCTCTGGGGCGCGGCGCTGCTGCTGATGCCGGACCGGCTCGGCGAGCTGGTGCTGGGCGGCGTCTGGCACTCCGCCTCGCAGCTCATCGTGCCGGTCACGCTCAGCGTCGCGGGCGCCGGCCTCGGCACCGGCGCGGCGGCCGGGCTGCGCGCGCTCGCCGCGGCCCGGCGCAGCCTGCGCTGCCAGCTGATCGCCTCCACCTTCTACGTCGGCGGTGGGCTCGGCGGGGCGGCCGTGGCCGGCACGGCCGGCTCGGCCTGGGGCGTCGCCGCCGCGACGTGGAGCGCCTCGGCCGTGTGGTGGCTGCACCTGCGGTCCGCCCCGCGCGAGCACCACCACGAACCCATCCCCGAAGTGAGGACGCCATGACCGACCGACCCCGGCTGAGCATCGGCCTGCCCGTGTACAACGGCGAGGAGTACCTGGCCGAGTCGCTCGACGCCCTGCTCGGCCAGACCTACGAGGACTTCGAGCTGGTCATCTCCGACAACGCCTCGACCGACGGGACCCGGGACATCTGCCGCCGGTACGCCGAGAAGGACTCGCGGATCCGGTACATCCGGCTGCCGAGGAACATCGGCGCCACACCGAACCACAACCATGTGTTCGCCGAGTGCCGCGGCGAGCTGTTCAAATGGGCCTCGCACGACGACCTTTACGGCCGGGACCTGCTGCGGGCTTGCGTGGAGGCGCTGGACGAGCGGCCGGACGTGATCCTCGCGCACGCCGACCAGGCGGTCATCGACGGCGACGGCCAGGTGAAGGTCCCGTACGAGTACGGGCTCGCCACCGCCTCGCCGCACCCGCCGGAGCGCTTCCGCAGCATGCTGTTCGAGCCCGGCGGCGACGACTTCTACGGGGTGATACGCGCCGACGTACTGCGCCGGGTGAAACCGATGGACAGCTACCACCACGCGGACCGCACGTTCGTCGCCGAGATCGGCCTGCACGGGCCCTTCCACCAGGTGCCGGAGCTGCTGTACTTCCGCCGCGACCACCCCACCCGCGCCGAGCGGGCGAACCCCAGCAAGCGCTCCCGGTGCGTCAACCTGGACCCGCGCCGGGCGGGCCCGCTGCACCCGACACCCCGGCTGCTCGCCGAGTACGTCTGGGGCTTCGTCGCCGCGATCCGGCGGGCGCCGTTGTCCTCGGCGGACCGGCGCGCGTGCTACCGCCACCTGGCCGCGTGGATGGCCAGCCGGGCCCGGCCGGGCGCCGGCGAGCGGGTCGAGGACCGCGCCCCGGTCGACCCGGCCAAGCTCACCGTCTCCGTCGACGCCCTCGTCGCCGGCCGTGAGAGTCGTGAAGGTCGTGAAGGTCGTGAAGGGAGGCAGGCATGACGGCAGCAGACAAGGCCCCGGTGCGCGTCGGGGTGTTCGGCCTGCTCGGCTCCGGCAACCTCGGCAACGACGGCTCGCTCGAGGCCGTACTCGGGTACCTACGCGCTCAGCACCCGGAAGCGGTCGTGGACGCGCTGTGCGGCGGACCCGAGGCCGTGGAGGCCCGGTTCGGGATCCCCGCCACACGGCTGCACTGGAACCGCGCGGAGTACCGGACCGCGTCACGTGCGGGCGCGATCGTGGCGAAGGGTCTGGGCAAACTCGTCGACGTCTTCCGCACCGCCTCCTGGGTGCGCCGGCACGACGTGGTGATCGTGCCGGGCATGGGCGTCCTGGAGGCCACGCTGCCGCTGCGGCCGTGGGGCTTCCCGTACTCGCTGTTCCTGCTCTGCGCGAGTGGCCGGCTGCTGCGCACCCGGATCGCGCTGGTCAGCGTCGGCGCCGCCGAGATCGGCAACCGGCCGACCCGGGCCCTGGTGCGCTGGTCGGCGCGGCTGGCCGCGTACCGGTCGTACCGGGACGCCCAGTCCCGCGACGCGATGCGGGCGATGGGCGTGGACACCGCGCGCGACGAGGTCTACCCGGACCTCGCCTTCTCCCTACCGACGCCGCAGGCGGGCGCATCCGCGGACTCGGGCCCGCCGGGCCCGGTCTGCGTCGGCGTCATGGACTTCCACGGCGGCAATGACGACCGCGCCCGGGCCGAGGAGATATACCGGCGCTACCTCGACGGGACGATCCGGTTCGTCCGCACGCTGGTCGAGGAGGGCAGGCCGGTCCGGTTGCTCACCGGCGACGACTGCGATGCGTCGGTGGTCGCCGCGATCCTCGACGCGGTGGACTCGCCGCTGGTCACCGCTGCCGAGCCGGCCTCACTGGCGGACCTGATGAAGGAGATGGCGGCTGCCGACACCGTGGTGGCGGTCCGATACCACAACCTGATCTGCGCCCTGAAGACCGGCACGCCGGTGCTCGCCCTCAGCTATGCGGCGAAGAGCGACGCGCTCATGGCCCAGATGGGCCTTGCCGCGTACTGCCACCCGGCGCGCGAGGTCGACGCCGACCGGCTGCTCGAGCAGTTCCGGGCGCTGGAGAAGCGGTCGGCCGAGCTGCGGCGGACCCTCACCGAGCGGAACCTGGCCGCCGCCCGGCGCCTTGAGCACCAGTTCACCGCCCTGACCACGGCCCTGTTCCCGGCGGCCGACCACGCCCACGCCCTGCGGGAGGCTCCATGAACGCGGCCGGAATGAAAGCGACCGAAGTCCCGGCGATCGCCGGCGCGTACCTGTTCGAGCCGACGCCGCACGCCGACGAGCGCGGCTTCTTCTGCCGCACGTTCGACGCAGACGTGGTCCGCTCGGTGGGCCTCGATCCGGACGCCTTCGTCCAGGACAGCCTGTCCCGCTCGGTCGGGGGCGTGCTGCGCGGCATGCATCTGCGCTCCGGCGCCGGCGAGGCCAAGCTGGTGCGGTGCTCGTACGGGAGGATCTTCGACGTCGTCGTGGACCTGCGGACGGACTCGCCGACCTACCTGGGCCGGGCCTTCTTCGAGCTGTCCGACGAGACGCAGATGACCGTGTACATCCCGGCGGGGTGCGCGCACGGCTTCCAGGCCCTGACCGAGACCGCCGACGTCTCGTACCGGATCGACCGCCCGCACGATCCGGCCGAGGACGTGACAATTGCCTTCGACGACCCGGAGCTCGCCATACCCTGGCCGTTGCCGGTCACATCGATGTCCCAGCGGGACCAGGAGGCGCCGAGCCTCGCCGAGGTCCTGCGGCGAAAGGAGAGTTGAGGGCGGCGTGAACCCCGAAGAGGCTGAAGACGCCGGAGGACTCCTCCTCCCCCGGTCACGGATGGCGAACGAGCGGCTGCACGCCCTGATCCCCGGCGGCACGCACACCTACGCCAAGGGCGACGACCAGTACCCCGAGAACCTGGCCCCGGTCATCAGCCACGGCCGCGGTGCCCACGTGTGGGACATCGACGGCAACCGCTACATCGAGTACGGCTCCGGCCTGCGGTCGGTCAGCCTCGGCCACGCCCACCCCCGCGTGAACGAGGCGGTGCGGCGGGAAATCGACCGCGGCAGCAACTTCGTCCGGCCGTCCATCGTGGAGGTCGAAGCCGCGGAACGCTTCCTGGCCACGGTGCCGACCGCCGAGATGGTGAAGTTCGCCAAGAACGGCTCGGACGCCACCACCGCCGCGGTGCGCCTCGCCCGCGCCGCCACCGGGCGCCCGCGGGTGGCCATCTGCGCCGACCATCCGTTCTTCTCCGTCGACGACTGGTTCATCGGCACCACGCCGATGTCCGCCGGGGTTCCGGCGGCGACCAACGAGCTGACCGTGGCGTTCCCTTACGGGGACCTGGCCGCCACGGAGGAGCTGCTCACCCGGTATCAGAACGAGGTCGCCTGTCTGATCCTCGAACCCGCCACCCACACCGAGCCGCCGCCCGGGTACCTCGCCGGGCTGCGCGAGCTGGCCGACCGGCACGGCTGCGTACTGATCTTCGATGAGATGATCACCGGCTTCCGCTGGTCCGAGGCGGGCGCCCAGGGCCTGTACGGCGTCGTCCCCGACCTCTCCACGTTCGGCAAGGCGCTGGGCAACGGATTCGCCGTCTCCGCGCTGGCCGGGCGCCGCGATCTGATGGAGCTGGGCGGGCTGCGTCACTCCGGCGACCGGGTGTTCCTGCTGTCCACCACGCACGGTGCGGAAACGCACTCCCTGGCAGCCGCGATGGCCGTGCTCACCGCCTACGCCGAAGAGGGCGTCACCGCGCGGCTGCACGCCCTCGGCGAGCGGTTGGCCGCCGGTGTCCGCGACGCCGCGGCCGCCATGGGCGTCGGCGACCACATCGTCGTCCGGGGCCGGGCCAGCAACCTGGTCTTCGCCACCCTCGACGAGAACCGGCAGCCGTCGCAGCGGTACCGCACCCTGTTCCTGCGCCGGCTCCTCGCGGGCGGGGTGCTGGCCCCGTCGTTCGTGGTGAGCAGCGCGCTCGGCGACGCCGACATCGATCACACCGTCGACGTGGTGGCCCAGGCATGTGCGGTGTACCGGAAGGCATTGGAGGCCGCCGACCCCACCCCGTGGCTGGCGGGACGACCGGTGAAGCCCGTGTTCCGCCGCTTGGCGTGACGTGACGTGCAGGGACGGGCGTGACGTGACGTCAGCGCTGCTCCCGCCGACCGGCGTCGGCCATCCGGTCGGCCAGCCGGTCAGCCAGCCGGTCGACCAGCCACGCGGTCGCCGGTATCACCGCCAGCGCGGTGCACCAGCCGCCGAGGACGTCGGTCGGGTAGTGCGCGCTCAGGGCGACCTGCGCCCAGCCCATGGCGGCGCCGGCGACCAGCGCCGCGGCGAGCACGAGTGACGCGCCGGCCGCCCTGCCGAGGCCGAGCCGGCCGGCCGCGAGCAGCGCCACCACGAGGGCGAGCGCGGTGAGGAAGGCGGTGTGCCCGCTCGGGTAGGACAGGTTGCCGTCGCCGTGGATGGTGCGTCCCACCAGGTGCTTGAGCAGCGTCGTCGTCCCCACGGCCAGGGAGGGGCCTGCGGCCATGAACACCGCCGCGCGAGGACGCCGTAGCAGCAGGCAGCCCGCCACCGCGGCCACGACCAGCATCGCGGCTCCGGCGGGCTGTCCCAGGAAGTCCAGGGCCAGAGCGACGCGCCGCCACGGCGGCCGCACACTGTCCGCCGTCGGCTGGATGATCCACCTGTCCACCCCGCCGGGCTCGCTGTGGCCGGCGTACAGCACCCCGAACACGACCACCACCAGAGCGGCGAGGGCCGCGATCCGCCCGAGCCACACGCGCAGCGCCGGGGGCAGCACCGCGGGCGCCGACCGGCCGGTCACACGCCCACCGCGCCCGGTCGACCCGCGGCGCTCTGCCGTGACCGACAGAGCGCCCGCACACCGTCGCAGACCACTGCGATGCACCTCCCCCTCCCGCCGGGACCGACGTCATGTCACCCGCCGCTGCCGCGATGCCGCGCCCCCGAGACCTGCCCGCTGCGACACTCCGCGAATCTTGGTTCTGGATCGCTTTTCGGTGCTGGAGCCACGGATCACGGCCACCTGCAACTGATGCCGTTCAGAACGAGCGCCATCCGTGCGTCAAGTGCCTTTGAATCTGTCGGCAGGCACTCGCTCGATGCGGGTCCAGCCCTTCCAGCCCCGCTCCTCCAGGATCGCCAGGAGCCGCACGGCGCCCGGCGAGGACTCGACCATGTTTGAGTCCAGCAGGTCGACGAACTGGTCGTCGAAGCCGTCGGCACCCACCTCGCCGGCCTCCACCGCGCGAATCCTCAGGCGCTCCAGGATGTCGGCGATCTCAATGATCCGCGGATCGTCGGCCGGCCGGTCGAGTGTCTCGTTGATCAGGCTGTAGAGCTTCACCATGTCGGGGTCGTCCAGCTGCTCGTGCTTCGCGGCGATCACGGAGTCGATCAGGTGCGGCACCTGGGAGGCGATCATGATCCAGGCATCCCGCTCCATCTCGATGTACCGCTCCTTGACGCCGAGACCGCGCAGCCGGTCGAGGTAGTCCGCGACGCTCTGCGGGAGCGCCAGGTGCTCTCCGGCGGCGAGCCGGGCGAGCCGTTTGCGGGTGCCTTGCAACCGCCGGATCCTGGCGCGCAGTTCCTTGTCGATCTCCTGGACGCCGTCGGCGAACTCCTCCGGGCCGGCGTCGAGGAGTTCCTGCACCCGGGCCAGTGGCACGCCGGCATCGGCCAGGGTATGGATCTGGATCAGTCGCACCACCGCGGCAGCGCCGTAGGTCCGGTATCCGGACTGGTCGCGTTCGGGCTCCGGCAGCAGCCCGATCTTGTGGTAGTGGCGTACCGCCCGCACCGTCACCCCGGCGTACGCCGCTAGCTGGCTGATGGTGAGCATGGGTCTCAGCCTGCCTCAGGCGATCTTCCGGCGGTAGGCGGCCATCGCGCAGACGTACGCCACGACGAGGATGCCGACGCACCAGGCGAGGGCGGTCCAGATGTCGTCGCCGACCGGCTGTTGGGCGAACAGGTGGCGGATCGTGTTGACGATGGACGTCACCGGCTGGTTCTCGGCGAAGGCGCGCACCGGGCCGGGCATGGTCTGCGTGGGCACGAACGCCGAGCTGACGAACGGCAGGAAGATGAGCGGGTAGGCGAACGCGCCCGCGCCCTCGACCGACGCCGCGGAGAGTCCGGGGATCACGGCGATCCAGGTCAGCGCCAGGGTGAACAGGAGCAGGATGCCGGCGACGGCGAGCCATTCCAGCACTCCTGCCCCCGAGCGGAAACCCATGAGCACAGCGACACCCACGACGATCACGAGCGAGATCAGGTTGGCGACCACAGAGGTGATGACATGTGCCCACAGCACGCCCGACCGTGCGATCGGCATGGACTGGAACCGCTCGAAGATCCCGCTCTTCATGTCGGTGAAGAGCCGGTACGCGGTGTAGGAGATGCCCGACGCGATCGTGATGAGCAGGATGCCGGGCAGCATGTAGTTCACGTACGAACCCGACCCGGTGTCGATCGCGCCGCCGAACACGTAGACGAACATCAGCATCATGGCGATCGGCGTGATGACGGTCGTCATGACGGTGTCCACGCTGCGTGTGACGTGGCGCAGGGTCCGTCCCGTGAGCACGGCGGTGTCGCCGAAGAAGTACGTGGTCATCCTTGTTCCCTAGTTGTTCGTGCCGGTGGCGTGGCTCTTGTCGTCGCCGCTCTTGTCGTCGCCGCCGATGATCGCGAGGAAGATCTCCTCCAGCGTCGGCTGCTTCTCGACGTACTCGACCGTGGCGGGCGGGAGGAGCTGCTTGAGCTCGGCGAGGGTGCCGTTCGCGATGATCCGACCCTGGTGGAGGATCGCGATCCGGTCGGCGAGCTGTTCGGCTTCGTCGAGGTACTGCGTGGTGAGCAGCACCGTCGTGCCGTGCCCGGCGAGCTGCTTGACCGTCTGCCACACCTCGATGCGCCCCTCGGGGTCGAGACCGGTCGTCGGCTCGTCCAGGAAGATCACCGGCGGATTCCCGATGAGGCTCATCGCGATGTCCAGCCTGCGGCGCATCCCGCCCGAATACGTGGACACCTTCCGCGCGCCCGCGTCAATCAGCGAGAAACGCCTCAGCAGGTCGTCCGCGATCGCGCCCGGGTCCTTGAGGTGGCGCAGCCTGGCGACGAGTACGAGGTTCTCCCGACCGCTGAGGATCTCGTCGACGGCCGCGAACTGCCCGGTGAGGCTGAAGGACTCCCGCACGTTCGCCGGTTGCGCAGCGACGTCGAAGCCGTTGACACCGGCTGTGCCCGCGTCGGCCTTCAGGAGCGTGGCGAGGATCCTCACGGTCGTGGTCTTGCCCGACCCGTTCGAGCCGAGCAGGGCGAAGATGCTGCCCCGCGCCACGTCGAAGTCCACGCCGCGCAGCACCTTGAGCGTCCCGTACGACTTCTCGAGGCCCTGCACACGAATCGCCGGACCGGCGATCGGTTGGGTCATCATGGTCATCTGCCTCCTTCGCGGAGCTGTTCCGGTCGACTCCGAGGAAGCTCCTGCGAGAAGGATGGAGGGTTGACCCAGCGTCAAGGTCAAGCCGGCCCAGACCGCGGGTCAGGTGGCGGGCGGCCAGGGCTGCTGAGCGAGGTGGCGTTGCAGGTCGAGGTGGCGGAACTGGTACACCGCCCCTACCTGCCGCAGAACACCACGCTGCTCGTGCGCATCGCGGAGGAACGCCATGAGATTCCAGGGGGCTCGGCGCCGCACCGCCAGATGGACCGCGGTCACCGCGAAGTACACCCACGCCGCTGTCTCCGCCAGCCCGGCCGCGAGCCCGAACGCGAGCCCGAACGCCAGTCCGCCCGCGAGACCGACCGCGAGCTTGACCACGAGCTCGACCATGAGCCCGACCACGAGCCCGGAAAGGAGCCCGATGGTGAGAAAGGTGCGGCGATCCTGCGTGAGCAGCGTGGTCGGACCGACCATGGTGGCCAGGTCGGGCTTGTCTCCCTTGAGTGCGCCCGCGAGTGCGCCCGCGAGTCCGAACGCGAACCCCACTGCGGGCCCGGCCACCAGGGCGGCCACGAGCCCGACCGTCAACCCGAACGCGAGCCTGCGCGCGAGGAGGTCGGATGACCAGCGCAGCTGTGTGCTCGGCGCCCCGGGGTACATGCTCCGGGCCTCCAGCCCGAGCACCAGTCCGCCCGCGATCCCGAACACGAGTCCGGCCGTGCGCCCGGCCGCGAGGCCGACCGCGCATCCGGCCGCCGGCCCGACGGCGAGGCCGGCCGCGAGCCTGCGCGCGAGGGGGCTGGATGACCAGCGCAGCCGGGTGCTCGGCGCCCCCGGGTACATGCTCCGGGCTGCGAGTCCGACCGCGAGTCCGGCCGCGAGCCCCACCGCAGGCCTGACGGCGAGCCCGACCGCGAGCCCGGCCGCCAGCCCGAATACGAGCCCGACTGTGCGGCGGGGGGTGTGAGGAGGGAGGGCATGGTGGAGTTCCCACCATGCCAGGTCGGGGTTGCCGTCGTGGTGGGCCTGCAGGTGCCGGGCCAGGAGTACCAGGGTGCGGTGGGCCTGGGGCGCGGACCAGCGGGGCGGGTAGGGGTGGTGGTGGGTGTAGGCGGCGGGGATGAAGGCGTTGAACAAGTGGGTGTCGAGGGCGGCGCGGGTGGGGAAGGCGGCGGTGTCGCACAGTTCGTCCGGGTGAGGCACAGCGCCGGATCCTGGCCGGGTGTGGGGGCGGGGGTTGTAGATGGTGCGGGCGAGGAACAGGCCGAGGGGGGTGCTCAGGGCCTGTCCGACGGGTGTCTCGGTGCCCAGGTGCGTGGTCACGGTGTTCCACCGGGCGGCGGACGGGGTGTGCGGGCCGCCGGCGTCGCGGCGCAGATAGGCGGCCGCCTGCTCAGGGGCCAGTGGGAGCAGGTGAATGCCGGTGGCACCGTTGAGCCGCACCATGCTGTCAGGGCGGGTGAGGGCGTCTCGGTAGGGGGCGGCGCGGCTGGCCACCACCACGGGCTGGCGGGCGGACAGGGCCCGGTTGAGGGCGTCGAGTGACATCTGGTGCAAGGCGGGCGGCAGTTCATCGAAGCCGTCCAGGATCGGCAGGATCCGCCGGGCGTCCAGCAGTGCCCGGGCCAGATCGACCTGGCTGCCCCCAGCCGCCGTCCCGGCAGCGGTCGCGGGGGCGCGGAGACCTGGGTAGCTGCGCCGCAGTTGCTCGGCCAGCCAGTCCTGGAGGGGCTGGTGGACGGGGTTCCAGGAGGCGAGGGAGAACAGCACCGGCACGGGCCCGCCGCCTGTCCGCTGTTCGATCAGGTCCTGGAGCAGGCGGATGAGCAGCATGGTCTTGCCGGAGCCGGGCTCGCCGAGGACCACCAGGCGGCGGGTGGGCACCCGCCGCGTGAACACCTCGCCGATCTGCCTGTCAGCGCCCGCCAGACCCGCGGCGTCCGCGGGCCAGTGGGCCGGGTCATCCGGTGGGCCGCCGGGCCAGGCGCGGGCCAGTTCGGCCAGCAGGGCCCAGGGCTCCACCAGGTCCGCGTCGGCGGGGCGCCAAGCGACCGGCAGCGGGTACGGGTCGTTCATCCGGCGGACGGCGGCCTCATCGTCCCACTGCTTGGCCACTGCTTGTGCCAGCTGGTCGGCAGCCGTCTCGAGATCGAGCGCGGTCGCGTCGGCCCGGTCGTGCTGAAAGGCCTTCCAGGCCAGGTAAGCGGGCGCCAGGGTGGGCAGCAACGCGGCCGTTGTCGCGGCTGTGCCCAACGCGAAGTACCGGGCCAGCGTCACCGCCCCAACGGCCCCCAGCACCAGCAGTAACAGGTACCACATGCCCACGCGCTTCGGCCCTCGGCCGTATTCTCCCCGTTCCACAGGAGTCATGATGTCGCGTCTTGTAAGCGGCCGGGCACCGTTCGTAGCAATGCGGGGTTTCTTTCTGGCCCTGCGGCGCCCCTGCGGTTCACGGGGCGGCCAGGAGCGGACGCAGCACAGTGGCGCTCAGGCGACGGGCAAGCGTCTGCGCCCACCGCCGCGCAAGGATCATCGCAGCGAAGGCCACGAGCCCGCCCACGAGCACGCCGACCGCGACGTCGTGCGGATAGTGCACGCCGACCCAGACCCGGGAGGCCGCCATGGCGAGCGCGGCCACGGCCGCGACCGCTCCCAGGCGGCGTGAGACGAACAGCAGCGCCACGGCGGTCGCCGCCGCGAGCGAGCAGGGCACCGCCGGCCCGGCGCCCGATCAGATAACCGCACTGCGCACCCGCCAGCGCACCAAACGCCACGGCGGCCGGCAGGGGCCCCAGGGACAGCCGTACGCCATACTCCCCCGTGCCCGTGCACAGCAGGCCCGCCGTGAACAACAGGGAGTCGCCCGGCAGGAAGCAGCCGATCAGCAGTCCCGTCTCGGCGAACATCACCGCGCTGACGCCCAGTACGCCGAAGGCGGCCAGCAGCGAGGTGCGCGTTGAGCGGGTTCACAGCGAGCTGCGATGGAGCGCGCCGCCGACGAGGCGGCCGCCACTGCTGTCGGCGACCGGCGCCTGGCCGCCCGCGCGGTGATCTCGCCGCTGGGTGGCTCCCTGCTACGGTGCGTGACCGACGGCGAAGACCAGGTAAGCGCCGTAGAACGCGGACAGGGTGGTCGTCGAGCCCAGCAGGAGGACACGCACGCAGCCGGAGCGCACGCGTGCCAGCCCGATCGCAAGCGGCAGCAGCAGGGGGAAGGCGGGCAGGAGGAATCGGGCCCGGACGCCGAAGAACGCCGAGTCCCCGACAGCGATCACCAGCAGGCCCACGCTGTACACGACGAGCGGCAGCGGCTGGCCGTGCGTCACCGCCACGGCCGCGAGGGCTATGGCGGCGCACAGCACGAGCGCCACGACCACCGAGGCGAACGGCACAGATGTGGTGTGAAGGAAGACCCGGACCAGCTGCTGGCGGACTGTGGTGACCCCCCAGTCGAATCGGGCACCCCACAGTTTCTGGACGTCGAAGTAACCGTCCCAGCGGCCGAGCTGGGTGCCCACCCATGTGACGAACCCCAGCCAGCCCAGCGGGGCGATCACCGCCCCCGCACAGGGCCGCCACCATGCCATCCCCGGCCGCCGGGCCGGACATCTGCGGATTCGCACCAAGGCGACGGCTGCCGCCCCGTCGATCGCGACCACCAGAGCCACCGCACTGGGCCGGGTCAGCCCCGCCAGCGCGCACAGGACGCCGGCCCATACCCAGCGCTGGGTCAGCGCCGCGTACAGCGACCAGGCGGCCAAGGCTGTGAACAGTGCCTCCGTGTAGGCCATGCTCTCCACCACGGCATGCGGCAGCGCTCCCCAGAGCACCGCGGCCGGCACTCCGATGTGCTTGCCGTAGCGCCAGGCGGCGACGGCGAAAATCCCCCAGGCCGCGGTCAGGGACGCCAGCCAGGAGACCAGAAGAGCGGCATACGGGACGGGCAGCCACGTCAGGGCGTGCACGAGCCGGATCAGGGCCGGATACAGCGGGAAGAACGCCAGGTCGGAGTAAGCGTTCCCCACCTGCGCACTGGTCGCGAGTACGGCCAGGCCGCGGTCGTATCCGTTCGCCGCGATATTCCCGTACCGCTCGGCGTCCCATATCGTCGCCAACCTTCCCAGTGCTGGATCTCCACGCCGGTGGCCCCAGTACAGGAGCACCGCCACCCCGACGGCCCGCACGATGGCGAACCCCAGCACAGCGGGCGCCGCCTCACGGGCTGCCGCACGCAACCGGTGGCATCGAACGGGCACGGCTGCCCCCTGCTTCGACGGTGATGGCCGACGGCCGGGGTTCCACGAGGCGATCCCCTGCGCGGAGAAGCGGCTTCAATTCATGCGGCATCGCCACGTCCTCCCTGGCCATACCGTCACCATGGCATCCCGTGGCCACCCGCACGCGCCGGAGTCGTCCACACGGATGACCAGGGCATGTTCCGGAACCGCGCTTGTGCGGCCGTCAATGGCAGGCCTGTCGTCTGTGCGTCGACGCGTCCGCGACGCGTTCGCCGAGCAGTAGTGCGGCGACCGCCTCCGGAGCCTCATGCATTGCGTCGTGGCCGGTTGGGAGGTCGTGGACCTGCCATTCGGGATCGGCTCGGAGCCGGGTGCGGAGGTCGGCGAACGGCGTCCGGTCCTCCCATCCCGAGCAGTAGATGAACTCGCGACGGGGAACCTGGGCGAGCGTGCCTGTGAGCCGGATCGTTTGCAGGAACGAGGCGAGGGGATGGGGACGGCGGCGGGGATCACCCCCGGCCGGCGGTCGGACGGCATAGCCAGTGGCCGCAGCGCCGGCAACGAACGCTTCCCGGTAGCGCTCGGTCGTCGACGACCAGCACGACTCGCCATCGAGCGGTACGTAGGCGTCGAGATGCACCAGTCGCGAGACCCGGCCGTCAGCGCGATCGGCGGCGGCGGCGATCACCATCCCGCCGTAGCTGTGGCCGACCAGCGTCGCGCTGGTGATGTGGGCGCGATCGAGGAGCCGCAACACGTCGTCGGCGTGCGTGTCGAGGTTGGCGGTCGCGACCGTCGCGTTGTCGTCGTCCGGCCGCAGACCGGTCAGGGTCAGGGCGTGAACGGCATGACCGGCGCGCTCCAACAGCGGAACCACCGCCTCAAACGACCAGGAGCCGTGCCAACCGCCGGGCACCAGGACGAACGTCGCCATGCGTTTCTCCTTCTCTCGAGCCGCGGCATCGAGGCACGCCGCCTCGATGCCATGTGGTGCGGTCGGGCGCTTCGCGCGGCTGAGGACCACTCCGCATGGAGGCAGTGTCACCGGATCAGGGCATGGCCGGCTAACGATAGGATGCCAACTGATGCCCGTTCGCCGCCAACCTTCCCTGAACGCCGGTGTGACGTCACATGTGTGGCCGTCCGGCGGGCGCCACCTCTGGCCATCCGGCGGAACAAGCGCAGTGCGGTCGCACGCACGGGGACACCTGGTCTACGCGGCCAGCGGCGTCTTGACCGTTCACTCCAAGCGCGGCACGTCGATCGTTCCCGCCAACCGGGTCGCCTGGACCCCCGCCGGGTTCACGCACCATCACCGCGCCCACGGCGACACCGACATGCGGATCGTCTTCCTCGCGCCGTCCCTCGCCCGGCTCGTACCGGACCATCCCGCCGTGTTCCTGGCCTCCGGCCTCGTCCGCGAGGTCCTGCTCGCCCTGACCGGCCCCCGCAACTACGGCGACGCCGCACCTGGCTACAGCCGCTCCGCCCGATCTCGCCTCCTTCGCGTCCTCGTCGATGAACTCCGCGAAGCACACGAACAGCCACTGCACCTGCCGGAGCCACGGGACGACCGGCTGCGAGCCATCGCCCGGATGCTGTACGAGACGCCGGCGGACAACGCCACGCTGGCCGAACTCGGGAAGACGATCGGAGCCAGCACGCGCACCCTCAGCCGACTGTTCCGCAACGAACTCGGCATGACCTTCTACGAGTGGCGCACGCAGCTCCGCATCCACCACGCGCTCGTGCTCCTCGCCGACGGCCACGACACCACCCAGACCGCCTACGCCTGCGGATGGGCCAACCCCAGCAGCTTCATCTCAGCGTTCACCAACATCATCGGAACGACCCCGGGCCGTTACCGAACCAGTCACCAGACCACCGCCCACGCCGATGTGGTCCGTGAGCCGCCACGCCCACCTGGAAGACTGGGGAACTCGACGAGCGGGAAGGGGACACACGGTCTGGTGTACGGTGCGGGCTGATGTCGGCCTGCCCAAACACGGGAGCGGAGCCGCGTCGAGCGGCTTCAGGTGGGAGACGACGTGCAGCGGAGCGACGGCATACCAGTGCCCGCCTCCTTCTCGGGCATCGCATCGAACCGCGCCATGGGCGGGCTTGTGCACGCCATGAGCGGCGGTTCCCGGCTCCAGGCCTGGCGGAACAAACAGCTGGTGATCACCGTCTACGAGCACGGCAGCGTCGTCGGCCTCGCCGACGACCCGGCCCCCTTCCACTTCCGCTACGACGAGGTGGCCAGCTTCATCCAGGACATGGTCAAGCGATACGTCAACCAGAGCTACCGCGGCACAACCACCACCTGTTGGGTCAGCCTCAACGATGGCCGCAATCACCGATTCCAGGGCCACTCCACCCGGACGGAACGCAATATCGTCGACGATTTCCGCCAACTCGTCGACCCGAAGATCGCCGCAGCGCAACTCCCCGGAATGTACGCGACCCTGCGCCAAGGCCAGGCTGTGGCCTTCGGCGCCTACGTCCTGGAGCCGAGTGCGCTCACCACAGGGACCGGCCGCAAGCACAAACGGCTCCCCTGGGCCCAGGTCGAACAAGTCACCTTGGAACGCGGCCTCGTGAAGGTGACCGAGCGAGGGCGGCGCGGCACCTGGGCCACCGCGAGCATCTCCGCCGTCCCCAATCTCACCGCCTTTCTGAACCTGGTGCGCGAAGCGCAGGCAGGTGTGTGAAACGGCGTCGGGCCCGGTGGGGGCGCCGGTCCGTGCGAGTCGGCGCGGACGGGCGAGAGCCGGTAGCCACCCTCATGGAGTACGACCTCATGGAGTACGACGTGGCGAGTCGAAGCGTCCTTCGCGTATCTGCGATGAATGCTTGCTTCGATGACAGTCGTACTATGGGGTAACTGCACCGACGCTGTTTTCAAGGAGTCACTGTGGCTCGTCCTCGCGCTGCCGCCCGGACCGTGGACCACCCCGACCTGGCCCAGGTTTCCCTCCAGCAGGTTCTGGAGGCGCTGGTGGACCCCGTGCGCCGGCTGGTGGTGTCGCAGTTGGTTCGGGCGGATGAGGATCTGAGCTGCGGCACGTTCGATGCGCCGGTGTCGCTGTCGACGCTCACACATCACTTCAACGTCCTGCGCGAGGCGGGTGTGATTCGCCAGTACTACGTGGGCACGGCGAAGATGAACACGCTGCGCAGCGATGAGATGGAGGAGCGGTTCCCCGGACTGCTCTCGGCGGTCATCGCGGCCTCCTCCGCCACGGAGGCGCCGGAGGCCTGAGGGGCCTCTCCCTCCGTGAGGTCGAGGACCGCGCTCCGGGCGCGGGCGAGGTGCGTACGCGTGTCGACGCGATCGGCCTGAACCGGGCCGAGATCATGTACCGGGACGGCGCGTACTTCTACCAACCCGTCTTCCCCGACTACGTCCTGATCACCGCGGCCTCCAGCAGCGTCGGCCTGGCCGCGATCCAGATCCCCGGCCACGTCGGCGGGATCCCGATCGCCACCACCCGCGGCCCGGGCAAGAAGCAGCGCCCCCTGGACGCCGGCGCGGCCGACGTCATCGTCACCGACGAGGAGGACCCGCCCGCCCGGACCAAGGAGATCACGGGCGGCGAGGGCGTGCGCCTGGCCTTCGACCCGATCGCGGGCCCCGGCGTCGAGACCCTCGCCCAGGGCATCGCCCCGGGCGGTTTCCTGGTCGTCAACGCGGGCCTCGCCTCGGGCTCCTTCGCCCCGGTCGTGGACCGCACGTTCGATCTCACCGAGATCGCCGAGGCCCACCGCTACCTGGAAGCCAACGGCCAGGTCGGCAAGATCGTCGTCACCGTCAGTCACGACGCGGCCTGACACACCCCCGGCCCCCGCACCGACACTCCCGTCCCAAGGCCTGCCGCCGTCCGCCCCACCGCAGGGCGAGCGGGCCGTCCGGAGGGCACGGCGTGCGCCCGCCTCCGGAGACAGGCCCTCTCTCGACCCCGTGCATCAAAGGAGTGAGATATGAACCGCGCTGTCCGTTTCCATGAGACCGGTGGACCCGAGGTCCTCGCGCCCGCCGGCGCGGTCGTCGCCCACCCCCAGCGCCTGTCGTTCGAGGAAGCCGCGTCCGTGTGGATGCAGTTCGTCACCGCCTACGGCGGCCTTGTTGGCGCCGCTGGTGATCGCGCGACGGACGTCGCCCGCGCGGGTCAGACCTGGGTCTCGCCGCCGTCGACGTACAGGTTGGCTCCGACGATGAAGCTGCTTTGCTCGGAGGCGAGGAAAGCCACCACGTTGGCGACCTCGTCCGGGTGCCCGATCCGGCCGAGTGGGCTGGCCGCGGCGAACTGTGCCTTGGTGACGGGCGTGTCCCCCGTACTGACGACAGCGTCGAGTCCAGGAGTGTCAATGGTGCCTGGGGAGATCGCGTTGACCCGGACGTTCCGGTCCTTGAGCTCGTTGGCCCACGTCCGGGCGAAGGACCGGATTGCCGCCTTGGAGGCCGCATACGTGCCGAACGCCGCGACACCGTCACCGGCGCGGACCGAGGAGTTCAGGATCACCGATGCGCCGTCGTTGAGCAGAGGCAGCGCCTTCTGCACGGTGAACAGCGTGCCGCGCACGTTGACACCGAAGGTCTGGTCGAAGTGCTGCTCGGTGATCTGCTCCAGTGTCGCGAACGAGGCGCTCGCCGCGTTCGCGAAGACCACGTCCAGGCCCCGGCCCCGGGCGCGGACCGCGTCGTACAGGCGATCCAGGTCGTTCAGGTTGGAGATGTCACCCACCACCGCGGTGGCTCTCGCCGGGCCGATGGTCTCCACGGCCTTGTCCAGCGCGGCCTTGCGCCGGCCGGTGATGAACACGTGCGCGCCCTCGGCTGCCAGCCGGATGGCGGTTGCCAGGCCGATCCCGGTACTGCCCCCGGTGATGACGGCGGTCTTGCCTTCAAGCTGTCCCATGTTGATGACCTCCTCAGATTTCAGTACCGATTGGTACCGAAAGCGAACGTAGCACATCTGTACCGACCGGTGCGGAAGAGGTATGATCGATGGCATGGAGACGCGGCAGAAGGCGCCAATCGGCCGACCGAGGGGTTTCGACACCGACGAGGCCCTGGAGCGCGCCATGCGGGTCTTCTGGGCACAGGGCTACGAAGGCGCCAGCCTCACCGACTTGACCAAGGCCATGGGCATCACCCGCACCAGCATGTACGCGGCCTTCGGCAACAAAGAGGACCTGTTCCGCAAAGCCCTCGAGCGTTACACGGAAGGCCCTGCCTCGTACGCGGCCCGGGCCTTGCGGGAGCCGACCGCCCGGCAGGTGGCCACCGCGTTCCTGGGCGGCTCCGTTCGGGCCACCACGCGCCCCGGCTGCCCCACCGGGTGCCTGGGCGTCCAAGGATCCCTCGCCGCCGGCGACCCGGGACGCGGCGCCCGCGATGCCCTCATCGTCTGGCGCAATGAGGGCATTTCCCTTCTCCGCGACCGGTTCCAGGAAGCCGTCGACAATGGAGACCTGCCCCCCGGCACCGATCCCGGACTGCTGGCCCGCTACCTCATGACCGTGGCCAACGGCATCGCCGTCCAAGCCGCCAGCGGCGCTACGCGTGACGACCTGCAGCAGGTGGCCGACATGGCCCTGCGAAGCTGGCCGCCTTCCTGACGGCCCTGACGGCCCTGACGGCCGAGGACACCTGCCCGCGATGCCCCGCGTGGTCAGAGGTCTGCTGTCACCGGATGGGAGTGCGGTGCACGGCGCCGCCCCGCATG
The DNA here is from genome assembly GCF_042959105.1 of Streptomyces sp. NPDC007917. Lineage (NCBI taxonomy): Bacteria > Bacillati > Actinomycetota > Actinomycetes > Kitasatosporales > Streptomycetaceae > Streptomyces > Streptomyces sp. NPDC007917. The sequence goes on from NZ_JBIBKK010000002.1 coordinate 556,725, forward strand.
ACGAAGTCGATGCCCGCAACGGCCGTGATGTCGTCGAAGGGGTCGGCGGGCAGTGCGACCAGGTCGGCGGTCGCGCCGGGCTGGAGGCGTCCGAGGTCGGGCCGGTCGAGCAGGTCGGCGGCGACGCTGGTGGCAGCGCGAAGCGCCCGCACGGTGGCGATACCGGTCTTGACCATCGCCGGAAACTCGCGCCAGTTTTCGCCGTGGGGAAACATGCCGGCGTCGGTGCCGAACGCGATGCGCACGTTGCTCGCGGCCACGTGGCGCGCCGACCGATGGAGCTGGTCGGCGTAGCGGGTGAACTTCACGCGTTCCGCCGGCTCCTTGCCCTCCCAGTAGCTGTCGTCGTCGAGGTGGTCGAGCGCGTCGAGGATCATGAACTGGGTCGGCACGAGGAACACGCCTCGCTCTGCCATCTGGGTCAGTGTCGATGCCGAAGCGAGGTTGCCGTGCTCGATCGAGCGAACTCCGGCGGTGACGGCACGTGAGACGCCCTCGTCGCCGTAGGCATGCGGCGTGCAGGGGATGCCCAGGTCGCGGGCCGTGGCGACCAGCGCGTTCATCTCCTCCTGCGTGTAGGTGGTCTGTGTGGGATCGTCGGCGGGAGTGGCGAAGCCGCCGGTGGCTCCGAACTTGATCCAGTCGGCGCCGGCACGGATGTTCTCGCGCACCCTGCGCATGATCTCGTCCGCGCCGTCTGCCAGCGCGCCGATCTCACGGTTGAAGTGTGACGCGAGCAACGTCGAGGCGTCGCCGTGCGCGCCCCGCGCGGAGATCAGGTACGGCGCGACGATCATCCGTGGACCCACGATGTGACCACAGGCGATGGCGTTGCGCAGGTACAGCGTGACCGGCTCGGCGGCGAAGGTGGCCAGGTCGCGGACCGTGGTGAAGCCACGGTGGAGCAGGTCACGCAATACCGGCAAGGCGCGCAGCGCAATCGCCGCGGACCCGTCGGACACGAAGGCCCGCAGGAGCCGGCTGGGATCGACGGTGGTGTGGATGTGGCAGTCGATCAGTCCCGGCAGCAGCATGCGATCGCCGAGTTCGACCACCTCGGCGCCGGCTCGGTCGACAGTCGGCCCGACCTCGGCGATCCGACCGTCGCGCACCGCCACCTCGGTGTGCCCGGAGGGCCGGTCCGCGAGTCCGTCCCAGCTCCGTCCGGCGATCAGCACCACCGCGCCTCGATCCGTGTCGCAGTCACGTGTTGTCACCGCCTTACCCTCCGCTTGCACCCCCCATCAGATGTCACTCGCTCGCCATTGGTCCCACCGGGGTCCAGGGTGCCAGCGGAGCGACGGGGCGCGCATCGCGTGTAGGCCGTTCGGGTCAACGCGGTGCGCGCACTGTGACCTGGTGAGACAGTGCCGAGGGCGTCAAGGCGAGCGACGGCGGGATGTGTGAAGGGTCGACGATGCATGGCTATGGAGTGTTGCACCTGGTACTCGACCTGCTGGGCACCTTCGCGTTCGCGTTGAACGGCGCGCTCACGGCGACGCGAGTGGCACGTCTGGACATCGTCGGCGTGCTCGCGCTCGCCATGGTGACCGCCCTGGGCGGCGGTGTGCTCCGGGACGTGCTCGCCGGCGCGCTGCCCCCGGCGACGTTCAGCGACTGGCGGTACCTGGCGGTCGCGGTGGCCGGCGGCATGGTCACGTTCCTGCTGTGGCGCCACCTGGAGCGCTATCGGACGCTGATCACGGTGTTCGACGCGGCCGGCCTCAGTCTGTTCGCGGTCACCGGCGCGACCACCGCGCTGGAGTATCACATCGGCGCGCCGCAGGCGGTGCTGCTCGGCGTGGTGACCGGCGTCGGCGGCGGCACGTTGCGCGACGTGCTGGTGTTGCGCTTGCCGACGGTGCTGTACGCGGACCTGTACGCGATCCCCGCGCTGCTGGGGGCCGGGATCACCGTCGCGTGCGAACGCACCGGTGTCTACGGTGTGCCCGCCGCGCTGGGGGCGGCCGTCGCGTGCTTCACACTGCGGATGATCGGCGACCACTACGGGCTCAACGCGCCAGGGCCGCACCGCGCCGGCGGCATCGCCCGGTCCGGCGACAGCTCGTGCGACGCCGCGCCATGACACAGGGCGCACGGCGATCACGCCGCGGCCCCGGATGCGCGATGCGTGGCCCCCGGCCCGAACTCACAGGTCAGCCAGCGGCGGTGGCCGCTTTCCCGCCGGGCCCAAAAGGTCACACGCGCACTGCCCACAGTGTGCCGCCGCCGTCGAGGAACACGATCGAGTCGCCGCTCGCGGCAGGCTCGCTCGTGGCCGTGCTGTCGAACTGGCCTGTCCAGAGCGTGCGGCCGTGCTCCACTTCGACGATCCTCACGCTGGTCCACTGCTGGAACACTCGTGCCTGCCCTGTCTCGGAGAGCAGGGCGTATGTGCCGGTGGTCTGCACTCGCTGAGTATCGGCCTGCCACCGTTTTGTGCCGTCGTCGGCGGCCAGGCACACCGGTCCCGATCCCGTGGGCAGGACGAACCCGCCTGCCACGCTCGTCGTCCCCTGTTCCTTCAGGCCAACCTCTTGGTACGTACTGCCGTAGGTCCAGGTCTGCTCGCCGGTGAGTGCGTTCAACGCGGTCGGTTTCCGGCGGGACCCCGCGGCCAGCGGAAGGAAGACCGTGGTGTCCGACACCAGCTCGTCGAGCGGCTGGAAGGCCCCGGAGACGAGGGTGTCCGGCTTGGTGTTCTGGAACGGGCTCCGCCACATCACCTCACCCGTGTCCGCCTTGCGGCAGACGAGGTCGACGGGGTCTGTCTTGCCGTCCTCGTAGCAGAGCAGGCCCTCACCGAGGGGCTGCACCAGGTCTCCCTGCGGCTGGAAGCCGGAGCGTGTCCACAGCTTCTTGCCCGTCTTGCCGAGTACTGCGGTTCCGCCGCTGCAGAGGATCAGGTCGCCGGCCAGGATCGCTGTGGATTGGTAGGGGGAGGATGCGTCGATCCCCCATCGCGAGGCGCCGGTGCGTGGATCGACTCCGGTCACGTAACCGTCCTCTGCGGTGATCAGCAGGCCGCTGGGCCGGTGCACATCCAGCCTCATGGCGCCGTAGGAGACCGACCGCTGCCACCGGCGCTCGCCGGTGGCAGCGTCGAAGGCGTGCACCAGTCCGCCTTTCTCAGCGGGGTCCTGGGTCAGGGCGAGTACCGTCCCGCCGACGACCGCGAAGCGTGTTTCCCGGGACCAGGCCACGTTGAGGGACGCCTTCCACAGACGCTTACCGGTGGCAAGGTCGAAGGTGTGGAGCGCGGCGGTGTCCTTGTCGTAGTGACCGGCGGCCACATGACACCGGCCGTCGGCCAGGACGACGTCCGGACCGTCGGAGTTGATCAGGTCGATGTCTGGGATCTTCTGCGACCAGGCGACCGGGTCCCGCTTGGGCTCGCCGGTCAGGTACATCGCCGCCGCCCCTCCGGCGACCGCGACCGCGGCGACGCCCGCGCCCCCCAGGAGCAGGGTGCGCCGGCTCATGCCTGTTCCGCCGGACGGCCCGGCAGGCGCCTGAACGGTGGATGCCGCCGCGAGATCGCCGGACACGGCGGCGGCCGGAGGCGGTGAGCCGGCCCCGTGCCCCTCCCGGTCGGCGACGGTGGGGGTGTAGCGAACCGCGGGTACGGCCTGCCGCGCACCACCGAAGCGCCGCAGCTCATCGGCGAGCACGGCGGCCGATGCGTATCGCTCGCGCGGGTCCTTGGCCAGCAGCCGACCGACCAGGCGGTCCCACGGAGCGGAGACGCCGGGCACGAAGCTGCTCGGCGCGGGGGGCGGATCGTGAAGGTGCGCCGTGACATACCCGAGGGTGTCCGGGGCATCGAACGGCAGCCGCCCGGTGAGCAGTTCGAACAGTACGCACCCGAGGGAGTACAGGTCGCTGCGCTGCTCGGGGCGCCCGCGTGCCTGCTCCGGTGCCATGTACGCGGCCGTGCCCACCATGAACCCGGTGTGGGTCAGCCGGTCACCGGTGGCCGAGGCGTCGGCGGCGCGGGCGATCCCGAAGTCGAGCACCTTCAGGTTGCCCGAGGCCATGACGAACAGATTCGCGGGCTTGATGTCGCGGTGGAGGATGCCGGCCGCATGCGCCTCGCCCAGCGCGTCGCACACCTGCGCCCCCCATCGCGCCACATCCTCCTCGCCGGCAGGCCCGCGCCGGACCACGGCGTCCAGGCCCTCGCCCCGGAGCAGTTCCATCACGAGGAACGGCGTCGTGCCCTGGCCGGTGGTTGCCTCACCGAGGTCGTGGACGGTCACGATATGGGGATGCTGAAGCGCGGCGGTGATCCGCGCCTCCCGCAGGAACCGGGCGCGCGCCTCGTCGGCCCGACTGCCGCCACCCGCGAGGACCGAGATCACCTTGACCGCGACCGGCCGCCGTAGACTGGCGTCCCGCGCCTCCCACACCTCCCCCATCCCGCCGCGCCCCAGCGGGCGCACCAGGCGGTAGCGGTCAGCGAGTATCAGATCGCGGTCGTCCACAGCCCCAAGTCCCCCGGCGGTAAGTGGTTCTCACTAGGCAGCGTTGATCGTAGACCGTGTCCCCCGATGACACAGGACCCGGCGACAGCAGACACCGCCCCATCCGCGAAGGCACTCGGAGATCACACAGGCTGTCAGTACCGAGGTCGGGTGTCCTGCGCGGGCAGTGGGCGCAGGGTGGGCCAGCGTTCCAGCAGGCGTGCGGCCAGGGCCGCGCTGAGGTGGCCGAGTGCGTGCAGATGGTCGTGGTCGCGGGTCAGGCCGGCGACCACGTCGAGCCGGTGGACGAGGCGCTCCCGGGCGGAGACGTAGCCCCACTCGAAGTCCTCCGCCGGCACGCGTGCGAGGTGGTCGACCGATCCGCGGTGGGCGCGTTCGACGAGTGCGTCGCCACGGATCAGCCAGCCGGCGCAGGCGTCGGCGAGATCGCCGGGGACCTCCGTGCCGGTGAGACTCCGCCAGGTGGCACGGTAGATGTCCTCGGCTTCCGCGAGTGGCGCGGCCGTGACCGACATGGCACACCAGCAGGTCGGGAACCCGATGCGGAGGTAGGCGAGTTCGACCAGGCCGTTGCCCAGCGATGCCTGCTCGAAGTCGACGAAGCGGACACCGGTGGCGGTGCGCAGGTCGTTGCCGGGGCAGGGGTCGCCGTGCAGCAGCGCATGGTGGGGCGCGGGGTCGAGCCGGTCGATCAGGCCGGCGAGTTCGTTTGACACTGCGGGTGGGACGGGGACGTCAAGCGTCTTGGCGAGGGTGAGGAAGGACTCGGCGTCGGCGGCCGTCGGTCCGGACCAGGCGGGGAGCGTGCCCGTATCGGCCGGCCCGGTGAGCGCGTGCAGTCGGGCGAGGGACTCGGCGTAGCCCGGCATCCAGTCGTCGGCCACGCCGAGATCGTCCAGGTGTTCCAGGACCATCACGCGGGACGCCGGGTCCGTTCCGAGCAGCGCGGGCGCGACGGCGGGCCGGGTCGCCCGCGCGGCGAGCCGCAACGCGGCGACCTCCCGGGCATGGCGAGCATCCCCGTCGGGCCCGGTTCCGCCGCCGTCGGTGATCTGTTTGACGATCACGCGGCCACCACCACGCAGCTTGACTCGCCACACCCGGGAGCGCGGGCTGCTGTCCAGGAGCGTGGCCTCCGTGGGGCAGCCCACGGCGGAACGCAGTTCGTCGCTGATCGGCACCCGGGTCGGCATGGTGGTCAGCGTAGGACGTATTGACCGTCAGCATGCCCGCAATGGCCCCTGCTCGGTTCTGTTGGCCTTACTCGGTCATGAAGGTCGTCGCGCTACGAGCGGGAAGCCGGCCTGTGAAGGAGCCGTTCGACACGCTGATCCTGCCCTGGGCCGCGAGGCTCCTGCTTGCGTCCGTCAACCAGGACGACACTCCGGACGAGGTGTTGTTCTTCAGAGTGAACGACTGACTCACCGCCGAGGTGCCCTTGTTGATGGCGACGATGACAACCTTGGAGCCACTTCCCTTGTACGCCGAAGTGTAGACATTCGGCTGGGGATTCGAGGTGGCGTCGATCCGCACATGTCCCGGGCGGACGAACTTCGAGAAATGTGCCATGGCGGCGCCGCGCTTGCTGATTTTCCCGTCTTCCCTCATGGGACCGTAGCTACGCCGGATGTACCACCACACATATGCCTGGAACTCGGCGTCCACCAGGGCATGGTGGATGTGTTCCGCCACGTCGAGCGCTTGGGGCCAGAGGTCCGCTGAATCGCTGCTGTTGGGGTAGTAGACCTCGGTCATCCAGAGTTCTTTGCCACTGCCCTTTGCCTTGAAGAGGGGGTAGGGAAAGTTCTGGTACGGCGTGCCGTAGAGGTGAGCCCCGACAATGTCCAGGTTGGCGAGTGCCCCTGGGTCGTTGAGGATCGGGTCCGAGAAGCTCTTCACATACTGGAAGGACTCCGGCGCGATGACCTTGGTGCTGATCGAGCCGGCGTTCTCCCGCAGGAACCTGACCATCTCGCCGGAAGTCCACCACGTCCAGTCATGGGCGTAATCGGGCTCGTTCTGCACCGATATGGCGTACAGGTTCACCCCGTTGTCCCTCATGAACTTGCAGAAGTCGTTCAGGTGCTGCGCATAAGCGCCGTACATGTCGTATCGGAGCCGCTTCGCGTTGGTCTGACTGCCGTGGACGAAGGTCTCGACCATCTGAGCGGGGGGATTCCACGGCGAAGCGATGACGGTCGCCCCGTGCTCGATCGCACGCCTCGCCGTCGCCACCTCGCGGCTCCAGTTCGCCTGGCTCTCGTGGACGGGAATCCTCAGCACGGAAAACCCCAGCTGCCCCTCGCCGTTGCCGAATGCCGTGTCCCTCTGGGCAGGCGTCAGGTCGCTGATCCAGAGCGTGTGGTTCATACCGCCGAAGCCTCGGATCGTCTGCCGTTCCATCGACGGGTCGACGGTCACACCGGCAGCCGACGCCGCGGATGGCGCCCCGGACGCCCCCACGGCCGGCGTCGCCGCGAGGACCGGCAGGGCACTCATCGCCGCTACAACGGACCTCCGGCTCGGGAGTTGCGGCCCTGTGACCATGGAGTCCCTCCGATGTGACGTCATCGTTCCTCCTCCTGAACGTTGGCGTTCGGCGTTGCTCTGCGCCGTCTCGGTGCCCCTCACCTCGGTCCGGGGGTTCTCCCTGTCCTGTGTCGCGGCCTTGTCCTGTGTCGCGGCTTTGGGAGCGCTCCCATCACGCGGCACGGTAACGGCCCCGCTCGCCACCGTCAACGATCGGTGCGTGACGCGGTGGTCAGGGCGTCGGCGATGTGGAACTGCTGCCGTGCCTCGGCACTACGGCCCGCCGCCGCATAGGTGTTCCCGAGGCGGCGGCGGACCTCCGCCTCCAGCGGTGTACTGGTGTGCTCGGTGAGCGTGGACAGGGCCTCGTGGTGGAGGGCGACGGCCAGGCGCAGGTCTCCCTGACCGTGTTCCGCGGCACCCAGCAGGGACAGGCTCACCGCGAGCAGTTGCAGGTCCGCGACCTCCCGGGCCAGGTCGGCCGCCCGTCTCAGCAGGCTCCTGGCCTCCACGTGCCGCCCGAGCGCCAGGTGGGCCTCGGCGGCGAAGCCCAGGGTCTTGCTGATCATCCTGGGCCGGCCGATCTTCTCGGCGAAGGCAAGGGAGGTGGCGTAGTACGCGAGCGCCTCCTCGTGCCGCCCCTGTTGGTCGTAGATGGCGCCGAGGTTGCAGGTCGACATCCCGGCCAGCCAGTCGTCGTCGAGTCGGGCCGCGAGCTCCACCACCTCGCTGAGGTGGGCGACCGCCTCAGCGGTGCGTCCCATCGCCCGCTCCGTGGCGCCAAGACCGGCGATCGCCCGGGCCTGCTCGCGCAGGTCGCCCTGGCGGCGGGCGAGGCGCAGCGCGTCGGCGCTCCAGGCGTGTCCCGCTCGGAAGCGTCCCTGATAGATGTCGGCGATGGCCATGCAGTTCCGCAGCGAGGAGGGCATCCGCTGGTCGGCGGCTACGTCCGCGCAGCGCAGCGCGATCTGCAGGGCCGCCCGGCACTCGTGGAAGCGGCCCTGGCGGACCAGGTGGTCGAGCATGCTCTCGGCGATCCAGCAGGCCAGGTCGTGTTCCCCGGCGGCGGCATAGGCCACCACGTCGACCAGTTCACCACCCGCGGCGTCCAGCCATGCGGCGGCGTCCAGCCAGCCGGGGAAGGGCGAGCCGGAGACGTCCGGGCCGGTCGGAAAGCCCTCGGGACCCCAGTCGCTGGCGATCCGGCCGGCGGCTGTGTAGAGGTGCAGCACGGCGGCACGGTCCGCGGCGGCCTCTTCGGGTGCCGCGGCGGCGAGGCGGCGTGTGTGATCCCGTACGAGGTCGTGCAGCCGGTAGCGGCCGGGCTGCGGCTGCTGCAGCAGACTCGCGTCGACCAGGCGTTCCAGGAGATCCTCGGTGTCCTCACGGGAACGGCCCAGCATGACGGCAGGGGTGAGCGGGTCGAATCCGGCGGTCGGCGACAGGCCCAACGCGCGGAAGGTGCGGCGCAGTTCGGGCGCGAGCTGGTCGTACGACATCCGGAAGGCGGCCTCCACGCTGCGGTCATCGGCCCGCAGCTCGCCGAGTCGGCGCGCGTCGTCCGACATCCGGTCCACCAGGTGGGCCAGCGTCCAGGACGGGCGGTTCTGCAGCCGGGCCCCCGTGATCCGCAGCGCCAGGGGCAGACCGCCGCAGCGCCGGGCGAGTTCATGCGCGGCCCCTGGTTCCCGCTCGGCGCGCGCCTCACCCAGGAGGTGAGTGAGCAGCGTGACCGCCTCGCCCGTACTGAGGGGCTCCGCGGTGAGCCGCAGGTCGGCGTCGAGTCCGGACAGGCGCTGCCGGCTGGCCACCAGCACCCTGCTGCCCGGACCGGCGGGCAGCAGGGTGCGCACCTGCTCCGCGTTGCGGGCGTCGTCCACGACCAGCAGCAGTCGCAGGGAGCTGGTGGCCGCGCGCCAGGCCGTGACCAGCTCGTCCAGGTCGTCCGGAAGATCGCCGTCGGCGCCCTTGACGGCGCGCAGCAGCCGGTGCAGTGCCCGCTGCGGGCGGAGGCTCTCGTGTGCGGCGCTGTGCGCGTGCAGGTCCACGAACAGGCAGCCGTCCGGGTACTGGTCGCGGAGCGTCCAGGCGGCGCGGACCACCAGCGCGGTCTTGCCGACGCCCGCCGTGCCGTCCACGGCCGCCACCGACACCGCCGCGTCGGACACGGGCGCGGTGAGCAGGGCGAGTTCCGCCTCCCGGCCGACGAGGCAGGCGGTGTCGCCGGGGAGTTCGTTGCGCCGCGCCGGGGGTTGCTCGGACGCGGACGCGCGCTTCCGCGCCGCCCGGCCGAGCAGCAGCAGGTCGTCCCGGCGCAGGACGCCCTGGTGTACCCGGCGCAGTTCCTCACCGGGCTCCACTCCCAGTTCGGCCAGGAGCCGGTCCCGTGTCTCCTGGTAAGCGGTGAGCGCCTCGGCCTGCCGGCCGCTGCCGTACAGCGCGCGCATCCGCAGGGCGGCGAGCGGCTCGTCGTACGGCTCCGCCGCGGGCGCGGCCATGAGGTCGTCCAGGGCCTCCGGGTAGCGGCCGAGGAGCACCAGGCACTCCACCCGCTGTTCGTGGAGCGCGCGCCGCTGCTGGGCAAGACGCTGCCGCTCGGTGTCCGCGAACGGTCCCGGCAGGCCGGGCAGCGGCTCGCCGCGGAACAGCCGCAGGGCCCGGGTGCAGTGGTCGAGGGCGGTGGCGAGTTCGCCCGCGGCCTTCGCGCGCCGGGCGCCGGCGGCCTGTTCGGCCAGCTGGGCGATGTCCGTCCGCGCGCCGCCCGGCACGAAGCGGTAGCCGCCGTGCTCGCCGCGGATCAACGACTCGGCAGGCCGGGCCCCGGGCACGTCCAGTGCCTTGCGCAGCGGGTAGACGTAGCTCGGCAGGACCCGGCGGCCCGTCCCCGGGGGCTCGGTTCCCCATACGTCATCGAGCAGTTGCTGGTGGGTGACCAGTGTCTCCGTACGCAGGATCAGCGCGGCCAGCACCGCCTGCCGCCGCAGGGGGCCGATGCCGAGCGGTGCCCCGCCCCGGCGGGCTTGGACCGGGCCGAGCAGGTCGATCCGCAGCCGTCCCGTCGCTTCTGCCCGATCCGCTCCCGAATTCGCCGGAACCGTGCCGACCTCGAAGTTCCCCATGGTCGCGCTGCCCCCAAGTCCCTTGCTTCAGCGAGATTTCATCGGCATTGCATCGCCTCGCGAAAGGGTTTTGCAAGTTGTGCCGGGCCCCGGTGCGCCTTGGATCCGGCCCGGTCGACGGGACGGGCCCTGCCGGCCCCGATGGCGAGAACGGAAAGCGAGCTACCCCGTGAGCAATGCCCCGCAGTCGGACCCCCAGCAGGGTTCCGGCGAGACCGGCCCCGCCCAGACGCTCCCTCAGGGAGGACCGGGGTGGGGTCCTGCGGCGCAGGCCCCGGGGCAGTTGCCGCCTCCGCCGGGCCAGGCACCGCCTCCGGTCCCGCCCCAGTCGCCGGGCACGCCTTCGGCCTGGTCGCAGCCGGTCCCAGCGACGTCGCCGCTCAGCAGTGGCCCGGGCTCGGGGCGGCCGCGCGGCGGCGGTACGCGGCCCTGGCTGATCGGCGGCGGTGCGGCCCTCGCCGTGGCCGCGATCGTCGGTTTGGTCATCGCCATGTCGGGGGGTGACGGCGAGAGCGCCGCGGAGGGGAAGCGGTCCGGTGCTCCGGGCGGCGCCGCCGAGCCGAAGGCGCCGACGGCGGCGGGGAAATCGTTCACCAAGGTGCCCGAAGGGTGCCGGCTGATCAAGGCGTCCACCATCGCGCGCATCGCCGCGGGGACCGAGTGCAAGCCGTCGCAGTTCGACGACGCCACGATGGCAGCCATGATCACCAGGATGCCGAGCTGGGACACGCCGTTCGGCTCGGGCGGCGGCCAGCTGAGCCTGGACGTGAACCTCACGGTCGGCCCGTCGGCGAGTGGCATGTTCGACGTGCACAAGAAGAGCGCCCTCGAGGCCTTGAAGAAGGTGCGCACGATCACCGACTCCCGGTCGCTCAGCGGGCTCGGCGAGGACGCCTACGTCGTGCACGGTGTGGACAAGGACCCCTTCGACCTGGCGGAGGCCCAGGTGATCGTCCGTGAGGGCAATGCCGAGTTCACGGTGAGCCTCACCTACGACACCAAGGACTCCGGCAGGAACCAGCGGCAGGCCGAGGATGCCGTCGTCGCCGCCGCGCGCGACGTACTCGGTTCGCTGGGCTGACCCGCGTCCACGATCACGGTGCACACACCGGCGCACGGCGGCGGCGACCCCACGGTTCCGCGGCCGCACACGAAAGTCTTCCCGTCGCACACGGCAGTCCTCCCGTCGCACACGACGGTCCCGCAGCCGCCGAGCCCCGGCCGGATCGGCCCCTACGAGGTCTTCCAGCTCCTGGGCGAAGGCGGCATGGGCCGGGTCTTCCTGGCCAGGTCACCTGGGTCACGCCTGGTCGCCCTGAAGGTCATCCGGCCCGAGTACGCCGAGACGCCGGACTTCCGCGGGCGTTTCCGGCGCGAGGCCGGCGCCGCCCGGAGGGTCAGCGGGTTCTACACCCCTCCGGTGCTCGACGCGGACGCCGACGCCCCGCAGCCCTGGCTGGCCACCGCGTACATCCCCGCGCCGTCCCTGCATGATGTCGTGCACCGCTTCGGCGTGTTGACCGAGCCGGCCCTGCGGGCCCTGGGCACCGGCCTCGCCGAGGCGCTGCTCGCGATCCACGCCGCCGGAATCGTCCACCGCGACCTGGGGCCCGGCAATGTACTCGTGGCAGAGGACGGGCCCCGTGTCATCGACTTCGGCATCAGCCGGGCGGCGGACGCGACGCAGGTCACCCGGACGGGCGCCGTGATCGGGACGCCGGGGTTCATGGCCCCCGAGCAGATCGTGTCGAGCCGCGAGGCGGGACCGGCGGCCGATGTCTTCTCCCTCGGCTGCGTCCTGGTCTTCGCGGCCACCGGCCGCGGCCCCTTCGGCGCCGGAAACACGGCCGAGATCCTCTACCGGGCCGTCCACGCCCCGCCACTGCTGGACGGCGTACCCGACGGCTTGCGTCCGCTGGTCGCGGCCTGCCTGGACAAGGACCCCACCCGCAGGCCGCCCACCGGCGCGGTGCTGACCGCGCTCGGCCCCGCCGAACCTTCCGCGCTGCTCACCCCGGGCCTGCGGGACGACCTCGCCACACGCGAGGCGCACGCCGCCGTGCTGGTGGCCGCACCCCCCATGCCCATGACCCCGCTGATCACGGCGGACCCGAGCGGGCCGAGCCGCCGCCGCTTCGTGCGGATCACCGTGGCCGGTGGCGCCGCCGCGGTGGCCGCGGGCGCCGCGGTCGTGGCCGGGCGGCGGTCGGAGCCCGGCCGCACCCCAGGCCGCGGCGGTGGCGCGGGCACCACGGTCCGGCCCCGGGCCAAGGTGCCCGCGGGACCGAAGCCGCGGTGGTCGAGCCCGCTGCGGCGGGTGGAGAACGGCCAACTACGCCTTCTCGGCAACACGTTGGTGCACTGGGACAAGCAGACCGCCATCGCCTACGACACCACGACCGGAAAGGAACGCTGGACGGCCAGGGCCCGCATACCGTCCGACGCCTCCAGCGGGCCCGACTGGCTCACGGTCCGGGGCTCGACACTGTTCGGCACAGCCTGGGCGGGTGAGCGCGGCTATCTGCTCGGTGTGGACGCCAAGGGTGACCTGAAGTTCACCCACACGGTCACCGAGCAGAAGGACACGCAGTCGTACGCCGACCAGGTCCAGGACGTCCTTGTCGTCGCCGGCTCCGTCGCCGTCGTCAGCACCAGCGGCCATCAGGGCTACAGCGTGTGCGCCGTGGACCTCGCCGAGGGGTCGGTGCTCTGGTCCCGCACGGTGAACGGCTCCGACTTCCAGGCCATCGCCGACGGGCGCCACTGCTTTTTGCAGGACAACGGCAACGTCCACAGAATCGACCTGCGTTCCGGCGAGGTCCGCTGGACGGTCCGGGACGTCATCAAGCCCGGCGCCTACCCGAAACTGGCCACCGACGGCAACGCGCTGCTGGTCACCCACGTCAAGGTGCGCGCGTTGAGCACTGCCGACGGTGGCGACCTGTGGACCGCCGTCAACGAGACGACGAATCTGAGCCCCACCACAGTCCGCGGCGACCGGGCCTACGTCGCGGACGGCCAGGGCACCGTCTTCGCCCTCGGCCTGCGCGACGGCGGCCAGCTGTGGCACACCCCGAGTCCGCTGACCCTCAATCCCACGGGCGCACTCGACCCGGGCCCCTCCGTCACCGGGTCCCTGGTGGCGCTCTCCCTGTTCGGCGCCGTCACCCCGGGCTTCATCGTCCTGCGCGCCTCGGACGGCAAACCGCTGTGGGCGCACCAGGCCTCCGGGGCCGAGGCCAAGAGCGACACGTCCTGGTCGGTGCAGGCCTCCGGCACGACCGTCTACGCCGCGTCCGACACCACCCTCTACGCCTTCCGGAGCCCCACCCCATGACCACGCAGGGCGACGCCACCACACACATCGGACCGTACCGGGTGATCCGGGAACTCGGCGCGGGCGGCATGGGCCGCGTCCACCTGGCCGCGTCGCGCAGCGGCCGTGCCGTCGCCGTCAAGGTGGTACGCCCCGAACTGGCCGCCGATCCCGGCTTCCGGCGGCGCTTCAAGGCCGAGGTGGACGCCGCCCGCGCGGTCGGCGGCGCCTTCACCGCGCCCGTCGTCGACGCCGACCCCGAGGGACCGCAGCCGTGGCTCGCCACCGCGTACATCCCCGGCCCCTCGCTCACCGACGCCATCAGGGCCCACGGGCCCATGCCCGAGGCCACCTTGCGCGTGCTCGGCGCGGGCCTGGCCGAGGCGCTGGCCGCCATCCACCGCGCGGGACTCATCCACCGCGACCTCAAGCCGTCCAACATCCTGCTCACCGCCGACGGGCCCAGAGTCATCGACTTCGGCATCAGCAGGGCCGTCGACGGGACCGTGCTCACCGCGGAAGGCCAGATCATCGGGTCGCCCGGCTTCATGTCGCCCGAACAGTCGACGGGGGCCGAGCTCACCCCCGCCGGCGACGTGTTCGCGCTCGGCGCCGTGCTCGCCTTCGCCGCCACCGGCGCCCCGCCCTTCGGCACCGGCGCGGCGCACGCGCTGCTCTACCGCGCCGCCCACGAGGAACCGGAGCTGGACGGCGTCCCGCAGGCCCTGCTCGGCATCGTCGCCGCCTGCCTCGACAAGGACCCCGCCCGGCGTCCGACCGTCGCCCAGCTGCAGGACCGGCTGCGTCCGGCCACCACCGCGGGCTGGCTCGGCGCGGTCGAGCTGCAGGTGACCGCGGCGCGGCGCAGCCTGCACGACGAGGTGCGCACCCCGCTGCTCAGCAGGCGCCGGATGCTGGCCGGCGGCGCGGTGCTCGCCGTCGCCGCTGCCGCCACGGGCACCGCGCTGATCCTCCGGTCGCCAGGCGGGGACGCGACCGCCATCCCCGAACTCTCCTGGACCGCTGACCTCCCGCAGCCCGGCATGTCCCTCCTCGCGGTGACACCGTCCACCCTGCTGTGCGCCGGGGAGACCTCGGGGGTCTGCGTCGACCGGGCCACCGGCAAGCTCCTGTGGAAGGACCTCAGCGGCCAGAACACCGACGCCATGGCCGACGCCAAGCGCGTCTACACCGTACGCACCGACGGGAAGGTCCACGCGTTCGACGGCCGCTCCGGGAAGGAGCTGTGGGCCGCGTCCCCGAGCGGGGCCGGCGCGCCGGAGATCGAGTTCGCAGACGGCCCGCTGCTCGTGACCAGAAGCGACGGGCGCCTCCAGGGCATCGACGCGTCTTCCGGTGAGGTGCGGTGGCAGACGCCGGACATGGGCGGACCCACGGTCGACGGCGCCACCCGGGCGGGCCATCTGGTCGTCTGGGGCCGCGCGTCGAAAACGTCCACGACCGCGATCCTCAACGGATACACCGTCATCGCGTCGGACACGGGCGACCGCCTGTGGTCCAAGGATCTCGTCACCCTCTGTGCGCCGTCCGAGGGCGAGGTGCTCTACGCCATCGACGGCGATATGCGGCTGCTCGCCCTCAAGCCCGCCGACGGCGAGACGCTCTGGAGCAGGCCCACCGGTCTCCCACCGACGAACAGTGCGATCCTCGGCTGGCAGGGTTCCCTGAACCTGCTCCAGGGAACCTTGTTCTGCTACCCGGCCACCGGGGCCGCCGGCGCGACCGGCGGGCTGCTCGCCGCCTTCGACCCGAAGACGGGCAAGACCCTGTGGAGCGTGCGGACCGCGGCCCGGGGGATGCGGGGCTACGACCGGTCCGGTGACACCGTCTGCTACCTCGACCGGGTCCTGCACGCGGTCGACGCCCGGACCGGGGCGAAGCGCTGGACGGCGGGCTCCGGCCTCGGCGAGCCGCAGTTCCTGGGCGCCGTACGCGACCTCTTCCTCCTCTCGGGAAAGAAAGGGCTCTACGGCTTCGACGCCGGCACCGGCCGACAGGTCTGGCACCACCCCGTCAGCGGTGGCTCCGGCTCCTGGTCGGCGATCCCCATCGACGACCATCTCTTCGCCGGCTGGTCCGGCAAGCTCTTCTGCTTCTCGGTGTCCTAGGCCGTCAAGTCCGGTCGCGCAACGAGGACTTCCACCCCTTTGCTCTGCAGCGAGTCGAGGTCCGGCTCCGGGATGTCGGCATCGACGATGACGAGGTCGAAGGCGGTGACGGGAGCGAGTTGGTACAGCCCACGTCGTCGGAACTTGGTGTGGTCGACCAGGAGGACCCTCCGGTCGCATGCCTCCATCAAGGCTCGCTTGACCGCCACCGTCTCCTGGGACTGGTGGTAGCAGTGACCGCGGGTGATGGCGGTTGTGGAGGCGAACAGGATGTCGGCGTGCAGGGTGCTCACGGCGTCGACGGTCCGGATGCCGAGAAAGGCGTCGTAGGCCGGGTAGTACAGGCCGCCCAGTGATATCAGATCGATTCCGGCGCTGCCGGCGAGAAGCTGGGTGACGGGCACGAAGTTGGTGATGACTGTCAGCGGTGCCCGCTGCGGGAGCAGCCCGACGAGGGCGAGGGCAGACGTGCTGTCGTCGATGACGAGGGACTGACCCGGTTTGACGAAGGTCAGCGCGGCACGCGCGAGCATGCTCTTCTGCGCCACCATGGCTTGGGTGCGGTGCCGGACGTCACCGTGGAATGCCGTCGACGGCTGTGCGGTCGCCCCGCCACGCACCTTTCTGAGCCATCCCTTGCCCTGGAGGTAGTCGAGGTCGCGACGGATGGTCATCGGCGTGACGCCGAACTCGTCCGCGAGCTGCTCGATGCGGACGAAGCCTTCGTCGACAACGCGTGTCTTGATCCGCTCCCGCCTGTCGCTCGGCCCTCGTCCGCCTTCGTCGGCGGCCGGGTGTTCGTTTGCCTCCATGAGACCCCTGTTCGATTGATGTGAAGAGAACATCCCCGCGCGCCCCGGACCCCACCTGCCGGCTACCGGACTTCCCCCTGGAGAGAGGCTGCTTCAGCCGGACATGCCCTGTTTTCCCCTGGGGAGTTCGGTGCGCCGCTGTTCAGCCAGGCTGAATAATCAAACACTCCAGACGATCGAATTGCCAGCAACTCATGTTCGTTTCCGGCTGCCTGTTGACACTTCCGATGACCGTCACATTACTTGTGCGCGACGTCTTTGTGCGTTGTGGCACAGCTATCGCTTCGCGGCCCCGGATCAAGGAGTGGAACATGAGGAGACCGGCCCATGGTGTTCTCATCGGCGTCATCGCCCTGAGTGTCCTCACCGCATGCGCTGAGGAACCGACCAAGGCCACCCAGGGGAAGGGCACGACGGGCAAGGTCGCTTTCCTGATGCCCGACCTCGCCTCCACCCGCTACGAACAGTACGACGCTCCGCTTTTCAAGAAGCGCATGGCCGAACTGTGCTCGGGCTGCAAGGTGATCTACCAGAATGCCAACAGCGACGCCTCACTTCAGCAGCAGCAGGCCAACTCCGCCATCACCCAGGGCGCGAAGGTGATAGTCCTCGACCCGGTCGACTCGACCGCGGCGGCGACGATCGTGCAGACGGCACAGTCCCAGGGCGTCAAGGTGGTCGCCTACGACCGACCTGTTGTCGCGAAGCCGGCGGACTTCTACGTCTCGTTCGACAACGAGGCGATCGGCACGTCGATCGGGCAGTCGCTGATCGATCACCTGAAGGCGACCAAGGCCAAGGGTGGCCTGCTCGAGGTCAACGGGTCCCCCACCGACGCCGCCGCCGGACTGATCAAGAAGGGCATTCACAAGGCCGTCGACGACAGCGGGTTCGATCTGCTCGCCGAGTACGACGCGCCGAAGTGGTCGCCGGAGAAGGCACAGCAGTGGGTGAGCGGCCAGATCGCACAGTACAAGGGCCGGATCGCCGGCGTGGTGGCGGCCAACGACGGCACCGGCGGGGGCACGATCGCCGCGTTCAAGGCGGCGGATGTGCGGGTCCCGCCGGTCACGGGCAACGACGCCGAGC
Source organism: Streptomyces sp. NPDC007917 (assembly GCF_042959105.1). Lineage (NCBI taxonomy): Bacteria > Bacillati > Actinomycetota > Actinomycetes > Kitasatosporales > Streptomycetaceae > Streptomyces > Streptomyces sp. NPDC007917. The sequence continues at coordinate 574,203 of NZ_JBIBKK010000002.1, forward strand.
TGGCGGCGGTGCAGCGCATCATCGCGGGAGACCAGTACAACACCATCTCCAAGCCGATCAAGACCGTAGCCGAGGCCGCCGCGAACGTCGCCTACGAGCTGATGCGAGGGAAGAAGCCCAAGGCCGACACCACGCTGTTCGACACGCCTTCCCAGCTGTTCCAGCCGACCGTCGTGACGCAGGAGAACCTCAAGAAGGTCATCTTCGGCCCCGACGGAGTGCTCAAGACCAAGGACGTGTGCACCCGGCAGTACGCCGCCGACTGCCGCCGACTGGGCATCCAGTAGCGGTCTTCGCCTTGGAGGAGAGCGGGCCATGAGTACGGGCACAGCGGTTCCCCGCGAGAACACGGACACCGCGTTGTCACTACGGGGCATATGCAAGCACTTCGGCGCGGTCGCCGCGCTCACCGACATCGACCTCGATGTCGCGGCCGGCGAGGTGGTGGCCATCGTCGGGGACAACGGTGCCGGCAAGTCCACGCTGGTGAAAGTCCTTTCCGGAGTCCACGCGGCCGACGCGGGGAAGATCTTCTTTCACGGCGACGAGGTCTCCCTGGGCTCGCCCGCCGAGGCCCACGCCATGGGAATAGCCACGGTCTTCCAGGACCTCGCGCTGTGCGAGAACCTCGATGTCAAGGCGAACCTGTTCCTGGGCCAGGAACTCCGGCCGTGGATGCTGGACGAGGTCGCCATGGAGAAGCGCTCGTGGGAACTGCTGCGCGAGCTGTCGGCGAAGATCCCGACACTCGACGTGCCGGTGGCCGCTCTCTCGGGCGGCCAGCGGCAGACGGTCGCCATCGCGCGCTCCCTGCTCAGCAGCCCCAAGGTCGTCCTGCTCGACGAGCCGACGGCGGCCCTGGGCGTCGCGCAGACGGCCGAGGTGCTGAACCTGGTCGAGCGGCTCAAGGACAACGGACTCGGCGTGGTGATGATCAGCCACAACATGGAGGACGTCAGGGCGGTCGCCGACCGTGTCGCCGTCCTCAGGCTCGGCCGCAACAACGGCGTGTTCGACGCCAGGGACGTCTCCTCCGAGGAAATCGTCGCCGCGATCACCGGCGCGGCCGACAACGTGGTGTCACGGCGGGCCGCCCGCCACACGCTCGCCCAGCGGGAAGAGAAGGAACAGCCGTGAGTACTGAGGCCAATCGGGTGGCGCCGCCCGCCGATCCGCGGGACGAGCGTCTCGCGACCCCACGGGACATCGCCGACCACATTCGGGCGGGAGTGCGCCGGGTCCGGGACGGAGACCTGGGCGCGCTGCCCGTCATCGCGGGCATCGTGGTGATCTGGACCATCTTCCAGGTGCTGAACCCCACGTTCCTGTCCAGCACCAATCTGGTGAACCTGTCCTTCGACATGGTTCCGATCGGCATCATCGCGCTGGGGATCGTGTGCGTCCTGCTGGTCGGCCAGATCGACCTCTCCGTGGGATCGGTCAGCGGCCTGTCGGCGGCGATCACCGCCGTCGTGATGGTCCGGTTCGAGCAGCCGACCTGGCTGGCCGTCCTCGCGGCCGTGGCCGCCGGCTGCCTGATCGGGTGGCTCTACGGCCAAGGGCTCAACCGCGTGGGGGTGCCCAGCTTCGTGGTCACCCTGGCCGGTCTGCTGGCCTTCCTCGGGGTGCAGCTGCTGGTGCTGCGGGGCGAGAACGCGATCAACCTCCCCTTCGACTCCACCCTCGTCAAGTTCGCGCAGCTGTGGTTCGTCCCCGACTGGCTGGCCTACACGCTGGCAGTGGCGGCGGCGGCGGGGTTCTCCGCCGCCGGATGGGTGCGCGCCCGTACGCGGCGCCGCGCGGGACTTACGGCGCAGTCGCCGCAGTGGCTCGTCGCGAAGTCGCTGCTGCTGCTGGCCGCACTGCTGTTCATGGTCTCCTACCTGTGCCGCACCCGTGGCGTCGCCTGGATGTTCGTCCTCTTCGTCGCCCTGGTGCTGGCGCTGCACTATGTGCTCACCCGGACCAAGTACGGGCGGTCCGTCTACGCGGTCGGCGGCAATGCTGAGGCCGCCCGCAGGGCGGGTATCAACGTGCGGCGCGTGTACACCTCGGTGTTCGTCATCTGTTCCGGCCTGGCCGCGCTCGGCGGAGTCCTGGCCGCGTCGCGGCTCGCCGCGGCGAACCAGAGCGCCGGCGGCGGAGACGTCAATCTCAACGCCATCGCCGCGGCGGTGATCGGCGGCACGAGCCTGTTCGGCGGCCGCGGCTCGGCCTTCGCCGCCCTGCTCGGCACTCTGGTCATCCAGTCGATCTCCAGCGGTCTGACCCTGCTCAACCTCGACTCGTCCTACCGGTTCGTGATCACCGGCTTGGTCCTGTTCATCGCCGTGGGCCTGGACGCCGTAGCCCGCCGGTCGCGGCAGGCCCACGGCCGGGGGTGAACCCGGTCAGTCCAGCGGTTCGATCCAGAGGTTCCTGAAGCGGACCTTGTTGCCGTGGTCCTGGAGCCGGATCGCGCCCGCTGCCGCCGATTCGGCGTCGCCGGCGGCGGTCGGGCCGTCCACCGCCACGTTGTCGTGGACTTTCCTGCCGTTCCACACCACGGTGATCCTGGCGTCATCGGTCTTCCGGCCCGCGGTGTCGAAGCGGGCCGCACGGAAGTCGATGTCGTACGTCTGCCAGCTTTCCGGTGGGGTGGCGGCGTTCAGGTCGGCGGCCTTCTTGTCGTAAATGGATGCGGCCTCGTTCGGGGCGAGTTTCTCCACTTTTGTCGCCCTCGGTGTCGGACAACTCGGTGAGCCGGTGCTTCTCCGAGACGTAGAGCTTTCCGTCGACGTACTTGATCCCCATCGGCTCCTTCAGGCCGCCGGCGATCTTCTTGTACGTGACCTTCTCCGGGCCGGTGTCGCCCGTGACGTGGTCGAGGACGTACACCTCCCCCTCCGTCTTGGTACTGCCGCCCCACGTCGTCACGGCGAGCTTGCCGCCCGGCAGCCAGTCCATCGCGGAGACCTGCGGCTCGAAGGCCTCGGGACGCAGATCGGTGAGGGTGTAGCCGGGGTTGACCGAGGTCAACGGGAGGCCGTCGCCGGGGGTGTCATAGCTGCCCTCGCACTCATCAACAAGTCGAAAGTCCCCTGGGGGCAGGCCTGGGGAGGGGCGGCGAAGTGCTCAGGCCGTGGCCTCGGGTTGCGCGGAGCTGAGGTAGTGGATGGTGGTCTGCTCGGTGTGCGGGGCGAGCAGGTCCCGGAGTTCGACGGCGGCGGTCTTGAGGAGGTGGCCGTCTCGGGTGGCGTGGAGAGTTTCGAGGACGAAGGCGACGTGGTGGGAGTCCTCGGTGACGCGGGTCTGGTGGGCGTCGCGGTGGTTCCAGTGGCGGGTCAGCACGACGCCGGCGTCGGTGTAGATGATCTCGCCGGGCTTGGGGTTCTCGACGGTGTCGGGTTCGCCGAGCGGGGTGAATTCCTCCGTGCCGTCGGCGTGGCGGATGTCGACGTCACCGGTGACGTGGTCGAGGTCGAAGGCACCGGCGGGCAGACCGTGGCGGACGGAGACGGAGTTGTAGGAGTCGACGGCCGGGTTGATGCGCGGCAGGGTGCCCTTCTTGGCGAAGCGGCGGCCGATCGCGTCGACGCTGGGGCGGATGCGACGGGGGTTGGTGCCGAAGGAGCGGTAGGCGGCGTGCCACGCCTCGATGCGCGGGTCGCTCTCGTCGGCGGGCCGCCAGGTGCCGTCGGCGAGCCGCAGCTCCAGGTCATCCATGGCGGCGGCGGTGTCGGGCCACGGCTCGTGGCCGCGCAGGCCGGTGGCGGTGACCAGGGCGATGAGGGTGTCGGGGAAGGCCTCCGTGACGGTGGGGGCGAGGCGGAAGACGGTCATGTGCGGGGTTTCCGTTCTGTGCGTGCGTCGGAGGGGAGGAGGTTCAGGGCTGGATGAACATGCTGGGCTCCTCGTGAAGTGGGGCGCGGGGAACGCGGTGGGGTCAGGGGAGGGCGAGGAGACCGACGGCGACGGCGGCCGTGCCCAGGCCGACGAGCTGGCCGCGGTGGATGCGCTCGGAGAGCACCCCACGGGCGAGCAGGACCGTGCCGGCCGGGTACAGAGCGGTGACGACGGCGACGACGGCGAGGTCGCCGCTGCGGGCGGCGAGCAGGAACAGCAGGTTCGCCACGGCGTCCAGCCCGCCTGCCGCGGCCGACATCGCGTACGCGGGCCGCTCGGTGCCCAGCCTGCGGCGCATCAGACCGAGCGCGGCGAGGGTGATGGCCGAGGAGACGGCGCGGCCCGTGATCAGCGGTGCGACACCGCTGTCGGCGGGCGCCTGGTGCAGGAAGACCAGCTGCAGCGCGATCGCCGCGCCCGCGCCGAAGGCCGACAGCAGCGCCGTACGCGAGGGACGGGCCGACCCCGCGCCGTGGCCGGCGCTGACCAGGACGACCGCGGCCAGTGCGAGCGGCAGGCCCACGAGCCCGGCCAGGCCCAGGTGCTCACCCTGGAGCAGCCCCACGCCCGCGGGCAGCATCGCGGAGACCAGGGCCGTGACGGGTGAGAGCACGTTCATCGGGCCGATCGCCAGAGTGCGGTAGAGCAGGGCGAACGCGGCGGCGGAGGCGACACCGGACGCGGCACCCCACGCGAGAGCGCCGCCGCTGAACGAGGCACCGAGAAACGGCCACAGCGACAACTCGACCGCGAGCGAGGCAGGGGCCGCGATCACCACGGTGCGCAGCACATGCGCCTTGCGGGCTCCGAGGCCGCCGAGGAAGTCGGCGCATCCGTAGGCGAGGGAGCTGCCCAGGGCCAGCAGCAGAGCGATCACGGCACGTACATCCCTTACTATTTCAGTGGAACGACCGAACCGTACAACAGATCGACCGTCGCTTGTCAACCAAACGACCGGACGGTGCAATGGAATGACCCACTGGTGAGGATGGTGATCGGATGGCCGAGACAGAGACAGCCCTGCGCACACTCGCGCGCAACGTGAGGGCGGCCCGCAACCGCGCCGGTCTGTCCCTGGACGAGCTCGGCCAGCGCGCCAAGGTCAGCAAGGGCGCCCTGGTCGGCCTGGAGAAGGCTCAGGGCAACCCGAACTTCGCCACCCTGGTCAGACTGGCCGACACCCTCGGCGTCTCCGTCTCGGCCCTGATGGAAGGCCCGAGCGAGGCCCGTGTCCGCGTCGTGACGGCCGACGCCGTGATGCCGCTGTGGAAGGGAGAGCACGGCAGCGAGGCAAGGCTCATGCTGACGACTTCGGGCCCCGCCCCGGTCGAGGTGTGGCGCTGGCGGTTGGAACCGGGCGAGGAATACCCGAGCCACCCCCACCAGGCCGGCGTGGTGGAAACCGTCAGCGTCACCTCCGGCCGCATGGTCCTCGTCGTCGATGGCAGCGAGCACCCCGTCGAAGCGGGCCAGACCGCCACCTTCGACGGCGACGCCGCTCACACCTACCGCGGCGCCGGCACCGAAGCGTGTCATCTGATCATGACAGTCCATCTGCCGCCCGGCCCCGCCTCCGCGACCTGACCTGCGCGGCACACACGGCTCCACCTCTTCCTGCCGGCCGGCCATGTCCCGGTACGGCTCCTGTCGGTTCCGGAGCTCAGACGGTCCGGGAAGGCTCCAGAGGCGCGACGGTCGGAAGCCCGTGAGGCAAGTGCTTCGATCATCTCGGCGATGCCCGGGCCGGCGATCCGGACACATCGGTTGCGGCCCTTTCGCTCCTCGGCCAGCAGCGCACGTGCGGTCGGCCGGAAGGGCTGCCAGAGCAGCGAGATCCGGCTCTGCGGTGTACACGTCGGTGCTGGTCACAGGTCTATGGTCGGTGGCCGACACTTCGGCACCCGTCGAAAGGTGGTGCGCCTAGCGTTCTCTGCATGACGACTGACACGCATCGAGTGATACGTCCGAACATCCTCTACTTCGGAACCCCGGTGGTCCTGCTCACCACGGAGAATGAGGATGGCACCTTCAACCTCGCTCCCATCTCGTCCGCCTGGGCCCTGGGACACAACGTCGTCCTGGGTCTGGGCGGCGAAAACCAGACGGTGCGCAACCTGACCGCGCGGCCGGACGTGGTGATCAACCTTGCCTCCCCCGATCTGTGGGAGCAGGTCGAGCGCCTGGCGCCGCTGACCGGAGCCAATCCGGTGCCGGAGAGCAAGCGAGCGGTGTACCGGTACGAGTCCGACAAGTTCACCGCCGCCGGGCTGACCCCGCGGCCGTCCGACCTCGTACGGCCGCCCCGCGTCGCCGAATCGCCCCTCCATCTGGAGGCGAGGGCCGTCGCGCTGAACCCGGGCGGAGAGGGCCGATTCTTCTCCGTCGAGTGCGAGGTGGTCCGTGTCCACGCCCACGAGCGGATCGTCGTCCCCGGCACGCACCACGTCGACCCCGGAGCGTGGAGCCCGCTCATTTACAACTTCCGCCACTACCACGGGCTCGCTCCCGAGGTCGGCCACGGCTTCCGCTCAGAGACGGCCAAGGTCTCCGCGCGGATCGGGTGACCTGCCCAAGCGATCCCCTGGGCCTCTCGCAGGGGTTGTCACAAGGCGGTCGCGCGGTCCGGACGGTGGCGGAAGCAGCTCCGAGCGCAGATCCATGCCCCGCATGATGCGGGGCATGGTCGTCGGTGACGTCCAGGGGCACGCGGGTCGGGTCAGGCGGAGTCGGGTGTCCGGCGCAGGACCAAGGAGACGAAACCCCAGGTGTTGCGGTAGACGCGCAGCCATTTGGCGCGCCGGACCGTGGGGTGCTCTGTGGCCCCCGTGGCCGTGGGCCCCTGCGCGGGCAGGAGGCGACTTCGGAAAGGCTCGGCCACTCGATCGAGGTCAGGTCCACACCGGGGAAGCCGCCGATCCTGCAGGAGCTGGTGCCCTTGTTCATCAGCACGATGGTGGCGGTCGTCGCGCCGCCCGCGCTCTCCTCCGGCACCGGAAGCGCGCCCTCACCCGTGGCACTGCCTTCTCGTCGCCGTTGCAGGCCGTCAGCGTCAGGGCGGCGGCCGCGGTCAGGACGGCGACACCCACACCTGTCCGACCGGAGTCGCCATTGACGATGCGGAGATGGCAGCCTTCAGTCCCGCATGACCTCGGGTTCGTGTCGGCGCAGCAGGCGGGCCACCGCGAAGCCGCAGACCAGCCCGATCGCCAGGAGCATACCGAGGTCGATGCCCCACTGGGTGACGGTGTGGGCCCACAGCGGGTCGACATCGTCCGGCTTGTCGAGATTCCAGGGCGGCATGGTGTGCGCGAGGTCGAGCGTGGTCCCGGCGCCGGCGACCGCCCAGCGGGCGGGCATCAGCCAGCCGACCTGTTCGATGCCCGGAGAGTCGAACAGTTTGAAGAGGACCCCGGTGAAGACGACCTGGACGACGGCGAACATCACGAGCAGCGGCATGGTCTTTTCCGCGGTCCTCACCAGCGCGGAGATGACCAGCCCGAACATCATGGTGGTGAAACCCAGCGCGCTGATGACCACGCAGACCTCGACGGCCGTGGGCATGAGCAGTCCCTCGGCGGGCAGTTGACGGACCGAGAAGCCGATCGCGCAGATCACGACACCCTGCATCGCGGTGATCAGACCGAGGACGATCACCTTCGACATCAGATACGCCGACCGGGACAGCCCCGTGGCTCTCTCCCGTTCGTAGATCACCCGTTCTTTGATCAATTCACGTACGGAGTTGGCCGCGCCGGAGAAGCACATTCCGACGACCAGCACCAGCAGAATGGTTCCGGACTCCTGGTTGTAGCGGAAACGGCTGTCGGGCGGTGGCGGGGCGAGTCCGTATGTCGCCGGAACCAGACAGCTCACTCCGCCCAGCACGGCCGGGAGCAGCAGCATCAGCGCCATGAAGCCCTTGTCGGATGCGATGACCGACACATAGCGGCGCATCAACGTCCACAACTGGCCGATCCAGCCCTGTGGTTTGGGCCGCAGAGCTCGCGCGGGCGGCTGCGTCGCGGGGGCGTCCGGCTGCTGCGGCGGGACGGTCGAGTCGATCTCCGCGGCGCACCGGTCGTACTGCCGGGAAGCCCGCCAGCGCCCGCCCCAGTCGTCGTCGCGATGGTCCTCGAAGGCGGAGAAGACATCGGCCCAGCTGTCGTGACCGAAGAAGTCCAGGGCCTCGCCCGGGGGACCGAAGTACGCCACGGAGCCACCGGGCGCCATGACCAACACCCGGTCGCACAGGGACAGTTCGGCGACCGAGTGCGTCACCACCAGCACGGTGCGGCCATCGTCGGCGAGCTCCCGCAGCAGCTTCATGACATTACGGTCCAGGCCCGGGTCCAGACCGGAGGTGGGCTCGTCGAGGAAGAGCAGGGAGGGCTTGGTCAGCAGTTCCAGGGCAACGGACACCCGTTTGCGCTGACCGCCGGAGAGCGAGGAGACCTTCTTGCCCCGGTGAACGTCGAGTCTGAGCTCCTGGAGCACCTCGTCGATACGGGCCTTGCGCTCGGCCGCCTTGGTGTCGCCGGGAAAGCGGAGCCTGGCGGCGTACTTCAGAGCGACGTCGACGGTCAGCTCCTTGTGCAGGATGTCATCCTGCGGGACGAGGCCGATACGGTGGCGCAACTCGGCGAAGTGGGCGTAGAGATCGCGGTGGTCGTAGAACACCCGACCACGGTCCGCGGGCCGGTAGCCGGTGAGTGCGCGCAGAAGGGTGGACTTCCCGGAGCCCGACGGCCCGATCACCGCGACCAGCGACTTCTCGGGGACGCCGAAGGAGACGTCGTCCAGGATGGTCTTCCCGCGCCCGACGGTCACTGTCAGGTTGCGGGCGGTGAAGGAGACCTCACCGGTGTCGACGAACTCCTCCAGCCGGTCTCCGGCGAGACGGAAGGTGGAGTGGCCGACACCGACGATGTCGTACGGGCCGATGAGCCGGCGGTCCACGGGCTGCCCATTGACATAGGTGCCGTTGTGACTGCCGAGGTCGACGATTTCGAAGCGGCCACCGGGCAGGGGCCGGAACTCCGCGTGATAGCGGGAGACATACGGTCCCTCCACCACGAGTTCGTTGTCCTGCGCGCGACCGATACGCAGCCGTTGCCCCAGGACGAGCGGGTAGACGCCCGAGGGGTCCCGGTCGATGGAAAGGGCCGCGGCGGCTCCATCCGACGTGTCCCGATCCGTGGCACCCTGGGCCTCGGGACGGGCCTCGCCCCGGGGCAGCCCGGCGCGTATCCGAACGTCAGCACGCACCTGATCGTCATTCTCCGCCGCGGAGGCCTCGGTGAAGTCCAGCCGCATGCCGGTGGAGACGTCTCCCAGCCGGACGATCGAACCGTGGCCGATCTCGATCCGATGAATACGGCGCCCTTCGGCGAACGTGCCGTTCGCGCTGCCGAGATCCTCGATGACCCATGTCCCGCCGTCGCAACGGATCATGAGGTGCTGCCGGGAGACTCGGCGGTCGATGCACGAGATGTCGGCCTGCTGGTCGCGCCCGATGGTGTAGCTCCGGGATGCGTCCAGCGTCCAGGTGCGTCCGCTGGCATGCAGTACAAGGTCCGGCATGTCTGCCCCAAGTCGATCGTGTGCGCCGAGGCCGTCTGTACGAGGACAGACGACGGCTCGGACGGTTCCTGCGGTTCCGGCGTGCGCCCGGACGTCCCGGGTGCGGATGAGCGTCATACGGTTCGCGGCGCGAGGTGGCGAACCACCAGCCGATTCCCCGGGAACTGGCTGTGCGTTTCCCGACGAACGCAACGGGCTGCGCGCGGACCATCGATGAGATCGTCGGCGAGGCGGTCGAAGTGTTCGTCGGGCATCACGGTGGTGTGTCCTTGTGGAGTCGGGGTCGGGGTCGGGGCCGGAGTCGGAGTTGGTCAGCCGGTGTGCGGCCCGAACCGGAGCACATCGGCGCGTACGATCATGGCCGGTGTGGAAGAGGGCACGGGACATCCGGAGGTTGCGCGTCACGGCACGGATCCGGGAATCCGGACCGCGCACCGCACCGCCGACAGTGCGGTGAACCGGGTCGTCGGGGCCGTTGGCGGGGCGCGTCAGTCAGGCGCCACCCGGTCCGCCGAGTCGATCCCGTCCGGGACCCCGACACCCCAGGCAAACGGCGCTGGGCCCGGCCTCGGCGACCTTCCCGCCCCATGCGCCGGGCCGGTGAACGCCCGGATGGTGCCATCGGCGGCGGAAGCGGGGGTGGCAGCCTCTTCCGTACTCTGGCGGCATGCGCATGCGTCCCACGTTGAGCTGGACCCCTACCGAGGACCTGCCACCGGGCAGCACGGATCTGGAACCGGTCGCCAAAGCGCTGAGCACCGGTGGTGTGCTGGTACTCAGCGGGGCGGGCATCTCCACGGAGTCGGGCATCCCCGACTACCGGGGCGAGGGCGGGAGCCTGAGCCGGCACACCCCGATGACCTACCAGGACTTCATGGCCGACGCCCAGGCCCGGCGCCGATACTGGGCTCGCAGCCACCTCGGCTGGCGCACCTTCGGCCGCGCCCGCCCCAACGCCGGGCACCGGGCCGTGGCCGCGTTCGCTCGGCATGGCCTGCTCTCGGGTCTGATCACCCAGAACGTCGACGGCCTTCACCAGGCCGCCGGCAACGAAGGCGTCGTGGAACTCCACGGAAGCCTGGACCGGGTCGTCTGCCTTTCCTGCGGCGCCCTCGGCCCGCGCCGCGAGCTCGCCCGGCGGCTGGAGGAGGCCAATGAGGGCTTCGAGCCGGTGGCCGCCGGGATCAACCCGGACGGTGACGCCGACCTCACCGACGAGCAGGTCGGGGACTTCCGCGTGGTGCCCTGTACGGTCTGCGGCGGCATTCTCAAACCGGACGTGGTGTTCTTTGGCGAAGCCGTTCCGCCGCAGCGGGTCGAGCACTGCCGGAAGCTGGTCCGCGAGGCGACCTCACTGCTGGTCCTTGGCTCATCACTGACGGTGATGTCCGGGCTCCGGTTCGTCCGCCAGGCCGCCCAGGCCGGGAAGCCGGTGCTGATCGTCAACCTGGACCCGACCCGGGGCGACCGGCACGCCGCCACCCGGGTCGCGCTCCCGCTGGGAACGGCCCTCACCGCCGTGGCCGGCCGACTGGGCATCGCACAGTCGGCACAGGCCTGACGCGGAGCAGGCGTGAGGGAGCCGGGGGCGGGGGCCATCCCTCTTGTTGCGCCGATCGCCCGCCGCGAACAACGCCGAGCGAGTAAATCCACGGCACCCCATGGACGCCGAACCTCGCAGGGGCTACGAGGGCGCAGCCCAATTCTGCTCCGCGCCCAGTTGCCATTCACCGCGGCATTCACCATTGCAACTCATTCATGAAAGCATCCAGCTTTACCCAAGCAATGGCAAAGATGCAGGTCAAAACGCGGGCTGCGCCCGCTCACCGGTGACGTCGAGAATGCCAAGTCGCTTCATGTTCTACATACATTCAACTCTCCATTCCCATGAGCGGCATGATCAATCCATAGGGTCCTTGAGGCATTTGAAGGAAGGGACCCATGGAAGAACTCCGCGCAATCCGGGCTCGCGGTATCACGAAGAGCTTCGGCGATGTCGTCGCCCTGGACGGCATCGATCTCGATGTGACGCAGGGTCAGATCCACGGCTTGGTCGGACCGAACGGCGCCGGAAAGACGACGTTGCTCGGCCTCCTGCTGGGGCTCGCGGTGGCCGACGGCGGTCGCCTGGAGGTCCTGGGTACACCGGTCGAGCGGGCACTCGACGCTCCCGACGGTGTCGCCGGCTTCGTGGACGGCCCCGCTCTCTACCCCTCGCTCACCCCACGGCAGAACCTCGCCGCACTGGCCGCGCTCCGCGGCCACGACGCGCGCACCGCGGGGATCGACGACGTACTCGCCGAGGTCGGTCTCACCGACGTCGCCGACGACCGTACCCGCGGCTTCTCCCTCGGCATGCGCCAGCGGCTCGGACTCGCAGCCGCGCTGCTGACCAAGCCCCGGCTGCTCGTGCTCGACGAGCCGTCCAACGGCCTCGACCCGGCGGGCAAGAAGCATGTGCACGGTGTCCTGGGCCGGCTCGCGGCCGACGGGACCGCCGTCGTGCTCTCCAGCCACAACATGGACGACCTGGAGGCGCTGTGCTCCGAGGTGACCATCCTGGCCGCCGGACGCGTGGTCTTCTCCGGACCGCTGAGCGAGCTGGCCACCGAGAACCGTGAACTCGACTACCGGCTGATCACCTCCGACCCGCAGGCCGCGCGCCGGCTGGCGGACGACGCGCCGGGGATCCAGGTCGTCGACGACGCCGGGATGCGGCAGGACGCCGAACTGCTCGTCGTACGCGCCCTGGTGCCCGCCCTCGACCAATTCGTGGTGCGGCTCGTGGAGAAGGGCGTCACGCCGCGCGAGCTCACGCCTGTCGTGTCGCCGCTCGAAGCCGCGTTTCTGACCCTCACCGAGCAGCAGGAGGCGGGCAGATGATTGCGACCCTCACCCGCAGCCGGGAACAGGAACAGGAACAGGTGACCGGAGGCCGTCGCGTCCCCGTCACCCGCGCCTGTCGCTTCGAGTTCGTCAAGCTCGTCTCCCAGTGGCGAATCCGCCTGCTGGTCCTCGCCTGCTGGATCGCTCCCGCCCTCTTCGTCGCCGGGGTGAGCCGGCAGAGCACGCTTCCCGTCGACACCCTCTTCGGGCGCTGGATGCTCGCCTCCGGGTGGGCCGGGCCGCTGGTGGTGCTCGGTTTCGCGGGGACCTGGGCGCTCCCGCTGCTGACCTCGGTCGTGGCCGGTGACGTGTTCGCCTCCGAGGACCGGCTCGGCACCTGGCGCCATCTGCTCGTGGCGGTCCGCTCCCCCCGGCGGATCTTCGTGGCGAAGGCGGTGGCCAGTCTCACCGTCCTGCTGCTGCTCGTGGCCGGGCTCGCGGTCTCCGGCACCGTCGGCGGCCTCCTCGTGGTCGGCAACCAGCCGCTGGTGGGGCTCGACGGCCACCTCCTGGCACCGTCGGACGCCGCCGTATCGGTCCTGCTCTCCTGGGTCTGCGCCCTCGCTCCGACCCTGGCGCTCGCCGCACTCGGCCTCCTCGGGTCGGTCACGCTGGGACGGTCCCCGATGGGGCTGCTGGTGCCCGTGCTCGTCTCGCTCGCGATGGCGGTCGCCCAGATGCTGCCGCTTCCGGTGGCGGTGCGCGTCGCCCTGCCGAGCTACGCCTTCATCTCCTGGAACGGCCTGTTCACCAGCCCCCAGCAACTCGGCCCGCTGCTGATCGGCATCGTTGTCAGCCTCGTGTGGGCCGTGGTCGCGACGGCGCTGGCGTATGTGCTCTTCGTACGGCGCGACTTCACCAACCTGACCCACGACGGTTCGGGCCGCCGCGCGATCACCGTCGGTGTCCTGCCGCTCGCCGGGGTGGCCGCCGCGTCGTTCGCGGTCGTCGCCGCGGCGACCTCGGCGACGGGCTCCGGGATCGAGCAGGACAAGGTGCAGCGGTCGCTCGCCACGGCGTTCGCGCACCTGTACCGGATGCAGACCGACCAGCTCAACCGGCCCGCCGTCACCGAGGCCCAGTTGAAGGCCACGGCCTCGTGCAACAAGGGAAGCACCAGGGTCGCGGCACAAGGGGCGGGCAACGACTGGCGCTGCGTCGTGACCTGGCACCTTCCCGGCGTCGAGGCCACAGGGCAGGCCATCTACCAACTCGACGTCACTCCGGACGGGCGGTTCATGGCCGATGGCGATGGACCGAAGGAAGTGAACGGCTACTTCCTGGTGCGCACCCCCGACGGGGACGCACCGAACCCGCTGTGGCAGTTCGACGGCAACGTCGAACTGCTCGACACCACCCCGAAGGGATAACACCCCATGCAGGTCACTCGCCGCCGCAAGCTCGTCGAGGAAGCTCGGATCAACCTCATCGGCAGACGCATCGGCCGCCGGATGCCGCTGTTGACGGCGGGCACCACCGCTGTCGCCCTCGTGGCCACCGGCACGGCGCTCGCGCAGACCCACCAGTTCGGCACGGACCAGGTCGGCCAGGTCACCGAGAATGGCCAGGTCGTCTCCAGCAACCAGTACATCGCCCCGTACGGCGACCGTCTTGTCATCAACCAGGGCAAGATCATGTCGTCCTCGGTCAGCCCGGACGGCACGCACATGGCCGCCTCCGTCACCGACGGTGGCGCGGCCCTGGCCATCGTGGACCTGAAGAACTGGAAGACGCAGCAGCTCGTCAGCAGCGCCGCGTCGTCGAACCCCCGCATCAGCAGCAACAACGTGGGCCAGGAAGGCCCGACGTACTCGCCCGACGGCAAGCAGCTGTGGCTGGGCCAGCCGGACGGCTACACCGTGTTCACCGTGAACGCGGACGGCAGCGTCTCAAGCCCGAGGACCGTCAGCATCCCGGCGCAGGGGTCCAAGCACGCCCTGGTGGCCGCGGCGGTGTTCTCGGCCGACGGCAAGACCGTGTACTCCGCGGTCAACGGCCAGAACCGGGTCGTCGCCATCGACGCCGCGACCGGGACCATCAAGCAGAGCTGGAACGTGGGCAACGCCCCGCGCGGCATGGTCGTCGTCGGCAACAAGCTGTACGTGAGCAACGAGGGCGGTCGTCCGGCCAAGCCCGGCGAGCCCACGATCAACTCGTACGGCACGCAGGTACTCGCCGACCAGAAGACCGCCGCCACCACCAGCGGCACGGTCAGCGTCATCGACCTGGGGAACCAGGACGCCGCGGTCGCCGGCATCGAGGTCGGTCTGCACCCGACCGCCGTGTACGCCAAGAACGGCGTGGTGTTCGTCACCAACACTGCCGACAACAACGTGTCGGTCATCGACACGGCGAAGGACAAGGTCGTCCAGACCATCTCCACCCAGCCGTGGGCCAGGGCCCAGGTGGGCTACGAGCCCGACGCGGTGACCCTCACCGACGACGGTCATCTGCTGGTGACCCTGGGCCGCGCCAACGCCGTCGCCGTCTACAAGTACACCTCCGCTCAGGAGCCGGTCTCCTACGTCGGCCTGCTCCCCACGGACTACTTCCCCTCGGAGATCACCACCTCCGGCAACCAGGTGTACGTCTCCAACACCCGTGGCATCGACGCCCGCCGCAAGGCCACCGGCGGTCACGGCACCCACGACACGACATCGAGCGTGCAGAAGTTCACGCTGCCCGACGACAGCGTGATCAAGTCCTACACCGGCAAGGTCTTCAAGCAGAACGGCTGGATGGGCGAGTCGCTCAAGAAGTCCGACGGCTCCCCGGCCAAGCCGGTGCCGGTCCCGGTCAAGCTCGGCGACCCCTCGACGATCAAGCACGTCTTCCTGCTCGTCAAGGAGAACCGGACCTACGACCAGGTCTTCGGCGACATTCCGCAGGGCAACGGCGACCCGTCGCTGACCGAGTTCGGTGAGAACGTCACGCCGAACCAGCACGCCCTGGCCAAGCAGTTCGGCCTGTACGACAACACGTACGACATCGGCACCAACTCCGCCGAGGGCCACAACTGGCTGATGCAGGCCGACGACCCGGAGTACACCGAGTCCTCGGCCGGTGAGTACGCCCGCAGCTATGACACCGAGGACGACGCCCTCGGCCACCAGAAGACCGGCTTCATCTGGACCGGTGCGCAGGCGGCCGGCAAGTCCGTCCGGAACTTCGGTGAGTTCCAGCAGTTCCTGACCAAGCCGTCGGGCGCCAGCTGGCAGAACCTGTACTGCGACAGCAAGAACATGGCGGCGACCGGTCAGGACACCGCCTACCCGCTGAACTCGACCTCGCCGATCCCGTCGCTCAACGACGTGTCGGTGCACGGCTTCCCGAAGTTCGACACCAGCGTCCCGGACATCTACCGGGCACAGATCTGGAAGAAGGACTTCGAGAAGAACGGACCGGCGAACCTGAACATGTTCTGGCTCTCCAGCGACCACACCGGTGGCCCGGTGAGCGCCGCCTCCCAGGTCGCGGACAACGACCTCGCCGTGGGCCAGATCGTCGACGAGATCTCGCACAGCAAGTACTGGAAGGACTCGGCGATCTTCGTCGTCGAGGACGACTCCCAGGCGGGTCTCGACCACGTCGACGGCCACCGTGCCCCGGTCCAGATCATCAGCCCCTGGGCCAAGCACTCCACGGTGGACAGCCACTACTACTCCCAGATCACGATGGTGCGGACCATCGAGCAGATCCTCGGGATCCAGCCGATGAACCAGAAGGACACCGCGGCCACCCCAATGGCCTCGGCGTTCACCCAGAGCCCGGACTACACGCCGTTCAAGGTGCTGCCCAACCGGACCTCGCTGACCGCCGGTGTGAAGACCCCGCCGTCCTGTGGTCTGGACACCCCCGCGGCGCAGGACCTGAAGGCAGCGGCCGTGCCGTCGCCCTCGGTGCCGGCGGACATGAAGGATGTCGCCGCCCAGTGGGACCAGTGGAAGCCGAAGCAGCGGCTGACCGGTCCAGGCGCCGTTCCGGACTACGCTCCCCCCGCCCAGATGAACCATCTCACCTGGTACGAGACCCACAACTGGGCGAAGCCGTACCCGGGTGAGAAGAAGATCTACGCTCCGCAGGACGTGCCGGGCGCCTTCATCCCTTCGTCCGAGAACGACGGCTGACGACATTCACAGCTGGGCCCCTGACCGGCGATGGTGCCGACCAGGGGCCCACCTGGGGTTACGTTGCTCGCCGGAAGCGCCTCGATCCGCGATGCTGTTGTTGTCACCGCTTCCATCCACTGAAAGTCCCACGGCGCTTGTTCCGCCGTCGAGTTCGGAGTTCTGGCAGTGCTTTTCGACGTCACCCGCAGCGAACTCGCCGACATCTTCGGCGAGGACCGGATCGCGACCCTGCCCGCCACCGCCTTCCCGCCCTCCACCGCGGGCACCGAGGGCGCCCGCCTCCTGCAGACCGTCGGCGTCCCCACCGGGACGCTCTGGCTGCGTGAGCCCGACGAGGACGACGGCCTGCTGCCCCTCGTCCAGGACGTCGTCGACGCCGAGGACTTCGAGGACACCTCCAAGGACGCGGGCGAATGGCCCGTCATCGGCTGGCTGCTCAACGCCCACCTCGCCCTCGACCCCGTATCCGGCAAGGTGCACGCCTTCGACCCCGACGAGGCGACCGCGCAGGAACTCCACACGGACGTCTCCTCCCTCGTCCAGGTCACCCTCCGGCTCCAGCGCCTGCTCGAGGAGTTCACCTTCAGCGGCGACGAGGAAGCCGACTTCGGGCGCCTGGAGGGCGAGGTCGAGCGCATCCGTCAGGAGACGAGCAGCATTGACCCGCTCCCCTTCCAGGACGACGAGACCGTCTGGTCGGTGGTCGGCGAGGAGATCGCCATGGGCCAGCGCTTCAAGGGCAACAGCCCGGGAGCCCGCTCGCTCTACGGGTGATCGCCGGCCGATGTCGCCCACCAACCACGCGGTGCGCGCGGTGCGCGGAACGCCGTACGTGGGCGGGCCCCGGGCGGCATCGAGGCGTGCCTGGGGCCTGGAGTGGCGCGTGGCTAGGCATCCGCGATCCAGCTGCCGTGGAGTCCCAGCGGTACCCGGCCCGGCAGGTGAACACGGGCCAGCGGGTGGCCGCCGAAGTCCTGGGCGGAGAGGATCACCAGGTCAGTCGCCCCGCGGTCGGGGTCGTTCACATACGACAGGACGTAGCCGTCGTCCTCGTCCCGCGCGCCGCGCCGTGGGACGAACACCGGCTCGCTGACCGCCGCGCCCCCCGGGAAGCGGTGAAGCTGCCTGCTGCTCCGCAGCATGTCGTGCTTGACCAGGTAGTTGGTGAACTTCTCGTCCGGCGGCACCCCGTCGACGGTCTCGTACGCACGCCACATCTCAGCCGCGCTGGCGGTGTAGGCGTAGCGGTGCCGACGCGAGACCAGGGACTCGTTGATGCGGGGGAACTCCTGCGGACGGTCGTCCAGCCGGCTGCTGCGGACGCGGCCGGCGCGCAGGTCGATCGTCAAGCGGTCGAGGGTCGGGGCACCGGTCGCGGAAGGTCCGCCCATGCCGCGCCCGGCGGCGTAGAACGGCGCGGGGAACCCTGTGTACTCCACCACGACCGAATCACCCTGGTCGTAGGCGTTGAGGGTGTGCGAGTAGTACACCGGGGCGATCTCGAACCAGCGCGTGGTGCGGCCGGTGCGCGGCAACAGCCCGATGCGCATGGGATGCCTGTCGTTCCACACGTACGGCACGATCGCGCCCGCTTCCGCCGCGGCGGCGTCAAAGGTGATCGGCACGTCCACGATCACCACGTACTTCTCGGTGAGCGCGAAGTCATGCATCATCGGCGCGTCCGCGACGGGAATCCGTGTGGTCCGCGCTACCTGGCCGGTCCGGTCGATCATGATGTGCCGCACATGGTCCCATGTGGGGTAGTACGCGATCGCGTGCAACTCGTCGGCCGCCGAGTCGTACTTGGTGTGGGCGGTGAACGCGCCGCCCAGCGTGGAGCGGAAGTCGTACGGGCGCACGGTGTTGAGTTCGCCGTCCAGCTCGTACGGCAGCGGACCGCCTTCCTGCATCGCGAGGATGCGGCCCTTGTACGGGATCACGTGCGTGTTGCACGCGAAGTCGTCCGGTGGTGCCTGGCCCGGGTAGGTCTCCCCCAGCTTGGCCGTCACCTGCGAGGACCGCACCCAGCGGTTGCGGTACCACTCCGCACGCCCGCCGCGCAGCCGGACCCCGTGCACCATTCCGTCGCCGAGCATCCAGTGGTGGGCGCGGACGTCCTCAAGGCCCAGCGCGTTCGGGCCGTTGCGCAGGTAGCGGCCGTCCAGGTCACGCGGGATGCGGCCGGTCACCTTGAGGTCAAAGGCCGTCAACTCCTCGGTGGCCGGTTCGAAGGCCCCTTCCAGGAACGGGGTCGCCCCGGTCGCGCCGCTCTTCCCGGCCATGGGGCTCGCCTGAGCCGCAGCCGTGAGGAAGCCGGGCCCGAGGCCGCTGCCCACCGCGCCGCCCACTGCCGCGACCGCGGCACCCTTGAGAATTCTCCGCCGCGCGTGACTGGCCATCATGGGTCCCCGTTCCGTTGTCGACGTCCGGCTCCGTCGGCCGGCGCTCCTGGTGACGGGATCAACCCTCCTCCGCGGTGGCCCGTGAAGCAGTTGGCCCAAGCCCCGAATCGGGGGTGATGCTGGCACCACCCCCGTGGCTGGGATGTCGTGGCAAGCGGCTGGAGCCAGCTCTTCCGAACGCATGACTGTGCCGTCGCCCATGCCCATCCCCCGGCCCGGCCCGCTCGGGTCGTACATCCCGGGCAGGGGTCCGGCGAGCATTTCGAGGACCAGGCCGTGGGCGGTGAGGTGGTCGGCGAGTGCGGTGAGTTCGGCGGCGTCGCGGCCCAGGCGCTTCATCTCGTAGACGGTGAGGATGACCCGGCAGTGCGGGGCGTGGTCGCGCGAGCGGCAGGGCGAGCCGGGCTCGGCCCGGCAGCGCGGACAAGGGTGCCGCTCGACGTCGTCCGCGTCGCTTTGATCTCGCTCGGGCTGGAAGAAGATCGTTTGCCTGACCCTTCTCGGCGGTCGCTGACGGATCAGGGGTGGCCCTGCCATGTGGCCGGGCCACCCCTTGGGGGCATGCAGCTGTCAGGCGGGCTGTGCGGCGGGCGCCGGGGCGATGGCCTTGTGAGCCTTACTGGTCTCCCGGAGGGTCAGCAGGCCGGTGATCGCGATCAGCGCCGAGGTCAGGCCGTGGATGCCGAACGCGGCGGCGAGGGGGCCGTGGTGGGCCAAGACGTTGATCATGTCGCCGAACGGGGCGACGGCCTCCATCAGCAGGACCCAGCCCAGGGCGCGGCGGTGGCCCGTCAGCAGGAGGATGCCGATGACCAGGCCCATCGAGAATTCGCGAGTGCCCTTCATGATGAGGAAGCCGTCGCCGTTGCCGGCGGCCCAGGTCGGCAGGCCAACGCCTTGAGTGGACGCCTCCGGGGCCAGGATGAAGGACAACCCGAGGTAGAGGACGAACAGGGCGCAGACGGTGGCCAGGACGGTGTTGACGTTCTTCAGCGACATGGTTCTTCTCCTTTGACGTTCAGCCTGGGGTGGGGCAGGGGTTCAGCGGCGGATGCGGCGGGCATAGCGGGGGCGGTTGATGACGGGGCAGATGACGCGGGCCGGCGCGAGTGGGGGGCAAGATCGCCTCACTCGGTCTCTGACCGCGCAGGCCTGCCGGTTCGTCTTCGCCGATGCCGGTTTTGCCGCGATCTTCGGGCTCGGCCTTGGCGACCCGGCATGGTGCATGGATGTGTGACTGCCGGGGGGAGGGCAGGGCTTCTCCGCTGCCCTCCCCGGCTGCAGTTGCCGTGTCATACGTTGATCTGCTCGAAGATGTGCGGGTACGACACGATGTCGTCGGGGAACTCGGCGGCCATGCGCTGGAACTCAGGGCTGCCGAGCGCCGTGGCGAGAGCCTCGGTCGACTCCCAGACCGCGACGTTCATCAGAAGCTGGCTGTCCGCCGTTCCCTTGTGCATCTGCAGGGAGATGAATCCCGGCTGAGCCTTCATGAACTCCGCCTGCCTCCGAAAGAGGGCCAGGAACGCTTCAGTCCTCTCCTTTGGGACGACGAAGGTGTTGGCCAGGACGATGGGTCCGGTCTTCTCCTTGAACTGCGCGACCATCGGCGTATTCGGGTCCAGGCTCTGCAGCTTGGCCATCTTCGGTACTTCCTCTCGCTGTCGGTTGCCCCACGGCACTGAGGGCGGCCACCGCCGTAGTGGATCCGGCGACGCTCACGACGCTCGCTGCCTGTGGCACGAGGAGATCTGGCGGGCGCTCAAGGGGTATCGCCGGTGACACCGGGGCTTCAGCGACTGCGGCCTTGCCAACGCTTGTTGGTCAACGCTTGTTGGCAAACGTAGGGCCGCAGCTCTGGACTGTCAACACCTGTTGGCCTACGCTTGTTGGCATGACCGGCACCACGGAGAACCCGCAGGCCGCACGGCGTTCCGACGCCACCCGCGCCACGATCCTCGCCGCGGCCCGCGAGCGGTTCGCGGCGGACGGCTACGAGAAAGCCACCATCCGGGCCATCGCGCGCGACGCGAAGATCGACCCGTCCATGGTGATGCGCTACTACGGCAACAAGGCGGGCCTGTTCGCGGCGGCCGTCGCGATCGACCCCGGGCTGCCCGGCCTGTCCCTCGAACCGCGCGAGGAGATCGGCCGCACGCTCGTGCACCACTTCCTCACCCTGTGGGAGGAGAACGAGGAGCTCACCGCGCTGATGCGGGTCGGCGCCACCGACCCGGCCGCCGCCGATCGCATGCAGAGCGTGCTGCGCGAGCAGATGATCCCGCTGGCCCGCCGGCTGGGCCACGAGCCGGAGCAGGCGCAGGCGCGGGCCGCACTGTGCGTCTCGACCATGCTGGGGCTCGCGCTGACGCGCTACGTGCTGCGGTTCCCGGCGAGCGTGGCGCTCAGCCGCGAGGAGATCGTGGACTGGCTCGGACCCACGATCCAGCGGTACCTCACCGCACCCACGCCCTGAAGAACGCGTCCAGGCACCCACCGCGACCTCGGTCACGGCGGGACGGGCATCCGCCCCGGAAGCTGCGATGCTCATCGATCACGACCCGATACGCGCCCTAACGCCGCGTCATTCGCCGGTGCCCTCGCAAGTCGGCGGACATGGACGGTGACGGTCGACAGGTCGCCGAAGTCCCGGCCCCACACCTCGCGCATCAGGTCCTCCCGGCTGTACGCGCGGTTAGGGTGCTGGAGGAAGAAGGCGACCCAGGATCCGGTCGCCCTCGTCACCGCGCGCGGCGACGAGGACGACCGGTATGGGCAAGGGCGGCCCGCTCGTACGGCTGTTGCATGCGGCCGGCCTCGCACCGCATCCCCGCTGACGCCGCCTCCCGCTGCCGACGTCCGTGTTTCGTAAGGAACCGAAGTCCGGAACGCACCTTTCGCGCTCGTAGGGTGAGAGCCGTGATGACCTCTCCCACACCCACGGACGTCGATGTGGTCCTGCCCTGCCTGAACGAGGCCGACGCCCTCCCCTGGGTGCTCGCCCGCATCCCGCACGGCTGGCGCGCGCTCGTCGTCGACAACGGATCGACCGACGGCTCGGCGGAGCTGGCCCGCGAGCTGGGCGCGTTGGTCGTCCACGAGCCGCGCCGTGGTTTCGGCGCCGCCTGCCACGCGGGGCTGACCGCCGCCACCGCCGACGTGGTGTGCTTCTGCGACTGCGACGCGTCCCTCGACCCCTCGCTGTTGTTGCCGTTCGTGCGCGAGGTGCGCGCAGGTGCCGCAGATCTGGTACTCGGCCGACGCCGCCCGCAGGGCCGGGGCGCATGGCCGGCACACGCCCGCGTCGGCAACCTCGCGCTCGCCCGCATGCTGCGCCGCCGCACCGGACTGCGCCTGCACGACCTCGGCCCGCTGCGCGCGGCCCGCCGCCAGGCGCTGCTGGGCCTCGGCCTCACGGACCGGCGCAGTGGCTATCCGCTGGAGATGGTCGTGCGGGCCGCCGACGCGGGCTGGCGGATCACCGAGCACGACGTCCCGTACCTGCCGCGCACCGGCGCCTCCAAGGTGACGGGCACCTGGCGCGGCACGTGGCAGACGGTGCGCGACATGCGCCGGGTGCTGGCAGAACCGACCACATCATCGCCGAGGCACGCCTCGCCCGGCTCCTCAACCGCCTGCTCCTGACCGGCTGGTGAGGGCAGACCCGGCCACTCGCGGTACGCCGGGACGGTAAAAAGGGCGTATGTCGCGCCGTTCACCCACCCCCGCGTCCGACGCCGAGGCGATGGTCACCGCCCTGCTGACCGCGTCCCGTCTGCTGGTCGCCATCTCCGTCCGGTCCCTGGCCGCGGTCGAGGATTCGCTGACGCTGCCTCAGTTCCGGATGCTGGTCGTCCTCGACAGCAGGGGGCCACTGAACCTTTCCGGGCTGGCAGAAGAGCTGGGAGTCCAGCCGTCGACCGCGATGCGTATGATCGACCGTCTGGTCGCGGCGGGCGTGGTCGCACGCGGGGTCTCCGCGGAGGACCGGCGCACCAGTGTGATCTCACTGACCAAGGCCGGCCGACGGATCGTGGCCGAAGCGACCGCTCGGCGCCGACAGGAGATCGCACGCATCGTCGAGTCCATGCCCGCCGGGCAGCGACGCCATCTGGTCGAGGCACTGCAGGCGTTCACGGAAGCCGGTGGCGAACCCACCGTCGAGGACGCCCAGCACGCTCGCGCGACCTGGTGATCCCGGCCGATCAGGCCACGGTCGACGAACACCCGAGGAAATGAGACTGTGCAAAATTTGCACGGCCTCACCATATTCGCCGACCTGTGACCCGCGATGCCCGTCAGCGTCCGGTCCACGTGCGGTCACGCCTCCCCTCACCGCCAGGCAAGCGAGTGACTGTAGCGGACGCCCACAGAACCCGCCATGCGTTCAGCGGACTCCATCAAAGTGCAAAAGTTGCACTGTCTAAATGCCTAGCGTGCTGAGTGCCCGAGACCCAGGGGTCGTATCCCCCCACAGACGGACCCGCATCCGGAACCTGGAGGCACCATGACCGCTCACGCCCGCTCGCTGCACGGCCGCCCACGCAACCTCACCATCACGGCCGTCGTGCTCGTCGCCCTGGCCGTCCTCGCCGGAGCGGTGGTGTGGGCCACCCGGGGAAACGCGAACGCGACGGAAGGCGCGTCGTCGAACTTCCCGAGCGCCAAACCGGCCTCGCCCGGCGACGTGGTCACCACAGCCGGCTCGGTGAGCAAGCTCGACATCGAGTTCCTGAAGAAGGTGCGTCAGGCCAATCTGTGGGAGGCGCCAGCCGGACGGCTCGCCCAGACCCACGCCACAAGCGAATCCGTCAAACGGGCGGGGCTGCACATCATGGAAGGCCACGCCAGTCTCGACGAGTTCGTCCGCAACACCGCCGAGGCGCTGAACGTCTCCCTGCCGGACGTGGCCAGCGAAGAACAGCTCGGCTTCGTCCGTACCCTGGAGAACGCCCAGGGCGCCGACTTCGACAAGAAGTTCTCCAACATCCTGCGCGGCACCCATGGCAAGATCTTCGTCACCATCGCGCAGGTCCGCGCCAGTACCAAGAACTCCCTGATACGCCGCTTCGCCTCCGAGGTCAACCGCACCGTTCTCGACCACCAGAACGTCCTGGACGACTCCGGCCTGGTCGACGAGGCCACCTTCGACGACATCGCCTCCACCTTCTGACCGCGCCACGCCTTCCACGGCAGGCCTGAGCGTCCCGACGAGCAGCGGCGGGGCCGAGGAGAACCTTCCCCGCCCGCCCCCGCTCCGGTCCCTCCTCGCGGTGGCGCGGTGGGGTCGGCGGCCCGTTCGGTGGACTGGCCGTCAGTTCAGGGCGAAGTACCGCAGCCACAGGTATCCGGCGGCGATGGTGACCGTCACCGCGGTCACGACCAGGCCGTACTTGGTGAACTGCCAGAAGGAGATGGGCTGGCGATTGCGTTCGGCGATCCCCAGGACCACGACGTTGGCGGAGGCGCCGATGGCGGTGGCATTGCCACCGAGGTCGGCCCCCAGAGCCAGCGCCCACCACAGCACGTGGACACCGTCACCGCCGAAGCCGTGCGCCAGGTCGGCCGTGATGGGAGCCATGGTGGCGACATACGGAATGTTGTCGACGACACCGGACAACACCGCGGAACCGAACACCAACAGCATCGTCGCGCCGAGTTCGCTGCCACCGGTCGCGTCCGCGAGGGCACGGGAGATCTCCCCGATGACACCGGTCTCGATCAGCGAACCCACCATGATGAACAGCCCGGCGAAGAAGGCGAGCGTCGGCCACTCGACCTCCTTCAGCGCCTCCCCCGTCTCCACCTTCGAGACGGCGATCAGCAGCCCGGCGCCGAGCAGGGCGACCACGCTCGGCGCGTAGTGCAGCACCGGATGTGCCACAAAACCGACGATGACCAGGGCGAGCACACCCAGGCCCTGGTACAGCAGCCGGTGGTCGCGGATCGCCTCGTGCTCCTGCAGCGCCATCACTTCGGCGGCGCGCTTCTCGTCGTACACGAACACCGTGCGGAACATCAGCCGGCACATCACCACCAGAACGACGGTGAGGATCGCGGCGATCGGCGCCAGATGGACCAGGAAGTCGTTGAAGGTCAGCCCGCCCCGGCTGGCGATGATGATGTTCGGCGGGTCGCCGACCAAGGTGGCGGTACCCCCGATGTTGGAGGCCATCACCTCGGCGATCAGAAAGGGTGCGACGGGCAGTGCGAGGCGCTCGCACACCAGCAGGGTGACCGGCGCGATCAGCAACACCGTCGTGACGTTGTCCAGCAGCGCCGACGCCGACGCGGTGATCACTATCAGCATCGCCATCACCCGGAAAGGCCTGCCGCGGGCCCGTTTGACCGCCCAGATCGCCAGATACTCGAACAGGCCCGTCTGCCGCAGCACACCGACGATCGCCATCATCCCCAGCAACAGGAAGATGACGTTCCAGTCGATCCCGGAGTGCTCGTCGAAGAACGCCGCCACATCGTCCGTGGCGCCGAGCGCGAGCATGGCCCCCGCCCCGGCCAGCGCGGCGGCCGTACGGTGCACATGCTCGCTGATGATCGCCGCATAGGCGGTCACGAAAACAGCGATCGCCGCCCAGCTGTGCCAGTCGCTCATGTCACCCCAAGGAGTCGTTCCAGCAGATGCGCGGCGGTGATCACGCCGAGCAACCGGGCGCCACCGTGCTCCCGGCTCCCCTCTCGCCCCACCATCGCGATCAGCGGACTGCGTTCGCGCGCCATGAGCGCGGCGACCTCCAGCGCCGTGTCGTCCGGATCCGCGATGGGCGGCTTCCGGCGCTCCCCGGGCAGACAGTCGGCCACCCGCCGCCCCGCCAGCGCCTGGCACAGCCGGTCCGCGTGCGGCTCGTCCACCACCGCCGCCAGCGTCGTCTCCATCCGGGCCGCGGGCGGCGCGGCCCCGGCAGCTCACTTCGCCCTGTCCTCACCCGCATCGTCATCCGGGAGCCTCACAAGATCCTCCATGTCGAAGGGACGGACGACCGGCACACCGTGCTGCTGCGGGTGGTGGTGGAGCACGCGATACGCCCACGGGCGATCGCCTCACCCACCGACGATGGCCCGCAGCACCATGTACAACAGCGACGGGCCGAGCAGGCAGCCGACGCCTGTGTAGAAAGTGGCCGTCATGGCCCCATAGGGGACCAGGCGCTTGTCGGTGGCCGCGAGGCCGCCGGCCACGCCGGAGGTCGTACCCAGCAGGCCACCGAAGGCCATGGCGGACTTCGGGTTGTTCAGACCGATCAGTGGGGCGATGAGCGGTGTCCCCACCATCACCACCACGGATTTGACCAGACCGGCCGCCACCGACAACGCGATCACGTCCGAGCTCGCGCCCACCGCCGTGCCGGTCACCGGCCCGACGATGTACGTGGCCGCACCGGCGCCAATGGTCGCCAGCGATTTGGCGTCCGTGTAGCCGAAGAAGGCGGCGATCACGGCCCCGATCACGAACGAGATGACCACGCCCAGCAGGATCGACAACCCGCCGGACAGCCCGGCACGCTTGATCACCTTCAGGTCGACGCCGTAGGCGGTGGAGACGATCGCGAAGTCCCGAAGCATCGCGCCGCCCATCAGGCTCAGCCCGGAGAGCGCTGAGAAGTCGGCGAGCCCGTGCTCGCCGTCGGTCACCGTGCCGCCCCAGTAGGCCAGGACCAGGCCGAGGAGGATGGCGATGGCGGAGCCCTGCAGCCGGCCGCGGGTCAGCGTCTTGGACAACCACCCGCCGGCCAGCATCAGCGCGCCGACCAGCCCGAAGGCCACGAGCAGGCCGTTGTCTTCGAAGACGGATGTGAACCGGTCCATCTCAGGCCCCCTGCTTCTCGTCCGCGCTCAGTGTCTGCGGCGTCTCCAGTGGTTCCAGTGGTTCGCCCGGTTCGCCGATCCGCGCCAGCGCGGGCACCAGGGCGAACCCTGCGGCGACGGCGCCGAGGCCCGCCAGGATCGCCATCGGACCGCCGGTGACCGCCTTGACCACGTTCTGCGCGGAGGCCATGGCGATGACGATCGGTATGTACATCGCGCTCCAGAAGAGCACGCCCTGCTCGGAGACCTCGGGGAACTTCCCCTTCCGGCGGAGCTGGTGGGTGACCAGCACCAGCATGATCATGGCGAAGCCGACTCCGCCGACATTGGCATCGACGCCGACCGCGACGCCGAGCAGTTCACCGACGAGTGTGCCGGCGAGCACGCACACCGCCAGGGCTGCGACTCCATAGATAACCATCGTCTTCTCCACACTGAGAGACACCGGGGGGACATGGGGGAAACAGGGGACTTGCGAGGGGGAACAGAGGTGAGGCCGGCCGGCGCCGTTGTCCGCGGCCGGTCGGCGGATCAGGCGTCCGCGCCCGCGAACAGGTCGGCGTAGCGCTTGCGCAGTTCGGCCTTCTGCACCTTCCCCATCACATTGCGGGGCAGGGCGGCGACGACGCGCACGGCGCGCGGGTGCTTGAACCGGGCGAGGTCCTTGGCGACGAAGTCCAGCAGCTCGGCCTCTTGGGGGTGCTGGCCCGGGGCCGGTACGACGACGGCCACCACCGTCTCGCCGAAGTCCGGGTGGGGGACGCCGATCACGGCCGACTCCAGCACCGTGGGGTGGCCGTCGAGCAGTTCCTCGACCTCCTTGGGGTAGATGTTGTAGCCCCCGGAGATCACGAGGTCCTTGCCCCGGCCGACGATGCACAGATAGCCGTCCTCGTCGATGCGGCCCAGGTCGCCGGTGATGAAGAAGCCGTCCTCGCGGAACTCCGCGGCGGTCTTCTCGGGCAACTGCCAGTAACCGGTGAAGACGTTCGGGCCGCGGACCTCGATGCTGCCGACCTCGCCGTCGGGCAGCGGCCGTCCGGTCGTGCCGTCCACGACCCGGATCTGGGTGCCGGGGAGCGGCAGGCCGACGGTGCCGGGCTTGCGCGGTCCGCCGGTGCAGGGGTTGCTGGTGTTCATGCCGGTCTCGGTCATCCCGTAGCGCTCCAGGATGGCGTGGCCGGTGCGGGCTTCGAAGGCCTGGTGATCGCTCGCGAGCAGCGGAGCCGATCCGGAGACGAACAGCCGCATCGAGGCGCAGGCCTCGGGGGTGAGCCGGTCGTCCTTCAGCAGCCGGGTGTAGAAGGTGGGGACGCCCATGAGCACCGTGGCACGGGGCAGCAGGCCGACGACCGTCGCGGCGTCGAACTTCGGCAGGTAGTACATGGAGGCGCCCGCCGTCAGGGTCATGTTCGCGGCGACGAAGAGACCGTGGATGTGGAAGATCGGCAGGGCGTGGATCAGCCGGTCCTCGGCGGTGTACTGCCAGGCCTCCAGCAGCGCCCGGCAGTTGGAGGCGAGGTTGCCGTGGGAGAGCACCGCGCCCTTGGAGCGCCCGGTGGTGCCGGACGTGTAGAGGATCGCCGCCGGGTCGTCGGCCGACGCGTCGAAGACCTCCTCGCGCCGGCCGTCGCCGTCGCCGTCCAGGAGGGTGCCGTCGCCGTCGAGGAGGGTGCCGTCGCCGGCGGTGCCGAGGGTCTCGACGACGAGCCCCTGCTCCGCGCGGTGCGCGTGGTCGGCCAGGCGGTCGGGCGAGCAGACGAGGACGCGGGGCCGGGCGTCGCCGATGAAGTAGTCCATCTCCGCACCGGTGTAGGCGGTGTTGAGCGGCAGGAAGACGCCGCCGATCCGCAGGGTCGCCAGGTACAGCGCGATGGCCTCCGGCGACTTCTCCACCTGCATGGCGACCCGGTCACCGGGGGTGACGCCGTCGGCGACGAGACGGGCGGCGATCCGCCGCACGGTCTCAGCGGTCTGGCGGTAGGTGATCCTCTGCCCGTCGGGCAGCTCGAAGAGCGCCTTGTCCGGTCGTCGCTCCGTCTGCTCGACGAAGGACCGGTAGATGGTCGTGAAGGGCGCCATCGGGGGTGTTCCTCTCTCGCCGTCCGGGGTGGTGGACGCGTCGTGGATGGGGGAAGCCGTAGGGGCGGCCGGGAGGACGTCGCGCAGCGGCCCGCCGAGCGCCACGGTGCGGTTGCGGATGAAGTCCTCGTGCCGGCGCTCCAGCTTCTCCGGCTCATAGCGGTAATTGATCATCGCGCCGTAGGACTGCCGCCAGGCCTCCGGTGAGCTGTTCGCCGGCCAGTTCAGCCGCCAGGCGGTGGCCCCGTTGCCCAGGTGGAAGCGGGCGACCGGGTCGAGGGGGCGCCCGTCGTCGCGCCGCTCGACCGCGATGTACCGGGCCAGGGCGGGAAAGAGCCGGGGGCGGATCTGCTCGGCGTCCTCCGCGCTGAGGTTCGCCGGTTCCTCCACGGCGTCCAGCTCCCGGACGAGCAGCCGCAGGTCGGCGTCCTGCTCGGCCTGCTCGCCCAGCCAGCGCCGGAATCCGGGGATGGGCGAGAGCGTGACGAACTGCGTCAAGTGCGGCAGCTGCTCCCCCACTTGCTCGATGACCTGCTTGATGAGGAAGCTGCCGAAGGAGACTCCGGCCAGGCCGTCCAGAGCATTGTTGATCGAGTAGAGCGCTGCCGTGTCCGCTTGCGCGGGGCTCATCGCCGGGCCGTTCTCCAGCAGCGGGGCGATGCGCTCCGGCATGCCGCGCACCAGGGCGACCTCCACGAAGATCAGTGGCACGTCCCCGGTGGCCGGGTGGAAGAAGGCGTAGGCACGGCGGTCCTCGGGCTGCAGACGGCGGCGGAGCTCGGCCCTGCCCGCCATCGGGTGGACCTTCTCGTAATGCAGCAGGTGGTCGTGCAGTTCCTTCGGCGAGTCCCAGGTGATCTCCTCCATCCGGAGGAAGCCGCGGTTGAACCAGGAGGTCAGCAGGTGGTGAAGGTCGTGGTCGAGGGAGCGCAGCTCGGGGTGGTGGCGCACCAGCCGACGCAGGTCCGCCCGCATCCGGACCAGGGCGAGCGTGGCGCCGGGTGCGTGGTTCATCCTGCGCAGCAGCTGCTGGCGGGCCGGCTCGACCACGTCGAAGAGCCGGACCAGCTCCTCGCCGCCCTCGGACCCGGAGCTCCTGGCCGCCTCCCACCGGTGGAATGCGGCGCGGACCTGCTCGGCGTCGACGTCGTAGGTCTGGGTGACGTGGGTGAAGAAGGCGAGCCTGCCGATGTCGTCGAGCGCGTCGTAGGCGGTCAGGGCCCGAGCCGCGACCGCCCGCATCGAGGCTTCGCCCACGTCGCTCATCAGGACTTCACAGGCGGCGAGCAGCTGGTCCAGCGGGGAGTCGTACTGCTCGCCGGCCGCGGGGTCGCCGCCACGCCGTCGCCCGAGCGCCTGGAACAGCTCGGTGAGCAGCCAGCCGTCATGACGTCCCATCTCTGCTCCTTCGTCCCGCCTCCGGCTCCGGACGCATTACATATGCATAAACGCGTCTGATGTATATAACAGCGCTCGCGTGAGATGCACCACCCCCTGTCCAGGTCGGATAATCTGGGCTCGGAGGTGTCCATGGCTCGAGTCCCGGAATCACAGCGCGTGCGGGACGCGCTCGAGAACGCCGTCATCGACGGCCGCTACCGACCCGGTGAGCGCCTGGATCCGGCCCAGCTCGAGCGGGAGTACGGATGCTCGCGCACGCCGATCCGGGAAGCCCTCCAGGCCCTGGAGCGCTCCGGACTGGTGCAGATCCGCCCCAAACGCGGCACGTACGTCACCGAGTTGAGCATCTCCGAGCTGGCCGAGCGCTTCGAAGTCATGGCCGAGCTCGAGGGAATGGCGGCACGGCTCTCCGCCCGCCGCATCGAGCGGGAGTCGCTGGACGAGCTCGAACAAGCCCTGCAGGAGTGCGTGAAGCACGCCACGGCCGACGACGCCGACCGCTATTACTACGCCAATGCCTGGTTCCACGACATCGTCTACGACTCCTGCGGCAACGAGTACCTGCGGCAGCAGGCCCACGCGCTCAAGCGGGCCCTGCAGCCGTACCGGCGGCTGCAGCTGCGCGTGCCGGATCGCATGCGGCGCTCGCTGGCCGAGCACCGAGAGATCGCCGACGCCATCGCCGGCGGCGACGCGGACACCGCGGAGAACGCCGCCCGCGACCATGTGCTCGTCCAGGTCAAGGAATTCAGCCAGCTGATGCGGACCTGGCGGCAGGTGACGGAGTCGACGCACAGCGCCGGGTGAACGCGCCCCGCCCGCCGCCGAGGGCATTCACCCGGCGTGAGCGGGTACCTGAGCGCCCCCGGAACACCCCAGCAGGGAGCGCTGTGAGTTCGTACGCGAACATCTTCGTCATCGGCCTGGACGGACCCAACCTGGCCACGCTGCAGAACCTGGTCTTCGACACGGCCCCGCTCACCGAGCGCGTGGAGATCCTCGGTTCACCGACGGTCGACCTCGGCCTGTCGGCCTCGGAGCCGGTCGCCGTGTTCGCGGCGCGCATCTCCGACGTGGCAGACGGCGGGCCACCCGCGTCACATACGGGCTGCTCAGCCTCGCCCACCACCGGGAGACCGGGCAACCCGAACCGCTGGAGCCCGGACGCCGCTACCGGGCGACCATCGACCTCAACGGCGTGGCCGATCGTCAAGGACCGGGGAACGGTGCGCTTCGAAGACATCGGCCTCGACGTCGGGCGGCGCGCCTACGAGCGATATGTCGTGGACGCCACCCTCGACGGCTATGAGGGCGACCGGCGGGTGTTCTCCCGGACGTGGAACGAGTCGGTGCCACGCGACGGCCTGTGAGCTGACGGCTGGTTCGGGGCGAGCGTCACACCGCCCGGGCTTCGATCTGGTCGTGCAACCGGGCGCAGGTCCGGCTGATGAGGCGTGAGACGTGCATCTGCGAGATGCCGAGCTGTTCGGCGATCCGGGTCTGCGTCTCCTCGCGGAAGAAGCGCAGGTAGAGGATGTGCTGCTCGCGTTCGGGCAGGGCGCGCAGCTTGGGCTTGAGTGCCTCCCGCTGGATGACGCGGTCGTAGGAGGGCTCCGTGGTGCCGAGAGTGTCGGCGAGGGAGTATCCGTCGTCGGCTCCGGGCAGTTCGGCGTCCAGTGACAGCGCGGAGAAGCTGCCCATCGCCTCCAGCCCCAGCAGCACGTCCTCCTCACTCATGCCGGTGTGCCGGACGATCTCCGACACGCTGGGGGAACGGTCGTCCGGGGTGCGGGTGAGGTCCTGGACGGCGGCGCGCACGCGGTTGCGGAGCTCCTGCACGCGGCGCGGCACGTGTACGCCCCACATGTGGTCCCGGAAGTGACGCTTGATCTCCCCGACGACCGTGGGCACGGCGAAGCTCTCGAAGGCGTTGCCGCGGTCCGGCTCGTAGCGCTTGACGGCCTTCACCAGGCCCAGCATCGCGACCTGGCGCAGATCCTCGGCGGATTCACCGCGGTTGTGGAACCGCCGCGCCAGCCGCTCCGCCATCGGCATCCACGCGCACACGACCTCCTGCCGCAGCGCCTCCTTCTTGGGACCGTCGGGCAGGGCGGCGATGCGCCGGAACTCGGCGGTGGTGTCGGGGGCGTCGTCGTGCGGATGCCTGCTGCGTGTGCGGACGACGGTCATGCGCCTATCTCTCCCTCTTCGCGTGGTCGGTGCACCGCGGGAGACACGTGCGACTGCGTGGGCGCAGGACACAGCACGCCCCTGAGCAGCCGAACCGCTCTCGTGGCGTGCCTCCGGTCCGAAGCACGACGTTCGCCTGCCCGGGGCGCCTACCCGCAAACACCAGCCACCTGCCGAGTTGCGCGGGTCCTTGCCTTCAAGGCGGCCCTGGCCGCGTGCCTGGCGTGGGCGGTTGCGGGCTGGTGGCTGAAGGCGCCGATGGCGTTCGTCGCGCCGTGGGTGGCGATCATGCTGGTGGAGTCGACGGTGTACCGGTCGATCGCGCACGGGTTGCAGCAGGTGGCGGCCATCGCCACCGGGACGGTGGTGGCCACTGGTGCGGCTTTGACGCTCGATTCCACGATGGCGGCGATGAGCCTGGTGCTGCCGGTGGCGGTGCTGCTGGGCAGCTGGCAGGGCCTGGGCGGCCAGGGCGTCTATGCGGCCACCGGCGCCCTGTTCGTCCTGACCAGCGACCCGGTCAGCATTCCCTCGTCGGCGGCCCGGGTCACCGAGGCGGTCTTCGGCGCTGCGATGGGCATCGCGGTCAATGCGCTGATCCGGCCCCCGGTGTACCTGCGCAGCACCCGCGCCGCGCTGGAGGACGCGGCCTGCGAGGCACAGGAGGTCCTCGACGCGGTCGCCGACGGGCTGGCCTGCGACGAGTGGGATGCCCGTGCGGCCGGTTCCTTGCATGAACGGGCCCTGCTCCTGGGGAGGCTGGTGGATCAGGCCCGCTCCGCGGTCGGTCGGAGCCGGGAGAGCCTGCGCGCCAACCCGCGTCGCCGCAGCGGCGGCGTGTCGCCTCCCGGCCAGGACTACGACGACGCGGTCACCGTCCTGGACTACGTGGCTGTCCACACCACGGGCGTCACCCGGGCGGTGCTGGAGGCCTGCGACGACGATCGGAAAGAACCGCGGCCGGGCCCGCCCGTCGCCATGGCGTACGCGGAGTTCCTGCGCGGCAGCGCCCGCGCCATCCAGCTCTACACCCGAAGCCGGTTCTCCCCGGCCGGCAAGGACTGGCAGGTGGACCAGGAGCTGCGCGAGGTCGTCGAGGACCTGGGCCGCACGCTGGAGGATCTGCGGCAGAGGCTGCCGGGCGCGGTGCCCGAGGGTCCCGACGCACTGGCGACGTACGGCATGCTGCTGGCCCAGGCGCGCCGCCTGGCCGACCAGTTGGTCAGGCGCTGACCCGTGCGCGGACCCCGCGGGTCGGCGACCGGTGTCGCCTTCGATGGCGTTGTCGATCTGCGTGACGCCGTACGCCTCCCGATGGGCGCGGGCCGAGTGACCGCGCGTTTCGTGGTTACTCGTCTCGTATGGCGAAGCTCATGAGACTGGGACACAAGGGTGAGGACACTCGCCATGGCCGAGGCCACTTACCCGACATGGAGGCCGACGAGCCAGGACGCCGCGCCGATTCCCACGGCCGCGCGGACGAGCCGGAGAGGTTCGGTCCCGGCCCGGAAGTCGAGCGCAAAGCGCCGGATGCTCCCAGCGAGCTGCCGAAGAAGTCGTGGGGGGCGGTGCTGCGCGGGACGTTCAGGGAGTTCAAGGACGACGAGCTGACCGACCGTGCGGCAGCCCTGACCTACTTCGGCATCCTGTCGCTGTTCCCCGCGCTGCTGGTGCTGGTCTCCCTGCTGGGCATCGGCGGGCAGTCGGCCACCAACGCGGTCCTGGAAAACGTCCAGCAGCTCGCCCCGGGCGTCGACCGCGATGTGATCCGTAGCACGGTGCAGCAGCTGCAGGGCAACGTCGGCACCGGGTCGGCCATGGCGATCCTCGGCCTGGCCCTGGCCGTCTGGTCGGCGTCCGGCTACGTGGCGGCGTTCATCCGCGCCTCCAACGCCGTCTACGACATGCCCGAAGGCCGCCCGGTGTGGAAGGTGCTGCCGCTGCGACTGGCCCTGACCGTCGTGCTGATGATCCTCTCGGCCCTCAGCGCACTGATCGTGGTCTTCACCGGCCCCCTGGCCCGCCGGGCCGGCGATGTGCTCGGGATCGGCGACACCGCACTGACCGTCTGGTCGATCGCGAAGTGGCCGGTCCTGGTCGTCCTGGTCACCCTCATGATCGCGATCTTGTACTGGGCCAGCCCCAACGCGAAGGTCCGCGGATTCAGGTGGATCACGCCGGGCAGCTTTCTCGCCCTGGTCATCTGGATGATCGCCTCGGCCGGGTTCGCGTTCTACGTGGCGAATTTCGCCTCCTACAACAAGACCTACGGCACCTTCGCCGGCGTGATCATCTTCGTGGTGTGGCTGTGGATAACCGACATCGCGATCCTGCTGGGCCTGGAGTTCGACGCCGAGACCGCCCGCCAGCGCGCCGTCGCCGGCGGATATCCGCCCCAGGAAGAGCCGTACGTAGAACCGCGTGACACCCGCAAGTGGGACGAGGAAGACCGCCGCCGCCTGGAGTGAACACCAGCAGGCGCGGGGGCGCCGCACGGCAGGCTCATGGCTGAACTTGGGTGTGGCAGCCGCGTTCACCCATGAGCGGCCAGCACTGCCGCGAGGCCCTCTTGCAGATCTTTGACGAAATACTCGGGAACCTCCAGCGACGGGAAATGCCCCCCGGCTTCGGGCGACCTCCATCGGACGATTTGCCGGTACCGCTCCTGCGCCCAAGGGCGCGGACACTTCTCGACGTCGCGGGGATACATACTGAGTGCTGACGGGACGTCGACCCGGAGTTCGGGGTCCAGCGAGTTGTGGCTTTCGTAGTAAATGCGGGCCGCCGATGCGCCGGTCCGCGTCAGCCAATACAGGGTGACGTTGTCAAGAACGCGGTCCCTGGAAATCCTCTCGAACGGACTGTCTTCGGTGTCGCTCCACTCAGCGAACTTGTCAAGGATCCAGGCGAGAAGCCCGACCGGTGAGTCGACGAGCGAGTAGCCGATGGTCTGCGGTCGGGTCGCCTGCTGCTTCGCGTACGCCGCGCGGTGGCTCCAGAAATCGCGGGTTTCCTCGGTCCACTCGCGCTCGACCGCCGTCAGCCCGTCCGTTGTCAACCCGGGCGGTCCCTCCGCGAACGTGCTGTGGATGCCGAGAACGTGCGCCGGGAACCTGCCGCCGAGAACCGTGGTGATATTGCCTCCCCAGTCGCCGCCGTGGGCTGCGAACGTGCTGTAGCCGAGCCTTCCCATCAGTTCCACCCATGCGGCCGCGATCTTTTCGGTTCCCCACCCGGTGGTGGCCGGCTTGTCGCTGTAACCAAAGCCTGGTAGCGACGGGATCACGACGTGGAACGCCGGCGCGTCTGCGTCTTTCGGATCTGCCAGCTCGTCTACTACATCGATGAACCGAGCAATGCTGTCCGGCCAGCCGTGCGTCAAGATCAGAGGAGTGGCATCCGCGCGCGTGGATCGACGGTGCAGGAAGTGGATTCCCAGACCATCAATGGTCGTGCGGAACTGGCCGATACGGTCAAGGCGCTCTTCGAACGACCGCCAGTTGTACCCGGTGCGCCAGTAGTTCACGACCTCGACGAGGTCGGCGAGAGGTACGCCCTGTTCCCATCGGCGAGGGTCGGGCGCGGCGCGATAGACCGTCTCAGCCTCGGGGAGTCGCGCCGCGGCTAGTCGCGCGCGCAGCTCGTCGAGATCAGCGTCAGTCGCACGGGCTTCGAATGCTTGCACGTCGCTGGTTGGACGGGGCATGAGACCTCCTGGCCATCGCGGAACCGGCTAAGACGGTTCTAGCAGCCCTCCGGGCCGCGCCGCAACCTGCTAAGGTGGTTCCATGCGCGCTGGGTTCCCTGACTTCCGCCTCGGCAAGGTGCTGGCCACCAGCTTCACGGGGACTCTGTCGGAGCGTCACGGCACCGCCGTGGAGCGCATTCCCACGCCCCACCGGCTCATCGACTGGCTGGCAGTGAACGACCTTGCCGTGGACTCCTGCACCACTGCCCAGCTCGACCTCGCCCGGGAACTGAGGGAGTCGATTCACGCCGCCGCGACAGCGGCCGCGCTCCAGGACGCCCTCCCTGCGTCTGCCGTCCAGGTCATCAATGACTGCAGCGCTCAGGGTCGGGCCGCGGCGATCCTGACGCCCGAGGGCAAGCGGCGATGGCAGCTCAGCTCGGCTTCCGGCGTGGAAGACGCCCTCAGCGTGATCGCCGCCGACGCGATCAGCATCCTCGCAGGCGAACGAGACGGAAAATTGGCCTTGTGCGCATCATCAACCTGCCAAGCCGCCTTCTTCGACACCAGCCAAAGTCGCACGCGCAGATGGTGTGACATGAACACGTGTGGGAATCGCCAGAAGAAAGCGCGCTTCAATGCCAACCAGCGCAAAAACCCCAGATCAGCGGTGTGATCGTTACCTCGGTACATCCAAGTGGGCCCACGCCTGCGAGACAGCTGGTGCGTTGGGTGCACCCCAACGCACCAGTGACAAAGACACCCTTCAGGACAGCCCTCAGGTCTCCGTACGCCCGGGCACCGAAGATGCTCCACCGCCCGCCCACCATCACTCCCGGGGTCGACGGGGCCACCCGTGGCGCGACGACGCCTGGCGCGGCCGGATCGGACTGGCCCTGCAGTCCTGGCACGACCACCGCCGCTGGCAGGTCGCCGAGCTGCTGACGCACTTTGCGGGCGACGGCCCGGCCTGGATGTTCAGCCGGCAGGCGCCGACCGGGATGAACTCGTGCCGGATCCTGGGGTGGTCCTCCAGCCGGGTCCTCGGGCGGGCAGGTCGGCGGCCACCGTGCCGAGTAGTGCGAGGGCCTGCTGGGAAGCGCTGCCGGGCTCGGCCTGGTACACGATGAGCTGCTGGTCCGTCGCGCTGTCGACGGTGAACGAGTCGTAGGCCAAGGTCAGCTCGCCCACCTGGTGATGGTTGAAGGACTTGGCCTCATGAGCCTTGCCCCGTACATCGTGCCGGGCCCACAGAGCGCGGAACTCCGGGCTTTTCAGCGACAGTTCGCCGACCAGCTCGGTGAGCCGGGGATCGTTCATCAGGTCGCCGCTGCCCGCGCGCAGGGCCGCGAGCCCGGACCTGGCGACCCGCTCCCACTCGGGGTAGAAGTCCCGGGCGGCCGGGTCCAGGAAGGTGAACCGGACCAGGTTGGTCTCGCCCGCCTCCAGCATTCTGGCGAAGAGGGCGCATCCGAGGCGGTTGCCGGCCAGCACATCCAGCCGTCGGTCGAGGATCAGCGCGGGGGTGTGCAGCCAGCCGTCCATCAAGCGCAGCAGACTCGGCCCGACGGGCACACCACCACCTCGCCGGACGGGGCCACGAGCCGTTCGTGCCAGCCGGTGCAGGTGCGCCGTTTCCTCGGGATTCAGTCCGAGGGCGCGGGCCAGGGCGTGCACCACCTGTGCGGAAGGGTGCTTTTCCCGTCCCTGTTCCAGCCGGGCGTAGTAGTCGGTGCTGACTCCGGACGACTGGGCGACCTCCT
Source organism: Streptomyces sp. NPDC007917 (assembly GCF_042959105.1). Lineage (NCBI taxonomy): Bacteria > Bacillati > Actinomycetota > Actinomycetes > Kitasatosporales > Streptomycetaceae > Streptomyces > Streptomyces sp. NPDC007917. The sequence goes on from NZ_JBIBKK010000002.1 coordinate 612,034, forward strand.
CCCGGCGCAGGCCCGGCGTCCTGCGCCGACCCGACCAGGGCTGCCCGGCCTGGGCCGGGCTGGTCATCTCTCGCCGGGCGCGGAGGTACTCGCCCAGCGGGTTGCCACTGTCCATACCGCAACGATAGGCGCGCATGCGCTTGGTTACCTGGGTGTGGCGCACCCTGGACAAGCCCGCCCTGGTTGACCTGTGGCCCGACGAACATGCTCGGCCTCATGAGACCCCGCCGCATTAACCGCCGCCGCGTCGACGATCCGCGCCACCCTGGGCCGGCCCGACCTGGTCGTCGCCAACGCGGGGGTGATGCTCGGAGCGCCGTTCGACGAGGCGGACAGCGCCGGTCGTTCCCACTGAGCTCGGCTGACCTGGGCCGGCATAGTGCTGGTGGTTCTCCTCGTCAGGGCCGTGGGCCCTGGCACCGGGGAGTCGAGAAATCCCCGTACGGCTCAGCTCTCGGTGTCGAGTTGAATGTGCTCGATGTCTTCGTCCAGGAAGGCGCTCAGGTCCTGTGCTTCGGCGTGGACGGCTTCTTGTTCCGGGGCGGTGAGGGGCCGGAGGGGGCTGATGTGGAGTCGGTGGTCGCGCACGGTCCAGGTGGCGGTGACGCGCCCGTCGACGAGGACGGTGCGGTGGCCCGCGACGGACAGGCCGAGGTGGGGAGCGTCGATGATGCGGCTGCGATCGTGGTAGCCGAGGATGGCGTTGTCGAAGGCCGGGAGGAACCGGACGGGGGCCGGGGTATCGGGGTGGGGGCGAGGAGCATCGGGCAGATCGAGCAGTTCTCGGCCGCGTTCGTCGTGGAACACGACGAGTTCTTCCCGGGCGGCTTTGATGGCGGCGGGAAGCCCGGCGAGGCCGCACCAGGCGCGTAGGTCCGCGCTGGCGGCGGGCCCGTAAGCGGCGAGGTAGCGGCGCAGCAGCTGCTGCCCGACGGGATCGCTGTCCCCCGCGGGCAGGGGGTCGATGTCCCGTTCCAGCCAGGTGGCCAACCGCAGGTTGCGTACGCCGGCGGTCTGGCGCCACAGGCCGCGGGGCGGGAGTTGGGCCATGGGGATGATGGCTGCGACGAGCAGCTCGCCCAGGGCCCGGCGTGGTGGGCCGGGCCAGCGGTCTTCGAGGGCTTGTACGAGCTCTCTCATGGTGCGGGGCTGCTGGTCGGCCATGGCCGCGCGGCCGGCGGCGGCGACTTCCTCCACGTCGAGGCCGGCCAGTTCGCGCCGGTAGGTGCCCAGCACTCGCTGGCGCAGCATGGTGTCGTGGCGGGCTCGCCAGGCGAGTGCGTCGTCGGAGGTGACGAGGTGGACGGTGCGGCGCATCAGGTGGGTGCGCACCACCGTGCGACCGGTAAGCGCATGGTCCAGGTGCTCGGGTTTGAAGCCGACCAGGCGGGACCACAGCCCGATGAAGGGTTCCTGGGGCTCTTGCGCCTGCAGGCCGCACAGGTGGGCCACCGCCTCGGCCACGGATGTGTCGCTGCGTGTGAGCAGGTGCTGGCGGGCGAGGGCGGCGCGGTTGAGGGCGCGGCTGTCGAGGACGGTCATGGCGCTCTCAGCCTGCGGCTCGCTCGTGGGTCGGGCGGCGGCGTAGGTCCGTACGGGTGAGGGAGGGGGGTGTGTAGGAGACGTCCAGAGGGCTGATGTCGGTGCCGGGCGGGACGATGGTGTCGATCGTGTCGAGGATGTCGTCGCCGAGGGTGAGGGTGGCGCCGGCGAGCAGGTCGTCAAGCTGGTCCATGGTGCGTGGGCCGATGATGGCGGCGGTGACGTCGGGGTGGCTGGTGGCGAAGGCCATGGCCACGTGCGTGAGGGAGTGGCCGGCTTCTTCGGCGACGATGAGCAGCTGCTCGACGGCATCAAGCTTGCGTTCGTCGGTGAGGTGCCGGGGGACCCAGTGCATGCGGGCGCCTGCGGGCCGTGGGGTGTTCTTGCGGTAGCGGCCGGTGAGCAGGCCCATGGCCAGCGGGCTCCACACCAGAACGCCCATCCCGTAGCGGCGACAGGCGGGCAGGACCTCGCGCTCGATGCCGCGGTTGAGGATGGAGTAGGGGGGCTGCTCGGTTCGCAGGCGGTGCAGGCCGCGCTGTTGGGACACCCACTGAGCTTCGACGATTTCCGAGGCCGGCAGGTTGGAGGAGCCGATCGCGCGGACCTTCCCGGCGCGCACGAGGTCGGTGAGCGCGGAGAGGGTCTCCTCGATGTCGGTGTGCGGGTCGGGGTGGTGGATCTGGTAAAGGTCGATGTAGTCGGTCTGCAGCCGCTTCAGCGAGCCCTCGACCGCCTGGATGATCCAGCGCCGGGAGCTGCCGCTGCGGTTGGGGCCCTCGCCCATCGGACCGTTGAACTTGGTCGCCAGCACGACCTCGTCGCGGCGTCCTTTGAGTGCCTTTCCGACGATCTCCTCGGTCTCGCTGTAGCCGTAGACGTCGGCGGTGTCGACGAAATTGATGCCCGCGTCGAGCGCCCGGTGGATCATGCCCACGCAGTCGTCGTGATCCGGGTTGCCCATCTTGCCGAACACCATGGTGCCCAGGCAGTAGGCGCTGACTTCGATGCCGGTCCGTCCCAGCTTCCGCATCCGCACGGTGACGTGTTTCCTTCCGCTGCTGTACGTGTTCGGTGCGTGCCTGGGCCGCCCGGGCCGCCCTTGTGGCTGCGGCGGCGCGGGCGGCGCAGGCATGTCGGTTCGGCCGGTTCAGCCGTTGTACGGGGCGGTGACGTCCAGGACCCAGGTGACGCCGAAGCGGTCGGTGAGCATGCCGTACAGCGGCGCCCACTGCGCAGGCTCCAGCGGACGCGCGATGGTCGAACCCTCGGCGAGCCTGCCCCACAGGGCGCTGATCTCCTCGGTGTCATCCCCGCGTACGGAGACGAAGAACGGGTTCTCGCCCTGGTTCCAGGGCAGCTGCGAGGGCACGTCGTAGGCCATGACGTGGAAGCCGTTGTCGCCGGCCACCTCGCCCCACATCACCCAGTCCGCCTCGCTCTCGTTCTGCACGGCGCCCGCGTCCTTGTAGGTGACCGCGACAGTACGTCCGCCGAAAACGGACTGGTAGAAGTCCAGCGCCTCACGTGCGGTGCCCCGGAAGTTCAGGTGAGTGGTGGTCGTGACGGACACGGCCTGCTCCTCGCTTCGATGTGACGAATATGCCGCCGACCGGCCAAAGCCCCCGTGGCGGCAGCCGTGACCAGGGGCGATGCCTCCCGAACGGCTCGCATGCCACTATGACCCAGGTAAAGGACAGGTTGTGTCCTTTACTGCGGGGAGACTGATGTCATGCATAAGACGTCCTCACGGCTGCTCGCGCTGCTCTCGCTGCTGCAGTCGCACCGTGACTGGTCCGGCCAGGACCTCGCCGAGCGTCTCGGCATCACCTCGCGCACGGTGCGCCGTGACATCGACCGCCTGCGCGAACTCGGCTACCCGATCACAACCGTCAAAGGACCTGCCGGCGGCTACCGACTGGAGGCGGGCACTCACATGCCGCCCATGCTGTTCGACGACGGCCAGGTCGTCGCCTTGGCCGTCGCGCTGCAGACCGTGGCCACCGGCACCACCCGCACCACCGGCACCACCGTCGCCGAGGACGCTTCCCGCGCCCTGGCCGCCCTGCGCCAGGTCCTGCCATCCCGCCTACGTCACCGCATCGACCTGCTGCGCATCACCGCCGTCCAACCGCCTGCGGTCGGCGACACCCACCAGGTCGATTCTGAGGTCCTGACAGACCTGGGCCGCGTCATCCATGCCCGCGAGGAACTGCGCTTCGACTACGGGCCAGGCCCAAGCACCTCAGCCGATGCCCCCCGACGAGTACAGCCTCACCACCTGGTCACCTGGCGTCATCGCTGGTACCTCGTGGCCTGGGACCTCGACCGCGAGGACTGGCGCACCTTCCGCGTCGACCGCGTCCGGCCCCGCACACCCACCGGCCCCCGCTTCACCCCTCGCGAGCTCCCCGGCGGCGACGTCTCCACCTTCATCACCAGCCGATTCCGCGGCAACGACGGCACCACCACCGAGTGGCCCTGCCAAGGTGAAGTCATCCTCCACCTCCCGGCTGCCGATGTCGCGCCCTTCGCTGAGGAAGGAGTCGTGGAGGAACTCAGCCCTCACCACTGCCGACTCACCCTCGGCTCCTGGTCATGGACCGGACTCGCCGCAACCATCGGCCGCTTCGACACCGATATCGAAGTCATCGGTCCACCTCAACTGGCCACCGCGTTCGCAGACCTCGCCGCCCGCTACGCTCGCGCCGCACGCACCACAGGACCAGAGATCGGTCCGACGCCGTGAGAACGAAACTCAACGCGGGGTGGAGTTCGAGCAGGTGGTGGCCCGTCATGAGCCGGCCACCGCGATCGCCTGGCTGTTGGAGCTGACGCCACCGTTGGACTCCGACGCCGCCCAGGCATGGCGGGCGATGCTGGTGTGCATCCCTGCGGGGGTGCCGATCCTGTGGCCGCCGGCGAACCCGAGGCTGGACGGGGCCGCTGCCCTCCACCACCTGAGGCGAGACCCTGCACGGCATCGGAGCGCGAGTGACGCGGTTTCGACCTTACGGCCGCGATGGCTTCGGCAACGTGAGGATTTCGGCTCCGTCCTCGGTGATGGCGATCGTGTGCTCACTGTGTGCCGTCCGGCAGCCCGTCGCGCTTCGGAGCGTCCACCCGTCGGCGTCGATGATGAGTTTGGCGGTGTCCGCCATGATCCACGGCTCCAGCGCCAGCAGCAGCCCGGGACGCAGTTTGTATCCGCGGCCGGGCCGTCCGGTGTTCGCAACGTGCGGGTCCTGGTGCATCGTTGATCCGATGCCATGTCCTCCGAACTCGGTGTTGATCGCGTATCCGGCCTGGCTGAGGACTGTGCCGATGGCATGGGAGATGTCGCCAATGCGAGCTCCGGGGCCGGCGGCGGCGATCCCTGCGGCCAGTGCGCGTTCGGTTGCACTGATCATCGCGACACTCTCCGGGGGTTGAGCGTCGCCCACGATGAAGCTGATGGCGGCGTCTGCGGCGACTCCGCCTTGGGAGACGGCAAGGTCAAGTGTAAGCAGGTCGCCGTTGGCGAGCGTGTAGTCGAAGGGCCGTCCATGGAGCACGGCGTCGTTGACGGCCGTGCAGATGTAGTGGCCGAACGGGCCGCGTCCGAAGGATGGCGCGTAGTCGACGTAACAGGACAGCGCTCCCGCCTCGACGATCATGGCCTTGGCCCACCGGTCGATGTCCAGAAGGTTCGTGCCGACCGTGCTACGGCCCTTCAGTGTCTGCAGGATGTCGGCGACCAGGGCACCGGTGTCCTTTGCTCGGGCCAGCTGGGTGGGGTTCAGGATCTCGATCATGCGCCGCTTTCCTCATGGAACCAATAACTATACCGGCCATACTATACCGGTACTAGAATCGGGGTCATGGTCAGACTGCCGCTCACTCCCGCAGAGGTCGCACGCGGACAGCGCCTCGGCGCCCTCCTGCGTCGGGCCCGGGGGGAACGCTCGATGCTCGAGATCGCGCTCGACGCACGTGTCTCACCTGAGACACTCAGGAAGATCGAGTCAGGCCGCGTGGCCACCCCTGCCTTCCCGACCATCGCGGCGATCGCCGACGTCCTCGGCCTCTCCCTCGATGCCGTGTGGGCCGAGATCAGCCAGTCCGAGTGCGACGCCAGACCGGCGAACGCCGGTCACAGCGCACGTGAGCAGCTGACCGCGTAAGCCTCCATCCCAAAGCTGCGCCGGAGCGTCGACACGAGAGAACGCCCCGGTCCCGCTCTCGCCCACTGCCCCCGATCGGTACACCGGCAGCGGATGCCGGTAGCGGAGAACAGCCGCAGGACCTCCTCCGCACGGTGCGACGGCGTGGTGCTGCGTGCCCGTCAGACGCCGAAGCGACGGCGCGCGTCCTCGATGTGACCGAGGTACTGGTGGGTCCAGCCGCAGATGGTGTCGACCGCGGTGCGCAGGGCCCGGCCCGGCTCGGTAAGGGTGTACTCGACCCGCGGCGGCACGGTGGGGTGCACCCTCCGATCGACCAGGCCGTTGTGCTCCAGCATGCGCAGGTTCTGCGTGAGCATCTTGTGGCTGACGCCCTCGACCTCGTTTCGCAGCTCACTGAAGCGCAGGGTGCGCTCGCCGAGCGCCTCGATGATCAGGAGCGCCCACTTGTTGGCGACGTCCGAAAAGATCTCCCGCGCCAGCGAGTCCACGCGCCTCAGGTCTGCGTTCTCGGGCAGGCCCTTGAGCTGCTGCTTGGTAACCATTGGGTTCCTCAGTAACGGAAAAGTGCGTTCTTGCAGGTCGGCTGTCACTCTCCTACGGTTTCTGAGTAACCGCAAGAGAGCAAACGAGAAGGGCGAGCACCGTTGGCCACCATCGATGTCTTCAACCACAACGTGCCGGCCGAGAGCGACTTCGGCTACTCGCAGGCGATCAAGTCCGGCGATCTGATCCACGCCTCCGGACAGCTCTCGCTCGACGAGGGGGGCGAGTTCCGATACGCGTACGACTTCGCCGCCCAGCTCAAGCAGACCTACGTCAACATGGACAAGGTCCTGGACCACTACGGCGTCACCCGCAACCAGGTCGTCTCGCAGACCCTGTACGTGGTCAACCTGCGGCAAAACGCCGCGGCGACGGCGGAGAGCAACCTGGGTTACTTCGGCGACCACCGCCCGGCCAGCACGGTCGTCGGTGTCACCGAACTGACCTTCCCCGGCCAGGTCATCGAGATCAGCTTCGTCGTCGACACGAAACTGCCCTGACGGGTGTCCATACCCCGTTGGGGCTGCTGAGGCGGGCGTTTCCCGTGGATGGTGAGGCAGCCGGGGCGACGTGTGGTGGTACTCGCTGAGCAGTCCGCCACGTACCTGGCGACGCCTGACCCCGGCAGCGGGCAGGGGGATGACGTTCGGGCCGTCGTCGGGGGCTCACAGCCGAACGCGGCGGTGAACTTGCTGTCAGTCCGCTGAAGTATCCTTCCGGCCACCGCACACCGACTGGGAGGACCAAGAGAATTGACTGGCCTGTCTGCTTTCCCGCTGCCCTTTCATGCTTCCCGTTCCATATCGTTCGCGACACCCCGAACGCTGCGGGAACTCCAGATGATGCAGTGCAGTGCCCACATTCGGGCGAAGCCGGGGTGGTTCGACAAGATGAACGACGCCGACATCGTCGCCAGGTGGACACAGGAAGCGGTCGCCCAGGGCCTCACCGAAGCGCAGGTTCGTTACGTGCTTGCCGAACTCCAGCATTACGCCGCGCTGCGGGACGGACGAACCGGCGTCGAGGTGTCCGCCGTCGACGGGGTGTGGCAGTCGGACACACTGGTCGACGACAAGCTCAGAACTCGGCTGCGCGAGGCGGTTCGGGTTCTGGAACAGGTCCCCGAATCAGAACAGGACTGGCATCCCGGATCCGACGGCCAGGTACTGGATCTGGTTCATCCCTCACTGTTCTGCCTGGTGAGAGAGGTGAGCGGTGGGCCCGAGCGGGCCTGGCAGAACCCGACGGACCGCTACTCGAAGTACGAATTCTCGGAGAAATTCCAGTGGCTGCCCACGGACGTCGACATCAGTGACGACGGCGATGTCGCCTTCCGTTCGTACGTCAACAACGTCCACCCCGAGACTCATCGCGAACTGGTCTCCGTCCTCCCCGACTTGTTCGCGCGCTTTCGCCCGCTGCTGGAGAACGTGCTCACCGATCTGCGCCATCCGCGGCCCCTGCGTATCGAGGCCGATCCTTACGGGTGGTACGACTCGAAGCCGGAGTACCCGGACAAGTCCTCCTACAGTGATGATGAGGCTTACGCAGAAGCCGTCGAAGCATGGGAAGTGGCCCAGGACACCTGGTGGGAAGACCGCTGCCCGACCATCCCGGACGCCCCGGCCTTCACCCCGCCCGAGTTGCCCGATGAATCCGCCCGAGTCGACCTTCGCGGTCGCCGTCTCCAGGTCATCGTCAAGCTCGCCACCATTCATCTCACCCCGGACAAGCCCGAGTACCCCGGCGGTTCCTGGCATGTCGAGGGGATGATGAACGAGCGGATCGTCTCGACCGGCATCTACTACTGGGACAGCGAGAACATCACCGAAAGCCGGCTGAGTTTCCGGGCGGCACTCGACGACCCGGACTACGAACAGAACGACGACAACGGCCTGCGCGAGGTCTACGGCCTGGAGAACGAAGACGCACTGAACCAGATGCTGGGATCGGCACCTACCCCAGCGGGCCGCTGCCTGGCGTTCCCGAACATCCTGCAACACCGCGTCGGCTCATTCCGCCTCGCGGACCCCACCCGCCCGGGATATCGCAAAATTCTCGCGTTCTTCCTGGTCGACCCGTCGGAACAGATCGTCTCGACATCCGATGTGCCACCGCAGCAACCATGGTCCGACACCTCCACCATGACGCTTGAACAGGCCAAGAACTACCGCGAACAACTCATGCAGGAACGCAAGTTCTTCGTCGACGAACACAACGAGCAGCTCTACGAACGAGAATTCTCCCTCTGCGAGCACTGAACCTCTTCTGTCCTGAATACGCGCGGGCCAGGAGGGTGCGGACGGCCTGAACGAGGGCGCCGCTGCGGCGGGTGGAGCATCTGGCCCGCCGCAGCCGAGGGGACGGGCGCGCGGGACCCGTCCCGGGCACCCGCGTATAGAACGGCCCCATGACCACATCTGAATCATCGGCCCGCCGCCGTAGGGCCAGGCTGTCTGCGGCGCGCGGCGCGGCGGGGACCGTCTGCGCCCTGGCCCTCGCCGCCGCGCTGAGCGGCTGCGGCTCCGACTCGGGCGACGACGCGGGGGCGCCCGCGCCAGCCGCCCCCTCGCGTTCGGCCGAACCGTCGCCCGCCTCGCCAACGCCCACGAAGCCCTCCCCATCGCCGTCGCCGACCGCAGTGAAGCCGATGAAGCCGATGAAGCCGTCAACCCCGGCCGAGCTGCGGGCATGCGCAGACGGAAGCTGCACGGTCGTCGTGACGAAGGGCACCGAGATCCCGCGCGTCGCCGGCCTTCGGGCGGGACCGTTCACGGTGAGCGCCGTCGGCGCCGAGGGCGTGGACCTGAGCTCGGTCGACGCGAGCGGATTCACCTCCAACCTGCTCGGGCAGCGCCCCGACCAGGGCGGGCCCTCCACCGTCAACGAGCTGTCGATCGCCGTTCTCGCCATCGTGGGGGACACCGCGAAGCTGCGGCTCTTCCCGGCGGAGTAGAGCGGGTGTTGTTTCGGCGGCGCCGCCGGGGAACCCCCAAGAGGATGCGTTGACAACGTCAACGTGAGTGTGTGACTCTCGTCAACAGGTGAAGGTATACGCTCCCTACGGAATGTACCCACCTTGTATGCGACGGGTGAAGTGGGAGGGCCAGTGAACCTGGAGACGGTCGACGGACGGTTCCGGATCACGGGGATTCTGGGGCGCGGGAACATGGGCGAGGTGCACCGGGCCCAGGACCTTCAGGCCGCCCCGGACTCCCCGCACCAGGAAGTCGCGGTCAAGACCGTGCTCCGTGCCCGGACCGGAGTCGCCGTCGACGCGTCGGGGCCGAGCAAAGAGATCGACCGTTTCCTGCGCGAAGTGCGGATCATGCGCATGCTCTCCCAGGGGCATCCCAACCTCACCCTGCTGATCGACGGCGGCGTGGACCGGGCGCCGGGCGGCAGTGGCCTGCCCTACCTGGCCATGGAACTGCTGGATGGCCATCCGCTCGCGGACCTCATCGACGAGGAGCCTCAGCTGCCCGTCTCCTGGGTCGCCGCCATCGGGGCGCAGATCGCCGCCGGTCTCGCCGCCGCTCACACCGCCGGGGTAGTCCACCGCGATCTGAAGCCGGCCAATGCGATGCTGACCCGCGACGGCACCGTCAAGGTCCTCGACTTCGGCATGGGCTCGGTCGTCGACGATCCCGACCAGACGAGGCTGACCAGCACGGGCGTCAGCGTCGGCACGGCGCGCTACATGGCGCCCGAGCAGTTCCGTGCCGAGCGGGTCTCCGCGTCGGCCGACCTCTACGCGCTCGGCTGCATCCTGTACGAGCTGCTGATCGGACGGCCGCCGTTCGCCGCCAGAACGTCGTGGGCGAGCCTGCTGACGGTGCCTGCGGCATCGGCGTAGCGGGCCAGCATCCGCCGGGCCTGGGCCAGGCATCCCGCCGCCTCGGAGGGGACGGGCCCGGGTCCCGGGGCCGCGCGCCGCTGTGCGCCCGCCGGACCTTCGCCCGCGGCGGATGCCGGCCCGGACATGACGGCAGATCTCGTGGCGGACGTCCGACACCCTTGGCGGCGCGGGGGCTTCACGTGAATGCCGACGGCGGCGAGCCCGGTGCGGAGCCTTCGCTGCTGCTCGTCGCTCGTGAGCCCGAGCCGGTCCGCCTCCACCGCGAAGACCCGGCGGCTGACAACGCCCGCAGGAGACGCGCACCGTTTCAGTCTCTCGATGACGGAAGGCAGCTCCGCTTCGATCGCGCGCCGTTTGGCCTCGGCCATCGGCTCCCCACCCATAACGCCCCCCCCAAATCAGCGTTCAAGCGCCGGTTCGACCCAAGAGGTCCGGCCCGACACATTCCACACCCTAAGACCTACCTGTTTACATCGTCAACACACTGTTCCGCGTTGCTTATTGACATTGAAGGGTCACTTGACACCGTCAACAGGTAAGCTATGCGGCGTCCGTGCAGGCCTCGCAGCACTCGGAAGGTGACCCATGCCGCAGCTCGACCGCCTCCCTGGCACGCCCGACTTCCGCATCAGGCTCCCCAAGGACGGCGGCGAAGCACACGGACACCTGCTCACCGAGTTCGGCGGCAACGGCACACACAAGTTCCTTCTGCTGGCGGGTTCGACCGTGGCCGCCCAGGCATGGCCCGGGCTCGGCGACCACGCGCGCCGACTGCGTGCGGAACTGCGCGCGAGCGGCGGGTTCGCCGACGCCCCCGCCGACCCCGCCCGGCCCGAGGCACCGGCGCGCTGGGTGGCGGCCCGGGACATCGAGTGCAACTCGTCCTCGGCCGCCGCCGCGCTGGTGTACGGCTACGACGCCTCCGGCCCGGAGTCCTGGCGCACCGCGGAGGGCCACCCGCTCGCCGACTACCTGACCACCGGCTGGCGCGCCCCGCGCAAGGCCTGGCTGGTGCGCGGCTCCAATGTCTCCGGGCACAACCTGGTGCGGCAGCTGTGGCTGAAGGAGGACTTCGTCTCGCTCGCGGCCGCACATCTGCCGCCCCTGGAGGAGACCGATCCAACCAAGAGCACGCTGCGCCGCTTCGTGGAGGAGGGGTACGAGGGGGCGGCCTCGTACAACCAGAAGCAGGGTCTCATCGACGAGTTGCACGCCTTTCTGACCCAGATGCGCGTCGGCGACACGGTCGCCACCTTCGACGACGGCCGACTGCATGTCGGGCGGATCACCGGGGAGGCCGCGCAGAGCGCCTCGCCGGGTGGGCTGTCCAATCTGCGCCGGGCCGTCGCCTGGCGGGCGGACAGCCACGCGTACGAGGAGCTGCCGGGGGAAGTGCAGCAGAAACTGTCCGTGCAGCACGACGTCGTCGATCTGACCGGTGTCCTGGACGCGCTGGACGGGCTCACCGGGCAGTCGGAGCGCACGGACCCGGCGGAGACCGGGGACACTGGCGAGCGGCCGACGCAGCGTGAGCTGACGCTGCCGGAGGTCAGCGGGGAACTCGCCGCCGACCTCCTGGTCCACGACCGCGCCTGGCTGGAGGAGATGCGGGAACTCCTCATCGACGAGAAGCAGTTGGTGTTCTACGGTCCGCCGGGCACCGGCAAGACGTATCTGGCGATGAAGCTGGCCGAACACTTCGGCGGCGGCCCGGAGCAGGTCAAGATCGTGCAGTTCCACCCCTCGTACTCCTACGAGGACTTCTTCGAGGGGTTCCGGCCCATGGAGGATCCCGAGACGCGGGAGGTGGCGTTCCGGCTGACGGCCGGCCCGCTGCGGGAGCTCGCCGACCTCGCCTCCCGCGAGGGCAACCGGCACATCCCCCACTTCCTGATCATTGACGAGATCAACCGCGCCAATCTGGCGAAGGTGTTCGGCGAGCTGTACTTCCTCCTGGAGTACCGGGACCGGTCCGTCCGTCTCACCTACTCCGGAGACGACTTCCCCCTACCGCCCAACCTCTTCGTGATCGGCACGATGAACACCGCCGACCGGTCGATCGCGCTGGTGGACGCGGCGATGCGGCGCCGTTTCGCGTTCGTGGAGCTGTCCCCGCGCAGCGAGCCGACCGCCGGGCTGCTCGCGCGCTGGCTGAGGCGCGAGGGCAGGGACCCGGAGCCCGCCCGGCTCCTCGACGCCCTCAACGCCCGCATCGACGACGCCGATTTCGCCATCGGCCCCTCGTACCTGATGAAGCCAGGCGTGTACCGCGACGGCGGGCTCGAACGGACCTGGCGCACGAAGATCCTGCCGCTGCTCCAGGAGCACCACTACGGCGAGGGCCTCGACGTCACCGCGCGCTACGGCCTCGACTCGCTGCGCGAGCAGCGCCCATGACCGTGCCCATGCCCATGCCCATGCCCATGCCCATGCCCATAGCCATGCCCGAGGTGACGCTGCGCGAGTACGGGCCCGCCGTCTCCGTTCCGCTGGGCGCCGAGGCCGGGCGGGCCCTGGCCGCCTCCGGCATCCTGCAGAGCGCGGTCCCCGACCCCGACCGCGGCGGGCACTGGCTGCTGCGGGCGGGCAGCCGGGTCGGCGCCGTCCGCACGCCCGGCGGCCCGGTAGTACGGATCATGCCCAAGACCCCCGTGAGCCGGCTGTTCTTCCTCCTCGGCTTCAGCCTCGACCCGGCCCGCGCCTGGCGCGAGCGCCGGGAGGGCACCGTCGACACCGGCGCGCATGACGACGTCGTCCCCGCGCTCGCGCACGCGGTGGAACGACAGATCGACGCGGCACTGCGGCAGGGGGTCCTCCAGGGCTACCGGGAGGTGGAGGAGTCCGCGCTGGTCGTGCGCGGGCGGCTGCGCGAGGCCGAGCAGATCCGGCGGCACTTCGGCCGAACGCCGCCCGTGGAGATCGCCTACGACGCGTACACCGCCGACACCGCCGAGAACCGCATCCTGCGCACCGCCGCCGAACGGTTGCTGCGGCTGCCAGGCGTTCCCGGTCCCGTCCGGCGGCGCCTCGCCCATCAGCGCGTACGCCTGGCCGACGCCCTGCCGCTGATACGGGGGCAGGAACTGCCGCGCTGGCAGCCGTCACGCCTGAACTCCCGCTACCAGCCCGCGCTGCGGCTGGCCGAGGCCGTCCTGCGCGGCACCTCGCCGGAGCACCGGCCACCCGGGGCCGCCCCGCTCGCCGTGGACGGCTTCCTGCTCGACATGAACAAGCTGTTCGAGGACTTCGTCACGGTTGCCCTGCGTGAGGCCCTTCGGGCGCACGCCCTGACCGCGCGCCTCCAGGACCCCCACCACCTCGACACCGCCGGTCTCATACGGATGCGCCCGGACCTGGTCGTCCGCACCGGTGACGGCCGCACTCCGGTCGCCGTCGTGGACGCCAAGTACAAGGTCGAGAAGGCCGACGGACTCCTGAACGCCGACCTGTACCAGGCGCTCGCCTACGCCACCGTCCTCGGCCTGCGCGAGGCACACCTGGTGTACGCGGCCGGACGGCAGCCGGAACGCTTCCACGAGGTGCGCGGAACCACGACACGTGCGGACGGCCGGGGAATGCGGCTGTACCAGCACAGCCTCGATCTGTCCCGCGACCCCGGACACATCCTGGCGTCCGTCCAGGACGTCGCGGGACGGCTGGCCGCGGCCGCCCCGCGTTCACGGTCATGAAACGCCGTCAGGCGGAAAGGGAGAGGCCTCATGCCCCGGCTCGCCTGACCGAGGCCCTGGTGGGCCGGGTCCGTGCGTTGCTCGCCGAAGGTCTCGCGCCCCACGAGATCTGGAGTTCCGCGCGGTGTCCGCGCCAGTGCACGGCACCCGGGGTGCCGCGCGCAGGTCTCACCCCTCCGGCGCCAGGGCCCCCGTGGCGAGGCCGTCACGGGCGACCTCGGCGAGCCGTCGGCTCAGGTCGTCGACCTTGCGCATGCCTTCCTCGAACGCCGACAGGGCCCGGAAGGCAGAGCCGTACCGACGCTGTTCGTCGATGCCCATGCGGGGGATGCGTGAACCTCTGCCGTCAAGACGGTAGGTCCCGCTGGCGCTGGTGGATCGGCGGGCGTTGACGGAGCTGCGCAGGAATCCCTGCAGATAGTCCGTGTCGAGCTGTTCGCTGGCCGAGATCGGTTCTTGACCGTCGTACGCGACGAGTCCGGCGCGGGCGAGCTCCGCGACACTGGTGGTGGAGGTGTCCAGTGAGCCCGGTCCGCCGCCCGCCGTGAGCTCGGGCAGGAGTGCGGCCAGCCGGCGGATCTGGTCCTCCAGCTCCTTGCGCAGGGCGGCGTACTCACCGGGATAGTCACGGTGCCGGGACCGGAGATGGCTGCCGGGGGTCAGGTCGACGGTGTCGTCGAGGAGCTCGATCAGGGGCACGTCGGCGACCTGGTCGGGGCGTGGTTCCAGGGGGCCGTCGGGGCTGTTGTCGGTCAGGTCGACCATGCGCACGGTGTGGTTCGTATCCGCATGTGCTGTGCTCTCGGGACGCCGCAGGCACCACAGGTGGATGGGCAGAGCGTGAGAGGTCGCCGTCCCCGGCGGCAGGGCGACCACTTGGCGCACGATGCCCCGGCGTACGAGTTCTGACCGGATGCGGCGGCCTGCCTTGCGGTAGGCGACCGAGGCCGGCATGACCATGACGACCTGCCCGCCGGGCTCGGTGTGCGCATAGGCATGCTGGAGCCACGCGAGCTCCCCTTCGGCCTTGGACGGGGTACCGAGTTCCCAGCGGGAGTCGAGCAGCAGCTCCTCTCGCCCCCACTCGGTCACACCGGCCGGTGGGTCGCAGACCACCAGATCCGCCTTGAGGTCCGGCCATTCGTCCGCGCGAAGCGAATCACCTGCCACGATGCGCACGCCCGATCGGCCCAGGAGGTCGGCGCGGAGCTGTGCGAAACGGGCGCTGTCGGCATCCATCTCCTGGCCGCAGCAGCGCATCCCGGCTTCGGAGGCGATGGACAGGAGCAGCACCCCGATCCCGCAGGCCGGGTCGAAGACTGTGGCGTCGGCCGGCAACTCGGGAGCGAAGTGGCACACAGCCCGCACCACACGCTCGGGAGTCACCTGATCCGATCCCGCACGCCGAGCGGAATCCATGAACCGTTCAGTCAGTCCATTCACGAGGTCGACGGGTGCTTCGGTTTGAGCGAGACCCTGCACACGGGCGGCGACGTCATCCGGCAGTCTCGGCTCACGCTCCCCGGCCAGCACCGCGGCCACCTCCGCCAGGCCCCCGACCATCTGCTCCCCGTACGCGGCCCGCATGGCCTGCCACAGCTCGACCTCGGGTGACACCTCCTGGCCTTTGCGCTGCTTGTCCAGCCATTCCTGGACCTCGGCGAGCGCATAGAGCGGACTGTTCGCAGCACCTCCCGCCGGCGCGGGGAAGTCGTCGTAGCGCCGACGCCAGTTGGAGACAGCGGCCCGGGTGACTCCGGCCAGCCGAGCGATCTCGGAACCGGTGACAAGAGGTCCAACCGATGAAGCGGCACTGTCCGTCATAGTTTCAGTGTACACGGGCTGTCAACCTCGCCCGCAAGCAATATCTGTTGACTACCTACACGCATTGATACCAGAATCTGACGTGTACTGGTCTCTCCGCGACTCGCTGATACCGTGTGCTACGGATCGCCACGGAGGGTGCTTGCATCACGCGCCGACAGCGGCCCGAACTCGTCCATGCAGAAGACGACTTCGGGCTCGCCTTCCTCAGGTATGACCTCGCCGTCGGCGATCGCGTAGAGATGTTCGACCCGGGCCTTCTTGGCCGCGTAGTCCGGGTCGCGTGAGGTCTTCCAGGTCTTTATGCGTTGAAACGAGACGCCCTCCTCGCGGAGGAGGAGCCGTAGGCCCTCGTGGCTGATGTCGTCGACCACCCCCTCGGCGACCAGGAAGTCGGCCGGCTCGGCCCGGACCAGGTCGCGGTGAGCATCCGCCAATGCCGCGCGGGCGCGTCGAGGAGACCTCCGGTCGCGCCCGCCGGCCGGGAGAGGGTGACGCTCGCCGCGGGCGTGGAGGCGCTGCCGGCGACCACCCCAGGGCTGCCAGATATATTTCGTAGCTCGATATATGCTTGATGCATGACCAGACAGAATCCGCCCTTGACGGAACCGCAGTACTTCATCCTTGCTGCACTCATGGATGGTCCGTTGCACGGTTACGGCATCATCAAGGCTGCCGAGCAGGCCACCGACGGGCGGCTCCGGATCGCTGTCGGCACTCTCTACGGCGCGCTGGAGCGGATGGAGCGGGCCGGGCTGGTGGCCGCCAGCCATGAGGAGATCGTGGACGGGCGGGCGCGGCGCTATTACCGGCTTACCGAGGACGGCACCGAGGCGCTCGGCCGGGAGGCGCTGCGGATGCAGCAGGCGGCGGCCGTCGTCATCGGACACTCGCGGGATGCCGGAGCGGCCCCGGCATGAATCGTCTGCTGCTTGCGGCCTATCCCGAGCCCTACCGTTCCCGGCAGGGAGAGGAGTTGCTGGCCTGCCTGGCCGAGGCGTATCCCGGCCGCTCCTGGCCCCCGCCGCGGGAAGTTGCCGCCTTGGTGCGCGCCGGGGTGCAGGCCCGCGCCCGCGCCGTCGTCGACGACACGGTCCGGCCGTGGTGGCTGGACGGCATCCATCTGGCCGCCCTGACCCTCGCCGCGCTGGCGCTGGTTCCGTACTTGCAGGACGTGTGGCACTGGGCACTGCACATCGACCCCGGACAGCACGCCATCGCCTTCCGCTTCTCCGGCTGGTACCCGTGGGCCGAAGGGCCCACGCGGATACGGCTGCTGCCCTACGGGCTGCTCCCGCTGGGCTGCCTGATCGCTCTGCTGCGTGGCAGACCGTGGATCGCGCTGCCGGCCGCGGCAGCCATGATCTGGGCCGGCGCCACGTCCCACGGCCGCACCGTCTTCGGCGACGAGGGCAAGGCGGGCCTGGGCTACTACGGTCTTGGCGCCCCGATAACGGCCCGTGACCTGGTGCTCTCGGGGGCACTGTGCGCCGCGTGCGCCGTGCTGGCGCTCTGCCGTCCCAGCCGTCTGCGACGCCGCTCGTACCGCTGGCTGGCCCCCGTCGTGCTCGCCATGTTCGTGGCCGGGGGCCTGCACCTC
This sequence comes from Streptomyces sp. NPDC007917, assembly GCF_042959105.1. NCBI lineage: Bacteria > Bacillati > Actinomycetota > Actinomycetes > Kitasatosporales > Streptomycetaceae > Streptomyces > Streptomyces sp. NPDC007917. The sequence goes on from NZ_JBIBKK010000002.1 coordinate 629,257, forward strand.
ATCTCCGTCAGTCCGGCCTTCCAACGCGGCTTGTTCATCCTCGAAGTCGCGGCGCTGATCGCCGCGTGGGTGGCGACGGCCGCCACCGGCGACTACCGGTGGCTGATCCCCGTCGCGGCGGTCGCGTTCATCCGCACGCAGGCGATCGTCGTCCAGCCGGACGCGTTCATGCAGTCCTTTCCGGACCTGGTCGTCCTCCTTCTCCTGATCGCACCCCTCCCGGTCCTGGCGATCACCGCCCAGCGCCGGGAGAACCGGGCGCTCGCCGAATAGGAGCGGACCCCCGGTGGGCCGACCGAGCCCGGCGGCCCACGTCGTGCCGCAAGACGTGCGTGACCGAACTCCCCCCAACGGAAGAAACAGAACGATGACTCAGCACGATTCCCCGTCCCTGCCCGCGCACCGTCCGGGGGCCTCAAGGCAGGCCCCCGACGACCCCAGCCCATCGCGTACGACACGGCCGTGGATGCCGGCTCTGCTGTACACCCTGGGGTTCCTGACGGTCTACCTGCTCGCCATCTGCACCCCGTGGGGGCAACGAGCTGAGAACCCCTGGTTTTATCTCGGTAAGCAGGGCGGCGAAGAAGCATGGATCTACCCCCTGTCAGGAGCGGCCTACGGCTCGACGCCCCTGCCGCCGCTGGAATTGAGCGCCAAGCCCACCGTGATGGTGGGCCTGGCCGTCATCGTGGTCCTCACCCTGGTGCGGCGGTGCTGGCGGCAGGGGTGCGCGGCGCTCGGGGTCGTCATTCTCACGGCCGGAGGCAACGATGTGCTCAAATCGACCATCCTGCCCCGCCCCGATCTGGTGGGCGCGCCCGAGAATCTCCTTGATCAGGGTTTCCCCAGCGGGCACACGGCCATCCCCGCCGCGCTGACCCTCGCCGCCGTCCTCGTGGTGTCCCCCCGCATCCGCCCCTACGTCGCCATGGCCGGTGTGCTGTGGCTCGCCTGCATCGCCGCCGCCAGCGCGACCATGGGCGGCCACCGGCCCAGCGAAGTGCTGGGAGCCACACTGTGGGCCTGTGCCTGTTACGGCCTCGCAACCTGGCTGCTGCCGCCAGCCGCCGCGCCAGGCGCCACGCGGAGCCCCCGAGCGCTGCCCGTCATCACCCTGACGCTGGCACTGGCCGTCGCCCTCGTTTCCGGCGCACGGAACGACACCCTCACAAGGTCACTGGTCTCCGCGGCGACGGGCTTCATATGTGCGGCCCTGGTCTGGTACGCCGCAGTCGGGCGGCCCGCACACACCGCACGCCGCACACGCCCCGCACTGGACTGACCACCCGGCCGGCTCCGGGCGGGAACCGGTGCATCCTGGCAAAGCGGCGGTCCGACGCCACCGCCCAGTCGTAGAAGCCGAGAGCACGGCCTGCCGTTCTCGACTTGGAGCCTGGCCGAGCCGGCCGACTTCCTGGTCGCCGAGGGGGTGGTCGACGACATCAGCCACGAGGGCCTACGGCTCCTCCTCCGCGAGGAGGGCGTCTCGTTTCAACGCATAAAGGCCTGGAAGACCTCACGCGACCCTGACTACGCGGCCAAGAAGGCCCGGGTCGAACATCTCTACGCGATCGCCGACGGCGAGGTCATACCTGAGGAAGGCGAGCCCGAAGTCGTCTTCTGCATAGACGAGTTCGGGCCGCTCAACCTCCAGCCCCACCCCGGGCGGCAGTGGGCCGAGCCCGGCGGACGGCACAAGGACCCCGCCCGGGACCCGAGGCCCCGCCGGCGGCCTGATGCGGCACTAGTCCCGACGCCCTGGAGGTCACCTACCGAGGGCTGGCCGTCGACCGGCGCTGGACCCGACTCGGCCAGAGCGCCAGCGAGCTGTCCGGCGGCGAGGCTCAACGCCTCAAACTCGCTCCGCGATCCAGCGCGGCGAGGCGAGCCGCAAGGCCGGCCTCGTCGTCCTGGATGAATCCGTCTCGGGCCTGCACCCTTCCGACATCCAACACTCCCACCGCCGGATACCTCCGCCGGTACGCAGCCGGCCTGCCGCTCCTGGGCGACTCGGGGACGCACGGCGATGAGGTTCGGCGCTGACGTACGGCGAGATTGACCATGGCCGTTGAGGTCGGGCGGGGGTCAGTGCCCCAGAGCGGCCTTGGCGGCCACGATGACCAGACCGAGCAGCAGGTTGACGACGCCCTCGCCGACCGCCATGCGGCGGGACGCGCCCGCGCTGATCGCGCCGAGGGTCGCCCAGGCGACCTGCTGGGCGATCGCGACGGCGAGCACCAGCCAGGCCGTGCCGGACAGGCCCAGGCCGAGCACCGGGCTGAGCGCCGCCGCCACCGCGGGCAGCGCCGCGGCCTCCACGATGGGCCACTCGCGCCGGGCCACGCGCCGCACCTCCCGGCGGCTGATCGGACTGCCGACGATCCGTTCACCGGCTACGTGCGCGTACACGTGCGCTGCCCAGAAGACCACGCCCGTCACCAGCAGCAGCACGATCAGCTGAAGCCGAGGGAAGTCGCCGGCGGCACTGGCGGTGGCCACCACCGATGCCGCGAGCAGCGAACCATAGACCGCACCCGCGTAGTCCGTCCGACGAGTGCGGTCCCGCTCCTTGCGCGCGGGTCGCCCCGCCGGGGCCGAAGAACTGCTCACCGACCCAACATAAGCGCCGGTACCGGATACTCCGGTGAACGGCGCCAACCGCTTCGGCCGCGCCCGAGGAGCGGGTCCAGGTGCTCCGGGATTCGGTCAGACAAGACGGATCCTGACCGAGACCAGCGCCTTTCTGTTGGATGGCGCCCCGGGCGGCGGGAGGACTGTCTTGGCGCCCACTGCTAAGTGTCTGGCATGTAGTGCTATTTCCTGCATCAACAGCACTCGGGAAGGATCTGGTCGAGCCCGAGGCTTGTTCTCTCTTGTACCGGATTTCCATAGCTTCATCTCTCAAGCGGCATACATGCCAGAGCCTCGGCACAGAAACGGAAGGACACGTCTCATGAGGACTCGGCAGAACGTCCGCGGCGGGAGCGGCGGACGGGATACCGCGTACGCGCGGCTGGGGTCCGAGGCTGTCGTGACGTTGGCACCGGAGAGCACATCGACCACTTATCTGGAGGAAAAGCCTTGGCTCTGCGGATTCATTTCGACTCCGACGACCTGGCCAACATACGGTTTTCGAACCGTCCGGACCCACTCTGGGAAATTCTGCTCAGCCTGCACTTATTACAGTCGGACGAGGGTGAGCACCTGTACGGGCGCTGGCGGCAGACCGTAAAGAAGAACCTGACCAAGACGGATCGGCAGCTGCTCGAGCTGGCACCGCCCCAGGGGTATTCGCCCGACTTCCTGACGCCGGCCGAGTCACGTCACGGAGTGCGGGCCGGAATTCAGGCGATCATTCGCACTCCTGCCACTCTGCTGCACCGTGATCTCGATGAACTCGCCGCGGAACGGAAACTCCCCGGCTGGATCGACAGGCTGCGTACGCGCACACCCGACCGAAATTTGATCGGGTCTCTCGGGGACGCCTTATTGCGCTATTTCCAGCACGCCGTCGCCCCGGTGTGGTCGCCCATCACTCGCGCCGTGTTCGAGGACCATGAGTCCCGGACCCGTCGTATTGTGCTGACCGGACTTGCGGAAGGAATCAGTGACCTTCACCCCGCGATCCGGTGGAAGCCACGCGAGCTGGTGGTCGAAGACTACTCCGTCGAAGCCGACCGCCATCTCCAGGGCCGGGGGCTCCGTATCGTGCCGTCGTACTTCTGCCATCAACACCCCATGGCTCTGCGCAGCCCAGGCCTCCATCCCATACTTGTCTATCCCGCCGCGCACTCGCCGGGCGGGGACCAGCAGGGCGAGCATTCCCCGCGCGCCCTCGAGGATCTCGTTGGGCCGACCCGTGCGAACGTGCTCAGAGAAATCTCGCACAGTGCGTGCTCGACGTCCGTTTTGGCGTCCCGGATGGGACTGGCGCCGTCAAGCGCGAGCGAACACACGCGAACCCTCAGGGCCGCCGGGCTCATCGTCACGCGCCGGGTCGGGCGGAATGTCGTGCACAGCGTCACCGCCCTGGGTTCGCAGCTCGTCGGCCGCTCGTCGCCGAGAACTGCGTTGAAGGCGTCAACGTAGCCGTGGGGCCGGGGCCGGGGCCGGGGTTCGCGAACTGTGCCGCCTGCAGGCGGTACATGTGCGCATAGGTGCCGTTCGCGCGCATCAGTTCGTCGTGGTGCCCGTGCTCGACGATTTCGCCTCGGTCGAAGACGTAGATGCGGTCCACGCGTGAGAGGGAGGCGAGCCGGTGGGTCACCAGGACGACCATGCGTCCCTGGCCGGCCAGATCCATCGTGTGGTCGAACATGTCGATCTCGGTCTGCGGGTCCAGTGCGGACGTCGGCTCGTCGAGGATCATCAGGGACGCGTCCCGGTACCAGGCGCGCGCCAGGCCGATGCGCTGCCACTGCCCGCCGGAGAGGTTGGTGCCGCCCCAGAGTTCCTTGGCAAGGAGGGAATCCCAGCCGTCCTCAAGGCCATCGACCACGTGATCCGCCCCGGTGGCGGCGGCCGCGCTGCGCCTGCGCCCCTCGTCGAGGGGGATCTGCGACCGGCCGACGGTGACATTCGCGGAGGCGGTGAACGGCCACTCGACGGGTTTCTGCGCGACCAGCGCGAGGTGGTCCCGCAGTGTGTCCCGGTCCAGTTCGTCCGTGCGGACGCCGTCCCATTCGACCGTGCCGCCGCTCGGCAGGTACAGGCCGGTGATCAGCTTGACCAGGGTGGACTTTCCCGAGCCGTTGGCGCCGACCAGGGCGACCACTTCGCCGCGGCGGATCGTGAAATCGATGTCGTTGAGGACGAGTGCGTCGGAATTCGGATAGCGGAAGGACAGCGCCTTCGCCGAAATGGTGGCGGGCGCGGAGGCCACCGTCCGCGGCCCCCCGCCGTCGGCCAGTTCCTCACTCCGCGCACATACTTCTTCCCAGTCCGCGACGTAAAGGGCGTCCTCGAACAGGGCTTGCCCCTGCACGAACAGCGAACTCACGCTCATGGTCGCGGCACGCACGGCAAGGGCCGCCGTAGCGGCGAAAGCGAGGGAGATCACGCCCTGTGCGGACAGGAGGACCAGGAGGCCGTAGGTCAGCATCATGGCGCCACCCGCCGTGGCGCTCGCCGTCATCCGGACCCTCGCCTCGCGGTACGCGAGGTCGATCTCCTCGGCCATCGATTCCCGGGACAGCCGGTCGTGCTGGCCGAGCAGGAACCGCTGGATGCGGTGTGCCCGCAACTCCTCCGCGGCTTCCCGGGTGGTGAGGAGCCTGGCCAGCATCTCCAGTTGACGCAGCAGCGGCTGCCTGCGACGCATCGAGGCATGCCACCTGCCGGCGATACTGACCGATGCCCACGCGCGGGGCAGCATGGGAAGGAACAGCAGCGGCAGCAGCCGTGGGTCCAGGACCACGAGGACGGACCCCGCCGTGAGGACGGAGACGAGGCCGGTGCAGATCGCGACGCCGCCGTCGATCACCCGCTTCACGGCGTCGGTGCCCCGGCGGCCCGCGGCGACAAGGTCGTTGACTTCCGGGTCCTCGATCGCGGCGAGCCGTGCGTGCGCGACCTTGTCGAGCAAGGTGCTCTGCGCCATGTGGGCCACCCGCGGCGCGAGCCGCCCGGAGGAGCGGGTGCTGACCGCTGTACACAGCCCGTTGCCCATGGAGGCGCCCACGATGACCCCCAGGGTGGGCAGGAGCGCGCCCATCCCGCCGCCGCGCGCCATCAGTCCACTGAACAGGTCGCGCACCGCGAGCAGATTGACGGCCATGAAGAAGCCGGACGCGAGCTGGCAGCCCACCACGGACGCCAGCGCGGTCCTGTCCGTGGACCAGCTCAACCGCAGCACCAGGGCCACGATGTGCGGCAGGCGCCGCACCATCGTCGCCTTGTTCGCGGGACGTGTCGTGAGCCGGTCCTCGTGAGCCGGCCGAATTCCAGTGCCGAACAGTTCGTCTTTGGCCACGACCGGCCGCCCATCTGTAGCCACCGCACCATCACCCGTCCATCTCAGGATTACCGAAGCCAACACTGGCAAGAATCCCTCAGCCAGAGCACGTGGCAGGAAGCCGACAGGCGGCCGGCCGTGATTCCTTCGCATCAAACAAAAGAGTGATTCACATGTTGATGCGACTGTGCACCACTACTCGCTCAGTGGATTCCGATTCACTCCGCGCAGCAGCGCGTGGCGAACGGGCAGGTGTCGGTGCAGGTACGCGGACACGTCGTGAACATCGTCCAGATGCTCATGGGGCTGTCTTCCCCTGTCGGGGCACTTGTCGTACGCAAATCGAGATCGAACTCACTCATCCCTGTTCCTTTCTCCTGTCGTACCAGTTGCGGGCTCCATGCCCTTGCTTTGCCTGCGCAACATAACCACTCCCGATCGACCGATTCCAACTTTTCGTCGACCGCCGAATGGTGGGCGGAAGCGTCGACCTGGCGGGTTCGAACCGTGTAGGCACTTGCTAGCGGAGGAGCGGCGGAAAGGTAATGCGGTGACGGATGAGGACATAACCAGGGGCCCTTTGGTGACTGCGGAGTTCGCAATGGCGCGGCTGGCCACTTTGCCGGTGCACCATCCGTTGCCCGTCGGTCCCGACGATCCGGGCGGCGACCAGGATTCCACGCTGGCGTTTCTCCGTGCGGTGGCGGCCGACCCGGTGCTCGCCGAGGCGATCGCGGTGTCCAGTCCCTCGCTGGCACGCACCTTGCGCGACGTGACGGAGTCCCGTCACGTCAAGCCGGCGAAGCTGCGGCGGGTCTGCTTCGCGACGATGCGCTATCTCTCCAGGGCGACGCACCGTGCCACCCCGTTCGGCTTGCTCGCGGGCGTAGCTCCCGTGGCGTTGGGCGACGCGCCCGAGGTCAGGGTGGGCGACCGGCACGTCAAGTTCGTGTACGCCGACTACGGGTGGCTCGCCGGGATGGCGCGTTCGCTGCGCACCGATCCCGTGGTGCTGCCGAACCTGACGCTGGTGGCCAACGAACTCGGCGAGGTCCGCGACGGGAGGTTCGTCCTCGCCCATCTGCCGGTCGACGACACGCACGTCAAACCTCACGATCTGGAACGGACGATCCGCCGGACCACGGCCACCGCCCTCGTCCTGGAGACGGCCCGCACCCCGGTCCGCCATCCGGACCTGGTCGCCGTACTGCGGTCGAAGTTCCCCGAGGTCGAGGACGCCGTCATCCACCGGGTGATCGCGCAGCTGGTGGACAACGAGTTCCTCCTCACCGACCTGCTGCCACCCGCGACCACGGTCGACTCCCTGCGCCACATCGTGGACCTTCTGCCGGACGGCCATCCCCGCAGGGGCGAACTGGTGGATCTCGACGAGCGAGTTCGCGCCTACTCCCGGACGTCCCTCGGCGGCGGCGAGTCCGCGTGGCGCGACGCGACCGCGAAGGCGCGTTCGCTGCGTCCCGCGGACAATCTCCTGCAGGTGGACCTGCGGATGGACGCCGACATCACGCTCCCCCGACAGCTCGGCGCCGAGCTGGAATCGGCGGTCTCCGCCGTGTGGCGGCTGCGGAACACCACCCTTGACGCGGCGGCGAAGCTGGACACCTACCGCATGGACATCGTCGAACGCTACGGAGCCGGCCGCCTCGTCCCGCTCCGTACATTGGTCGACTCCGTTACCGGCCTGGGGTTCCCCGACCACTACCACCAGCACCGTCACAACTCGAAGGAACTCAACGCGCGCGACCGGGCGCTTGTCGCCCTGGCCCAAGAGGCCGCGTTCGCGGGACTTCGCGAAGTCGTCCTCGACGACCCGCTGGTCGAACGGCTCGCCCAACAAACGGGGAAACCGGGGCCTTCGGAGAACACCGAGCTTTCCGTCGAGGTGCTCGCGGACACCGAAGAGGCCCTGCGCACCGGCGACTACCGCATGGTCCTGACGAACGGCGGCTTCGGCCCCGGCGGCATGTTCGGCCGCTTCCTCCCCACCCTCCCTGAGCTGACAGATCCTGTCTCACGCCGGATGCATGACGTGCTGATGGCGGCACCGGGGGGCGAGCGGGCGGTGCCGGCCCAGGTGTGCGTGCCTCCGGGCAATGCGCGTTCGTACAACGTCATGCGCGGTCCGCTGCTGAGCGACGCGGTGATATCGATCGGCGACGGGCCCGGCTCGCAGTGGACCGGCACGAGGGTGAGCGTTCTCGACGACCTGGCCATCGTGGCGTACCTCGACCGTCTGGAAGTGCACTGCACACGCACCGGCAAGGAACTCATACCGTTCGCGCCCCATGCGCTGAACCCGGATCTGCTGCCGCCGACGGCCCGGCTGCTGCTCGACATCGGTACGCAACAGGCACCGCCCATCATGCCCTGGAGCTGGGGTGCGGCCGGCGTGCTGCCCTATCTGCCGCGTGTTCGGCATGGCCGTGTGGTGTTCTCCAGCGCGCGCTGGACACCGGACGCCACGCTTGCCGACAGCGACCTGAGCTGGACGCGATGGCGCGAGCGATGGCTCGCGTGGCAAGGCCGCTGGAAGGTGCCCGACGTCCTTTACCTGACATTCGCCGACCAGCGTGTCCGTGTGGATGTTCGCCACGCATCCGACCTGCGGATGCTGCGCGCGGAGCTCGAGCGCAAGCCGAACACTCTTCTGTACGAGGAGCCCGCGGGTGGTGAGTTCGGCAGAGGGTGGTCCGGCGGATACGCCAACGAGATCGTCTTCGCGCTGCAGGCCGGGCCGCGGACGGAACAGGAGCACGGGCACGCGCACGGGCATGGGCATGGGCATGGGCATGAGCATCAGCACGGGCACGCCCACGGGCACGCGCACGGCCATGAGCATCAGCACGGGCACGCGCACGGGCATCAGCAGAAGACCGCTCGCCGAGTGCCCGCGGTCTCCGAGGTCCACCCGCCTGGCGGAGAGTGGCTCTACCTCCAACTCCTGTGTCCGAGCGCACTCCAGAACGAGATTCTCGCCGGGCACCTCCGCCAGTTCGTCAGCAGCGCCCGCGAGTTCTGCGACCGGTGGTTCTTTCTCCGTTACGCGGAGGAAGGCAGAGCGTCTCTGCGGATCAGGTTCCACGGCGAGCCCGACGATCTCAACGGGCGACTGCTCCCCCGGGCACACGCGTGGATATCGGAGCTCCGGGCGGCCCGATTGGCCGACGAACTGCTCATCGGCACCTATCGCCCGGAGATCGGCAGATACGGAGGGCCGGAAGCGATGGCCGCCGCGGAGCACGCGTTCGCGGCCGACTCCGAGCTGGCCCTGGACATCGCCTCTTTGCTGATACGGGGCGAGTTGGACCTGCCGCGAGATCTGCTTGCCGCCGCCAACCACCTCGACCTGATACGGACGCTCGCACCGGCCGATTGGAAGACGTGGCTGCTGGGGGCGTATCCGAAGAACAACCGGTACCACAAGGCCTTTCAGACGCACCGGCGTCGCGCGATGACGCTGCTCGACCCCAGCGACGACTGGAGGGCCCTCCGCGCGGTGCCCGGCGGCGAGCAGCTCCGGGACGCATGGCGACGACGAGCTCCCCGAGTCACGGCGTACGGACAGCTGATCCGCCGGATGACCGCCGAGGGGCGACTGGACTCGAACCGTACGGAATTCAGCTCGCTCCTGCACCTGTCCCACAACCGGCACACGGGAACGGAAGCGGACGCCGAGCACTCCTCCTACGCCGTCCTGCGCGGCTTCGCGCAGGCACAACTCGACAAGGCCCGGAATCTCTCATGACGACAACCGCCACCGGCACAGAGGCACTGCGGCAGGAAGCCGCAGCCACCGTAGACGCGATCGCCGACCGACTGAGCGATCCGGACCGCGTAGCCGCGATCGGCTCCGCCGTACCACATGGCGCCGAAGCCGCGTCCGAGCCCTATCCCGCATCCTGGTCTTCGCTGGGCCTGTCCGACAGCTACTCCGGCGTGGCACTGCTCTACGCCGAGCTGACGCACACCGGGGACGAACCGGACCGCACCTACCGGGCACTCGTGCACGACTATCTCTCCCGTGCGGTCAACGCCCCGGAGGGAGTCAGGGCGACCGGCCTCGGCCTGCACTACGACGCCCCGTCGCTCGCGTTCACCGCGACCTGCGCCGGGACGCGGACGGCTGACTTCAGCCGCCTCGGCCGCCAGCTCGACGACCTGACCGCACCCGGTGTCGAGCGAATGATCGCCCGAGTACGGTCGGCGCTGCACGACAGCGGCACCCTGCACACCTGGCGAGATCACGACATCATCACCGGCTTGACCGGGGTCGGCAGGTTGCTCCTTTTGCGATACGGCCGGCACGGGGGTTCCCGGGACGCGCTCGATGCCGTGCTCGGCCTCCTCACGACCGTCGCGACGGCCCCTGACGGTACGGTCGACGGAACGCCCATCACGCCCTGGTACGCCGCGGAGGACCAGATCGGGCGGTGGCCGAAGGAACCCGGTGTCGCCAACCTGGGCATCGCCCACGGCATCGCCGGGCCCTTGGCCCTGATGGCTTGCGCCCAGCGCGACGGCGTCAGCGTGCCCGGCATGGACGAAGCAGCGGACAGCGTCGCGCGGCTCTATTTCGAGCACCGCATGGTGGACGAGTACGGCCCGTTCTGGCCGGACGGGCTGTACGTCGAGAACGGATCGGTCGTGTCCTTTCCCCAGCGGCGACGGCGCGATGCGTGGTGCTACGGAGCGTTCGGCGTCGCGCGGGCGCTGCACATGGCGGGCAAGGCCTTCGCGCGACCGGACTGGGTCGACGAAGCCACCGCCGCCGCGCGCGGGGCGGTGCGCAGCGTCGAGGAGCGTTCCCTGGTCGCCGACTTCTCGCTGTGCCACGGGTGGGCCGGAATACTGCACATCGTGCGGTGCATGGCCGTCGACACCGACGACCCCGAGCTGGCCTCGGCCACCGGGCGGCTGGCCGCGCACGTGCTCGAGGGCTTCGACCCGGCGACCCCGTTCGGATACCAGGACAAGAGCATCGTCCCCGTCGAAGCGGACCGGCCGGGATTCCTGCAGGGCGCGGCGGGCATCGCACTCGCCCTCCACGGATTCGCCACGGACCGGCCCTCGGTGACGAGGTGGGAGGCTGCCCTGATGCTCGACTGAGGCCAGGTCCTGCACGGTCGGTTCGAGGAGCCGCCCGCAGCAGCACAGGGCTGCGGCGGCTCCGACCCGGACATGGATCAGCCTTCCGGGGTCGAGGACGAGCGGGGGCCGGGGTCGAAACCGTCCGGGGGCGCGCCGAGGTCCGACGTCGCGAGCTGGTGGCTCAGCAGCGGGGGCGCGAGCAGTCCGCACGGTTCGGGCTCGGCGCGGAGCCCGGTCCCGGCGTAGTAGCGGTTGGCCGCCGACGGCGCGACCCGGATGCGGAGTTCGTTCCCCCCGGGCCGCAGGGCGTCAGCGGGGATCGTGACGCGGTACGGCGCCCAGGCGCGCGCCCCCACACGCACGCCGTTCACGGACACGATCACAGCTCCGGCGACAGCAGGGAGCGTCAGCTTCAGGGGGGCCGGCGCGTCGAGCTCGATCCGCCGCACATAGTCGGCGGTGCCCGCGAACGCCGGAAGGCCCTGGCGCTCCCAGCCGCACGTCACCGCGATGGCGCGGCGGGTGCCCGCCTCCTCGTACGCGTCCTCGGCGACCTCGAGCAGCCAGCCGGACTCCATCGCCTCAGGCGCCGACCATTCCGGCGTGCCGTGACCGGCCGCGGCCTTGGAGCCTTCCGTGGTGTCCGCCCGGCCTGAAGCCGGTTCCGCGCCCCCGCACACACGCAACAGGCGCAATGCGTTCTGCTCCAGCCGCAGCACGACCGGGCCCTCGGCTGCTTCGAGGGTGCGCACGGTGCCGTCGGCGGCCTCCCACTCCTCGATGTGCCAGGGCCCGTCGGGCAGCAGGAGCTCCACCGTGCCCTCGGTCTCGGCGAAGCACGCGAAGCGGAAGCCGTCGGCCGCGTCCGGGCCGCCGCGCCAGCGCACCGCCGAGCCCGCGGGGACGCGCAGTGTCGGCTCGGTCTGCCCACGCCGCGCGGCGAGCCCGCGCAGGACCGCCTCCTCGGGGACCGTGGTGAACACCTCCACGGCCGGTGCGAGGCCTGCCCAGTCCTCGGCTGCGGTCTGCGGGCCTTCCTGGTAGACAGCGGGCGTCGCACCGCTCGCGAGCACCCGTACCCCCGATTCGGCCAGGCGGCGAAGCCGGCGCAGTGACGCGGCCGAGCGCAGCGTTGTCACGGCGGGAAGGACGAGCGCCCGGTACCGGTGGTCCCCGATCCGCACCGCGCCCTCCTCCAGGGCGGCGGTCTCGAGATCGCGTTCGTCCACGAGGTGGAAGCCCACCCGGGTCTCGGTGAGCGCGCGGGCCCACTCGCCCACCGCCGACGCCTGCTCGCCGAGCTGACCCGCGGTCCACACCGTGCGCAACGGGTACAGGACCGCCACGTCGCTCTGCGGTGACACCGGCTCGAGGAATTCGCTCAGCCGCGCGCTCTCAAGGGCGAATGGCAGGTGATGATCGGCGAACCACGGCTCGAAGTTGATGCCCGGGGGAAAGTCGAAGCGCGGATTCCGCAGCGACTCGTGATCGTCTCCATGGCCGTGGGTCTGGTAGAAGCCGTGGAAGACCATCTGCCGCATGCCCTGCAGATGGTGGTTGATCGCCGTTGTGCGCAGCTCCTGGAGGGTCAGCCCCCAGTGGCCGGACCACGGGGTTCCACCTTCGGGCGGGGTGAGCAAGTACTGCTCGACCATCGTCCCGCCGCGGCCGTGGTGGCGGGCGACCGAGTCGCCGAACACGGGGCTGAGCTGTACCAGGGCGTCCTGCGCGTCCACCGCGGTGAGGTCGCGGTAACCGTCCACGCCGAAGTGGTCGAGTCCGAAGTTCACGCGCAGGTCCCAGTTCGTGAACGCGGTGTCGAGCGCCCAGCCGCCGACGTGCCCGAGGACTTCATGGCCGGACTGACGCAGGCCGTGGGCGTGGCTCCAGGTGCGCAGCTTGCCGAGGAACGTCTCCATCGCGTAGCCGCTGAAGTGCTCGTAGAACTGGGCGCGAAGGCTCAGCCGCTCCGGCTCGTCCCCGTCGAGTACGGCGGCGAGCACCTGGGGGGTCCGCCCGCCCCAGCGCTCCCGGATCGAGACGGCCAGGCTCTCGTGGAACGGCATCGCCGAACGCAGGTCTCCTGTGCGCTCCGCCCAGTCGTAGTACACGGCGTGCGGCTGGTCGAAGAACATGTAGGCGACGGTGGTGCCGAAGAAGTCGCCCAGGGCGTCGGCGAAGGGCTGGTAGCCGGCCTCGATGAAGCGATCGACCGCGACCGGGTCGACGGGGTTCACCAGCCGGGAGGTCGCGCAGCGGGCGGAGACGAACACGATCGCCTCCGAGCCGTCGGGCACGGGGTCGGTGAGGCGGACACGACACCTGTCGGCGGTGCCGTCCACGCGGTCGACGAGTTCGGGCCGCTCGGCGGCCGCGCCCTGCTCCCCTGCCACGACGAGCGCGTACTCGATCCGCCAGTCGGCCCAGGCGACGACGCCGCCCTCGTAGTGCCAGTCCATCGCGGCGGGGCCGAGGTTCTCCGTCGCCGAGCGGATTCCGCTGAGCGAGCCGTCGCTCGCGCCCGCGGGGATCCGCACCCAGAACAGGTGCCGTTCGCGCAGTTCGTCGTGGCCGGTCACGGCCCGGCCCGCCGCATGACCGGTCTGCCAGTTGTAGTCGTCATAAATGCCGACGATCATGCCGAACTCGGCGGCCGTCTCGACGGCCGCACGGCACGCGGCGAGGTAGTCGTCGTCCAGGTAACCCCCGATCGGGTAGGACAGCCGCGCCTGCACCTGGAAGCTCCGGATCCCGGCGTCGTACATCTGCCGCACCTGGGCGCGGATCGTGTCCTTGTCGGGTAGCCGATGCCAGAACCAGTAGGTGGCGGGCGCATGCCACGGGTCCGGGGTCCGGAAGCGCTGCAGCGCGGTCTCATGTGCGGACAACGGGGTCAGCTCCTTGAGCGGTCAGCTCCTCGAGCAGCGGCGAGACCCGCGTGGGCCTCGCCGCCGGGGGTCGGTCAAGCTTCGGTGCGGTCGGCCGCGTGCCTGCCGGCCGCGTCGGGAGTCGGAACCTGGCGACCGCCCTTCCCGCGAGCGGCGTCTCCCGTGGTCACGAGCGAGTAGTCGGGCTTCGGGTCCAGCCGGAGTCCGAACGTGAGGATCGCGTAGAGCGTGGCGCCGAGCGCCAGGGCGATGACGATGCCGAGCCCGCTCGCCCCGAACACGCCGGTGCGGCCGCTCTCGGTGAGCAGGAATCCCGTGATCTCCCCGAAGTTCGGGTCGGAGCTCGTCACGAGGCCGAGACCGACGACGGTTCCGGTGACCAGACTCAGAATCGCCGTCCAGCGCCCGTCGCGGCCGCCGTAGCCCCGCGGGTTCGCCATGTCGGTGTTCCAGCCCATGCGACGCTGCCGGATGAAGTCGACGATCTGGACGCCGCCCATGGTGCCCATCATCACGGCGATGAGCGACAGGAACGACTGGAACGTCGCGAGGAACGAGGTGGAGATGAACAGCAGGTAGAAGGCGCCCGCCGCGATGATGACGGCGTTGATCGCGGTCGTCACGGAGCGGCGCAGCCGTACGCCGACCGCCATGAGGGCGAGGCCGGAACTGTACATGCCGGTGATGGCGGCCGAGACGAGCGAGATGACGATCACGATGGAGAAGGGAACGAAGAACCACATCGGCAGGAGCGCGGTGAGCGCCCCGATCGGGTCGGACGCCGTGGCGGCACCGAGCTTCGAATCCCCGCCGACGAGAAGCGCGCCGACGGCGAGAAGGATGACGACCGGCAGGCTGAGCCCGGCGACCGTCCAGCTGATCACGCCGCGCGCCGGGGTGTCGCGCGGGAGGTAACGGGCGAAGTCACCGCCGTAGTTGAGGAAGCCGAGCCCGACGAGGGTCATCGCCATGATGATGCCGCCGATGAACACCAGCGGTCCGCCCGCAGGGGTGTCGCCGAGGTGCGCCCACTCGATCTCAGGCACCATGAATCCGAGGAACGCGACCGTCATGATGCCGGTCACCCACGAGATCCAGACCTCGACTTTCATGATGAACTCATGGCCGAGGACGGAGACCGTCATTGTCACGGCGAGCACGAGCACGAACCACAGCACGATCGTGAACGTGGCGCTCGACCCGTCCGTGTCGGCGAACACCGACGGCCACAGCTTCGCGAACAGGTTCGCACCGGTGGTCGAGGCAAGGGTGACGATCGTCACCTTCCAGCCCATATTGGACAGGTAGGCGAAGAACGCGGGGATCCTGTTGCCCTTCATGCCGAACGCGAAGCGCGTCTGGGCGAGGGTCGGCAGTCCCGTGCGGGGCCCGCCGACCGCGAGGATCCCGACGAGGGCGGACGAGGCGAGGTAGCCGATGGTCCCGGCGACGATCGTCTGCCAGACGTTCAGACCGAGGCCGAAGACGAAGATGCCGTAACTGATGCCGAGGATCGAGATGTTCCAGGCGAACCACACCGCGAACAGGCCGCGCGGCCTCCCGCGCCGTTCGGCGTCGGGGACGGGATTGACGCCGTTCGATTCGACGGTCGTGCCTCTACGACCTTGCTGAGCCTCATTGCTCATGGAAGGGCGCCTTTCGATGTATGGCGATGCGGGGAGGAGCGGATGGTTGAAAGCTCGGGGAAGTCGTGGGTTCGCGTTCGAGGAGCGCGCCGACCGCGTCAGCGCGTCCACCGCGTCCGGGGGCGACCGCATCCGGGGGCGACGCGGCTCCGCGTGCGGCGTGCGCGGTGACGGCCATCGCGGTCGCGGCGGGCGCGCGTACGGCGGTGAGGCGGACCGCTAAGCGGTGGGGTGGGCCGCTAATCCGCCGATGAGAGGGGCAGCGAGCGCGCCGGGGAACGCGCCCGCGACGGCGAGGTCGGCAAGGGGGTGCCCGGCATCGTGGCCGAGGCCGAGGTTCACCGATTCGATGACAAGCCCCCGTCCGCCGCCCTCCGGGGCGTGCGGCGGGCGGTCACGCGGTACTCTCATCGTCGGGAAAACCATTTCCGAACCTAAGCACGCTGGTCCCTGGCGCGTCAACGGGCCGCCGAGACCGCCCTGATAGCATCGACAGGCTGGAGCCAGGGGAGATCAGGATGGGCGCGCGCATCGGCTTGAAGGACGTGGCGTTGCGCGCGGGGGTGTCAGTGCCGACGGCGAGTCGTGTGCTCTCCGGTGTTCAGCGCAATGTCGATCCGGAGCTGGCGCTGCGCGTGCGGAACGCATGCGACGAACTGGGCTACAGGGTGAACGCCGCGGCGCGGGCGCTGCGGATTCAGTCGACGGATTCGTTGGCGCTCGTCGTTCCGGCGATCGCGAACGCGTACTTCGCGGAGCTGGTGTCGGCGTACTCGCGCCGCCTGGATCTTCAGGGCAAGCGGCTGGTGACGATCGACACGGGCGAGAGCCCGGAGACCGAGCAGCGCCAGCTCGGCGCCATGGATCGGGTGCTGGTGGACGCGGTCCTCGTGGTGCCCGCGGCGTTCGAGCTGAGCGGCGCGGCGATCACGGAGCTCGCGCGGTCCAACCGTGTCGTGCAGGTCGACCGCCGCGCACGGGGCGTCGAAGCGCCGTCGGTACGGCTCGACAACGCGGCGGGGGTCCGCCTGCTCGTGGATCACCTGCGGGCGCGGGGCCGCCGCAGCATCCTGATGGTCGACGCCCAGGAAGACTCCTCGTCGAGCATCGAGCGCACCACCGCGTTCCGCGCGCTCGCCGGGCCGGACGACCGGGTTCTGGAAATGCCGAACTTCACAGTGGCGAGCGGTATCGACGCGGCGCGGCTCCTGCTCGCGAACCCCGGCGACACAGATGCGATCATCTGCACCGCCGACACGGTCGCGCTCGGCCTGCTGACGGCGCTTCAGCACGCCGGTAAACGCGTGCCCGCTGAGTACGCGATCACGAGTTTCGACGGCACGTACATCTCCGATACCGCCGCGCCGGGACTCACCACCCTGGGCTCGACCGCCGAGCGCATGGTCGAGGCCTCCCTCGCCCTCCTCGACGGCGGCAGCGGTGATGTCGTCCTGAGACCCGAGCTCGTGGTCCGCGGTTCCAGCGGCTGACTGCGAATCCAGGGTCGGTCGATTCCAGGGTCGGTCGATCATGATGAGGGCGTGGTCAAGCGTTTCGCGTCAGCGGCGCCGCTGGTCGGCCCGTAGCTCGAAGTCGCCGTAGCTGTTGTCGGCGGGGTTGACGGTCACCCCGGGAGGCACGATCTCGTCGATCGCGTCGAGTACACCGGCTGAGAGCGTGGCCTCGGCAGCAGGCAGGAACGCTTCGAGCTGTTCCATGGTGCGCGGCCCGATGATCGCCGAGGTGACGCCGGGGTGGTTGATCACGAAGGCGACGGCCAGCTCGATCAGGGTCAGGCCGGTCTTCTCGGCGAGGAGTGCGAGCTGTTCTGCGGCGTCGAGTTTGCGCTGGTTGGCCGGGCTGCTCATGTCGAAGCGGGCCTGCGGCCGGGCCGCGGAGGCCGGCCCGGAGGAGGTGTCCTTGCGGTAGCGGCCGGAGAGCCAGCCGCCGGCGAGCGGGCTGTAGGTCAGGGTGCCCATGCCGTGGCGGCGCACGGTGGGCAGTACGTCTTCTTCAACGCCGCGGACCAGGATCGAGTACGGCGGCTGCTCGGTCACGAACCGCTCCAGGTGGCGCTCGCGGGCAACCCACTGGGCTTCGACGATCTGGGAGCCGGAGTAGGACGAGGAGCCGATGTAACGGATCTTGCCCTGGTGTACGAGGTCGGACAGGGCGCCGAGGGTTTCGGCGACGTCGGTGTCCGGGCTGGGGCGGTGGACCTGGTAGAGGTCGATGTAGTCGGTGTCCAGGCGCCTGAGGGAGTTCTCGACTTCCCGGATGATCCAGCGCCGCGAGCCTCCCCGTGCGTTGGGGTCGTCCTGGCTCATCGGCATGAAGAACTTGGTCGCGAGGACCACGTCTTCGCGTCGGTCCTTGAGTGCCTTGCCGACGATCTCCTCCGAGACTCCGCCGGAGTACACGTCCGCGGTGTCGATGAAGTTGATGCCGGCGTCGAGGGCGCGGTGGATGATCCGTACCGAGTCGGCTTCGTCTTCGTTGCCCCAGGGGCCGAACATCATCGCGCCCAGACAGAGGGGGCTGACCTGGACGCCGGTGCGGCCGAGCGGTCGGTAGCGCATGAAGGTGTTCTCCTCGTCGGGTTGTCAGTCGTTGTGCGAAGGGACGACTGTGCCGGTGCCGGCCCAGCTGGCGAGCAGGTTGAGGGCCTGCCGCTCGGGCGAGTCCGGTTCGGGGGTGTAGAAGTTGAGACGCAGGCCGGGATCGGCCGGCAGATCCATTGCCTCGTAGGGCAGCGCGAGATCGCCGACCAGCGGATGGTGAAGGCGCTTCACACCGGAGCGGTGGATCTTCACGTCGTGGCGCGCCCACCGGCGTGCGAACTCCTCGCTCTTGGTCGTGAGCTCTCCGACCAGGTCGGTCAGCGCCTTGTCATGGGGGGCTCGGCCGGCCTCGGAGCGCAGGAAGGCGACGGAGTCGTCGGCTCCCTTGTCCCAGTCGACCCAGAATTCCTGGCCGGCCGGATCGAGGAACAGGAAACGGGCGGTGTTGACCGGCCCGCGCTGAGCGAACAGCGGGGAGTCGAAGACCGGCGCGTACAGTGCCCGGCCCAGCGCGTTGGCAGCGAGGATGTCGAACCGTGCGTTACGCACATACGCCGGCACGTCGGTCATCGAGTCGAGCATCCGCAGGATCGTGGGCCGCACGCGGGACGCGGTCACGGTGGAGCGCCGGCCTGAGGGAGTCGACGCGCGGGCCAGGTCGTAGAGGTGCGTGCGCTCGGCCTCATTCAGCTGCAGTGCGTGGGCGAGGGCATCGAGCACAGAGTCCGAGGCGCCGCTGAGGTTTCCGCGCTCGAGCCGGATGTAGTAGTCCACGCTCATTCCCGCGAGCAGGGCCACCTCCTCGCGCCGCAGGCCCGCGACGCGGCGGTTTCCGCCGTGGACCGGCAGCCCGGCCTGCTGCGGGGTGATCCGTGCCCGTCGCGTGCTCAGGAACTCGCGGACCTCCGCGGCCAGGTTCTTCTTGTCGCTGTCAGCCATGATCAGATCTTGCGGACTTCCTTGGCGGCACCGACGGCCTGAGGCGGGCCGGCGCGGAGCGCGGGCCGGAACAGGACGACGTCGGGCAGTGAGACCGGTTTGGGTACGGCGTCCCCGATGAGCCGCTGGGCTGCTGTCGGGCGGGAATCCGGGGGCACGGGTGACTCCTCTTGATCGGCGTGAATCCTGTGCCGGTTCCTTCACGGTAGATGCGTCGGGAAGGACCTGCGAGGTACTGCCATTACCTGGAAGAGCAGTGACTCCCACCTGCGTGCCGGCGCGCGGTTTTCTGGAGAAGGCCCGGGGACTGCCAGTCCGGACCCGGGCCGAGAAGCCGCAACCGACCTGAAGGAACACTGTGCGCGCAGCACTCATGTACGCAGCCGGCGACGTCCGCGTCGGGCACGTCGCCGACCCGGCCCTGAAGGAGCCCACCGACGCGCTGGTCCGCATCACCGCGGCCTGCATCTGCGGCAGCGACCTTCACCCCTACCACTCCATGCCGGCCTCCGACGGCCCGGCCCGCATGGGCCACGAGTTCATCGGCATCGTCGAGGAAACCGGTGGCGACGTCGCCTCGGTGAAGAAGGGCGACCTGGTCGTCGCCCCGTTCGCGTACTCGGACGGCTCCTGCGAGTACTGCCGGGCCGGGCTGCAGACCTCCTGTGTGCACGGCGGCTTCTGGGCGAGGAACGGCATCGACGGCGGCCAGGGGGAAGCGGCCCGCGTGCCGCTGGCCGACGGCACCCTCGTCAAGCTCCCGGTCGGCGCCGACGACGCGCTCATCCCCTCCCTGCTCACCCTCTCCGACGTGCTGGGCACCGGCCACCATGCCGCCGTCCGCGGTGGGGTGAAGCAGGGCAGCACGGTCACCGTGGTCGGGGACGGTGCTGTCGGTCTGCTCGCCGTGCTCGCCTCGAAGCGGTTGGGCGCCGAGCAGATCGTCCTGATGGGCCGGCACACCGCCCGCACCGACCTCGGTCGCGTGTTCGGCGCCACCGACGTGGTCGCCGAACGCGGAGCGGAGGGCATCGAGAAGGTACGCGAGCTCACCGGCGGCGGCAGCCCCGTCGTCATCGAAGCGGTCGGGCACAGGCCCGCCTACGAACAGGCCTACGGGGTCGTCCGGCCCGGCGGCACCATCAGCCGCGTCGGCGCGCCCCAGTACGAGGAGGCCCCGGTCGGCTTCGGCAGCCTCTTCGGCCACAACATCACCCTGACCGGAGGCCCGGCCCCGGCCCGCGCCTACATCAGCGAGCTCCTGCCTGACGTCCTGGAGGGCCGTATCGAACCCGGCCGGGTTTTCGACCGCACCGTCGACCTCGACGGCGTCCCGGAGGGCTATCGGGCCATGGACACGCGCGAGGCGCTGAAGGTGCTGGTGCGGCCGTGAACGGGTACCCCGTACCTGACCGGGCCGGCACTGCCGATGGTGCTCATCGGCGCCGGCCAGGGGCTGGCACTGGCCACGCTGGACCTCCAGCGGTGTCGACGGCGTCGCCCCCGCGGACGCGGGAGCCGGCTCGGGCCTGGTCAACACCGTCCACCAGATCGGCAGCGCGCTGAGCCTGAGCATCCTGACCGCCGCGGCCGCCGCCATCTCCACCGGCCACACGGCCGCCGACATCGCGGCCCGCTCGGGCGCGGCCCTGACCGGCTCCGCCGTACTTCTCATCCTGGCCACCGTGGCCGTCGCCACGCTCATCCTGCCCTCACGGGCCACCCGCGACGAAAGGTCTTTCTGATGCAGACCCTCACTCTCAACAACGGCATCACGATGCCCGCCCTCGGACTCGGTGTCTTCCAGACCCCGCCCGAGGAGACCCGGGCCGCCGTCACCGCGGCGCTCGAGCTCGGCTACCGGCACATCGACACCGCCGCGGCCTACGGCAACGAGCGCGAGGTGGGCCAGGCCATCCGCGACTCCGAGGTCGCCCGCGACGACGTCTTCATCGAAACCAAGATCTGGATCAGCGACTACGGATACGACGAGACCCTGCACGGCTTCGACAAGAGCGCCGCGAAGCTCGGGGTCGACCGGATCGACCTGCTGATCCTGCACCAGGCACTGCCCTCGGAGTTCGACCGGACCCTCGCGGCCTACCGCGCCCTGGAGAAGCTCCTGGCCGACGGCAAGGTCCGTGCCATCGGCGTCAGCAACTTCATGGTCGACCACCTCACCACGCTGCTGGACGCGGCCTCCGTCGTGCCTGCGGTCAACCAGCTGGAGATCCACCCCTACTTCCAGCAGCGCGCCGTGCTCGACTTCGACGACGAGCACAACATCATCAACCAGGCCTGGTCACCCATCGGCGGGATCACCTTCTACCCGGGATACGGCGAGGACCGCAAGAGCGTCCTGCAGGACCCCGCCGTCACCGCCATCGCCGAGGCGCACGGCAAGAGCCCGGCTCAGGTGCTGCTGCGCTGGGGCCTGCAGCAGGGCCGCTCGGTCATTCCCAAGTCCACCCGGCGCGAGCGGATCGCGGAAAACCTCGACGTCTTCGACTTCGAGCTCACCGCCGACGAGCTCACCGCCCTCGATGCGCTCGAGACCGGCCGACGCGGTGGCCCCGAGCCCGAGGCAGTGACGCTCGCCGACTTCGGCCGCGCCATTCCCGAGGCCTGAGCCGCACCGCTCGCCCTGGAGCGGCTGAGCTCGGACCCGTCGCCTGGCCGGCCCGGCTTTCAGCCCCGACGGAGCCACCTTGTACCTCGCCGACAGCGCCCACGGCACCGTGTACGCCCACCGCATGGATCCGGCAACGGGGGCGCTGGCCAACCGACGGGTCTTCTTCCGGCTCGCCCCTGGCAGCCGCAGCCCCGACGGGATGACCGTGGACGACGAAGCCGGCTGTGGTCGGCGGTGTGGGGAGCGGCAGAGGTCCGCTGCTACGCGCCGGACGGAGAGCTCCTGCTGACGCTCGGCCTCCCAGCCGGACAGCCCACGAGTGTCTGCCTGACCGGCGACCGGCTACTTGGCACCCCCCTAATAATTCATATTTAATCTAAGGGCTGCTGCCGCCCTTCCCGAGGAGCCCTCTGATGCATCCCACCACCACCTCCCCAGCGGACCGCTTCCACGGCCGCTGTGTGCTGGTCACCGGCGCCGCCTCCGGGATAGGCGCGGCCACGGCACACCGGCTCGCCGCCGAAGGCGCACGTGTCGTCGTCGCGGACATCGACGAGGAGGCGGGAGAGGCCGTGGCGGCGGCCGTCCGGGAGGCCGGCGGCCACGCGCTGTTCCAGCGCTGCGACGTCTCCGAGGAGTCATCGTGGGACGGGACGGTGAAGGCCGCCCGTGAGGCCTTCGGCCCGGTTCGGGCGCTGGTGAGCAATGCCTACGCCGTGAGGGTCGCAGCGGCCCATCAGACCAGCGCGGCCGAGTGGAACCGGCAGCTCGCGGTAACCCTCACCGGATCGTTCCTCGGGGTGCGCGCCTGTCTCGACGATCTGATCGCGACCGGCGGCAGTGTGGTGCTGGTCTCCTCGGTGCACGCCCTGGTGGGCTTGCCCGGGCGGCCCGCGTACGCCGCGGCGAAGGCCGGCCTGACGGGGCTGGCCCGGCAGTTGGCCGTCGAGTACGGCGGCCGCGTCCGGGTGAACAGTGTGCTGCCCGGCCCCGTCCTCACCCGCGCCTGGGACGGCATAGGCGAGGAGGACCGGCGGGCCACGGCCGCGGAGACCGCTGTCGGGCGCCTCGGCCGCCCCGAGGAGGTCGCCGCCGCGGTCGCCTTCCTGGCCGGGGACGACGCCTCGTTCATGACCGGTGCCTCGCTCGTCGTCGACGGCGGCTGGAGCGTCCTGAAGAACTCCTCGTGAACCTCGCCGGACCTCAGTGACCGGTCTCCCGCCCCCGCGCCTCGCCTTTTGGAGCAAACCTCTTGAGAATCTCCCGGGTTGAAACGTTCGCCGTCCCGCCCCGCTGGCTGATCTGCCGCATCGAGACGGACGACGGTGTGGTCGGTTGGGGCGAGCCCGTCGTGGAGGGCCGGGCGGCCACCGTCCGCACCGCCGTGCACGAACTCGCCGAACATCTGATCGGCCAGGACCCCATGCGGATCGAGGATCACTGGCAGGTGATGACCAAGGGGTCGTTCTACCGCGGCGGCCCGGTCCTCTCCAGCGCCGTCGCCGGACTCGACCAGGCCCTGTGGGACATCGCGGGCAAGACACTCGGAGTGCCGGTCCATGTGCTGCTCGGCGGTCCGGTGCGCGAGCGGGTGCGGGCCTACAGCTGGGTGGGCGGTGACGAGCCCGCCGAGATCGCCGATGCCGTCAAGGCACAGGTCGAAGCCGGCTTCACCGCGGTCAAGATGAACGCCTGCGGGCGGATGAACCGGCTGGCCACCGCCGCGGACATCGCCGCCGTCGTCGAACGGGCCGCCACGGCCCGCGAAGTCCTGGGACCCGAGCGTGACTTCGCGATCGACTTCCACGGGCGGTTCAGCGCCGCCAACGCACGCCGTGTCCTGCCCCATCTCGCGCCGCTGGCCCCGCTGTTCGCCGAAGAACCCGTCCTGCCCGAGTACACCCACCGCCTGGGTGAGGCGGTCGCGGCGTCGTCCGTCCCCATCGCCACGGGCGAGCGCATCTACTCGCGCACCGAGGCCCTGCCCGCACTGCAGGCCGGTATCGCGGTGCTGCAGCCGGACCTGTCGCACGCGGGCGGGATCTCCGAGGTGCGGCGCATGGCGTCGCTGGCGGAGACCTTCGACGTGCTGCTGGCCCCGCACTGCCCGCTTGGCCCGATCTCCCTGGCGGCAAGCCTCCAAGTAGCCTTCAGCACACCGAACTTCCTCATCCAGGAACAGAGCGTCGGCATCCACTACAACCAAGGCGCCGAGGTCCTGGACTACGTGGTCGACCCTGAGGTCTTCCGGTTCGACGAGGGGCACATCCGCCGGCCTCTCGGGCCCGGTCTGGGCATCGAGGTCGACGAGCAGGCGGTACGCCACGCCGACAACAGGGCACCGGATTGGCACAGCCCGGTCTGGCGCCATGCGGACGGCTCGTTCGCCGAGTGGTGACCCCTCCCCCATCATGCCGTTCACCCCGACGGGCGGTGTGGGCAAAGGTGTGACACGCGGCTGCGCGGCGGGCGCTTCGGCCCCGCCGCGCAGCCGTGTTCCCGGGGCTGACGGGCACAGCGGGCGGCGCCGGTCCGGGACCGGGCGCCACCCATGGCGTGCGGCAGACCGCCGCGGGGATCAGCCGGGCAGGTCCGCGCCCTTGGCACGCACGGCCGTACGCGGTACGGCCACCAGCTCGGCGGTCTCGACGGCGGTACGGGTGCGAGCCGCTTCCAGCCCGTCGCGCACGGAGGCGTCGACGTAGGCGCGGGCGACGTCTCCCGTGCAGCGCAGCCGCAGCAGCACCTCGCCGTGGCGACCGCGTTCTCCCGCAGGCAGCGCAGGGCCGGCTGCGGCAACCGCGGCGCGGGGCTCAGCGGCCAGCGAGTGAACACACCGTCCCGGGTGGGCCGTCCCACGCTGTTTTGATCGCACAGAACCACCTCGACCCCGACGGTCCGGAGAACTACGGCGCCACGCCCGACGGGCAACCGGCCGGCTCTTTGCGGTCCACATCCAGGATGTATTCATAATTAATGTTTAGCTGTAGGATAAAGTACTGACGTTATCAGTCCCTCGATACCAGGGAGCATTCGCCATGGCGTCCTACTCCGGCCGCGGCGTACACGGACAGGTCGTACATCAGCTGGGCGCCCGCATCGTGGGAGGCCGGGTCGCCGAAGGCGAGACGCTGGACATCGGCGCGCTCGGAGCCGAGTTGGACGTGAGCCTGACCGTCATGCGAGAGGCGCTGAAGGTCCTCGCCGGTAAGGGCCTGATCGACGCTCGGCAGAAGCGCGGCACGTTCGTCAGGGAGCGAACCCACTGGAATCTCCTCGACGCCGATGTGATCCGCTGGCGTATGGAGACGGGCGACGGCAGTCAACTGCTGCGCGATCTCGCTGACGTGCGCTCCATTGTCGAGCCGGCCGCGGCACACCGGGCCGCCCTGCACCGCACCGACGCGGACCTGACCGCCCTCGAAAACGCCCTCGAGGCCATGGGTCAGGCACACGCCGAGTCCAGCGACGCCGCCGAAGCCGACGCGGCGTTCCACCGAGCACTGCTCGCCGCCACGGGCAACGAGATGCTGCAGAGGATGGACATGCTCCTGGAACCGGGCCTCAGGGAGCGCGACCGCATGGTGCACGCCCACGGTGACGCCGACGATCCGGTTCCCAGCCATCGTGTGGTGCTCGAAGCCGTGCGCGACCAGGACCCCGCCCGAGCGGAACTCGCCATGCTGGACCTGTTGGCCAAGGCGACCGAGGACCTCGACCACCTCGACCGTTCTCCCGACGCCACTCCCCGATCCTGAGTGACGGCCCGAACGCGGCCGCTCGGGGGGCTGTCGCGCACGACCACACGCCATAGCCGGTGATCACCTGGACGCTCTCCGAACCCGCTCCGCAGGTGACGGACCGGGTCCTGTTCGCGGTCATCGGTCCGGGCGCGGCGTGCACCGCAGGGGGTTTCACCGCGTTCTCCGCCCTGCTCAGCGCCGAAGGCCCCGCGCGCGCGGCTCCGGCCTCTGCCGAGTGACCGCCACGACGGGCGTGGAACCGGAACCCGCGTACGAGCCCGTGCGTCGAAATCCATCGAAATTTCCGCGATCTATGGACTGCCCTGCTTTCCCTACCTAATCTCGCCGATGCCGTGCGCAGCTGAAAGCGCACCGCCGATGCGTCGAACCCCTTCGACGGGCAGACGGGCAGACGGGCATGGGCTACGGAGACGGAAGACGGGCAGCACAGCATGGTCGGTATCACTGAGGTGGCACGGCACGCGGGTGTCGCGGCCAGCACTGTCTCCTACGTGCTCAGCGGGAAGCGCCCCATATCCCCGGCGACCCGCCGCCGAGTCCTCGACTCCATCGCCAGCCTGGGCTACCGGCCCCCGGCTTCCGCCCGCTCGCACACCATCGGGCTGGCCGTGCGCGTCGACGACGGAGCGCACCGTCCACTGCTCGCTGAGTTCATGCTGTCCGCGAGCGTCGCCGCCCGCCGCCACGACTGCAACGTCCTTCTGCTCACCGACCACGCCGAGCACAGCGTGCTGGACGCGGTGCTGCTCGATGGGCTGATCCTCATGGACATCGGGATTCATGACCCGCGGCTGGAGACGGTACGCGGCCTGCCCGTCCCCACGGTGCTCATCGGCCTGCCCCACGATCCCGCCGGGCTGGCCTGTGTCGACCTGGACTTCCGCGCGGCCGGCCACCTGTGCGTCGACCATCTCGCCGACCTCGGCCATCGTGAGGTGATCCTTCTGGGCGCCCCCGAGGCCGCATACCGGCGCCGGACCGGATTCGCCGTGCGGACGGTCGCCGGAGCGCTGGAGCGGGCCGCCGCCCGCGGTGTCCGGCTCATCCACAGGCCGGTCGAAGGAGACTGGGACAGTACGGCGGGCACCCTGACCCGGGTGCTCCAGGAGCGCCCGGACGCCACCGCGCTGATCGTGCAGAACGAAGCAGCCACCCCTCATCTGACGCCCTTGCTCCGCAGCTTCGGCCGCGCGGTGCCCGAGGACATGTCGCTGGTCGTGCTGGGCTCGGACGCGGTGGCGACGGCCGGCACGCCCGCCCTCAGCTCGATCGCCGTGCCGGCCGCCGGACTCACCGAGCGAGCCATCGAGTTGCTCAGGCGGCGGATCGACCAGGGGGCCGGGGCAGCGGGCGAGCCTCCGGTCCTGCTGGAGCCGCGGCTCACCATCCGGGCCAGCACCGGCACGCCCCCGTCTGACCGCCCCCTCCACCCGGCTCCGTAGCTTCCCACCCGCCCGGCTCCCCCTCGCCGCAGCGGCCGTCCCTCGCCGTAGCGGCCGTCCCTCGCCATGCCGCCCGCAGTCATGCGCGCGGTCCCCCCTGCGACCCCGAAGGGCACCTCCTTGTCCCCGTGCACCCGCGCAGCCACCGCCGTCTGCGCCGCGCTCGCCCTGACCGCGACGCTCAGCGGCTGCGGCCTCATCACGGCCGAGACGCCGCCGAACACCCTGACCGTCACGGACTACTACACCGCTGAGCCGGGCAACACCGCACTCACCGAGATCCTCCGGTCCTGCGGACACCAGGTCGGCGTCACCGTCGAACGCGAGGTCATGCCCCGCGCCCAGCTGGTGCCCAAACTCCTGCGGGACGGAGCCGCCAAGAGCCTCCCGGACCTGGTCCTCAGCGACAATCCCGATCTGCCCAAACTCGCCTCGACCGGCGCTCTCCTGCCGCTGGAGGGGCGAGTGCGCACCGACGGCTTCTACGACAGCGTGCTCAAGGCCGGCACCTATCAGAACAAGCTGTACGGCGTCGCCCCGGGCGTGAACGGGCTCGCGCTCTTCTACGACAAAGCCGTCTTCGAGAAGGCCGGCCTCGAACCGCCCACTACCTGGAAAGAACTCCGGGAGACCGCGGCGAAGCTGACCGTGGGCCATCGCTACGGACTCGCTCTGTCCGCCGTCGCCACCGAGGAGGGCACCTGGAGTTACGAACCCTTCTTCTGGGGCGCCGGCGCGGACCTCGGACAGCTGGACTCGGCCCGGTCCCGCTCCGCGCTCACGTACTGGACGTCGCTGTTCCGCGACGGATCGGTGTCCACGTCGGCGCTGAACTGGCAGCAGTCGGACGTGGCGGAGCAGTTCATCGGCCGCCACGCCGCGATGATGATCAACGGTTCCTGGCAGCTGGCCTCCCTCGGCACACAGAAGGGGCTCGACTACGGCGTCGTCCCGCTTCCCACGCGGCGCAGCGGCGGCGCACCGGTCACCCCGCTCGGCGGCGAGACCTGGGCGGTACCGAAGGGAGACAAGCAGGACCGGGCCCTCAAGGTCCTCAACTGCGTGCTCAGCCGCGACCACATGCTCCAGTGGGCCCAGCTGCGTGCCGACGTCCCCGCCGACCCGGCCGTCGCGAAGCGACTGGTGAAGAAGCAGCCGGATCTCGCCCCGTTCGTGGCCAGCGCGCCCACGGCCCGGTCCCGCACAACCGAACTCGGCACCGCCTACCCAGCCGTCTCCGAGGCGCTGCGCACCGCACTCCAACAGGCCGTGACCGGACAGCTGAGCCCGGCGAAGGCCCTCGCGGCCGCTCAGCGCCGGGCCCAGTCCGCAGACCACTGATCAGGCGAGGTGCCCACCATGACAACCCTTCTGGACAAGCCCGTCCGCACGGCGGCGCACTCGGACGACCGGGCCGCCGCCGCCACCCGCCGAGCGCGGCTGGCGCGCCTGAGCTTCTATGTGCCGGCCCTGCTCTACCTGGCGATCTTCTTCGGATACCCGATCGTCGCCAATGTGGTGATGTCCTTCCAGAACTACTCGGTGACGTCCTTCTATGACGGCGACGCACCGTTCACCGGGCTCGCCAACTACGCCGAGATCCTCACCGACGACCTCTTCTCCACCACGCTGTGGAACACGGCCGTCTTCACCCTCGCCTCACTGATCCTCCAGTTCGCCATCGGCCTCGGCCTCGCGCTGTTCTTCCGCCGCCGCTTCCCGCTCAGTGGCACGCTGCGCGCCCTGCTCCTGCTGCCCTGGCTGCTCCCGCTGCTGGTCTCCGGCACCGTCTTCCGCTGGCTGCTCGACCAGGACTACGGTGTCATCAACCAGGTGCTGCTCAACCTGCACCTGATCAGCGACCCCGTCCCCTGGCTGGTCAGCCCCGACCACGCCATGACGGCCGTCGTCATCGCCAATGTGTGGATCGGCATCCCCTTCAACATGGTGATCCTGTACGGCGGCCTCCAGTCCATCCCGCCGCAGCTGTACGAAGCGGCCTCGCTGGACGGCGCGGGCGCCTGGCAGAAGTTCCGCCACCTCACCTGGCCCCTGCTGCGACCGGTCAGCTCGGTCGTCGTGATGCTCGGACTGATCTACACGATCAAGGCGTTCGACGTCGTCATGGTGCTCACCCAGGGCGGCCCCGCCGATTCCACACAGCTGCTGTCCACCTGGTCCTACCAACTCTCCTTCACCGACCTGCGGTTCGGTCAGGGCGCCGCGGTCAGCAACGTCCTCATCGCCATCGCCATGCTCTTCGCGCTCGTGTACCTGCGGGCGGTCCGCGCCGAACAGTCCGAGAGGTAGTCCCGATGTCCCCCGCCGCCTTGAACACCGCCCGCCGCTGGTGCAGCACGGGCATCGCACTGCTGATCGTCGGCGTACTGCTCTTCCCGCTGTACTGGATGTTCAACGCCTCGCTCCAGCCGGGCCAAGCGTTGCTGAGCATCCCGCCCAAGTGGTTCCCCACCGCCCCGACCCTCGACGGGTACCGCGCCGCCTTCGACACCCAGGGCCGGCATCTGCTCATCAGCCTCTTCGTGGCCTGCGGCAATGTGGTGCTCACCCTCGCCCTGTCGGCTCCGCTGGCATGGGCGCTGGCGAAGTTCCGGCTGCGCTGGGCCGCGGCGCTGCTGTTCGTCCTGCTGATCGTGCAGATGGTGCCGGGCATCGTGAAGGCCAACTCGCTCTTCGCGCTCTACAGCGAGATCGGGCTGCTCAACAACACCATCGGGCTGATGCTGGCCCAGTCCACACTGTCCGTGCCGTTCGCCGCGGTGCTGCTCCGTGCGCAGCTGCGCGATATCCCCACCGAGGTCATCGAGGCCGCGGCGCTGGACGGCGCCGGGTCCTGGCGTACGTTCCTGCGCATCGTCGTCCCCATGAGCCGCAACGGCCTGATCACCGCCGGCCTGTTCGCGTTCCTCTTCTCCTGGGCGGACTTCCTCTTCGCGATCACACTGACCTCGCGTGACGCGGTGACCCCGGTGACCGTCGGGATCTACCGCTTCATCGGCGCCAACGCCACCGACTGGAACGCCCTGATGGCCTCCGCAGTCCTCGCCTCCCTCCCCGCGGCGGTGCTGCTGGTCGTCGCCCAGCGGTATATCGCGGTCGGTGTCACCGGCGGCTCGGTCAAGGACTGAGCCCAGCCCCGGTCGAGGACTGTCCGCATCCCTACCCACGCACTGGAGAAACCACGTTGAACACGTTCCGGGAGCACGACGGCGGCCTGGAGTGGCGCGGCGGTCACGAGTCGCTGCGCGTCGAACCCTGGGGGCCGGACTCCGTCCGCGTACGAGCGGCCCTGGGCCCCGTGCGCGACGACATCCCCGGCGCCCTGCTGGAGCGGCCCGGCAGCACGGCCGAGATCACCGTCCCGGATCTGACCGGTCTGACCGTCTTCAAGAACGGACTCGGTTCGCCCGTCGACGCCGTTCCCTCCGCGCGCCTGGTCAACGGCCGTATCACCGCGGAGCTGACCGCCGACGGCATGCTGCGCTTCGTGCGTACCGCGGACGGTGTGGAACTGCTCGCGGAGCGCCCCGCACACTTCTGGTGGCCCGGAAGCCGCGTCCACATGCCGACCGGGCACGGCTACCACCGCCTCGAACAGAACTTCACGGCGTACGAAGGGGAGCGGCTGTACGGCCTCGGGCAGCGCCAGCACGGACTGCTCGACCACAAGGGCACCGTCGTCGACCTGGTGCAGCGAAACACGGAGATCACCATCCCGTTCGTGCTCTCCAACCGCGGCTACGGCCTGCTGTGGAACAGCCCCGCCGTCGGCCGGGTCGAACTGGTGCGCACCGGCACCCGCTGGGTGGCCGACAGCGCCCGCCAGATCGACTACTGGATCACCGCGGGCGACCGGCCCGCCGACATCCTCCGCTCCTACGCCGACGCCACCGGACATGCCCCCGCGTTTCCCGACTGGGCCACCGGGTTCTGGCAGTGCAAGCTGCGCTACCGCACCCAGCGGGAACTCCTGGACGTCGTCCGCGAGCACAAGCGCCGGGGCCTGCCGATGTCCGTGGTCGTCGCCGACTTCTTCCACTGGACGCGGCTGGGCGACTGGAAGTTCGACCCGGCGGAGTGGCCCGATCCGGCCGCCATGGTCCGGGAACTGGACGAGCTCGGCGTCAAGCTGATGGTGTCCATCTGGCCCTCGGTCAACCGCTCGAGCGAGAACTATGACGAACTGGAGCGCCGTGGCCTGTTCGCGGCCAACGAGTACGGCACCGCGGCCCACGCCACCTGGGTCGACAAGGGCGCCGACCACCGCGTCATGGTCTCCTTCTACGATCCGACGAACCCCGAGACCCGCGCCTACGTGTGGTCCAAGGTCCAGGAGAACTATCAGCGGCTGGGCATCAACCTGTGGTGGCTCGACGCCTGCGAGCCCGAGATGAAGCCGGGCCACCCGGCCAATCTCCGCTACCACGCGGGCCACGGCCAGGAGGTCGCCAATCTCTACCCCCGGGAGAACGCACGCCTCTTCCACGAGGGCATGGCCGCCTCCGGCAACACCGACGGCCTGTCGTTCTCCCGCTCCGCCTGGGCGGGCAGCCAGCGCTACGGCACCGCCGTGTGGTCCGGCGACATCGGCACCGACTTCGCCGCCCTGCGCGCCCAGATCGCGGCGGGCCTCAGCATCGGCCTGTCCGGCATCCCCTGGTGGACCACCGACATCGGCGGCTTCCACGGCGGGGACCCCGACGACCCCGCGTACCGTGAAGTCCTCATCCGCTGGTTCCAGTTCGGTGCGCTGTGCCCGATATTCCGGCTGCACGGCTTCCGGCTGCCGTGGCTACCGCTGGGCGGTGAGATGACCGGCGGCCCCAACGAGGTGTGGTCGTACGGCGAGGAGGCGTACGAGATCATGCGCGGCTACCTGGAACTGCGCGAACGGCTCCGCCCCTACATCGCCGAACAGATGGCCACCGCCGCCCGTGAGGGCCTGCCCCCGATGCGCCCGCTGTTCCTCGAGTTCCCGGAGGACGAGACGGCCTGGACCGTGGCCGACCAGTTCCTGCTCGGCCCCGACCTGATGGTCGCCCCCGTCACCGAGGCCGGTGCCGTCCGCCGTGACGTACATCTGCCGGCCGGCGCCCGCTGGCAGTGTGCCTGGACGGGCACCACGTACGAGGGCGGCACACGGCCCACACTCGACGCCCCGATCGACCGCGTTCCGCTGCTGTTGCGCGACGGCGCACAGCTGCCGGTGACGGGATGACGCCTCGTACCTCGTGCTTACGGCTGTCGAGCACCGTCCCCGTCGGCACCGGCCTGTCGGGCAGCGGCTCGGCGTTGTTGTCGGTCAGTGCGAGGCGCATCGACTCGGGCGGCTCGGCCACCTGGTCTGGCACGATCGGCACGACGAAGTCCACGCTGGTGCCCCCGGGCGGGATGTTCAGCCACGCCCACAGGTGCGCGTCGGACAGCGGCCGCTCGGGGTCGGCACGTCACCGGACCAGTCCTTGAGCCACTGCGGGTCCACGTCCTTGGTGGACAGCTCGGCGCCCTCGGTGACCGGAAGCACCCGCACCGGCTGCCAGATGTCCGCGGACCTGCCCGCTGCCGTGCCCGGAGATCTCGACCGGAATCCGGTAGGTGCGGGTGCCCGAGTCACCCTCCTTGACGATCGTGCGGCCCACGTCGACTCGCGGCAGTGCGGCCGCCTTCACCGCCGAAGTGCCGGGCGCCCAGCCCCAGGCGTCCATCAGCCAGGCCCGCCCGGACCGCGAACGGGGCGTCAACTCAAGGGACTTGATGCCTGAGATCGAGCCCGGCCCGGGTCGAGCGCCGCGCCGCTGTGCGAACCAGACGTGTGGCGTTCCATCGTCCTCGGCACCCCGAGGACGGGGCGAACCCCTCCCGCGGTGGAAGTCGTCGCCCGGGAGCTGGTCCGCCAGATCGACTCGGCGGTGAAACGGGGCAGATGGCCCTCCGCCCAACTGCAGAGAGCCGCGGGTGCGGCAGAGGGGGGCTGACCACCCGGTCACCCGCGCCCCTCCAGCCGACCCCACAGTTACTGCATCAGTTCGGTGTGGGGGTGTTCCGGCGCCCTCGGGCAGATGTAGAGCTGCTGTTTGTAGCCGCTGCCGATCTGGACCGAGGTGGGCCGCAAGGGGTTGAAGCTGGTGGGCGATTTCTCAGCCGGGTTCTCGTACGGGAACCAGCTGCGGGTAGAATCGTCGCCTTCGAACGTGGCGATCGTCAGGAGCGCATCCATCTCGCTGCCGCAGGCGGGGCAGAGCCGGGGGGTGGGGTCGGTGGGGCCCCAGGAAGGCCAACCGCCGACTTTCCAGCCGGGCGCGACGGACAACGCGTTCCAGTAGAACTCCTCCGGGTAGGGCGCGTAAGAGCTGTCCACACCCGCGCCGGCTGCCTGCCACAGGTCCCAGTTCCCCAGCTGTTCCCGCAGCTCCTTGCTCAACTCCATGGCGCTGGGGTACTCGATGACCTGCTCCGGGTTGAGCAGGCACGGCTCGGGCAGGTAGCCGTCGAACTGCACCGCAGGCGGTTCCGGGGGCGTGGTGAGAATGTCCGTGACCTCGGCTGCCGACCGCCAGAACAGCGCGGTCCTGGGCATGATCGGATGGTCGAAGGGACACCACAGAACCTGGAGCAGGTCCGCCCCTTCAGGCGCGTGCAGACCAGGCACGTCCCGCACATACAGCTGCGCGACGGGCAGCATCGCTATGGAACCGTCGTACGGCTGGACCGCCACCGTAAGCGGATACTCCCGAGGGGGACGGATTCGCTCAAGGGTCTCTCGCTCCTGCGGGGTCAGGCTCCTCTCGCGCATGGCGGCATGGATCCGTCGTTCCAGCCGCACATCCGCCGGAGGCAGGGCCGGGTTCATTCCGTCCACTTCATGAGGGCCCTCGCAATGGAGCCATGGCTCGTCGGCAGGCCACAGCAGCGGCCCGCCGATCGAACTGTCGCGTGGCGAAGGCACCCCGGGGCGGGGGTGCAACCGGGTCGCCGCGCGGGCCAGCGGAGCCAGTTGAGGAAGGACCGCGGCGACATCGACCGGCCGCGGCGGCGTGGTAGGAGTGACAGTCATGGCCTCGATCCTGCCAGCAGCCAGTGACAACGAGGCTTGCGATCGGCCGGAGCAGCCCCTTCCTCAGGCGCCACATAGCGGGATTGACCTTCGCGGTCTGGACCGCTTCGTTCAGGCGACGGGTTCGGGACGGTGTATGCCGCGTGGCCGGTAGCCGAGTGCGTGGGAAACACCGGCCAGGTCGGCGAGGTACCAGATGATGGCGAGCCACATCTCCGTACCCTGCAGGCCGGGCCGGGTCTGGGGGTCGCCCGCGGTGGTGGGGTGCGGGGCGCGGAACGCGAATCCCTCGCCGTCCATCCAGTGCTGGAGCGCGTCGGCGAGCAGCTGTCGTGCCAGGGCCACGACTTCCTCGGCGCGGTAGCCGGTGGTGCGGGTCAGCCACAGCGGGTGCGCGATGTCCAGGATGTTGCAGGCGGTCTGCCTGTCTGGGCGGGTGTAGCGGGGGTCGCGGGCGTGCTGGAGCACGGAGTCGATGGTCCGCTCGGGGTAGGGCACGGGCAGTCCGTACTGTGCGAACGTGCCGCGGCTGGCGCGGTAGAAGCCGTTCACGACCCGCATCAGGCCGTCGGCGGCACTGGGTTTGCCCCACAGGCCGGTGTGCGGGTCGGCGTGGGTGAGCAGCCATCCGAACAGGGCGTCGAGCGCGCCGGGCTGTTCGCGGACTCCCTTGCGGCGGTTCCACATGATGGCGGTGCCCAGGATGTCGATCCAGTCGCCGCTGTGCCAGGGGTTCTCCTGCCAGGGCAGCGCCTCCACGTGTTCGACGACGTCACCGGCGGTCAGTGCGGCGACGCTGTGCAGGGGGTGGGCGAACTCGCTGCCCAGCACATCGAGGGCGTAGCCGACGCACAGGAAGTGGTAGCCGGTCTCTCCACTGAAGGGGGGTGCTCCTACAGGGCGTTGGCGTCCGTCCTCGTCGAGCGCGCCGACGATGCCGCTGTGGGGGTCCTGCCAGGAGCGCAGTCGTGCGATCTGCTCGTCGGCGGGGAGTGGGAGCGGGGCGTGCCCGTGGAGCAGGTCGGCGATCTCCACGGCGTCGCACTGGGCGCGCACGGTGGGCGGGCCGCCGGGCGCGTCGGCGAACAGGCCGCCGTCGGGGCCGGGCGCGAAGCAGCGGGCGATGATGTCCTCGGCCTGGGCGCGGGCGGTGTCCGCGAAGGCCGCCACCGCGTTGGCCAGGTCCGCAGGCGCACTCTTGTGGGCCGTGCCGGGGGGTGTTCCGCGCCAGCGCAGGACCCGGGCGGGGTTGCCGGCGACGACGGCCCTGGCCGGGACGTCCTTGGTCACCACGCTGCCGGCTCCGATCACGGCGCCGTCGGCCACGGTGATGCCGTCGAGCAGGACGACGTGCGAGCCGATCCATACGTCGTTGCCGATCCGGATGCCCTTGGAGGTGATCGGCTGGCGGAACACCTCGGTGTCGGGGTCCTGGTATCCGTGGTTGAAGGCGAGCAGGGAGGTGTGGGCGCCGATGCGTACGGCATCGCCGAGTTCGACGGTGCCGCGGACCACGGCGTAGGGGTTGACGGTGCAGTCCCGGCCGGCGCGCAGGGTGCCGGTCAGGTAGGCGCCGGCCGCGATGTAGCTGCGGGGTCCGAGACGCAGGTGGTCGTTCTGGACCGCGGCCAGCGGGGAGACGTAGCAGTCCTCGCCGATGCTGTATTCGGCGTCGTCCTTGCCCAGTGTCTGCTGGAAGTCGTGCTGCCGGGCGCGGTCGTCGGCGGTGGCCTGGGACCAGTAGAGCCAGGGCGAGTAGTCGAAAAGGGCCGGCGTGGCGGCGGCGTTCGAGTCCGTCATGGGGTTCGTTTCCCTCACGTGCGGTCGGTGGGCAAGGGCGTTCCCGGCGGCCGTCGCCGCCCACCGGGACGCCCCGGTTTCAGCGTTATTTTCGTCGAGGTCAGGTTCCGTTGGCGGGCCGGCGGCGGACGACGGGGGAACCGTGGGGACCACGGTGTACCGCGCGGCGTACGGCGACACGGTCCGGCACCGGCGGCGCATCATCCAGCGCGGCGACGGGAACGTCACCTTCGACGAGGAGGTCTGGCTGCCGGAGGAGTACGTGGATGTGCCCAGGGCCGGCATGGAGTTCGAACTGGCCGAAGACTTCGACACCGCGAGCTGGATCGGCCTCGGCCCGTGGGAGAACTACCCGGATCGATCCTCTTCCGCTCTGCGGGGCCGGTGCCGGTACCACGCCTGGCGGCGGCACCTGCTGCTGGAGAAGTAGCCCCGTCCGGCCCGCGGCCCGCCGCACACGATGTGCCGGCGTCATCGATGAGGAGAGTGAAATGCCGAGGGACGAGATCTCCCTTCAGCTGTACACGGTTCGATCGCCACTCGAGGAGGACCTGGAGGGAACACTGGCCCGCGTCGCTGAGATGGGCTACCGCGCCGTGGAGCCGTACGGCTTCGTCGACCGGGCGGAGCGGATGGCGGACGCGCTGACCGAGTGCGGACTGTCCGCGCCCACCGCGCACGCCGCGCTGCTCCGAGACGATCGAGTTCCCCTCTACTCCGCGGCCCGGCGCCTCGGGGTCACGACCCTCATCGTGCCGATGGTCGAAGCCGAGCGCTGGCAGACCGCCGATGACATCAAGGGCATCGCGCGGGACCTGAACCGCGTCGCGGCCGAGGCGGCCGACCACGGCTTCACGGTCGGCTACCACAACCACCACGTCGAACTCGAGTTGAAGCTGGGCGGCGTGCATGTGCTGGAGGTCCTCGCGGATCATCTGGCGGACGGCGTGGTCCTCGAGGTGGACACGTACTGGGCCGCCGTCGGAGGCGCGGACGTGCCGGCCCTGCTCGCCAGGCTCGGCGACCGGGTCAGGGCCCTGCACATGAAGGACGGCGACCGCTCGCGGAACAACAAGGCCCAGGTGGCGGTGGGCGACGGCGTCATCCCGGTCATGGACATTCTGGCCGCGGCCCCGAACGCGCTGCGCGTGGTCGAACTCGACGACTTCGAGGGCGACATCTTCGACCCGATCGCGAAGAGCTTCAGGTTCCTCTCCGGAACGCACCACACAGGAAAGCTGATATGACAGCCAAACACGCCCTCGTCATCCGCGGTGGATGGGCAGGCCATGTCCCCGTCCCCGCCAGCGACCGCTACGCCACCGCGCTCCGGGAAGCCGGCTACCAGGTCACCGTCTCCGACTCCCTCGACAGCTACCTCGACCAGGAACTGCTGGCCGCCACGGACCTGATCGTGCAGTGCTGGACGATGGGAGAGATCACCCGCGAACAGGTGGCCGGGCTGTCCCTCGCGGTCCGTGCCGGGACCGGATTCGCCGGCTGGCACGGCGGGATCATCGACTCCTTCCGTTCCCAGACCCACTACCAGTTGATGACGGGCGGCCAGTTCGTCCACCACCCCAAAGAGCACACCACCTACGAGGTTCGGCCGCTGCCCACGGCCGCCGGCCACCCGATCGCCGAGGGGCTCACCCCGTTCCTCGTGACCACCGAGCAGTACTACCTGCACATGGACCCGGCAGTGGAAGTGCTCGCGGTGACCGACTATGCCGCTGATCCCGAAACCCCCGAACTCGCCGACACCGTCATGCCCGTGACCTGGACGCGAGCCTGGGGCGCGGGCCGGGTGTTCGTCACCACGATCGGTCACAACCTGGCCGACCTCGAAGTACCCCAGGTCCACTCGATGATCATGAAGGGAATGGCATGGGCGACCCGCTGACCGCGCACCCGGAACTCCGCATAGGCCTCATAGGCGCGGGAAAGATCAGCAACGCCTATCTCTCCACCGTCTCGCGCCTGGGCAATCTGCGGCTGACCGCCGTCGCCGATCTGGACACCGAGCGCGCCGTGGCCGCCGCGGCCACGGTCCCCGGAGCCCGGGCCACCAACCTTGACGGGCTCTACAAGGCGGACGACGTCGATCTGGTCCTCAACCTCACCATCCCGGCCGCACACGCGGAAGTCGCCCATGCGGCCATCGACGCCGGCAAGCACGTCTACGGCGAGAAACCACTCGCCGCCACCACCGGCGAGGCTCGCGCCCTGCTGGACGCGGCCGCCGGCATCGGC
Source organism: Streptomyces sp. NPDC007917 (assembly GCF_042959105.1). Classification (NCBI taxonomy): domain Bacteria; kingdom Bacillati; phylum Actinomycetota; class Actinomycetes; order Kitasatosporales; family Streptomycetaceae; genus Streptomyces; species Streptomyces sp. NPDC007917. The sequence continues at coordinate 667,319 of NZ_JBIBKK010000002.1, forward strand.
GTCCGGGTCGGCTGCGCCCCGGACACCGTCCTCGGCACCGGCGTGCAGACCGCCCGCGCCGCGCTCGACGCCGGTGACATCGGCGTCCCGGTCGCCGCGACCGCCTTCATGGTCAGTGCCGGCCCCGAGCGTTGGCACCCCGACCCGGAGTTCTTCTACCGTCCGGGTGGCGGCCCCCTCATGGACATGGGCCCGTACTACCTGAGCACACTGGTGACCCTGCTGGGACCGGTCCGCCGGGTGGTGGGAATGGCCTCGGCCTTCCGTGCCGCCCGTACCATCGGCAAGGGCCTCCGAGCCGGAACGGAGATCCCCGTCGAGGTCGCCACACACGTCACCGGCGTGCTGGAACACCACTCCGGCGCCCTGTCGACGCTGTTGATGAGCTTCGAAGTGTGGGCCGGCACACTTCCCCGGATCGAGGTCTACGGCACGGACGGCTCACTCTCCGTTCCCGACCCCAACACCTTCGACGGCCCGGTGCGGCTGTTCAGAGCCGGCGCCCAGGACTGGGAGGACCTTCCGGTACGAGGCGGCTACCGCGGCGCCTCCCGCGGCTACGGCGTCGCCGACCTGGCCCGAGCCGTCACCCGGGGCGGACCGCACCGCGCCGACGGCGAACTCGCCTACCACGTGCTGGATGTGATGGAGTCCATGCTGGCCGCGGCTGAGAGCGGCAGGTCAGTTCGGGTGGGCAGCACCTGCGATCGGCCGGCCGCCGTACCCGCGGACGCCCGCCCCGAGGAGCAGTAGACAGCGGCGAAATCGGCGCACACAGCCACCCTGCCGGTGAGGCCGGGTTCGGGCTGGGCCGGCCCGTAGCCCATCAAGCGAAGGTCACCCGTCGGGTGGGCCTGCGCGGGCTGGGAAGCCGGTGTGGGGAGGACCGTGCGCACTTTTCCGGGCCCGGCGGTGGGACCGCCGGGCCCGGAACGGCATGCCCGTCCGGCGCGCGCCTCTCCCGGAACGGCGCGACAGGGATCCGGGAGACACTCATGCGCGGTCAGGCCCTGGTCGGCAGCTGCTCCGCGAGGTCGGAGCCGCGGCTCTGCTCTTCCTCGGGCGGCGGCGCTTTCCTCCGGCCGGTCAAAGTACCCATGTCATGACGCCTCGTCGGCCGCGGCGCTGTTGCGCAGGAAGTCCGCGAAGGCCTGGGCGGCGGGGGTGAGGGCGTGGTCGCTCATGCGGACGAGGAGGATGCGGCGCACAGGGGCGGGGGGTTGCAGGGGCAGGACGCTGACGCCACCTCGGATGCCTTGCAGGGCCAAGGTGGGGGCGAGGGCGACGCCGATGCCGGCGGCGACCATGGCCTGGGCCTCCTGGTAGTCATGGGCCTCGTAGGCGATCTGTGGCTCGAATCCGGCCGCGTGGCAGCTGCGGGCGAGGGCCTCGGCCACCGGGTGGTGGTCGGCGCGGGTGATCCAGGGGTCGTTCGCGAAGTGGGCGAGGGCGGCCGAGGGGTGGCCGGCGAGGGGGTGGTCCTTGCTGACGAGGAGGGCCGGGGGGTCGTCGGCGAGTGGGGTGACGACGATGTCCTCGCGGTCGATGCGGTTCCAGTCGTAGTCCCACATCAGGGACATCTCGATTTCCCGGTTCTCCAGCATCGCCCACAGGCCGACGATGCGGGCGCTGCGCACCGTCAGCCGTACGTCGGGGTGTGCTTCCCGGAAGGCGATCACGGCCCGGGGCAGGAGGGAGGCGCCGACGGTGGGGAAGGTTCCGATACGGAGGGTGCCCGCGCGCAGTCCCGCGAAGTCGGCGAGCTCGTTCTCCGCGGCCGTCAGCTCGCGCTCGATCCGCTCCCCGCGCTCGGCCAGAGCGCGGCCCGCGTCGGTGAGTGTGACACCCCGCGCATGGCGCTCGAGCAGGGGCTGCCCGGCCTCCGCCTCCAAGCGGCTGACCTGCTGGGACACCGCTGACGGTGTGTAGTTGAGCGCCCGCGCGGTGGCGGTGACCGAGCCCCGGCGGGCGACCTCGGTGAAGAGCAGGATGCGCCGGACGTCGAGCACGGCACCACCTCCAGCATTAACTTCAGCTTAATCCCCATGCAGATTTCCGAGATTGTACTTCACTCTCTCCGCGCCCACTGTGGATCACACCACGCACGGAAGTGCCGTCGGGGTTTCCACGAGGAGTCTGTTGTGTTGCGTCTGCAGGGCGAGATGATCCGCGGAGGAACCAGCAAGTGCTGGATCTTCGACCACCACGACGTGGTGGCGACCGGCCTGGACGCCGACGCCCTGCTGCTCGCCGCCTACAACGCCGCCGACCCCCGCCAGATCGACGGTGTCGGCGGTGCCTCCTCCACCACCTCCAAGGCCGCGATCGTCCAGCCGTCCCCCGCGTCGGGCATCGACGTCGAGTACGCCTTCGCGCAGGTCGGCATCGGTGTCGAGCGAGTGGAGTGGACCAGTAACTGCGGCAACTGCGCCACCGCCGTCGCCCTGTACGCCGTCCACAACGGCCTGGTGCCGATCACCTCGGACTCCACCACGGTGCGGATGCTCAACGTCAACACCGGGGCCCGCCTCACCGGCACCATCCCCACCCCGGGCGGCACGGCCCCCGACGAGGGTGGGGCCACGGTGCCGGGCACCGCCGCACTCGGTGTGCCGGTCCTGCTCGGCTTCGAGGACCCCGCCGGCACGACCACCGGCCGGGCCCTGCCGACCGGCCGCGCCCTGGACACCCTGACCGGGCCCAACGGTCCCGTCGAGGCGTCCCTCGTCGACGCCGGCGCCCCGGCCGCGTTGTTCGAGGCCAAGGCGTTCGGCCTCGACGGCACCGAGTCCCTCGTCGAGTTCGCCGCGGCGGTGCCCGCCCTCACGGCGCTGCGCCGTCAGGCCGCCCTCGCCATGGGCCTGGCCAAGGAGAGCGACCCTGTCAGCCACGCGGTGCCGAAAGTCGGCGTCGTCGCACGACCTGTCGCGTACCGCACCACCGATGGCACCCTGGTCGCACAGGACGAGTACGACCTGGCCGTGCGCATGGTCTCCATGCACGCACCCCACCCGGCGATCGGTCTCACCTCGGCCGTCGCCCTGACCACCGCAGCCGCCACCCCCGGCACCCTCGCCCACCGCGTCGCCCGGCAGACCGCCGACGGCACGCTGCGCCTGGGCACCCCGGCAGGTGTCATCACCGCCCAAGCCGTCCCCGCTCCGGACGGCGCGTCCCCCACGGTGCTGCTCCATCGCGCCGCCCGCCGCATCGCCCGAGCCGAACTTCTCGTTCCCGTCCTGGAAGGACGCCCCGCATGAGCCGCAACGACGCCGCCCCGGGTACCGTCACCGCTCCACCGCGCCGCCGCATCCGCAGGCTGCTGTCCCTGCTCTACGTCCAGTGTCTGATCGGCGTCCTCGCGGGGGCCGCCGTCGGCTGGCTGTGGCCGTCCTTCGGCGCCGATCTCAAACCCCTGGGCGACGGCTTCATCGCACTGGTCCGCATGATGATCGCGCCGGTCATCTTCTGCACCGTCGTCCACGGCATCGCCTCCATGGGCAACGCGCGCGCCGTCGGCCGGGTCAGCCTCAAGGCGCTGATCTACTTCGAGGTGCTGACCACCGTCGCCATGGTGATCGGCCTGATCGTCGTCAACGTCGTCCAGCCCGGCAGCGGACTGCACGTCGACCCTTCCACCCTCTCCACCAAGGGACTGCCACCGGAGGCGACCGCGAGCCACGAGAGCTTCTCCGCGTTCGTCCTCGCGATGATCCCGGACACCCTGCTCAGCGCGCTGACGGGCCACGAGATCCTGCCGGTGCTGCTGGTCTCGGTGCTGTTCGGCTTCGGCCTCAACGCCAGCGGCGACGCGGGGGCGGGGATCACCCAGGGCATCGAGAAACTGTCCCGGATCCTGTTCACGCTCATCCGCTGGATCATGCGGCTGGCCCCGATCGGCGCCTTCGGCTCCATGGCCTTCACCATCGGCAACTACGGTCTGGACACCCTGCGCCACCTCTTCCTGCTGGTCGGCTCGTTCTGGCTCACCGCGCTGTTCTTCGTCCTGGTCGTCCTCGGCGCCGTCATGCGCATCAACGGTCTGCGTCTGCTGCCCTTCCTCCGCTACATGAAGGAAGAGCTGCTGATCGTCCTGGGCACCTCGTCGAGCGAGCCGGTGCTGCCGCGCATGATGGCCAAGCTGCAGCACGCCGGCGCCTCCAAGCCGGTGGTCGGCATCACGCTGCCCGCCGGGTACTCCTTCAACCTCGACGGCACCGCGATCTACCTGACCATGGGCTCGGTCTTCCTCGCCCAAGCCCTCGGCATCGACCTCAGCCTCACCCAGCAGCTGTCGATGCTCGCCGTCATGCTGCTCACCTCCAAGGGCGCCGCCGGAGTCACCGGCTCCGGCTTCATCGCCCTGGCCGCCACCCTCAGCGCCGTCCCCCACGTCCCCGTCGCCGCCCTGGCGCTCATCTTCGGCATCGACCGCTTCATGTCCGAGGCACGCGCCCTGACCAGCGTGGTCGGCAACGGCGTCGCCACCCTGGCGGTGGCCAAATGGGAGGGACAGCTCGACGAGGAGCGTGCCAAAGCCGTCCTCCGTGGCGAGATCCCGTACTGCGCTGCTCCCGGGGCCGACGACACCCCCGAGCCGCAGGCCGCCTCCGCACCCGGCACGAAGCCCGTGGAGGCAGGTTCGGCGGCAGGGGCCGGAACGGACCGTGACCCCGTGGCCGCCGTCGGCTGACACCCCGTACACGCCGGTCCGGAGGACGTCCTCCGGACCGGCTCCTCCTCATGATCAGGAGCACTCGCACTCATGACAGCACCCTGGGACGTCATCGTGGTCGGCGGCGGAAACGCCGGCCTCTGCGCCGCGCAGTCCGCCCGACAGGAAGGAGCCCGGGTCCTCGTACTGGAGAAGGCCCCACAGCAGTGGGCCGGCGGCAACTCCTACTTCACCGCGGGCGCCATGCGCACCAGCCACGGAGGTCTCGCCGACCTCAAGGCCCTGGTGGATCCGGACGCACAGGGCCGCTTCCCCTTCACCGACCTCGCCCCCTACACCGACGACGACTTCCTCGACGACATGGTCAGGGTGACGCGCGGGCGCACCGATGCCGACCTCGCGCGGATCCTGGTCGGCGAGTCCCGCGCGACCATGGACTGGCTGCGCGACCTGGGCCTGCGGTTCGAGCTGATGTACCACCGGCAGGCGTACGAGGCGGACGGCCGTCAGCGCTTCTGGGGCGGCCTGGCGGTCGGCGTCGTCGGTGGCGGCAAGGGGATGATCGAGCAGCATCTGGCGGCCGCCGAGCGCACAGGCGTGCAGATGCGTTTCGACAGCCCTGTCACCCGCCTGGCCACGGCATCCGACGGCACCGTCCAGGGAGTGGTGCTCGCCTGCGGAGACGTACTGGAATCCCGTGCCGTGGTCCTCACCACCGGCGGCTTCGAGGCCAACCCGCAGATGCGCGCCGCCCACCTCGGCCCCGGCTGGGACCTGGCCCTGGTACGCGGCACCCCTCACAACACGGGCGACGGCATCCGTATGGCCCTCGACGCCGGCGCCCAGCCGCACGGCCACTGGAGCGGCTGCCACGCCGTCGCCTGGGACGCCGGGGCACGGCCGACCGGCGACCGTGAGCTGACCAACCAACTCACCCGGGGCGGCTACCCCTTCGGCATCGTCGTCAACACCGACGGCCGCCGCTTCATCGACGAGGGCGCGGACTTCCGCAACTACACGTACGCCAAGTACGGCGCCGAAATCCTCCGCCAGCCCTCAGGCACCGCCGTCCAGATCTTCGACGCCAAGGCCACACCGCTGCTGCGCCCCGAGGAGTACGCCTCGAAGGACGTCACCAGCGTCACCTCCGACACGGTGCGCGGGCTGGCCCGAGAACTCGGCATGGACGAGGACCGACTCGCCTCGACGATCGAGGAGTTCAACTCCGCCGTCACCGACGGCACGTTCGACCCGACGGTCAAGGACGGCAGCCGCACCGAGGGCATCGAGCCGCCCAAGTCCAACTGGGCCCAGCCCCTCGACACACCTCCCTACACCGCCTACCCGGTCACCTGCGGCATCACTTTCACCTTCGGCGGGCTGCGGATCGACCCCGACGCACGCGTCCTCGACACCCGCGGACGGCCCGTCCCAGGACTGCACGCGGCGGGGGAACTCGTCGGCGGGCTCTTCTACTTCAACTATCCGGGTGGCTCGGGGCTGACCGCCGGGTCAGTGTTCGGCCGGAGGGCCGGCCGCTCGGCGGCGGCCACCGCGTCAGGTCGGGCCAGGTGAGCCCGATCGTGTGGACCGGAACCGCGAGCCCCAGGTGACCGGTAACGCGTGCACACCGAGGAGGTTTTCGTCGAACTTGAACGGCACCTGCGCGAAGTCGATGGCGAGCCGCAGATCGGGCAGGCGGCGGAACAGCGTGGTGTAGGCGACGTCCAGTTCGATCTCGGCCAGCGCATGGCCTGTGCAGTGGTGCACGCCCAGCCCGAGGGCGACATGCCGCCGCGACGGGGTGCGGCGCAGGTCGAGGCGGTCGGGTTCGGGGAAGACGGTCTCGTCACGGTTCGCCGAGTCGATCTGGATGAGCACACCCTCTCCCCGGCGGATGAGCGTCCCCCCGATCTCGATGTCGTCGGTGGCGGCGCGCTGCCTCGCGTTGTGCGACACGGTGACGTAACGAAGGAGTTCCTGGACCGCCGTCGTGTGCACGGTCTCGTCGTCGCTGCCGGTCAGCACCTCGATCTGCTCGGGGTGGCGCAGCAGTGCGGCCACCCCCGTCGCGATCATGTAAGCGGTCGGGCCGTGGCCGGTGAAGAACAGGCCCTGGAAGTCGGCCGCGGCGTCCGCTTCGGACAGTTCACCGGTGTCCACGTGGGCGCGCACGAGCCGGCCCATGAGCCCGTCGCCCGGGTCGGCGACCAGTGCGCGGAAGTACGCGTCCATCTCGGACCGCGCCGAGGCGACTCGCTCGGCGGGCGCCGTGCGGGAACCGAGGACGCGGCTGAGCTCGTGCAAGCGGCCGCGGTCGGCGATCGGGACACCGAGGAACTCGCAGATCACCTTGATGGCGAAGGGCAACGCGAACGCCTCGACCAGGTCGGCCGGACGGGGTCCGGCGAGCATGGCGTCGATCTCCCCGTCCGCCACGCGCTGGACGAAGGGCCGCAGCTGCGCCATCCGGCGCGGGGTGAACTCCCGGATCATCATCGCCCGCCCGGCCGCGTACCGTTCCTCGGGGCGGGACGGGAAGAACACGGCGCCCTGGCCGCGCAACCGCGACGACGGTGAGGTGTGCGGGAAGCCGGGCGATGTGACGTCCATGGTGAGCCGCCGGTCCGTCAGCGCGCGCCGGGCGTCCTCGTAGCGGGTGATCAGCCATGGCGTGCTGCCGTCCCACGCCCGTACCCGCGTGGGCGACGCGGACGCGCGGAGCTCGCGGCACTCGGGCGGCGGGTCGAGCGGGTGCCGCGGATCCCTGGGAAGCGGGTAGGCGGGTGACTCAGCCACGGATGTGTCCTCCGGGTGGTGGGACGAGCGCGCGCAGTGCGGACACCGGTGTCCTCGGCCGGGCCACGACCGTGTGCAGGACGGCCTGGTAGGCCTTGAGCAGCGCATCGATCTCGGGATCGCGGTAGCGGGCGGTGTCGTACTCCGCCCAGACCGTACCGGCGCCGTCGGGGGTGTCCTCGACGCGGACGGCCAGGTCGAACTTGGCCGTGTCGAGGACCGGGAGCTCGGCCGTCTCGCAGCCGTCGAGACGGAGTTCGCCGACGCTGCCCGGTGGATGATGCGCGAAGATCGCCTGCACCCAGGAGGTGCCGTCCGGGTCGTCCGGGACGCCGAGCGCGGCCACCATCTCGTCGAGCGGCAGGTCGCGGTGTCGGTAGGTGGCGGCCGTCGCCTCGGCCACGCGCCCCAGCAGCACGCCGAAAGGGGGGTCTTGGGTCAGGTCCACCGGCAGCAGCGAGAGGGTGGCGAAGAATCCGAGGACACCGGCCACTTCAGGGCGGTCGCGGCCCGCGACCGCGAGGCCCAGCAGCACCCGGTCCTGACCGGTTCGCCGGGTCAGCGCGATCGCGCACGCCGACGCGAGCACCGTGAACGCGGTATGGCCGTGGGCGGCGCCCAGGTCGCGGATGGCGCGCACCAGGCCGGTGTTCAGCGCCACGGCCCGGCGTCTGCCCCGGCCGGGCTCACCGGTGGGGCCGGTGTCCGCGTCGGGTGGCCGCCGGTATTTCTCGAGCGCGCCGCGCCACCAGCGGACGAGTTCACCGGTGCGCTCCGGGGTCAGCCGCTCGGCCTGCCAAGCCGCCCAGTCGACGTACTGGACGGCGAGTTCGGGCAGGGCGGCGGATTCGCCGCGCAGCGCTGCGCGGTAGCAGGCCGCGAGCTCGGTGAAGAACACGTCCAACGACCAGCCGTCGGCCGCCAGCAGATGCACAAAAAACGTGACCTCGTGCCGGTTCGGGCCGGTCGGGCGTACGTCCACGCGCAACAGCGGTCCGCGAGCCAGGTCGAAGGCGCGCGGCCGGGGCGGCTCGGAGACGATCCGCACCGGCACCGGCGCATCGGGACGGATCTGCTGTACGGGCCCGTCGAGGTAGACGGTCCGCAGCGGTTCGTGCCGCCGTACGAGCGCTTCGACCGCGGTGCGCAGCGCCGCCACGTCCAGGGTTCCGGTCACCGCGAACGTGCGCAGGGTGCTCTGCCGGTGTCCGCTGGGGTCCCGCGTGTGGCGCGTCCAGACGGCCCGTTGTGCGGCCGACAGCGGGAACGAGGCGCTCAACGCGGAATCCTGGTGATCTTTTCGCCCTGGGTGGGCGCCGACTCCAGTGCGGAGGCGAGCCCGGCGGCGGTGGGTTGGGCGAGTACCAGGCCGAGCCCGACCGCGCGGCCGGTCGCGGCGGCGACGCGGGAGGCGAGCCGCATCGCCTGTAACGAGTGCATGCCGAGCTCGAACACATTGTCGTGCACGCCCGGCCGGACGCCCAGCACGTCGGCGGCCGCGTCCACGATCAGCGTCTCCAGCGCGGTCCGTGGCGCGGTCGGTTCCACCGGCCGCGGCGGCAGTCCGAGCGCCCGCACGTCGACCTTCCCCACGGAGTTGACCGGCAGCCGCTCGTGCGGCACGACCACGCTCGGCACCAAGTGGCCGGGGACCTCGGCGGCGAGGGCGCGCCGGACGGCGGCGCCGGACTCCGCGCTCACCACATGCGCCACCAGCCGGTCCGCGGCGCGGTCCGCCACGACGACCGCGTCCCGCACCATGGGCAGCGCCAGGAGCGCCGCGCGGACCTCGGCGGGCTCCACCCGGAACCCGCGGATCTTGACCTGGTCGTCGGCCCGCCCGGCGAAGTCGAGCAGCCCGCCGTCGAGCCAGCGCCCCCGGTCGCCGGTGCGGTAGAGCATTCCCTCCCCGAACGGGTTCGGGACGAACCCCGGCGCCGGTCGCACATAGCCACGCGCCACCACCGGGCCACCGACGCAGATCTCCCCCATCACCCCGGGTGGCACCAGCCGCAGGTGCTCGTCGAGCACGTACACCGAGGTGTTCGGCAGCGGACGCCCGATCGGCACACGCGGCTGGTCGGCCGGGCGCCACTCGTCCATCGGCATGCCGGTGACGATCACCGTGGTCTCCGTGGGCCCGTACGCGTTGACGACGGAGGTGATCCCCCTGGCGGTCAAGTCCTTGAGCGACTCCGGCGCTATCACGTCACCGGCGACGAGTAGGCTCCGCAGCCCGCGGACCGCCTCGGGCGCCTCGGCGACCAGTTCGTGGAACACCGCCGTGGACAGGGCGGCGTGGCTCACCGTGGGATTCGCCAACTCGCGTGCCAGGTCGAGCACATGCCAGGGAGGCGGCAGGAACCGCACGGTCGCGCCGCTCACAAGCGGGCCCCAGATCTCCAGGACGGACACATCGAACGCCATGGTGGCGACCGCGAGGAGAGTGTCGCCGGGGGCGAGATCGGTGACACCGCCGCCGTACAGGCGGGCCGCGACCGAGCGATGCTCGACCACGACGCCCTTGGGCCGGCCGGTGCTGCCGGAGGTATACATGACATAGCAGGCGTCGGTTCCGGCGCCGACGGGCAGATCGCCACCGGTCTCGGGAATGTCCTCCAGCACCACGGCGATCGCGCCCGCGGGCAGGTCGGCGGCGAGCGCGGCGGTCGTCACGACCACTCTCGCTCCGCAGTCGGCCATCAGGGCGCCCATCCGGGCCGGCGGGTGCGCCGGATCGAACGGCAGATACGCGGCGCCGGACTTCAGCACGGCGAGTTGCGCCACGACGGCCTCCGGCGAGTGCGCCACGCGCACCGCCACCACGTCGCCACCGCCGAGCCCGGACCCTCGCAGATGCCGGGCCACCTCATCGGAGCGCGCCCCCAGCTCGGCATAGGTCAGCGGTTCCGGGCCCGCCACGGCGATCGCGTCCGGGGTGTCGCGCACCCAGCGGGCGACCAGGTCCGGCACCCACCACGACGGCGGCTCGGCGTGCCTGCCCCGCCCCCACCCGAGCAGCCGCGCGCGGGTGCGCTCGTCCATCGGTGAAAGTTGTGACACCGGCGTGTCAGGCGCGTCAGGCCCGTCCACAAGAGTCAGCAGCAGCGTCTCGAAGGCCGTCAGCAGATGCGCGCAGAAGGATTCGTCGAACAGGTCGGCGTCGAACTCCCACGCCAGCGTGATGCCCTGCAACGCGGAGCGCGAGCTGGGCAGCACCGGCCCGTCCGACCGCGGGATCGCGATCAGGTCACCCGCGAGCCGCGAGATGCGACCGGCTTCCGCGTAGCGGGGCACCGCGATGACGGACATGTCGAACTTGGCCGATCCGTTGCCCACGCCCTCGACGACCGTCACATCGAGCGGCGTCGGCCGCAGCGGCCCCAGAGGCGAGTCGTGGAAGTTGAACATCGCCTGTACCAGCGGGCGCGCCCCGTCTCCGTGTCCGGCCGGTGACTCGTCGAAGATCAGGTCGTAGGGCAGCTCCTGGTGTTCGTACACGGCGAGCGACCGCTCGTGGATCCGTCGCAGGAACTCGGTGAACGTCGGATCGCCGTCGAACCTCCCCCGGAACACCACGGTGTTGACGAACATGCCGAGTACGTCCTCGGTCTGCTGCCATCGCCGGTTCGCCACCGCGGACCCGACCAGCAGGTCACGGGATCCGGTGGTGTGGTGCAGCAACACGAAGAACGCGGCCAGCAGAGTCGTGAACAGGGAGACGTTGGAACGTTCGGCGAGATCCGCGAGGCGACGGGCCGGCTCGCCGTCGATCTCGAGCCGCGGCGCGCGGCCGCGGAAGCCGGTGGCGCGGGCCCCGGCGCGGTGCGGCAGCCGCAGCACGGTCTCGGCGCCGTCGAGCTCCGCCCGCCAGAACGCCCGTTGCGCCTCGGCCTCCGCGGACTCCAGCCACTGCCGTTGCCAGCGCGCGTAGTCGTAGTATCCGACCGGTGGCGCCGGACGGCTGATCTGGCCGTGCGCGAGGTGTTCGGAGTAGCCGTCCAGCAGGTCGCGCACGAACACATGGAACGACCAGCCGTCGTGCACCAGGTGGTGTTCCACACACACGAACACGTGCTCCTCGGCGCCGAGCCGCAGCAGTGTCCAGCGGTACGGCGGCTCGTGCACCAGGTCGAACGGCGCGCCCAGTAACTCGCGCACCGCCGCCCCGACGGCCGCGGCCTGGTCCTCGGAACCGCTCAGGTCCCGGACCTCCAGCGCGACCGGCCGGGCTTCGTCGACCACACAGTCCAGCTCGCCGTCGGCCTCGATGAACCGGCTGCGCAGCACATCGTGCGCCCGCACGAGCTCGGTGAGGCTCGCCTCCAGCGACTCCAGGGACAGCTCCCCGGCGAGCCGGAACACCGACTGCGCGTGGTAGGCACGGGCGTCCGGGCTCAGCCCGTGCATCAGCCACACGCGCCGCTGCCCGGACGACGGTTTCGGCTCCGCACCGGGCCGGGGGCCGCGGTCGGTGGCCTCGCCGCCGATTCCGGCCGCGATTCCGGCCGCCGTGCCACACTCCAACACCGTCCGCAGGGCGACCTCGACACCCAGCCGCGCCCGCAGCCGGGCCACGAGCTGGGTGGCGAAGAGCGAGTCGCCTCCGAGGTCGAACAGGTCGTCGTGCACACCGACCCGTTCCGCGCCGAGCAGTTCGGCGGCGATCCGGGCCACCCCGGCCTCGGTCTCGTTCCGCGGGGCGTCGCTCTCGCGTGCCGCCCGTCCCGGCCGGGGCAGGGCGGCCCGGTCCACCTTGCCACTGATGGTGAGCGGCCAGCGGTCGACCAGGACGACCTCGTCGGGCACCACGTACGCGGGCAGTGTGGCCGCCAACGACGCCCTCAGCTCCTCAGGGTCGGCGTCGGTGTCGGCGATCACGTATCCGAGCAGCCGCGGCTCACCCCGCCGGTCGAGCACCGCCAGCGCGTCGCGCACACCGGGCAGCGCCGCGAGCGCGCCTTCCACCTGACCGAGCTCGACGCGCGCGCCACGCAGCTTCACCTGGTCGTCCACGCGGCCGAGGAATTCGATCGACCCGTCGGCGAGCGTGCGCCCCAGATCGCCGCTGCGGTAGAGCCTGCCGCCCGCGGGGTCCGGGATGAACCGTTCGGCGGTCAGCTCCGGCTGCCCCAAGTAGCCGCGGCCCACGCCGAGTCCGCCGATGCAGATCTCCCCGACCACGCCCGGCGGAACCGGGTTGCGTTCCTCGTCCAGGATGACGACGTGGCAGCCCGCGATCGGGCGTCCGATCGGCACACGGCTCCGCTCCGTGCCGACCGAGGTGTGCAAAGTGGCGCAGATGGTGGTCTCGGTGGGGCCGTAGCCGTTCACGAACCGGTGGTGCGCGGCCCACTGGCGGGCGGTCTCCGGCAGGCACACATCACCGATGCTCATCACCACGTCCAGCTCCGGGAACCGGCCCGGCCGCAGCGTGCGCACCACCGCGGCCGGCAGCACCGCGTGCGTGATGCGCCTGCCGGTCAGCACATCCGCGAGCGGATCGCCGGATAAGTGCGCGCTGCCCAGCACCTCCAGCCGGGCGCCGTTGGACAACGCCATCAGGACGTTGAACAGGGCGGCGTCGAAGGCCGGGTGCGGGAACTGCAGGACCCGTGAGCGCGCCGGGACTCCGCCGAGGTACTCGCGCTGCGCGTGCACCAGGTTCACCAGGCCGCCGTGTTCGATCATGACCAGCTTCGGTGTGCCCGTCGACCCGGAGGTGGCGATCACATACGCCAGATCCTCGGGAGCGTTCCGGTCCTCGACCGGCTCGGCGGCCCCGGGCACCTCGTCCAGATGCGGAAAGCCGGGAATCGGGGCGCCGACCACCAGCGCGACCCCGGCCTGTCGGGCGACGCCGGCGAGCCACGCCTCGGGGTGCGACGGGGACAGCGGCAGATACGCGGCTCCGGCCCGCCACACGGCGAGCAACGCCACCACGAACGCCATACCCCGGTCGAACACAAGCGCGACGATCTCGCCCCTGGTGATGCCGCGCCTCACCAGCGTGGCCGCGAGGGCGTTCACCCGCGCGTCGAGCTCGCCATAACCGACCTCGGCCACACCGTCGGACAGCGCCGTCCGGGACGGATCGGCGGAACACCTCTCCGCGATCATCGCGCCCGCCGAACGCCACCTCTCCCGGGCGGCGGGAATCGCGTCGGGCTGCCGGTCCGGTGCGGTGAGCGGACGGGTGGTGGCCCACGGCGAGAGCCCGCGTAAGCCGGCGAGGAGGCAGTCGTACTCGGTCCCGGTGGACAGCCGGGGCAGCTCAGATTCGGGCACGCGACCGAGTGTAGGCACGAGGGCGCCGAGGCGGCGTGTGGGGCTCGGACCCGCGGTCCCGGACGGCTGCCCACACAGACCGCCGTCAAGAAGCTCGTGCTGCGCCTTGCCCGTGAGAACAGCCCATGTGCCGGCGCTGTGTGGTGCGCACGGTCCCTAGGGCATTCCGGGAGGGACGGGCTCCGCGGTACCGCGCCGCGCCACGAACACGAACTCCCTGCCCGGCCGGTCGGGTGCGTCGCGTACGTCCTCGACGACGAAGCCGTGCTCGTGCAAGTCCCGCTCGATCTCCGTACGTTCACGGAAGCGAAGTGTCGATTCCGAAATCAGTACCTCCCCGTCCGCAGCGAACACGTGCGTACCCCGGAAGCTCACCAGCGGCAGGCTCACGTCCGTCAGCTCGGCCCAGGTCTCGACGTGGCCGACGCCCGGGATGTCCGTCATGCGGTACGTGGTCTCGCGCGTCCACTCCGCCCACTCCTCCCACACGCGCCGCGCCGGATCGCGCGTCTCGAAGACAAGCCGCCCGCCGGGCCGCAGCGCCTCGTACGCGCCGCGCAGCGTCGTACGCCACGCCTGCGGATCGGCGATCGCCTGGGCGACGTTCCCGGTCATCGTCACCAGGTCGACCTGCAGGGGTGGCAGGTCCCCCGCGTCGCCGTCGAGCCAGCGCACCCGCTCCGCGCCCGGCTTGCCACGCGCGACGTCGACGGACGCCCGCGCGGGATCGATCCCGGTGACCGTAATCCCGCGCTCGGCGAGCAGCAGCGCGAACACGCCCGTGCCGCACCCGACGTCCAGCACGGACCGCGCCCCGAACTCCTCCGCCATCGCGAGATACGCGTCGAGATCGCTGCGGTCCGGATCGAGTGGGTCGTAGATGGCGGCGAGGCGCGGATGCCCGAAACATGCGTCAACCATGGGGTCGAACGTATGTGGTCCCGCCCCGCGTGGCCACTGCTTTCCGGGTTACGGCGCGGGTCCGCCGTGAACAACGCTGAAATCCTCGTGCTTCGTCATGAGGTCGCCGTGCTTCGCCGACAGGCCGAGCGGCGTCGATCCGCCGCTGATCGCCACGATCATGGTGCCGATCAGCGCGAACCGAGCAGGAGCGGGAACACCAGCGGAGTCCTGAGCCGGGTCAGAACGCTTCCGGGTGCAGCAGCTTGGCGATCTTCGCCACCGCCAGGTCGTTGCTGGGGCCCAGGTACATCGAGTCGGACAGCGTCACGTACGTGTTGTTCTTGGCGGCCGACCACTGGGGGAACTCCTTGAGCAGCTTCTTGGCGTAGGCAGCCGGATGGGGGTCGTTGTAGCTGATGACGACGAGGGCGTCGACGTCGGTGGCGGCCACCTTCTCCTTGCTCAGGTCGGCGAAGGTGGTCTTGGCGGTGTTCTCGAAGGCGTTGGAGCCGCCGGCCTTGGCGAGGATGTCGTTGACAATGCCCTTGCTGAAGACCGAGCTGAAGTCGTTGCCGCCCATCACCATGTTGGAGAAGAGCACCATGACCTTCGGCTTCTTCTCCCCCTTGACCTTTTCGGAGACCGCCGCGATGTTCTTCTGGGAGGTGGCGATCAGCTTCTCGGCCTTGTCGCTGACGTTGAAGATCTTTCCCATGTCGCGCAGCAGCTGGTAGCTGTCGGCGACGGTCATCTTGGAGGGGTCGTCGTCGCAGCCCTGCGGGGAGACGTAGCTGTTGGCTCCCACCTGCTTCAGCTGCTCGCGGGTGGCGAAGCCGTTCTTCTGGTCGAAGCCGTAGGTGGTGGCGGACAGGACGAGGTCGGGGCGCAGGCCGAGCATGGCCTCGCGGGGGATGTCGTAGGCCTCGTTGACCTTGATGTCGCCGGTGGGGAGGGCCTTGATGGCGGCAGCCCGGCCGGCGACCTCGGACATGCCGTAGGTCTGCTGGTTGGCGACGATCTTGTCCTGAAGGCCGAGGGCGAGGAGTGTGGAGACCTCGGCGACCGAGGCGCCGTTCATGACGACGACCCGGCTGGGGTCCTTCTTGAAGGTCTCGCTCCGGCCGCAGTTCTCCAGGGTCACTGGGTATCCGGTCTTCGGGCCCCCGGTCGTCTTCGTGCTCGTCTTGTCGTCGTCGGAGGAACCGCCGCATGCCGCTGTGAGCAGACAGAGGACTGCGGCCAGAGCGGTGGTGACTGGCCGGTTCATCGGCATGCGGGCTCCCTGCGTGCGCAAAACATTCATGGGGCTGAAAGTTGTCTTTCAGGTAGTAGGGCCGAAGCGGTCCCGAGTTCCGGGGAATTCCCCGCTGTTCCGTGGGGAGTCGCCGGACGGGGCTGCCGTCCGTTCCGGGGCGGGGTGCACACCCGCTGTCACGCAGTGGTCGAGGAAGTGGAAGGCCAGGTCGCGGTCGACGGCCGCGCAGATGGTGCCGCTGTCTTCCGGGTAGGTCGTTGCGGACGCGGTCGGTGTGGACGTGGCCAAGGCGCGGGTCGGCCGGCGTGTCCGGCTCCGAGGTCTCCGTGGAGTCGAAGAAGGCGAGGGTCGTGTCTCGACACCGGCCGAGCGAGGCAGTTGCTCCCGCCACCGCGCCGGCGGCAGTCGCCTTCTTCGTCGTGCTGCCGGACCGCATACGACGGGAGCGGCCCGCATCGACCGATTCAGCCCCACCCGCGATTCGTCCGGCGCACAGCTGATTGCCAGCGGTGGGACGTCAAAAAGCGCCGGTCGGTCTCAAAAGCCGGTTGGACTGACCAACGAGCCCTTGCGCACGTCGGTGGCCCGCACCCACCCGACAAGTGTGTGCAGGCCACGGACGAGTTCCCCGCGGGCTGCCGGTGCGCTGAGCCGGGTTCGGCGAGGATGTTCCACACGCGACGGCGATCAGGAGCTTCGCCAGACGACGCCGCGCTGCTCGTACTCCATGATGGACTCGACGCCGATGGCGATGGATGCTCCACACTCGCGGGTGATCATCCATAGCGCCAGATCGATTCCGCTGGTGACACCGCCCGCAGTCACCAGGTTCCCGTCGTCAACGACTCGTGCGTCGATCACCTTGCCTCCCTGGGCGGCCAGATCGGCCTTGGCCAGGTGGTGTGTCGTGCACGGACGGCCTTTGGTCAAGCCTGCTGCGGACAGCACCATGACTCCTGTGCAGACACCGGCGACGATGACTCCTGCCTCCTGTGCCTGTACGAGGTTCCGTAGGACATCTGGATCGTGGATCAGCTGGTCGCCGCCGCCCGGCACGATCAGAAGATCGGTGTTGGTGGGCTCCCATGCGGTCGGCACCGTGATTTTAGTGCCGAAGAAGCATGTGACCTCGCCAGGAGCCGATGGCCGCACCAGTGTCGTCTCTACCTGACCGCCCGCCTGCACGGCGTGCCCGAGAACGTCACGCGGCCCGATGGCGTCCTGCTCCTCCACCCCGTCGTACATGAGGATCTGAACACGTAGAGGCATCGGCCTTGTCTCCTTGGCTGGTGAAGCGTCCGCGGACGCTGCGATGGTCCCGACCCGAACCGAGACCGGCAGTCGCGACTGGCAGTTTGAGCAGGTTCCTGCGCTCCAAAAACGCGTCGCATCGAGGAGCCCGTGAGCGGCACGACGTTGCTCATCTTCGTCACGTCCGACCCTCATCGCTCTTCGGGAGTAGCGCTGCCTTGCTTATAAGTCGGTCGCGCCGGCCGCACAGTTCCCGTCCAGCCCCGACTCAACCCCCCACTACGAACGCGACCCCCGCACCTGCCTGGTCTTCCTCGGCCTTGCCGCCACCCTGTGCTGCTACAAACGCCTCGCCGGACTCACCTCATAGGAGTCTTGGATTTTGCGCCGTCAAGCCATTCACGTCACACGCTCGGACCCGAGACTCCCGCTTCGCCGCCTACCGCGACGACCTCGGCCTGGATGCGGTCCTGGACTCCCACTCGCTGCGAAGGTCCTCTGCCGGTGCTGGCCGCGCTCTGCGACATCTACGAGCGCACCCCGGCAGACCTGATCGTCACCAAGGCGGAGAACGCCGTCATCCGCAAGGTCACCACCGGCGACACGGTCGTCGACCTGTCGGCGGTCCGTCCCAGGCGCGCCCGCATCCGGCCCCAAGGATGAGCCGCACCCTCGTCCGCGCCGAGGACCTGTTCTGCGCGCGATGGCATCGGGCAGTGCGGCTGGGGACGCACCACTGGCCCGAGGGCTGCCTCTGCGCGGGCTGCTTTACCCGCGCCCTGGGCCTGCACCCGCCCAACCAGCTCATCACGCTGGGGCTCGGGGCTCCGCTGTCCCTCGGGGCACTGACCGCCGGAGCCGTGCTGACGCCGTACCCGGCCGCGGCGGGGATCGTGTTCCTGCCGCTGATCTATCTCGCCGTCCTCGTCGCGTTCGGGGCCGTCGTGGCCGTTTGGTGCTGCCCGGGATTCATGACGGCGTCCCGTGTCCTCGTCCGGCTGCGGCGCACCTTCGACGGGCGGCTGAGCGACCTCCTGCGGGACACGGCCGCCCTGCTCACCGTCGGGCAGGACGACGACACGCTGAGTCTGTCGTTGGAGCGCCGCCTGGACAGACTCCACGCGGCCGACGAACGGCCGTCGTGATCGCGCCCGCCACCTGCTGGAACTGCTGGAAGCCGGTGCCTACCACGCACGGAGTCTGGCCGCCGTGGCCGGGCGCCTCCCGGAGGGCGACGGCGCCGAGTACGCTACTCGGGTCACCGCGGCGGCCGACCGCGTGCAGGAGAGGGTGACACACGCGATCCGCATCACGAGTCGTCGACCGGGCACCGCCTCCCACTCAGCGCGCCCCAAGGTCACCAGGGCGCTGTCCCTGCTCTCCGGCGAACGGCGTATGCGTCGCGGCCGACCGTCGCCCGAACAGCGCCTGCTGCACCACATCGACCGTCTCGACATGACCTTGATCGCGCTCATACGAGCCTTGACCCCGCCCGCGCCGGGCGCCGAACACACCGTGGTCAGGACCTCCCGCAGCGGCTGACCCAGTCCCGCGACCGCCGGGTCGGCCGCGACCCGCTGCTCGTGCACCGCGGCACCTGTACGCCTGCCGGGCCCGTCGCGCGGAGGCCTGGACGCCCCTGCTCGTCCGAGGGAACAGAAGCGGCACCTTGTCCGGACGGGCTCGGGGCCACGACCTGGGCCGATGCACGGCCTCTCCAGCTCTTGCGTCGCCCCCGGACCAGTCCGAGGACCGCTGTGTCCAGATGCAGTCACATGACTCATACCGTGGCACGCCCCGGGCGACGCACCATGTCTGAGCAGGGTCGTTCACGGAACGGACGCGTGCCGGGGCGGCCCTGTTCCCACCGGCGCAGACCCGACGGTCTGATGTCCGCACCCGACCTCGGCGACGGGACCGCCCGAGGCCGAAGACGCCGCAGCTGCGGTTACGGCGCCACCGGTGTACTGCCCCGCAGGGGCGAGGCACCCGCATACCCGGCATAAGCAGCCGCTCATCCGCATCTCGCCCGCGCCCGCCGCCCGAGCCTGCGGAATCGATTCGGAATCGATCGAACTGGAGAGAATCGTGGACACCATCACCCTGGGCGATGTCACGCTCACCCGTGTCTGGGAATACTTCGGTCCTGTTGACATGACACCCGAGACGTTCTTCCCCGAGAGCACGGCGGAGGCGTGGGAAACCCACCGTTCCTGGCTGGTTCCGGACTTCCTGGACGCCGAGACCCGGATCGTCAACTCGGCGATCCAGACCTGGGTGCTGCGCAGCGAGGGCAAGACCATCCTGGTCGACACCGGCGTCGGCAACCACAAGGACCGGCCGTACGCGCCCGTGTGGAACCGGCTGAACACCGACTTCCTGGGCAACCTCGCCCGCGCCGGGGTCCGCCCCGAGGATGTCGACATCGTGATCAACACGCACCTGCACATCGACCACGTCGGCTGGAACACCTACCTCGACGGCCGGACCTGGGTGCCGACGTTCCCCAACGCCACCTACCTCATGCCCAAGGCGGACTTCGACTTCTGGAACCCCGCCAACGAACACAAGCCCCTGCTCGGCCGCGGCAACCAGAACGTCTTCGAGGACAGCGTCGCCCCCGTGCACGAGGCCGGCCGGACCCGGCTCTGGGAGGACAGCCACCGGATCGACGGCAATCTGCGCCTCGATCTCGCCCCCGGCCACACCCCGGGCTCGTCGGTGCTGACGCTGGAGTCCGGATCCGACCGGGCCCTCTTCGTCGGTGACCTGCTGCACAGCCCGGTCCAGATCCACGAGCCCGACGCGAACAGCTGCTTCTGCGAGGACCCCGCGGGCGCCCGCGTCACCCGCCACAAGCTCCTGGGCTGGGCGGTCGACAACAACGCCCTCGTCATCCCCGCGCACCTGGGCGGCCACGGCGCCGCCGAAGTCGTCCGCGAGGGCAGCACGTTCGCCATCAAGGGCTGGGCGCCCTTCGCCCCGTACACCGAGCAGGTCTGAACCCCTGCGGAAAGGCATCGCTGTGAACCACCACCCCGACCCCGTCGTGACCACCGTTCAGGGAGCCGTGCGTGGTCTGCGCCAAGGCGACACCCTCACCTTCCTGAACATCCCCTACGCAGCCCCGCCCCGCGCCGCCGGCCGGTTCGCGCCGCCGCAGCCGCACGAGCCGTGGGACGGCGTACGGGACGCCACCGTGCCGGGGCCCAACGCACCGCAGTCCGAGCGCAAGCTCGGCAGCGTGGACATGACCCCCTACTTCGGCACCGGCTGGAGCCGCGGCGAGGACTACCTCACGGTCAACGTCTTCACACCCGCCGCCGCGAACGGCGACCTGCCCGTCATGGTGTTCGTCCACGGCGGCGGATTCGTCGCCGGATCGACCCGGTCCGCGATGTACGACGGCTCCGCCTTCGCCCGCGACGGCGTGGTCCTGGTCACCCTCAACTACCGACTCGGCATCGCCGGGTTCCTCGACCTCCCCGGCGCGCCCGCCAACCGCGGCCTGCTCGATGTCGTCGCCGCGCTGCGCTGGGTGCGGGAGAACATCGCCGCCTTCGGCGGTGACCCGCGCAACGTCACCCTCTTCGGCCAGTCGGCCGGGGCGACCATCGTCGGCGGCGTCCTCGCCACCCCCGAAGCCGCCGGCCTGTTCCGCCGCGCGATCGTCCAAAGCGGCAGCGGCCAGGGAGCGTTCACCACCGAGCAGGCCGCCCGCGTCACCAAGGCGGCGGCCGAGGCCCTGGGCATCGAGCCCCACGCCGATGCCTTCGCGGACATCCCCGACGAACGCCTGGTCCAGGCCGCCTCCCAGCTCGCGGGCATCGACCTGCAGACCGAGACCCACGGCGACCCGCTGATCGGCCTCAGCCCCTTCAGCCTCGTCCTCGACACACAGCCCGCCACATCCGTCGCCGCCGGCCTGAGCGCCGACGTCGACCTGCTCATCGGCACCAACACCGAAGAGGGAAACCTCTACCTGGTCCCGGTGGGCAAGTACGCCACCTCGACCGCCGCCGACGTCGACGAGGCCGCAGCACGCTCGCACCCGAATCCAGCGCGGCTCGTCGAGACCTACCGCACGTCGCGCCCTGAGGCGTCCTTCGCCGAACTGCGGTCCGCCATCATGGCCGACGCGCTGTTCGGCGCGGGCAGCTGGGCCCTGGCCGACGCCCATGCCGCCCACCCGGAGTCTGCCACCTACGCCTACGAATTCGCCTGGCGTTCCCGGGCCCTGGACGGAGAGCTCGGCGCCACCCACGCGGTGGAGCTGCCCTTCGTCTTCGACCTCGCCGACCGGCCCGAGCTGAACGGCCCCGCCGCCCTGCTCGGCCCCGACAAGCCCCCCGCGGACCTCGCCACCCGCATGCACGGGACCTGGATCAGGTTCGCCAGGACCGGCGACCCCGGCTGGCACCCGTACGACACCGAGCGCAGGGCCACCATGCACATCGACACCGAGTGGACCCAGGCCGACGACCCCCGCAGCCAGGAACGACAGGCCTGGAGCTGACCCCGCACATGTGCCCTGCCTCCTCACCCCCTTCAAGGAACACCATGACCAGAACCGTCATCACCACCGAGAACGCACCCTCCCTGCCGGCCCCGCTGTCCCAGGGCATCCGCAAGGGCCCCGTCCTGCAGGTCTCCGGGCAGCTCCCGCTCGATCCGGACACGGGCGCTGTCGTCGGCACCACGGTCGCCGAGCAGACCACGCAGACACTGCGCAACGTCACCGCCGTACTCAAGGCGGGCGGCGCGGGCCTGGAGGACGTCGTGATGCTCCGCGTGTACCTCACCGATCCCGCCCATCTGGCCGAGATGAACGAGGCGTATGCCGCGGCCGTCGGTGAGCCCTTCCCCGCCCGCACCACCGTCTACATGCAGCTTCCGCCGGGACTGCTCGTGGAGGTCGACGCCCTGGCAGTGCTGGACGACTGATCAGGATGGCCGGTCGTCTGACGAGGGCGTGCACCAACCTGAGGGTTCCACCGGCGCGACTGCTCGACACCCTGTGCGCAGTGGCCGGACGACCGGCACCTCCCCGGGGGCCTCATCGCGTACGCCGCGTCTACGGGCGGGTGCTCCAGGCAGTGGGGTCGTCGCCGCCGGGCATGCTGCAACCGGGCGATGTGAGTGCGGCCACTGACGTGCGCGCGGGCCTTTTGAACGCTGAACGATGACATGGCGCGATGCGGTCTCGACGCCGCTGGCTCCCGGATTGCGGCGGCCGCCGACGGGAGGCACGGTGGTGTCGGGACCGTTTGGACGAGGCAGAAGGCACACGGCGTGTCGCGGATGCGGGCTGTGGCTTGTCCTCATCGCGAAGCGAGTGTGAGCCGGGAACCGGCGAACTTGGTCACCGCCGAACGAGTGGGTCGATACACCGGTCCGGGCGGTGGCCGACACAAGATCGTTCATTCCGGGCAGGCTTACGGAGGTCTGGTACATGTCCGCGAAGAACCCAGAGCACGGGAGTACCCACGAAGTCTCCTTGCCGCCCGAAGTCAAGTTGCTACAGGAAGTCACTCCACCCTTCTTTCCCGAAGGTGGTTCGGGAATGACCATCCTCGTCGAGTGGCCTCCCGGTCACCCCGGGCTCCCTCCGCATCGCCACTCGGGCCCGTCGTTCGGCTACGTGATGGAGGGCGCGCTCCGGTTCGAGCTCGAGGGTGAGCCGGAGCGTGTGGTCGAGGCCGGTGGGACGTTCTGGGAGCCAGGCGGTGACGTGATCCACTACCAGGACGGCAACGCCCTGTCGGACGCACCGACCAAGTTCGTGGTGACCATGCTGTGCGCGCCGGGTCAGCCGATGCTCACGCTGGTCGATGAGGAGGAGCTGAAGGAACGGGCGCAACTGCGCGCCCCGCGTCCCTCCGAAGGCTGACCCGCGAGACGACAAGAGTGCGGAGTCAGCTGAGTAATGGAGTCCACCTCTTTCGGACCTGCGTCCCGAGTTGCCCCGGTTTCCGTAACGTGACGGTGATTCAGGCCGCGAGCGGACGGTGTGCGCCGGTGGCGCAGTGGTGAGCAGCACGCGCGCGGCTACGACACCGTCCGCACGGCGGGAGGATCGAACCGGGCCTTGCCTCGCGTTTCGTCGGCTCCAACAGCCGTCGGCGCCACTTGTGGAACCACGCCTCGGACACGCCGGGTGCCGACTTAGACCGACCGGCAAATGGTGAGGCGTGTGCTTGTCGGTAGTCCCGGATGCATTGCAGGCACGAGCCTGAGTGATCACGGAGTTCTCACGGTCAGTGATCAATCGGAGGGCTCGCGCCTGTGGTGCCCTCATGCCCGCTCGAACCGCTGTGGGACCGGTTCGGGGCATCATAGTCCTGAGTTACCGTTCAGTCGGGCTTGGCCCAGGGGATCTTCCGTTCGCGGAGGTCGAGTTCGGTGAGTTCGGCGAGGTTGTCACGCCCCAGGGCCCGGTACGCCATCGCCAGGAGTTCGGCGGCGTGGCGTTCGCGTTCGGGGATGCTGGTGCGGCGGGGCTGGGTGTTGTCGTCGCTGATGAAGTGGAGGTCGCGCCCCAGGGCCAACGCTTCGGCCGGGTCACCGGCACTGCAGCGGTCTTTTGCCTTCGTGACCAGCTCGTGCAAGGTCGGCCGGTCGGTGGTGAGCGCTTCCCGGATTCGATCGGTCAGCGCTCGGTCCTCGCACGCGCGTTGGGGACCTCGGTCGAGTACCGTCTCCCCCGTGACCAGGGCCCCCGCTCCGTCGAGGGTGGTGATGCGGGCTGGGTCGACGGTGCTGTACCAGTCGTCGCCGCGTCCGCACCGCAGATCGTACTCGCGGCCTTGCTCAGGGCGGTCGCCCGTCTCGTAGCGCATCAGTGTCTCCCGCAGCAGTCGAACCCGGTATCCGGCGGGCACCCGGGCTCCGTCGCTGTCGTCCCCGTCGTCGCTGTGGTGCAGGAAGAAGTTCTCGATCTTCGCACGGACCACCTCGAGGGGCGTGCCCTCGTCGGGGAAGCCGAAGTCGGAGTTGTCTTTGGGGCTGTGGCCGAGAACTCCCGTGCACGTACGCCCGTCGTCGAACCACAAGCCGTAGTGTTCTCCGGGGTATTCGCCGTTGAGAAAGGTGATGAACTCCGGCGGGTCCCAGTAGTAGCGCCAGTGCATGCGCGGGTCCGAGCCGTCGGCCGGCTGCCACGCCGGGTCGTCGAAGACGGCCATGATCCCGCACGCGTACAGGTTCAGATCCTCGTCGAAGGCGGTGCGTTCGACCGGGCCGAGCGCGAGAAGGAATTCCCAGAATCGGAAGGCCGACTCGGGCAGAACCACTCCCCACACCTCGTGGCAGCGCCGTTCGATCGCGGGGCGGTCCCGCCGCACGCGCTCTGCGGCGGCACGGCGGAGGCCCGGATGGTCCTCGGCCCGGGCAACGTCGGCCTTCCAGCGCAGGTAGACCCGATCGGCCGCGGCCCGCTCGGCAAAGTACAGGCGCTCACGGGCCCGGTCCCAAATGGAGGGTTCCGGTTCCCCGGTACCGAAGATGGCCGCAAGCAGGCGGTCCTCGGGCGTGGGCTCGAAGTCGGCAGGGCCGCCACGGGCCCGACGGACTATGTCTGGCAGCCAATGCGCAACGTCATGTTGCAGCACCCGGATCAGATCGGCGGTCTCGAGCCCGGACAGTTCACGGTCGAAGGCGTCCAGAACGTCCGCCCGGCGGGCCTCGTGACGGGCACGAACATAAGCCTCGTGTTCGACATACGCATCCCATTCGGCGGCCAGGTCCGTGACGGGGAGGTCCAGCCGTTCGACGAAGAAGGCCAAGTCCTCCGCTCGGGCCGCGGCCGCGTGCTCGCTGTCCACCCACGCTCGGAATGCGCCGATCGTGTCCGCGGCCGGGCAAAGATCCCCACGCGCGACGGTCACCACTTCGGGCTGTCCAGTCAGCGCGCCGATGATTCGGACCGGTGTCTGTTCTTCCTCCCATCCGTCGTCGTACTCGCCCTCGTCTGCGATCCCGACATCTCCGTCGGCCTCGACAACCGCGTCTGCTTCCAGCGCTTCACCGATGTACTCCCGATACATACCTCGGGTGACCTTGACCCATCGCGTCATCAGTCCGGACTCATACTGGGGACTTGAACACATACCCACATCCCATCATCCGGGTACGACAACTCCATGCCCCTGCAGCGGCATCTCGGCGATCCGCCTTCAACAACACCCCCGAATAAGGCCGGACACCTTCGATTACACGCTGATCGACTGCCCGCCTTCACTGTTCCATCTCACCCAGCTCAGCATGACGGCTGCGGATCATGCGCTCGTGGTCACCGAGCCAAGGTACGACTCGGCGGAAGCAGCCACCCGCGTCCGGGACTTCATCACGGAGAGAGCCGCGGATCCAGCGAACCCGGAAACTGAAGCCCCGGATGCATTGCAGGCACAAGCCTGAGTGATCACGGAGTTCTCATGCTCAGTGATCAATCGGCGGGTGCCGGTGCCCGCGGCGGTGGCCTGGATGCGCGAGGTCGTCGACGAGGTCCTCCTCGTCGAGTTCTGCCGCACCGCCCTAGCCGATCCAGCGCGGCAGCCGCACGCTGAGGGCAACCGTCAGGGCCACGCCACTGGTTGGGCCAGCAGTGTCCGGACCAGGGCGTCGCGCATGCCCATGCCCGGGACCAGGGACAGGGTGCCCCCAGATGGCCACCCCAGGGCGAGGTCCGACTGCCCTCCCTCAGCGCTACGAACGAATTGCCCCCCAGCGCGGCCTGACCTGCCGTCTCGACCATGAAGGTCAACGACGCTGAGGCTGCTGGCGGCCGGCCGGCCCAAGGTGACCGGATACAGTGCGCGAGACGGCAGCCTGGGTCAGGGAGGGGAAACGTGACCGACACCAGCAACACCCGGCCCGCCGAGGGTGAAGCGCAAGCGCCGCGGCAGAGCCGACTGCACCGCCTGATGCGCTACATCCCTCTGATCGGCCCCGTCCTGCTGTGGGCCGTGCCCTGCTGGGTGCTCCTGTACAGCGGCCAGCACTGGCCGCTGCCCGTCACACTGGCCGGCACCGCCCTGTTCGCCCTCGGTCTCATCGGTATGCCGCTCGCGATGGTGCGCGGCCACGGCCGGCGCCAGCAGGATCGGGCGGCGATCATCGGCGACACCCTGCTGGGCGCCAGCTGGATTCTGTTCACCTGGTCCGTTCTGCTCGGCGTCCTCTTGCGGCTCGCCCTGACCGTGGCCGGCGTCGGCGAGAGCCAGGACCGGGCCCGAATCGTCACCTGGGCCGTCCTCGGCATAACCGCCGTACTGCTCGCCTGGGGGTACGCCGAGGCCCGCCGCGTGCCACGCGTGCGCCGACTCGACGTGCAACTCCCACGGCTGGGTGCGGGCTTGGACGGCGTCCGCGTCGTCCTCATCACCGACACCCACTACGGTCCGCTCGATCGCACTCACTGGTCGGCGCGGGTATGCGAGACGGTGAACACTCTGGAGGCCGACCTGGTCTGCCACACCGGCGACATCGCCGACGGCACGGCCGAACGCCGCCGCGCCCAGGCCGCCCCACTCGGTACCGTGCGGGCCACCCGGGGCCGTGTATACGTCACCGGCAACCACGAGTACTACAGCGAGGCCCAGGGCTGGGTCGACCTGATGGACGAGCTGGGCTGGGAGCCGCTGCGCAACCGCCATCTGCTGCTCGAACGCGGAGGCGACACCCTCGTGGTCGCCGGCGTGGATGACGTCACCGCCGAGTCCTCCGGCCTGGCAGGCCACCGCGCCCACCTCGCCGGAGCCTTGAACGGCGCCGACCCCGACCTACCCGTCCTGCTCCTGGCACACCAGCCCAAGTTCATCGACCGGGCAGCAGCCGCCGGCATCGACCTCCAACTCTCCGGCCACACCCACGGTGGCCAGATCTGGCCCTTCCACCACCTCGTCCGCATCGACCAGCCCGCCCTCGCCGGCCTCAGCCACCACGGCCCCCGCACCCTCCTCTACACCAGCCGCGGCACCGGCTTCTGGGGCCCGCCGTTCCGCGTCTTCGCCCCCAGCGAGATCACCCTGCTCGTGCTCCGCTCCCCGCACCAGCCCACCTCGACATAGCACTCGACGGGCCGGCACATCCGCTTCGAGCGGTCCACGAGCCGAGGATGCGGCGTCGACAGATGACCAGGCCCGTCTGGCTGAGGACAAGATCCGGACCATTCCCGGGCCGATGGCTCGAACCGTGACCCCGGAGCCGCCGACAGCGGGGCCGTCACCGTGCAGGCCGATCACGCCACCGCAGAGGGGGCGGAACGCCTTGCCGACCGTGCGCTCGCCGAACTCGGCCATGCGGACCACATCAACGATCCGTCAGATCGGCTCACCGGCCTTGTCTTCTGCCGACCCGACCGCCGCGCCAGGAAACTGGCCGACGAGGATGATCGCCCTGGGCCAGCCCCTCCGCATCACCATCGGCCACGCCGCCTGATCAGGGGCGACGAGTTTCCGAACGGCACAGCTCGGTGGGCTGCTCAACGAATACCACACCACGCCTCTCCGATTGCCTCACCAACGACAGAGAACGCCCAGCTCAGCAACCTGATCGGAATAATGACGCCCTTCAGGCCTCCCCGCAGGCGGGCATCTCGGCGAAGGACTGAACGGCGCGCTCCCGCGCCCCCGCGGTGAGCCTGAAACATCGACATCAGGATCGACGAGGTCACATACTGACCCTCGTCGAAATCTGACAGCGGGGCCTTCTGCGTCCGGGCCTTCCAGGACGGCGACTTCTGCCGCAATCACGATGAGGAATCGCAGTGAACGCACCTACGTCGCCGACCGTTTGGGTGACCGGCGAGACCGTCGACGGCCGGTACCGGGTGATCGGCGAGCTTGGCCGGGGCGGGATGGGCGTCGTGCACCGGGTACGGCATCTCGCCTGGGGCATCGACATGGCGGTGAAGAGTTCGCGGCCCGAGCTGTTCCGGAGCCCACGCGATCAGGAGCTGTTCGTCAGGGAGGCCGAGGCGTGGGTGTCCCTCGGGCTCCATCCGAACGTCTGCGCCTGCCATTACGTGCGGGTGATCGACGGTGTCCCCCGCGTGTTCGCCGAGTACGTCGACGGCGGCAGCCTGGCCGAGTGGATCGGCGACGGGCGCCTCTACGCCGGGGATGCGCGGCAGGCCCTCGCCCGTGTTCTCGACACGGCAGTCCAAGCGGCCCGTGGGCTCGAGCACGCCCATCGCAGAGACCTGGTGCACCAGGACGTGAAGCCGGCCAACATTCTGCTCGACGGCACGGGCGCCGCGAAGATCACCGACTTCGGTCTCGCCCGATCCAAGGCCGCCACGGCCCCGGCCGACCTCCAAATAACCCCCGACGTCAGCGTGTTGGTGCCGTCCGGCGGCATGACGGTCGGCTACGCGTCCCCGGAGCAGCTCGCGGGCGAGCCCGTCGGGCGGCGCAGCGATGTCTACAGTTTCGCGGTCTCGGTCCTGGAGATGTTCACCGGCGGTGTGCATTGGGCGGCTGGTTCGGTCGCGGGTCTCGCGCTGGAGGAATACCTGGCCGACCCTTCGAATCCGGTCGCGGCGCCGCCGGAAGTCGCCCACCTGCTCCGGCGCTGCCTGCGGCAGCACCCGGCCCGCCGGCCGGCCTCGATGGCGGACATCGCGGATGTACTGACCGGGATCTACGAGCAGGCGACCGGCTCGGCGTATCCGCGTGCCGCGCCGCAGGCCGCCGATCTGCGCGCCGACGAGCTCAACAACCGTGGCCTGTCGCTCCTCGACCTGGACCGGGCCGCCGACGCCGAGCAGGCCTTCGGCCAGGCGCTCGCGGTCGACCCGCACCACGTCGGGGCCGTGTACAACGGTGGCCTGTTCCGGTGGCGCACGGGGGCGATCACCGATGGGGAACTCGTCGCCCAGTTGGAGGCGATCCCGCGGGGGTCCGACGCGTCCTCCTGGCAGGTGCGGCTGTTTCTGGCCCGGGTCCACCTGGAACGCGGCGACCTCGCGGCGGCACACGACCTGCTCGACGCCCTCGCGCGCGAACGGCCCGACGACACCGACGTACGGGCGGCGCTGCGGGTGGCGGCCTCCGGAACCGTGGCCGATGCCCGTCGCACCAGTACCCGCGAGTTTCGCGAGCCGTTCGCGGTGCCGTTCGCGCCGGTGAAGCTGATCGCCCGGCACGAGGTGATGGGCTACCTGCCGATCCGGTTCTCTCCCGACGGACGCCTCGCGCTGAGCGGCCACTGGGATGGCGTGCTCCGGCTGTGGGACACGGCGACCCGCGCACAGCGGTTGTCAGTCAGGGGCCACCGCACGCAGGTGCTCGGCGTCGACCTCACCCCTGACGGCTCGTACGCACTGTCCACGAGCCGCGATGGCACGGTGCAGTTCTGGGATCTCAGGGCGGGCAGGTGTACCCGCGTCAGCGGCTCCGCCGCACGCGCCACGGGGTGCCCGGTCAGGTTGAGTGCCGACGGGCGCATCGGTGTGTGGCAGGGCGTGGACGGGCGCGTCCAGGTCTGGGAACCGCCGACCGGGACCCACCGGTGGTCGCTCGGGGCAGCGCTCAAGGACGGCGCCCTGGACGGATCGCAGTACGAGGTGAGCGCCGACGGGCGCCATGTGCTCACCGCCGAGGAGGACGGGGCGCGGCTGTGGAGCGTGGCCGATGGCCGGTGCCGGGTGCTGGCCGCCGGCTCGGCGACGCATGCGCTGTGCTTCAGTTCCGATGGGCGGATGGTCGCGGTGGCCGGCAAGGACCGGGTGATCCGGTTGTGGGCCGTGGGGGACGACCAGCGGGTCCGTGCCTTGCGTACGTTGACGGGGCTGACCGCCGCGGCCGGTCACCTGGCCTTCGGTGACAGTGGGCGGCTGCTGCTGTCCGGAACGACCGGTGACCACACCGTTCAGGTCTGGGATCTGAGCAGCGGCCGGTGTCTGCGGACCTTCACCGCCCACGCGTACGGAATGCACCACGTCGGATTCGAGGACAGCGACGACCGGTTCGGCTGCTCCGTCGGCGGACATCCCGAACTGCCCATGCACCAATGGAGGTTGCCCGATACCGCATACGCCGCCGAGCCGCACCTGATCAAGCCGCGCGAGTACGCGGAGGTCAGCCGACTCGGCGGACTGGCCGAGGAACTGCTCGCCGACGCACGCCGGGCGATGTCGGGCGGCCGACACCGTTCAGCCTTCGGCCTGTTGACCCGCGCACGGGAGATACCGGGATACGAGCGCGCGCCCCAGGTCCTGGCCGCCTGGCACGAACTGGGCCGCTCGGCGCGCCACGTACGGCTGCGCTCCGCCTGGTCGCGGCCACTGGACGCCGGCCACCTCTCCTTCGGCGCCATCACGGCGATCGGTGTCGCCGCGGATGTCCGGCTCGCCGTCAGCGGGCAGAGCGACGGCACCGTACGCATCTGGGATCTGGACAGCGGCGCGTGCACGCACGTCCTCGACGATCACCCGGGCAGGGTGGGTGGCGTGGCGTTGAGCGACGACGGCCGGCAGGTCCTGTGCGAGGGCACCAAGCCACTCGCGATCATTCGGCGGCGACTGGCAGACGGCGAGCGCCGTCGGCTGACTCCGGACTGGGATATCAGGAGGACCATCAGGTTCACCGGCGACGGAAGGTATGCCTGGCTCGGCAGCGGCGACGGCGTCCTGCGCCGATGGGACCTGGACGACGACCGCTGCGTCGCGACGATCCCCGGGAACGGCCCGGTCAACGTGATCTCCATGTCCGCGGACGGGCGGCTCGCGGCGGTCGGCGACTCAGGCGGCGTGGTCCGGCTACGGGATCTCGACACCGGAGCCTGCCTGCAGACCTGGACCGGCCCCCGGGAGCCGATCCTCTCGGCGTGTCTGAGCGCCGACGGCCGCCTGGCCATGTCCACACACCAGGTCATGTCCTCGGGCGCCAAGGACGAACCGATCCGGCTGTGGGATGCCGGAGCCGGGCAGTCCGTACGCGAGTTCGCGGGACACGAGGGCTGGGTCTCCGCCGTGCGGTTCACACCCGACGCCCGGTTCGCCTTCTCGGCCGGCCACGACAGGTCCGTACGGATGTGGGAGGTCGCCACCGGCCGATGCCTGCACGTGTTCGAAGGGCACCAACAACGCATCCGGCACCTCGAACTCGCCCCCGACCTGCGCAATCTGGTCTCGGCAGGAGACGACGGCATCCGGCTCTGGGACCTCGACTGGGAGCTGGCGGCCGACTGAGCGGAACGGGACGCCTACGGTCCGACGCCGCGGACGGCACGCTCACCATCACCGCCTCGTCCCCCCGAAGCCCTCCCCTCACACACAAGGAGACGATCCTCTGTGACGCCCTCGGCCACTGTCACGCTCACCCTCGTCGAGGGCCGGGTCAAGCCCGGCGTCTACGTCTTCGAGGAGCGCACCACCTGCGTCCTCGGCCGCTCCACCGACTGTTCGCCACGACTACCCGACGACTCCGACCACAAGACCGTCTCCCGCCACCACTGCCTGCTCGACATCAACCCGCCGGACATCCGCATCCGCGACTTCGGCAGCCTCAACGGCACGTACGTCAACGGCGAGAAGATCGGCCAGCGGCGCCGCGGCCTCACCCCCGAGGAGGCCGTCGCGGATTCCTACCCCGAGCACGACCTCAAGGACGGCGACCGGATCCGCCTCGGTGACACTGTGTTCCGCGTCGACATCACGCGGCCGCAGGTCGCCACCCTGAGGCTCGCGCGCTGCGCCAAGTGCGAGCGCGAGCTGGGCGACGAGGCGGGCGGCCGCCCCGGCGAGTTGCTGTGCGCCGCCTGTCAGGCCCGGCCCGACGCCGTGCTCAAGCTGCTGCTCGAGCTGGCGCACGGCGGCCGCGCCGACCTGATGGCCATCCGCGGCTACTCGGTGATCCGGGAGCTCGGCCGTGGCGGCATGGGCGCGGTGTACCTGGCCCGGCACGAGGCCACCGGCGTCGAGGTGGCGCTGAAGGTGATGCTGCCGAAGGTGGCGGCGAGCGAGACGGCGCGCGCCCGGTTCCTGCGCGAGGTGGCGCTCACCCGGGCCATGAAGCATCCGCACGTCGTCGCGCTGCACGACGCGGGCTTCGGATACGGAACCTTCTATCTGACAACCGAGTTCTGCACCGGCGGCAGCCTGGACCGGCTCGTCGCCGAACGCGGCGGGCGACTCCCGGTCGAGGAAGCGGTGCCCATCGCGGTGCAGGCGCTCAAGGGCCTGGAACACGCGCACGGGCAGGGCGTCGTCCATCGCGACCTGAGCCCCTCCAACATCCTGCTGCACAGGGAGACCGACGGCTCGACGACAGCGAAGATCGCGGACTTCGGCATCGGAAAGGCCTTTGACCAGGCGGGCCTGAGCGGGCTGACACGCTCCGGCACCACGGCCGGCAAGCCGATGTTCATGCCGCGCCAACAGGTCGTCGACTTCCGCAAGGCCACCCCCGCCGTGGACGTCTGGGCATTTGCCGCCTGCCTCTACCACACGCTTACCGGAAGGACCCCGCGCGACTTCCCGCGCGCCAAGGACCCCTGGCAGGTCGTCCTGCAGGAGCCGGCGATCCCGATCCGCCGCCGCGACCCGGCCATCCCACGACGCCTCGCGGAGGTCATCGACACGGCGCTGCGGGAGCACCCCGAGATCGGCTGCGCGAGCGCGGCGGAGCTGCGCAGGGCGCTGGAGCGGGCGGGGTGGTGAGCCCTGACTGCGCCTGACGCCCTGAGCATGGGAGAGGCCCCCTCTCCAGCGCAAGCAGCAGGGAGGGGGCCTCTTCGCGTAGCTGTGGCTACGGGTTGCTCTTAGCTGGTGGTGGTGTTCGCCTTACGGCGGCGCATCCACCAGGTCAGCGCTCCGCCTGCCGCGACGGCGGCGGCGGCGAAGGCGCTGATCAGGCCGACCGGGGTGTCCGATCCGGTGTCGGCGAGGTCGCCGTCAGGGTCCTTCGCGGGTGGCTGGGTGGGCTTGCCGGTGTCACCGGGGCCCGGGGTGGTGGGATCGGGCGCCGGAGTCGACGGGGCGTCGGTCGGCGTCGGCTTCCCCGTGTCCGTGGGGGTCGGCGTGGGGGTGGGGTCGGGCTTGCCGTCGTCGGTCCTCGCGGCCCCGTTCCCACCAAGGAACGTCACATCGGCATCCCGCGCGGAGGTCTGCGCCCGCACGCTGTCCTTCGTGGTCTGGGGAAGGCGCCGGTGTCGCAGCTGGAATTCCGCGGGGGTGATGTTGCGCTTGGGGGCCTTGGAGAAGTCGACGCCGCCGACGAAGAAGGTGTAGACGCGTCCGTCGCCGAGTGGCCATTCGTACGTGAAGTCGCCCTCGGTGAAGGACTTCACCATCTCCTTCCACACGGTGCGCTTGTCCCAGTCGGCGTTCTCACCCCGCAGCGGCCACCGCTTGAGATCGTTGCTGTTGATGATGGGCCGGAAGTCGGTGGCCTTCTTGGCGTCCTGCTGCCGGATCCACTCGGCGGCTACCCGGGACTTGTAGACGCGGCGCAGGTCGGCGTACTTCTTCTCGGTGTTGATCTGCTTCTCAACGTGCGGAACGAGGTAGCGGGTGATCAGCCGGTGGCTGCGCTCCTTCTCCGCCTTGGTGAGCTTCTTCGAGCAGTCCTCGCCCTGCACGGGGGTGTCGAAGTCCATCGCCGCGTGGTTGACCTTGAGCGGGGCGTCGAGGATGTAGATGCCGCCGTCCTGCTCGCGGACCTTCGCCCGGCCGGGAACGATCCAGTTGCGGCCGGATCCCCAGCACGGCACCCCGTCAACCTTGGGGGTGGCGTTCATGAACTCTTTGCCGGGGGACTTCTTGGGGTCCATGGCGCGGGAGAAGTCCCGCTTCATCTCCATGTCGGCTTGGAGGAGGACGCGTCCGGCGTCGGTCTCCCCGAACGCCTTATCCATGATCTTGTCCGGCTGATCCGGGTTCAGGTTCACCCACTGCCTGTCGGGGGTGAGGGCCAGCCATGTGAACAGGGCGTCCGAGGCCAGCTCAAGTTTCGCTTGCCCACCCCAGCCGGGATTGTTGTCCTCGTCGGGCATGAAGTCGGCCTTCATGCTGTAGTCCAGCCCCTTGCCCTTGACGGGGCTGCCGACGTACTGGAGCTCCAAGGTGGAGAAGTCGACGCCGCCGGGGCCTCGGCCGAGGACACCGCGGGTGTTCATCTGGTTGTGCTGGTTCTGGATCTGCCGCGCCTGCGCCGGGTTCTTCCCGGAGCCGTAGGCGATGGAGTTGATCGGCCCCTGGGTGCCGCTGTTCGGACGCGGATTGAACACCGGGTAGGTCTTGGTGTACTTCGTCTGCGGCCACAGCCCCTTCGCCGTCGCCCGCCGCTCCGCGATCCGGATCGGGTTGTTGCCCGACTCTCGTTCGGCGCGGAGCTTGGCGTTCTCCGCCTTGTACTCCCTGGTGGTGGCCCCGTTGGGCTTCTCCCCGGCGAACATGGTGAACTTCGACTTCGTGAAGTCGTACTTCGCGTCCTTGTGGCGAAGGATGATCTTGTCGCTCTTGAACTGGCCCCTCTTCCGTATGCCGTCGGCCTTGAACTCGCCCAGGTCGCCGGTGCGCTGGTTGTAGGCGTCGTAACGCCGGGCGGCGATCTTGTTGCCGTCCTTGTCGAAGATCTCGACCGTGACTTCGCACAGCCAGTCCGGGCCGACGAGGTTGAAGTCCTGGACGGTCTTCCGCTCGAAGACGCCGCCCTTCGCCCGGGAGTGCTGGGCGCCGATCAGGTTCTGTGGCACCCACTTCTTGAACGCCTTCGGGGACGGCTTGCCCTGGATGTAGCGGGCGTAGCGGGCCCAGATGGCGCGCTTCATGTCCTCGGGGTTCTTTGACGCCCGGTAGGCGGCATCCCACCTCTGGACGTCGGCCTTGGTGTTGCCGACCCTGTTCAGGTCGGCGCGGGTAGGCGCGGGAACGTCTTCGAAGCCCTTGAACTCAAGGTTGAAGTAGTACTCCTCGTCCGGGCCGCTCCTGATCCAATGGTGCCGGCCGGTGGGGGCTCCGGAGTTGTTCGGGGTGCGGGGGAACGTCTTGCCGAGGTGCATTTTGTCGCACCGCCCCTCGGACGTGACCTTGGCGTAGTCGCCGGGCGCCGCGTTCGCGGTGGCGGGGAGGCCGACGAGCATCATCCCGGCCGCCGAGGCGACCGCGAGGCAGGAAGCCAGGCGTCGCCGGAGCCGGGTACGGATGGGTATCTGTGTTCTCATGCGTGTCCCTGGTCGTGGGGGGCCATGGGACTGCGGTGGTGCGGGCGGCCGGCTGGTTGGGGCCCCGTGTCAGTTTCGGCCGACCGTCGGCCAACACCCTAGAGGCTCCCAACCGCCCGCGCCGGGAGGGCTGTTGGGCGTGTCGGGTATCGACTTGGCGGCCCTGCAGTGGTGGTGTCCGTGGTGTCTACTACCGTCGAGGGCATGACCGGACCTGACGAGACGTACGACCCGACCCGGCACCCCGACCTGCTCAGGTGGGTGGGTGAGCGCCAGAACGCCCACGAAAGGTGGGCCGAACAGACCTCCTTCGCGGGCGCGCTGGACTTCACCCCGGCCTCCTTGGGGCTCCTGGACGAACTGGTCCGGGAAACCGCGAGCAGCATGGAGGAGGTCACCGATCAGCGCATGACGCCCTTCTTCCAGGGCGCGATCTGGTACGTGGGAGAGGTGTTCTGCCGCCACCAAAAGATGGTGTGGAAGTACATCCCCGACATCGTCAGTGGGGAGCTTGAGCCGTTCTTCGACGCGGCCGGGGAGACCTCTGCGCTCGATCACCCCTGCGTCGGCGCCCCCGATGACCCGGAAAGCTATCTGTACCCGCTGAACATGCTCCGCCGGATCCTCCTCACTGAGGACGAGGTCGGCAACCCGGTCGAAGAAACGCTGTCGTCGATCTTCGCCAATCCCTTCGACGAGGACGACGAAGACGACGGCGAGTGGGCTGCAGCCGCGGGTGGACCAGAGTGACCAGAGGCCGCAGAAGGCAGGATGAGACAGGGTCGCGCGGGCCGAGAAGGACGTCACAATCCGTACGACCCGTGCGGCCGTCGTCACGTCACGGAACCGGCTCCTGTCCGACTCGTCAACAAGCAGCGGCGTACCCAGGTGGCCTTCCTGGTCACTCCGCGATCGGTCCTGGTGCGGCGCGCACGCACAACAGGGCGCGGTGAAAGTACGATCACGCAATGGCTGACATGACCGAAACCACACCCGGTTGGCTGAGTCCCGACAACCTCGAACAGGCACGCGCACAGATGCCGATCCTGTACGTCGAGGCCGTGCCCGTGCGAGTCGACGACAGCGGCGAAGTCACCAGCATCGGGCTACTGCTCCGCATCGGACCGGA
>NZ_JBIBKK010000003.1:0-645483 GCF_042959105.1 Streptomyces sp. NPDC007917
GCCCGGTTACATTCCGAACCCGGAAGCTAAGCCTTTCAGCGCCGATGGTACTGCAGGGGGGACCCTGTGGGAGAGTAGGACGCCGCCGAACAATTTTTGAAAAGCTCCGGGCGGGAGCCATTGGTTTCCGCCCGGAGCTTTTTGTTGTGTCCGGGGCCCCGTGCCAGGGCCTCGATAGCCTACCGGTAAGGTCATGGGGCATCCATCGGCACCGTTCCCACAGGAGGCTCCCGGGTGGAGGTCCAGGAGACACGCGTCCAGACCGACCGCGTGCTCACCATCCCGAACATCCTCAGCGCCGCGCGTCTGGTCGGCGTGCCGCTTTTCCTGTGGCTGATCCTGCGGCCCGAGTTCGGCGGGCCGAAGAGCGACGAATGGGCGCTGCTCGTACTGGCGCTCAGCGGTGTGAGCGACTATCTCGACGGGAAGCTGGCCCGCCGCTGGAACCAGATCAGCAGCCTTGGCCGGATACTGGATCCTGCGGCCGACCGCCTCTACATTCTGTCTACACTCGTCGGCCTGACCTGGCGCGAGATCCTGCCGATCTGGCTGACCGCGGTGCTTCTCGCGCGGGAGTTGGTGCTGCTGGTCATGGTCGGCATCCTGCGACGTCATGGCTATCCCCCGCCCCAGGTCAACTTCCTCGGCAAGGCGGCGACCTTCAACCTGATGTACGCCTTCCCGTTGCTCCTTCTGAGTGATGGAAGTGGCCCACTTCACACAATCGCTGCTATTTTCGGATGGGCGTTCGCCGGATGGGGTACAACGCTCTATTGGTGGGCAGGAGTCCTCTACGTGGTCCAGGTCCGCCGTCTCGTCAAGGCGGACGCCGCGGCCGACTGAGCTCGCTGATGTGGGAGCCCGTAAGGGCGGGCTGTCCGTATGCGAAAGGTATGTGGGCCATCGGGGTGCGTCAGTCGGCATGACCGTCGTCTCTTCAAGGAGGACGCTTCCGACATGAAGGCCGTCGTGATGGCGGGTGGCGAGGGTACTCGCCTGCGCCCGATGACCTCGACGATGCCCAAGCCGCTGCTGCCGGTGGCCAACCGGCCGATCATGGAGCATGTGCTGCGGCTGCTCAAGCGGCATGGTCTGTGCGAGACAGTGGTGACCGTCCAGTTCCTCGCATCGCTGGTCAAGAACTACTTCGGGGACGGCGAGGAGCTCGGCATGGAGCTCACATACGCCAATGAGGAAAAGCCACTCGGCACCGCCGGCAGCGTCAAGAACGCGGAAGAGGCACTCAAGGACGATGCCTTTCTCGTGATTTCGGGTGATGCCCTGACGGATTTCGACCTCACCGAGCTGATCAATTTCCACAAGCAGAACGGGGCGATGGTCACGGTCTGTCTGACCCGCGTGCCCAATCCCCTCGAGTTCGGGATCACCATCGTCGACGAGGGCGGCCGGGTCGAGCGCTTCCTGGAGAAGCCCACCTGGGGTCAGGTCTTCTCCGACACCGTCAACACCGGCATCTATGTGATGGAGCCGGAGGTCTTCGACTATGTCGAGCCCGATGTGCCCGTCGACTGGTCCGGTGATGTCTTCCCGCAGCTGATGAAGGAAGGCAAGCCGATTTACGGCTATGTCGCCGAGGGCTACTGGGAGGACGTCGGCACCCACGAGAGCTATGTGAAGGCCCAGGCCGATGTGCTGGAGGGCAAGGTCGACGTCGAAATCGACGGCTTCGAGATCTCCCCGGGGGTGTGGGTCGCCGAGGGTGCCGAGGTGCATCAGGACGCCGTGCTGCGCGGCCCGCTCTACATCGGTGACTACGCGAAGGTGGAGGCGGACGCGGAGATCCGCGAGCACACCGTCGTCGGGTCCAACGTCGTCGTCAAGAGCGGCTCCTTCCTCCACAAGGCCGTGGTCCACGACAACGTGTACGTCGGGCAGCAGGCCAATCTCCGCGGCTGCGTCATCGGAAAGAACACCGACGTCATGCGGGCGGCCCGGATCGAGGACGGCGCGGTCATCGGTGACGAGTGCCTGATCGGTGAGGAATCGATCGTCCAGGGCAACGTCCGGGTGTATCCGTTCAAGACAATCGAGGCCGGCGCCTTCGTCAACACCTCGGTCATCTGGGAGTCGCGCGGTCAGGCCCATCTCTTCGGGGCCCGCGGCGTGTCCGGGATCCTGAATGTGGAGATCACCCCGGAGCTCGCCGTACGACTCGCCGGCGCCTATGCGACGACCCTCAAGAAGGGCTCGACGGTCACCACCGCGCGTGACCACTCCCGTGGTGCGCGGGCGCTCAAACGAGCCGTGATCTCGGCCCTCCAGACCAGCGCCATCGATGTGCGGGACCTGGAGAACGTGCCGCTGCCGGTGGCCCGTGAGCAGACCGCGCGCGGCAGCGCCGGCGGGATCATGATCCGTACCTCGCCCGGTGTGCCCGACTCCGTCGACATCATGTTCTTCGACGAGCGCGGCGCCGACTTGTCCGCCGCCGGGCAGCGGAAGCTGGACCGGGTGTACGCGCGCCAGGAGTACCGGCGGGCGTTCCCCGGGGAGATCGGCGACCTCAGCTTCCCGTCGAGCGTCTTCGACTCGTACACCGGCTCCCTGCTGCGTGCCGTGGACACCAGCGGCATCGCCGAATCCGGCCTCAAAGTTGTCGTGGACGCCACGAACGGCAGCGCCGGCCTCGTTCTGCCCAGCCTGCTCGGCCGGCTCGGCGTCGACGCGCTGACCATCAACCCCGGCCTGAACGAATCGCGTCCCACCGAGACGGCGGAGGCCCGCCGCTCGGGTCTGGTGCGGCTCGGTGAGATCGTCGCCTCGGCCCGCGCGGCCTTCGGCGTGCGCTTCGACCCGGTGGGGGAGCGGCTCTCGCTGGTGGACGAGCGGGGGCGCATCGTGGAGGACGACCGGGCCCTGCTGGTCATGCTGGACCTGGTGGCCGCGGAGCGCCGCAGTGGACGGGTGGCGCTGCCGGTGACCACCACGCGCATCGCCGAGCAGGTGGCGGCGTACCACGGCACGCAGGTGGAGTGGACGACGACCGCGGCCGACGACCTGACGCGGGTCACCAGGGCCGAGGGCACCATTTTCGGCGGGGACGGGCGCGGCGGCTTCATCATCCCCGAGTTCAGCAGCGTCTTCGACGGCACGGCGGCCTTCGTACGCCTCATCGGGCTGGTCGCCCGTACCCAGCTCACCCTCAGCCAGATCGACGCCCGCATTCCGCGCGCGCATGTCCTGCGGCGGGATCTGGCCACTCCGTGGGCGGTCAAGGGTCTGGTCATGCGCCGCGTGGTGGAGGCGGCGGGCGACCGGTCCGTCGACACCACCGACGGGGTGCGGGTGGTCGAGGCCGACGGGCGCTGGGTGATGGTGCTGCCCGACCCCGCCGAGGCGGTCACCCATCTGTGGGCCGAGGGACCGGACGACGCGTCCGCGCAGGCGCTGCTCGATGAGTGGTCCGCCGTGGTGGACAGCGCCGGGCGGTGATCCGTTCCCCCTGGTGGGGGGCGTCAGAGAACCCGTAGGTGGCCCCCGGGCGCGCCCGGGGGCCCGCGGCCGCCCATGGCCCGCTCCCGGCGCGCCGGTGGGGCCATTCGGCGGCAGCGCCCCCGACGTGCGACGATGTGCGGCATGCCGCAGCAGCCCCCCGTTCGGAGCACAGCTCCGCCGAGCCCCCGTCCACGTGTCGACGCGTCCATGTCGCTGCTGACGAATGTGATGGACCACAGTCTCGACGAGGGGTATGCCGAGGCCGCCGCGCGCAAGGGCACGGAGCGTCGGCGGGGCCTGCCGCGCACCCTGCGCGGCAAGCTGGTGCTGGCCGCGGGGCTGGTGCTGG
Organism: Streptomyces sp. NPDC007917; assembly: GCF_042959105.1. NCBI lineage: Bacteria > Bacillati > Actinomycetota > Actinomycetes > Kitasatosporales > Streptomycetaceae > Streptomyces > Streptomyces sp. NPDC007917. The sequence goes on from NZ_JBIBKK010000003.1 coordinate 3,806, forward strand.
CCGCGGGCATCGTGACGATCGGCGCCGACGAGGCCCGGATATCGGCGCCGAAGCTGGCCAAGGAGCGGGAAAAGCTGATCGACCGCATCGAGTCGGGGAACTCGAACGCGGACGACCTCCAGAAGAGCCTGGACAGGCTCCGCAAGGAGGTCGGCGACCGGCAGCGGCAGGCGCTGGAGGAGCACGGCGGGGACAAGGGCGAGCTGCTCGCGCTGCTGTCCGGGGCGACCGAGGTGGAGGGCCCCGGGGTCAAGCTGGTCGTCAATGACGCCAAGGAGGCGGACCAGGGCGGCGGAGGGCCGCGGCAGAGCACCGGCTTCTCCGATACGGGCCGGGTGCGCGACCGCGATCTGCAGCGGGTCGTCAACGGTCTGTGGGAATCGGGCGCGGAGGCCGTCTCGATCAACGGGCAGCGGCTGACGGCCCTGTCGGCGATCAGGGCCGCGGGAGACGCCATACTGGTCGACAACAAGCCGCTGGTGCCGCCGTACACGGTGCTCGCGGTGGGGGACGGACGGCGGCTGAGCACGACCTTCCAGGACAGTGCCGACGGACAGTACCTGCATGTACTGCACGAAAACTACGGCATCCGCACGAGCATTTCCGCCGCGGACGAGGTGCGGCTCCCGGCCGCGCCGAGTCTGATCGTACGAACCGCAGAACCGATAGGCGGTGGCGCCGGGAAGGGCGGCACCGACACAGGGAAGGGCACATCGTGATCGCCGTATTGGGCCTCATCGTGGGAGTCGTGGTCGGACTTGTCGTCCAACCCGTGGTGCCGACGGTGGTCGAGCCCTATCTGCCGATCGCCGTCGTCGCCGCACTCGACGCGGTGTTCGGCGGCTTCCGGGCGATGCTCGACGGGATCTTCGACGACAAGGTCTTCGTCGTCTCGTTCCTGTCCAATGTGGTGGTCGCCGCGCTGATCGTCTTCCTCGGCGACAAGCTCGGGGTCGGTGCCCAGCTGTCCACCGGTGTCGTGGTCGTGCTCGGCATCCGGATCTTCTCCAACGCCGCCGCCATCCGCCGCCATGTCTTCCGGGCGTGAGCCGATGACGACGGACGACACCGTGGGGAAGGAACCGCGCACCCCCGGGACCAGGCCTGATGCGCGACAGGAGAAGGCCGAGGAGGAACGGCGGGAGACCGCGCCTCCCCGGGAGCAGGCCCTGGAGCCGGCCCGAGAGCAGGCCCAGGAGCCGGGCGAGCGTCCTGGCGAGGAGTCCGGCGAGGGGCCCGGAGACGGTCCAGAGGACCGCGCGGAGGCCGAGACGGCCCCGAAGGCCCAGGAGCCGTCCAACGGCCGTCAGCGGCTGGTGCAGGGCCTGTGGCCGCCGCGGCTGACGCGGGCTCAACTCATCGTCGCGCTCCTGCTGTTCGGCCTCGGCCTCGGTCTGGCCATCCAGGTGCGCTCGACCAATGAGAACAGCGTGCTGCGCGGCGCCCGGCAGGAGGACCTGGTGCGCATCCTCGACGAGCTGGACAACCGCACCCAGCGGCTGAGGGACGAGAAGCAGCGGCTGGAGTCGCAGCAGACCGAGCTGGAGAACAGCTCGGACCGGGCCGAGGAGGCCCGTAAGCAGACGGCCCAGAAGGAGCAGCAGCTCGGTGTGCTCGCGGGCACCGTCGCCGCCGAGGGGCCGGGCATCACGATGAGGATCGACGCGTCGAAGGGCACCGTGGAGTCGGACATGCTGCTCGACGCGGTCCAGGAGCTGCGCGCCGCCGGGGCCGAGGCCATCCAGATCGGCAAGGTGCGGGTGGTCGCCAGCACGTACTTCGCGGACGCCGGCGGCGGGGTGGAAATCGATGGACGGAAAGTGACACAGCCGTACGTGATCAAGGTCATCGGCAAGCCGGAGGACTTGGAGCCGGCCCTGAACATTCCGGGCGGAGTGGTGCAGAGCCTGGAGAAGGAGCAGGCCACCGTGTCCATCGAGCGCTCGGAGAAGATCGTCGTCGACGCCTTGCGGTCGGCGAAGCGGCCTGACTACGCTCGGTCGTCGTCGCGGTGAGGTGGTCAGGTATGGGAGTCTCGCGGCGAGACGACGAGGACGCGGGGGGTCGGCGCACCGGAAGAGTCGCGCGTGATGGAAACTGTCTGGTGGTCACGGACGTTGTGAGTGTGTCCGGACCGTCTGGTGTGTGCATCGAGGGTTTGCCCTGCCCCACGGGCGGGTCTGTTTCAGTCAAGGGGAATCGCCCGTGAAGTTGTTCGGGAAGTTGTTCGGCAAGAGCGCGCGCCAGGACGGCGGCAGCAGCACCGCCCGCCACCGTGCGCCGCGTACCGCGGAGGAGAGCGGGGTGAGCGAGGAGCGTCCGCTGTTCCGGGACGGTGGCGGCATTCCGGGTGGTCAGGGCGCGCCTTCTGTTGACCCTTCCGCGTCCGGACGCATAGGTTTCGGGGAGCCATCGACCGCGAACACGGGCGGAGGGTTCGGCTTGCCGGTATGTCAGAGGTGCGGCCATCAGAACGCCGAGGCCAGCCGGTTCTGCTCCAACTGTGGCGCGCCGCTGCGGGGCCAGGCGCCCTCCGAGCGCGCTTCGGAGACCACGTCCACCATCTCGATCTCCGGTCTTGAGGCGTACGACTCCGAGGTGACCGGGCAGACTCCGCTGCCCGCGCTCTCCCCGGAGGCCCAGGCGGCCGTCGAGGCGCTGCCCCCGGGGTCCGCGCTGATGGTGGTCCGCCGCGGGCCGAACTCCGGCAGCCGCTTCCTGCTGGACAGCGATGTGACCACGGCCGGCCGTCATCCGCAGAGCGACATCTTCCTGGACGACGTGACGGTCTCGCGCCGCCATGTGGAGTTCCGGCGCGGCCAGGACGGCTCCTTCACCGTCGCGGACGTCGGCAGCCTGAACGGGACGTACGTCAACCGCGAGGCGATCGACTCGGCCATCCTGAACAGCGGCGACGAGGTGCAGATCGGCAAGTACCGGCTGGTCTTCTACCCGAGCCAGCGGGGCTTCGGCATCTGACCCGTCAGGGGAGGTCCATGCTTCAGACACCGTCGGGCGGTGCCGACACCGGCACCGCCCCCGCGGGCGGCCGGGCGATGAGCATCGGCACCGTGCTGAATCTGTTGCGGGACGAATTCCCCGAGGTCACCCTCTCCAAGATCCGTTTCCTGGAGGCGGAGGGCCTGGTCGAGCCGCGGCGCACGCCCTCCGGCTACCGCAAATTCAGCCCGGAGGACGTGGAGCGGCTCGGCCATGTCCTGCGGATGCAGCGTGACCACTACCTGCCACTGAAAGTCATCCGGGAGCATCTGGACGCCCTGGAGCGGGGAGAGCGGCCACAGCTGCCCGCCGCGGCCCCCGGCGCCCTGCCGGAAGGATCGGCCGGGGAGGGGGCCCAGAGCGCCGTGGAGCGCCCCACGGCCGCCCGCGTGGGCCGGGCCGAGCTGCTGGCCGCCGCCGGGATCGACGAGGGGAAGCTGGCCGAGTGGGAGTCGTTCGGGCTGATCGGGCCGGGCGCGGACGGCGGGTACGACATCGAGGCGGTGACCATCGCCGGGCTCGTCACGGACCTGGGTCGTTTCGGTCTGGAACCACGTCATTTGAGGATCATGAAAGGCGCCGCGGAGCGCGAGGCGGGACTGCTCGAGCAGGTGGTCGCACCCCTGCGGCGACACCCGAATCCGCAGACCAGAGCCCATGCGGAGGCCAGCGCACGGGAGCTGGCCGAGCTGTCCGTGCGGCTTCATGCGGCCTTTGTCCAGTCCGCTCTGCGGGCCGGTTCCCGGTGACCGGCTCGGTCCCGACTATCCAAACCGGCCGGGCACGTCCTAGGGTTGCTGTGTGAACGAGCTCGACGTCGTGGGTGTCCGGGTGGAGATGCCCTCCAACCAACCGATCGTGCTCCTGCGCGAGGTAGGAGGCGACCGCTACCTCCCGATTTGGATCGGACCGGGAGAGGCGACCGCGATCGCCTTCGCTCAGCAGGGCATGGCTCCGGCGCGCCCGCTGACCCACGACCTCTTCAAGGACGTGCTCGACGCGGTCGGCCAGCAGCTCACGGAAGTCCGGATCACGGACCTGCGCGAGGGTGTCTTCTACGCGGAGCTGGTGTTCGCCAGCGGCGTGGAGGTCAGCGCCCGGCCGTCCGACGCCATAGCGCTGGCGTTGCGCACCGGCACGCCGATCTACGGCAGTGACGGGGTGCTGGACGACGCGGGGATCGCCATCCCGGACGAGCAGGAGGACGAGGTGGAGAAGTTCCGCGAGTTCCTCGACCAGATCTCGCCCGAGGACTTCGGCACCAGCAGTCAGTGAGCCATCGGCGGCCGTGTGGCGGCGGACCGTGAGCGTGGCTGTCCGCCGGCTGAATGTGCTGTCCGCCGGTCCTCGACAGCACATTCGAGTAGCCTTTCCCGGCAGAGGGATAAGGGAAACCACCCTTAGGGTGATTATCACTCGGCGTGCCGAGTGTGGCGATCGTTGACGCACCCCGGGTGACTGCCTACCGTCGAGAAGGCAGGTCGAGGACGGAGGTCGGCGTGAGAAGCAGCGGCGACGGCACGGCGGCAGGCGGTCCGTACACGCTCCCCGGGAGCGCACCGGCCGAACCGGTACTGAAGGCGCGGGTGGCGGCTCAGGCCGCGCCGCCGCGGGAAGGCGCCGTGGCGAAGCCCGAGAAGGTGGGGTATCGCGGGCCGACCGCCTGCGCGGCTGCCGGTATCACCTACCGCCAGCTGGACTACTGGGCGCGCACCGGGCTCGTGGAGCCGAGCGTGCGGCCCGCGTACGGCTCGGGCAGCCAGCGGCTCTACAGCTTCCGGGACGTGGTCGTCCTCAAGATCGTCAAGCGGCTGTTGGACACCGGCGTGTCCCTGCAGAACATCCGGGCCGCCGTCCAGCACCTGCGCTCCCGCGGCCTTGACGACCTCGCCCAGATGACGCTGATGAGCGATGGTGCGACGGTCTACGAATGCACCTCGCCCGACGAGGTGGTCGACCTCCTCCAGGGCGGTCAGGGCGTTTTCGGGATCGCCGTGGGCGTGGTGTGGCGGGACGTGGAGAGCGCGCTGGAGCAGCTCCACGGCGAGCGGGTGGACACCGGCGAGACGCTGGTGGGGCACAACCCCGCCGACGAGCTCGCGCGGCGCCGCAACCGCGCCGGCTGACCCACCCGACCGCCTCACCTGACGGGCATCCGCCCGATTGTCAGTGGCATGCGGCAGCATCTGTAGGTGTGAGGGGTGCGCCGACGATTCTGCATCTGGACATGGACGCCTTCTACGCCTCGGCGGAGCAGGCGGCCAAGCCCAGCCTGCGCGGCAAGCCGGTGATCGTCGGCGGGCTGGGGCCGCGCGGCGTGGTGGCCACGGCCTCCTACGAGGCGCGGGTGTTCGGGGTCCATTCGGCCATGGCGATGGCCCAGGCCCGCCGCCTGGCTCCGAACGCGGCATACCTCACCCCCCGCTTCTCCCTGTACCGCCAGGTGAGTGACAGGGTCATGGCCCTGCTGGCGGACCTGTCCCCGCTGGTCGAGCCGCTGAGCCTGGACGAGGCGTTCGTGGATCTGGAGGCGGGTGGCGTTCCGGCCAGTTCCGAGGCGGCGCGGGCCGTGGGGGAGCGGCTGCGCGGGGACATCGTGGCCGCGACCGGGCTGACCGGCTCGGTGGGCCTGGCGGGGTCCAAGATGCTTGCCAAGATCGCCTCCGAGCGGGCCAAGCCCGACGGTCTGGTGGTCATCGAGCCGGGCACCGAGCGGGAGCTGCTGGGGCCGCTGACGGTGCGCACCCTGCCCGGGGTGGGCCCGGCCACCGCGGAGGCGCTGCGCCGGGCCGGGATCACCACCGTCGCCGAGACCCGGGAGGCGGGGGAGGAGGAGCTGGTCCGGCTGCTGGGCAAGGCCCATGGCGCCTCGCTGTACACCATGGCCTGCGGGCGGGACGACCGGCCGGTCGTCGCCGAGCGGGACGCGAAGTCCGTATCGGTGGAGGACACGTACGACGTCGACCTCACCGACCGCACGCGGGTGCAGCTGGAGGTGGCGCGGCTGGCCGACCGGTGTGTGCGGCGGCTGCGCGGGGCCGGCCGTTCGGGGCGCACGGTCGTGCTCAAGGTGCGGCGTTACGACTTCTCCACGCTGACCCGGTCCGAGACGCTGCGCGGGCCGACGGACGATCCGGCCGTGGTGCGGGAGGCCGCGGCGCGGCTGCTGGAAGGTGTGGACACCACGGCGGGCGTGCGGCTGCTGGGAGTGGGCGTGAGCGGCCTGGCGGACTACACCCAGGAGGATCTGTTCGCCCAGGCCGCCCAGGCCGCCCAGGCCGCTCATGAGGCCCAGGAGGCCCACGGTGCCGCGGAGGGGACGCGGGAGGCCGGGGGGATACCGGAGCCCGCCCCGGCGGCCCTGGAGGAGGACGAGGGCGTCGACCGGCCCCGCCGCTGGCCGCCCGGCTCCGATGTACGACACGCCGAGTACGGGGCGGGGTGGGTGCAGGGCAGCGGGGTCGGCCGGGTGACGGTGCGGTTCGAGGAGCCCTGGTCCGAGCCGGGCCGGGTGCGGACCTTCGCGGTCGACGACCCGGCGCTGGAGCCCGCGGAGCCGCTGCCGCTGCTCCGGCCCGCCGCGAGCGAGGCCGACACCCCGGGTCAGCCGGTCACGTCCAGACCGTAGTGGTGGTAGAGCTGCAGCTCCTGCTCGGGCGACAGATGGCGGCCGACCCCGAAGTCCGGCGCGTCCTTGATGAGCGCCCGCTCGTACGGCACCCGCAGCGCGTCGTCGATGACCTCGCTGGGTTCGAGAGGCACGAACACGTCCCGGCTGAACAGGCCGGTGCGTACCGCCGCCCACTCCGGCTCGCCGGTCGCGTCGTCGAGGTAGACCTCGTCCACGGTGCCGATCTTCGCGCCATCGCGGTCGTAGGCCTTCCGGCCGATGAGGGTCCGCGGATCGATGTCGGTCTGCACACTCTCTCCCACAGGTGGCTTTTTTCATGACTGCCCGGCGATGCTCTTGATTCTTCGTGTTTCCTACGAAAAGACACAACGCCGCGCGCGTCCACTCGAGCGCTTGCTCAAAATCCCTGGCGGCAGGCTCGCTGGTAGGCTGACGGTGGCTGCAGACCCCGTGCGGGAGAGTCCTCCGCCGACGTTGTCGGAGGCGCCGAAGGAGCAACTCCTCCCCGGAATCTCTCAGGCACACGTACCGCGCGGGTGAGGTCACTCTGGAAAGCAGGGTGGGCCACGGACGAGCACGGCTCCGTGACCCCTCCTCACCGACGGTGAAAGCCGGGTCGCCGCCCGCGGGCCCGGTGAAGCTCTCAGGTCGAGATGACAGAGGGGGAGGCCGTTCGGGCACCCGTACCGTGGTGCCCCTCGTCGGTCGTACAGACCAGGAGGCCTCGCAGATGACCGCCAACCGCACCTCACTGACCGAGCTGGAACGCGGTACTCCGTTCGAGCGGCGCCATATCGGACCGGACTCCGAGGCGCAGGCCAAGATGCTCGCGCAGGTCGGCTTCGGCTCCCTCGACGAACTCACCCAGGCCGCCGTGCCGGAGGTCATCAGGAGCGCCGAGGAGCTGCGGCTGCCCCCGGCCCGCACCGAGGCCGAGGTGCTGGCCGAGCTGCGCGGCCTGGCCGAGCGCAACCAGACGCTCGCCCCGATGATCGGCCTGGGCTACTACGGGACGTTCACCCCGCCGGTGATCCTGCGCAACGTGCTGGAGAGCCCTGCCTGGTACACCGCGTACACGCCCTACCAGCCGGAGATCTCCCAGGGCCGGCTGGAGGCGCTGCTCAACTTCCAGACCGTCGTCGCCGACCTCACCGGGCTGCCGACCGCGGGCGCCTCGCTGCTCGACGAGGCCACCGCCGCCGCCGAGGCCATGGCGCTGTCGCGGCGGGTGGGCAAGGTCAAGCAGGGCGTGTTCCTGATCGACGCCGACACCCTGCCGCAGACCGTCGCGGTCATCCGGACCCGGGCCGAGCCCACCGGCGTCGAGGTGGTCGTCGCCGACCTCTCGGCGGGCATACCGGCCGAGGTGGCCGAGCGCGGGGTGTTCGGCGTGCTGCTGCAGTACCCGGGCGCCTCCGGCGCGGTGCGCGACCTGCGCCCGGTCATCGAGCGGGCCCATGAGCTCGGCGCCGTGGTCACCGTCGCCGCCGATCTGCTCGCCCTCACCCTGCTCACCTCGCCCGGGGAGCTGGGCGCCGACATCGCCGTCGGCAACAGCCAGCGGTTCGGCGTGCCGATGGGCTTCGGCGGGCCGCACGCCGGTTTCATGGCCGTCCGCGAGGCCTACGCCCGCAGCCTGCCGGGCCGCCTGGTGGGCGTCTCGGTCGACGCCGACGGAGACAAGGCGTACCGCCTGGCCCTGCAGACCCGCGAGCAGCACATCCGCCGCGAGAAGGCCACCAGCAACATCTGCACCGCCCAGGTGCTGCTGGCCGTGATGGCCGGGATGTACGCCGTCTACCACGGCCCGGAGGGCCTGCGGACCATCGCCCGGCGCACCCACCGCTACGCGGCCGTGCTCGCCGAGGGACTGCGGGCCGGGGGCGTGGAGATCGTGCACGGTGCGTTCTTCGACACCCTCACCGCCCATGTCCCGGGCAGGGCCGCCGAGGTCCACGCCGCGGCCCGCGAGGCCGGGGTCAACCTGCGGCTGACCGACGCCGACCATGTGGGCATCGCCTGCGACGAGACCACCGGGCGCGCCCAGCTCGCCGCCGTGTGGTCGGCCTTCGGCGTGGACGGCGGGCTGCCCGCCATCGACGAGCTGGACGCCGCCGCGGCCGACGCGCTCCCTGAGGACCTGCTGCGCGACGACGCCTATCTGACCCACCCGGTCTTCCACCAGCACCGCTCCGAGACCGCGATGCTGCGCTATCTGCGGCGCCTGGCCGACCGCGACTACGCCCTGGACCGGGGCATGATCCCGCTCGGCTCGTGCACCATGAAGCTCAACGCGACCACCGAGATGGAGCCGGTCACCTGGCCGGAGTTCGGGGCGCTGCACCCCTTCGCGCCCGTCGAGCAGGCCCAGGGCTATCTGACGCTGATCCGCGAGCTGGAGGAGCGGCTGGCCGAGGTCACCGGCTACGACAAGGTCTCCCTGCAGCCGAACGCGGGATCGCAGGGCGAGCTGTCCGGGCTGCTGGCCGTGCGCGCCTACCACCGGGCGAACGGCGAGGAGCGGCGCACCGTCTGCCTCATCCCGTCCTCCGCGCACGGCACCAACGCCGCCAGCGCCGTGATGGCGGGCATGAAGGTCGTCGTGGTCAAGACCGGCGAGGACGGCGAGGTGGACGCCGACGACCTGCGCGCCAAGATCGAGCAGTACGGCGACGAACTGGCCGTCCTGATGGTCACCTACCCCTCCACCCACGGCGTGTTCGAGGAGCACATCAGCGAGATCTGCGCGGCCGTGCACGACGCGGGCGGCCAGGTCTACGTGGACGGCGCGAACCTGAACGCCCTGGTGGGGCTGGCCCGGCCGGGCAGGTTCGGCGGCGATGTGTCCCATCTGAACCTGCACAAGACCTTCTGCATCCCGCACGGCGGCGGCGGTCCCGGCGTGGGCCCGGTCGCGGTGCGCGAGCACCTGGCGCCGTATCTGCCCAACCACCCCCTGCAGCCCGCGGCGGGCCCGGCGACCGGCGTGGGCCCGGTCGCGGCCGCGCCCTGGGGTTCGGCGGGCATCCTGCCCATCTCCTGGGCGTACGTCCGGCTGATGGGCGCCGAGGGGCTGCGCCGGGCCACCCAGGTGGCGGTGCTCGGCGCCAACTACATCGCCAAGCGCCTGGAGCCGCACTACCCGGTGCTCTACACCGGCCCCGGCGGCCTGGTCGCCCACGAGTGCATCGTCGATCTGCGGCCGCTGACCAAGGCGACCGGCGTAAGCGTGGACGATGTGGCCAAGCGGCTGGTCGACTACGGGTTCCACGCGCCCACGATGTCGTTCCCGGTCGCCGGCACGCTGATGATCGAGCCGACGGAGAGCGAGGACCTGGCGGAGCTCGACCGGTTCTGCGAGGCGATGATCGCGATCCGGGCGGAGATCGAGAAGGTCGGCTCGGGGGAGTGGCCCCAGGACGACAACCCGCTGCGGAACGCCCCGCACACGGCGGCCGCGCTCAGCGGGGAGTGGGAGCACCCCTACACCCGGGCGGAGGCGGCCTTCCCGGCCGGTGTGTCGCCGGCCGACAAGTACTGGCCGCCGGTGCGGCGGATCGACGGCGCCTTCGGCGACCGCAACCTGGTCTGCTCCTGCCCGCCGGTGGAGTCGTACGAGAGCTGACCGGGCACGCCCGGTCGGGTACGGGGCCGGTGCGGCAGAGATGCCGGGCCGGCCCCTGGGTGTTCAGGCCGCCGTGACGACGGGTGTTCAGGCCGCCGTGACGACGCGCTCGGTGTCCAGCGGCCGGTGCGGGGCGATGATCTGCCCGTCCGGCAGGAGCTCACCGGTGTCCTCGAAGAGGAGGACGCCGTTGCACAGCAGGCTCCAGCCCTGCTCGGGGTGGTGCGCCACGAGATGGGCGGCCTCCCGGTCGGCGGAGTCGGCTGACGGGCACGGTGGCTGGTGCTGGCACATGGAAGGGATCTCTCGCTGGGGTGTGGTGAGTGTCCTGTGGCTTGCTGCGGCAGTCATGGCCGCCCCCCGTTGGTCAGTCGGTCGGTTGCTCCAAGTGTTGCCCTGCGGGCCGGTTTCCGCACGGATTTCGCGGCACCGGTGCTTGCTAGATAATGACGCATCCACCCGGTCGGCGGTTCTTCCTGACGGGACTGTTACGAGCCCGCAGCGGAGCGCCCCGTGACCTCGAGGACCACGGGGCGCTCGGGCGCGGGCGGCGGCCGCCGCAGGGGGTCAGGCCGAGGAGCCCAGCAGCGGCGGCGTCCGCGTCAGCCGGAGGGTGAGCACCGGCAGCAGGTCCGCGGCGCGGTGCGCGCGGTGAGCGGCGATCCCGGGCGGGGCGGGGGTGAGCGGCACCAGCAGGTCGGCGGCGGCGAGGTGGCCCTCTTCGGCGTCGGCGTCAGGATCGCCGCGCAGCCACAGCGTCAGCATGTACAGCTCCGGGATGGACAGCAGCCGGGGCTGGTAGCCCCTGTCCTCGGTTGACGACAGCGACTCGGCCTGGCTCAGCGCCAGTTCGGCCGAGGACACATACGGGCCTTCGGAGAAGTGCGAGAAGACCCAGCCGTCGGCGGTCAGCATCGCCTCGGCGGAGGCCACCGTGCGCTCACCGTCGCGGATCAGGAACCGCCAGCCGGTGAGCCGGGCCCGGGGCGGGCCGTCGGGGGCGGTGATGTCGTCCAGGACGTGGACGGGCAGGGGGAGTTCGAGCTCGAAGGGTCCGTCGAGGGAGCCGAGGAGCGGGGTGCGGACGGCGGTGGGAGAGCCAAGGGCCGTGCGGATGCTGTTCAGAGCAGGCGCTGGAGCCGAGGGGACGTGCAGCGGCATGGTGGGTCGCCTCTCACTTCGGAGACACGGTGGAGCGCTGGCGTGCCAGGTACGGATGGCGCTGTCGGTGTACGCGGGTCAGAGGGGCTCTGACGAGATGTCAGGGCGGCGTCTCTCTGCCTCGGTTGCCGAGTTTATACGACAAGTGTTCCCGTCGTGTTTCATGTATCTGTCCCCGGTATTGCGCGGCAAGCACTTATCCGGCCCGCCATGACTAGGGGATTTTCGCCGATTCTCTGCCATATGCACGGATATGACCTGGCATTTTAACCCAGCCCGGGTAGGCTTGATCTGGATGGTGTTTTTCATCACGGCAATGCGGCGCTGTGCAGAGCCTATCGGTTGAGCGGTCCGCGTGTGGCGTTATCGATCACATTGGCTGGGCATCATCGAGCGTGATGTACGCGGCCGGGGGCCGTTGATCCACTCGAGGAAGGGACGCTTCGATGGGGGAGAAGGTCGTAGCCGGGGAGTTCGATCCGTCCGGGCGGCAGCGGCAGCGCGCCAGGCTCCGGCAGGGCCTGGATGCGCTGGCCCGGCTCCTGGCCGAGAAGCGTTTCGACCGCCCGAGGAATCTCATGGGGCTGGAGATCGAGCTGAATCTCGCGGGGGCCGACGGGATGCCGAGGATGATGAACGCCGAGGTTCTGGAGAGAATCGCCAGCCATGATTTCCAGACCGAACTCGGACAGTGCAATCTTGAAGTAAACATCGTGCCCCACCGTTTGCACGGAAGGGTTCTCGACCAGTTGGCGGAAGAGCTCCGGACGGGTTTGTCATATGCCGATCGCAAGGCGGGGGAAGTGGACTCCGAGATCGTTATGATCGGAATTCTCCCGACCCTTGCCGCCCGCGACCTGGGCTCCACCAACCTCTCCTACGACGACCGCTACAAACTTCTCAACGAACAGATGCTGGCCGCCCGCGGCGAGGATTTCCTGATCGATGTCGAGGGCGAGGAGCGGTTCCGCTACGCCTCCGGGTCGATCGCCCCCGAGGCCGCCTGCACCTCGGTCCAGCTGCATCTGCAGGTGACCCCGGGCCGGTTCGCGGCGGTGTGGAACGCGGCCCAGGCGGTCGCCGCCGCACAGATCGCGGTGGGCGCCAACTCGCCCTTCCTCTTCGGCCGGGAAGTGTGGAGCGAATCCCGTCCGCCGCTGTTCCTGCAGGCCACCGACGTCCGGCCGCCGGAGTTCGCGGCCCAGGGCGTGCGCCCGCGCACCTGGTTCGGCGAGCGCTGGATCAGCGACGCGTACGAGCTCTTCGAGGAGAACCTGCGCTTCTTCCCGCCGTTGCTGTCGACCGCGGAGGACGAGGACCCGCTGCGGGTGCTGGACGACGGCGGGGTGCCGCTGCTGAACGAGTTGGTGCTGCACAACGGCACCATCTACCGCTGGAACCGCCCCGTGTACGCGGTCGCCGACGGCGTGCCGCATCTGCGGGTGGAGAACCGCGTACTGCCCGCCGGGCCCACCGTCAGCGATGTCATCGCCAACGCCGCCTTCTACTACGGCCTGGTGCGGGCGCTCGCGGAGGAGCCGCGCCCGGTGTGGAAGCGGCTGCCGTTCGAGACCGCGGCGGCCAACTTCGAGGTGGCCTGCCGCCATGGCATCGACGCGGTCCTGCGGTGGCCCAAGCCGGGCGGCCGCTCCTCGTCCACCGTGCGGATCCCCGCCGTCCGGCTCGTCCAGGAGGAGCTGCTGCCGCTGGCCGCCGCCGGGCTCGACGCGTGGGGCGTCGAGCCAGCCGACCGCGAGCGCTACCTGGGGATCATCGAGGAGCGCTGCCGGCGGCGGGTCAACGGCGCGTCCTGGCAGGCCGCCGCGTACCACCGGGCGCGGGAGAGCGGCCTCGAACGGGACGCCGCGCTGGCGGCGATGACCCGCCGCTACAGCGAGCTGATGCGCACCGGAGAACCGGTCCACACCTGGCCGGCCGCTCTCCCCGGCTGACGAAGCCTGAATTGCGGTGAGTATCGGACAGCGACACGCCGTTGTGTCGGCGTGTCGCTGTCCGATACTCACCGCAAAGTCACTGTCCCGCGCCCGCCCGGCTCGCCGACACGATCGCCTTGAGGATCACGCTGTCGATCTGCGCCGGATCCTCCACCCGCTGCGCCGAGCCTCCGGTCGCCTCCGCGATGTCCTCGCACGCGGACAGGTCGGCGTCCGGCCCGACCGCGATGGCGATCAGCGGCACCGGGCGGCTCGGGTCGGCGAGCCGCCCCAGCTCCTGGACCAGCGCCTTGCGCGAGATGCTGCCCGCGTCCTGGTTGGACCCGTCGGTGAGCAGTACGACGGCGTTGAACCTGCCCCGCGCATAGCCGTCGCGTGCCTCCCGGTACGCCGCGAGCGCCGTGTCGTACAGTCCGGTCGCCCCGCCCGGCACCGGCTCCAGGGCGCCGAAGGCGGCCGTCAGCCGGTCGCGCTGGGTGGACCCGTCCGAGGCGCGCAGGCCCAGCCTCCGGGTGGGGACCAGCTCCCGGTGGTCCCGGGCGCCGTCGAGCCGCCGGGAGAACTCCCACAGCCCGATCTCGTCCTCCGGCGTGAACTGCGCCAGCGCCCGCAGCAACGCCGCCTTGGTGACGGCCATCCGGGACTCGCCGCGCCGGCCGGGCACCGGGGCCGCCATGGAGGCCGAGGCGTCGACGACCGTGTTCAGCCGGGCGCTTTGCACGGTGATCGTCCACATGCCCAGCGCGGTCTCCAGCTCCGCGCCCGACGGACCGGAGGCCGCGACCACCGCGTACGGCTGGGGGGCCTTGCCGCCCGCCGTACGGGTCACCGACTCGACCGCCTTGCCGCTCGCCGGCCGGAAGCCGTGCCGCGCGAGGATCCGGCGGTTGCCGGGGTCGGAGAGAAAGGTCATGAACCGGGTGGCGGCGCGGGCCCGCACGGTGGTGAGCGCGTCGTCATTGAGCACCGTGAACGGATAGTCGAGCTCTGCGGTGCCGTCCTCGGGATAGAACAGCCGGAGCCGAGGGGCGCCCCCGGCCGCCGCGTTGTGGCGGTAGGCGGCCTGCTCGGACAGGAACAGGGCCTGATTGCGCCGCGGATTGCCCGCCTCCGCGCCCGAGTCGTCGCGCGGCAGCGTGGTCAGTACGTGATCGTCGGTGTCGGAGACGCGCTGGGACAGGAGTTTCGCGGTGGCGGCGGCCCGCGTGTCGGCCCCGCCGCCCTTGCCCGGCCCGCCGCTCTCCTTGGCTATCGAGGCGTTGACGCGGGCGAGGGCGAGCAGCCCGGTGGCGCTGCGCGCCGGGTCCGCGGCCCCGAGCCGCAGATCCTCGTCCCCGGACGCGGCCCCGGTCAGCCGGGCCCAGCTGTACTTCTTCTCCGGCCATCCGAGCCGCTTGGCGGCCGACGGGGTCGCCGCCACGGCGACCGGCGAGGACGCGACGCCGCCGAGCGTGTCCAGGGGGACGGACTTGGCGGGGGAGGACGTCGCGCGGTCGACCCACACGCTGGAGTCCGGCAGCCACACCTGGAACCCCGGGTCGCGGCTGTCGTCACCGAGCGCGTCGGCCACCTCGTAGGACGCGCGGCTGGTGACCTTCACATCGAGGCAGCGGCCGTCGGAGCGGACATGGGCGGACCGGGCGCGCTCGGCGACCTCGCGCAGCGCCGGGGCGATGTCCGGGGAGGCGGCCACCCCGAGGCGTACGGCGTCGTTCGAACAGGACTCCATCGGGCCGAGCAGTTCGCCGCGCAAGACCAGCGCAGCACCGGTGGCCAGGGCGAGGGCGACCGCGGTGGAGACCGCGACGGCCCGGCGGCGCGCGGAGAACCGGGAGCCCGTAGGGTCCTGCCGTGGTGAGCGGACAGGGTCGGCCGAGTCCTCGGGCAGGCTGTGGCGTCCCATGTGCTGCGCCTCCTGTGAAGATGAAGCTGTCAGGAGCAGGAGGGCGCCAGCGGTATGGGGCCCTCCCCTGACCGTCGCGTGATCTTCGGAACTCTTTTCGAGACCATAGCGGCACACGACCACCGACGAGGTGGAAAAGCGGAACTGGAGGCAGGCGTGCAGTCACACGCGCGGGACATGGAGCTTTCCCCTCCCGAGGGCAGGTTCTCGGAACGCGTCCTGCGCCAGGAGACGCTGCTGGTCCTGGCGCTGTCGCTGGGCGCGAGCGGCGTATCGGCGCTGATCAGCTTTATCGGCTCGGTGACCGCGCCCGGCGGGCTGAAGGACAAGGCGGCCACGCTCAACGCCTCCGCGGCACCCGGCAGGCCCTGGCTTGATCTGGCCTGGCAGCTCTTCGGCATCGCCACCGCGCTGGTGCCGGTCGTGCTGGTGGCCCATCTGCTGCTGCGGGAGGGCGCCGGGCTGCGCGCCATCGGCTTCGACCGGCGGCGGCCGGGCTTCGACCTGGGGTGGGGCGCCGCGGTGGCGGCCGGGATAGGCGGTACGGGGCTGCTGCTCTACCTCGGCGCGCGGGCGGCCGGGGCCAATCTGACGGTGGTGCCCGAGGCGCTGCCCGACGTGTGGTGGAAGATCCCCGTGCTGATCGCCTCCGCCGTGCAGAACGCGGTGCTGGAGGAGGTGATCGTCGTCGGCTATCTGCTGCGCAGGCTCGGGCAGTTGGGCTGGACACCGATGGCCGCGCTGCTGGCGAGCTCGGTGCTGCGCGGCTCGTACCACCTCTATCAGGGCATCGGCGGCTTCTTCGGCAATATGGCGATGGGCGTGGTGTTCGTGCTGCTCTACCGCCGCTGGGGGCGGGTCGGGCCGCTGGTCGCCGCGCACGCCCTGATCGACATCGTGGCCTTCGTCGGGTACGCCCTGCTGGCGGGCCGGGTGGACTGGCTGCCCACGGCCTGACCCGCCCGGGAGCCGGGCACCCACCGCGTACGGGCCGACACCCCAAGACGGCCCACCTGGGCGCTAGACGAGCAGTTCCCCGTCGATGACGGTGACCGCGGCGCCGGTCAGCAGGGTGCGCTCGCCGCGCAGCGCGGTTCGCACCAGCCCGCCGCGGGCGGACGCCTGCAGCCCGGTCAGGTCGGTGCGGCCGAGCCGGGCGGACCAGAAGGGCGCGAGGGCGGTGTGGGCGCTGCCGGTCACCGGGTCCTCGTCGATGCCGACGGCGGGGGCGAAGACGCGCGAGACGAAGTCGTAGCCGCGGGCCGGGTCCTCGGCGGCCGCGGTCACGATGCAGCCGCTGTGGCCGGTCCGCGCGAGCGCGGCGAGGTCCGGGGACAGGGCGCGCACGGTCGCCTCGTCGGCCAGCTCCACGAGGAGGTGGTCGAAGTACGGGGTGGTGTGGTGGACGGACAGGATCCGGGCGCCGAGCGCGTCGCCGGCGCCCTGGGACACCTCGAGTGGTGTCAGCCGGGAGACGGGGAAGTCCAGGGTGATCGTGCCGCTGTCGCCGGCCGTCGTCGACAGCACCCCGCTGAGCGTGGCGAAGCGGACCGTTCCGGTCGCGGCGCCCGTGGTGTGCAGGACGTGGGCGGTGGCGAGCGTGGCGTGGCCGCACATCCGCACCTCGGTGGCCGGGGTGAACCAGCGCAGCGCCCAGTCGGCCTCGGCGCCCTCGGGCAGGGGGTGGGCGAAGGCGGTCTCGGAGAGGTTGACCTCGGCGGCGATCCGCTGGAGCCGGTCGTCGTCGGGGAACGCGTCGGTGTCCAGGAGGAGGACCCCGGCCGGGTTGCCGGCGAAGGGGCGGTCGGTGAAGGCGTCGACGATTCGAATGCGCATGCGCCGACCGTAGAGCGCCGCCCGGAACCCGCACGACGGCCAATTCCGGGAGCGTGGACCGGCCAGGGCGTCGGTGACCCGTCGCAAATGATCTGGTCCCTGACCACCCCGGTGGCCTGCGGCGACGCCCGGGCCTCGCGGCGGAGATCCAGATCAGGCGTCCGCGTTCGTCGGTGAGCGCGAGGAAGCGCAGGCCGTGGGTGCTCGTGCCGGTCGTGGGCGGCTGTCTTCGGTCTTGATCGTCTGTCAGCGGTCGAGTTCGAGGTTCGTCAGGACGAGCAGGATGGCGGAATCTTCAGTGAAGATCCGACTGGACCTCGGTCAGTCGATGCCTTCGACGATGCGGAAGTCGCGCTCGACGCCGTCGGAGAGGGCGACCAACGCCTCCTGGTAGGCCGCACTCTCGCGCGCCGCGACGGCCTGCTCGAAGCTGTCGAACTCGACCAGGACGGTGCGCTCGGCGATTCCGGCGTCATACGCCACGACCCGACCGCCGCGGACGATGGTCCGACCGCCCCCGGCCTCGACGGCCAGGCGGGCCAGCTTGTTGTAAGCAGCCAGCTTCTCAGGGTCTGAAATGGTGCGGTAGACGCTGACCCAGTAGCCCTTGGGCATGGAACCTCCAGTGTTGGGATGAGTGCATCTGACTTACGGGTTGGTCTCGGACGAGCGTCGGCGGGCGAGAGCGAGGCTTGTCAGCGTCGTGATCGCCATGGCGCCGATGCCGACCAGCGCCGCGGTGGTGTAGGCGCTGTCGTCGGGGAAGAGGTGGCCGGGGCCGGTGCCCGCGGCGAGGATCAGGCCGCCGATGGCGCTGCCCAGGGAGTACCCGACGCTGCGGACGACGTAGTTGAAGCTCATGGCGCTCGACGTCTCGCTCTTGGGGGTGACGGCCAGGATGACGCCGGGCATCGCGGCCGAGAAGCCGCCGACGCCGAAGCCGAGCACGCCCATCGCCGCGAACAGTTCGGCCAGGTCCGACCGGGCCGCCGCGAACAGGGCGAACCCGCCGCCGACCACGACGGCGCTGCCGGCCAGGAGCAGGGGGTCGGCGATCCGCGTCCGGACCCGCGGCGTGAGCTTGCCGGCGACGAACCCCAGCACCGAGAACGGGATGAGGACCAGCCCGGCGACGAAGGTCGTCAGCCCGAAGCCGTAGCCGGCGCCGTGCGGCGTCTGCGCGTACCGGGTGATGAGCGTGAGCAGGAGGTACATGCCGATCCCGCCGACGAACATGGCGAGGTTCGCCCCGGCGACCGCCGGGTGCCGCACCGCCCGCACATCGACCAGGGGCGTCGTGCTGCGCAGCTCGATGACGGCCCAGACGCAGAGCAGCACCACCGCGACGACGGCGAGGCCCGCCGCCACGGCGAGGTGCCGGCTCCACAGATTCCGTTCGCCGGCGAGGAACAGCACCAGGAGCAGCGCAGCGGCCAGGACGACCGCGCCTTTCACGTCCACGTGGGCGGAGCGGCCTTCGGGGGCTTCGGGCATGGAGCGCCACGCGGTCAGGAGGGCGGCGGCGGTGACGACCAGGCCGAGGCCGTAGGCGGCACGTACCCCGCCGAGCTCGGCGAGCAGTGCGGCCAGCGGGTAGCCGACGCCGGCCCCGATGATCGAGACCACCGAGATCAGGGCGATCACGGCCGCGCTGCGCTCCTCGGGGAGGTGGTCCCGGGCCACGCCCATCATCAGCGCCGTCAGCCCGAGCCCGACGCCCTGGGCCGCCCTGCCGGCCAGCAGCCACGCGAACGGCAGCGGCAGCACGGTGAGCGCGCTGCCGGCGACGACGACCGCCAGCGTGGCGAGGATCGTGGCCCGCCGGTGCGGGCCGGCTCCGAGCCGGCCCAGGACCGGCGTGGCTACGGCGCCGCTGAGCAGCGCGACGGTCAGCGTCCACTGCGCGCTGCCGAGCGAGACGTGGAACGAGGTCGCCACGCTGGTGATGAGCGGCGTCCCGAGGCTGGCGACCGCCGCCACGACCAGAGCGATGAAGATCAGGGCGGGGACCAGCAGCCGCGCCTCGGAACGCGCCACCGGGAACGCCTTCACCGCGCCCCCGCCGACCGGCTGCCCGGTCACTGCTTCGGCCCTTCGCGGTCCTGGCTTTCGAGCTCTGCCAGATGCTTCAGCGCCGGAAGGGCCGCCACCAGCGCCTCGACCTCGTCGCCGGTGAGCTCGCCGATCAACCGCTCGAACGCGTGGACGCCCGCCTGGCGCCGCGTCCGGACATAGGAGGCGCCGGCCTCGGTCAGGCACACCAGCGTGACCCGCTTGTCGGACGCGTCGCCCCGCCGCTCGACCAGGCCGGACTCCTCCATCACCCGGACCAGGGCGGTCATCGCGGGCTGGGTGACGCCCTCGACCGCGGCCAGATCGGTGATGCGCCGCGGGCCGGTCCGGTCCAGGGTGGCCAGGGTGGCGGCGGACGTCAGGCTCATGTCCCGGGGCAGGCGTCTCGCGGCCCTGGTGGCCAGGCCGTAGAGGGCTGCCCCGATGGCGGCGGACGCGCCAGGAGCGGTGTCTTGACGACTCATGCCCGAAGCATAGCATTTTTATATTCATAGTTTATGGAAATGGAAGGGCATTGCCATGCGATCGGTTCCGATATATCGTTGAGGTATCGCGACAGATCAACGATGAAGGGAACGTCATATGCGTCACCATGGACATGAACACTGCGGGCCGGGTCACCGCGGCCGTGGCGACTTCGAGGGGCGGCGCGCGGCATTCGGTCCGTTCGGCCCGCCCTTCGGCGGCCCCCCGTTCGGTGGCCGCGGCCGGGGCGGACCGCGTGGCCGCGCGCGGCGCGGCGATGTCCGCGCCTCGATCCTGGCGCTGCTGCGGGAGCGCCCGATGCACGGCTACGAGATGATCCAGGAGATCGCCGAGCGCAGCGCCGGCGCCTGGCGGCCGAGCCCCGGCTCCGTCTATCCGACGCTGCAGCTGCTCGAGGACGAGGGGCTGATCAGCAGTGAGAGCGAGGGCGGGAAGAAGCTGTTCGCCCTCACCGACGAGGGCCGCGCCGAGGCCGAGGCGGGATCGCGGGCCCCGTGGGAGGAGGTCGGGCGCGGCGTCGACTGGGAGTCGATGCAGGAGATCCGGCAGGCGGGCTTCGGCCTGATGGAGGCGTTCGCGCAGGTCTGGAAGACCGGCACCGCCGAGCAGCGGCAGAAGGCCGTCGCGGTCATCAACGACTCCCGCAAGCGGCTGTATCTGATCCTCGCCGAGCAGGACGCGCCGGACGAGCGGGGAGGTGAGGGCTGAGGGGGTGGGGGATGCCGGGCAGGGCTCAGGCGACCAGTCCGCCGAGCTTGCGCAGTGACTCGTTGAGGGCGGCGGTCGCCGAGTCCTTGAGCTTCCCGGCCATCAGGGAGACCGCCGGGCCGGTGAACTCGCCGTCGATGCGGACCGTCGTGGCCTCGCCCTCCGGCGTCAGCGCATAGCGCATGGCGAGGTTCACCCCCATGGGGCCCTTGCCCCGGGTGGCGAACACCCGGGCCGGCTCACTGGCCTCGATGGTCCAGATCACCTCCGCCGGAAAGCCCATCAGCTTCATGTTCTCCTGATACGTCGCGCCCACGTCGAGCGCGGCGGGGCCGCCCTCCGGGAAGCCGGTGTGCGTCACGTTCCACTGGCCCCAGGAGGCGAAGTCCGTCAGCTGGGCCCACACCTTCTCGGCCGGTGCCTCGATGCGCGCCTGGGCGCTGACCTCGGCCATGGGGCCACCCCTTCCGTGGAGTTCCGTGCGATCGCTCAGGTCGGGCGCTGTGGCTCGGCGCCTCAGCGGTGTCGCGCAACGTAGCCCCGGCGTCTCGAACATTCAATACTGATGAACCGTCAGTTCTCCGGCTCCTCCGTGAGGAGGAGATTCGGCCGGCCAGGGCCCGGGGGCGCCGCGGGCCGACGGGCCCGAGCTCCTCGCCGTCCTCGCGGGCGACCCGGGGTGCCGCGCCGCGGAGGTGCCGCGGCGGGCGGGCGTCGATACGGAGCTGCTGGTCGCGGCCCTGGACGGGGGACTGTGCCAGCAGTCAACGACGTGACGGTCCTGTCGCGAGCTGACATGATGATCCGATGCACAACACTCAGGGGCAGGGCCCGGGACGGGCGAGGAACACCGGTCTTGCGCTTGCGCTCACGTCGGCACTCGCGTTCGGCGGGTCGGGGGTGGCCGCCAAACCGCTGATCGAGGCGGGCCTGGAACCGCTCCATGTCACCTGGCTGCGGGTGGCCGGCGCCGCCTTGGTCATGCTCCCGGTCGCCTGGAACCACCGCGATCTGCCCGCGCGCCGCCCCGCCCTGCTGGTGGGGTTCGGCCTGCTGGCCGTCGCCGGGGTGCAGGCGTGCTACTTCGGCGCGATCTCGCGCATCCCGGTCGGTGTCGCGCTCCTCGTCGAATATCTGGCCCCCGCCCTGGTTCTCGGCTGGGTGCGGTTCGTCCAGCGGCGGCCGGTGAGCGGCGCCGCGGCGGTGGGGGTCGTGCTCGCGGTCGGCGGACTGGCCTGTGTGGTCGAGGTGTGGTCGGGGCTGAGCTTCGACGCCGTGGGGCTGCTGCTCGCCCTGGCCGCCGCCTGCTGCCAGGTCGGCTACTTCGTCCTGTCCGACCACGGCAGCGACAGCGAGAACGCCCCCGACCCGCTGGGCGTCATCGCGCATGGGCTGCTGGTCGGCGCGGTGGCGCTGACGGTCGTGGCGCGCCCCTGGGAGCTGGACTGGGCGGTGCTGGCCGGCCGGGCCGACCTGGCCGGCGCGCGGGTGCCCGCCGTGCTGCTGCTCGGGTGGATCGTCCTGGTCGCGACGGTGGTCGCCTACCTCACCGGGGTCCTCTCCGTGCGCCGGCTGTCGCCCCAGGTGGCCGGCGTGGTGGCCTGTCTGGAGGCGGTCGTGGCGACCGTGCTGGCCTGGGTGCTGCTGGACGAGCATCTGTCGCTTCCGCAGATCGTCGGGGGCGCGGTGGTGCTGGCCGGGGCGTTCATCGCCCAGACCTCGGCGCCGAAGGCGGTCGCGGCCGAGCCGGTGGCCGGGTCGGTGCCGGGGGCGCGGATGCACTCCGTGGCGGAAGCGGCGGAAGCGGCGGGAGGGGCTGATGCGCCCGTAGTGGCCGACGGCGCCGACCGGGCGCCGGACTCGCCGACCGCCCGCTGACCGGCAGGGGGTCCGGCGCGGGCGGGTCGGGCTTCGCCGGAAGAGTGCGGGTCGGGGTTCGCCGGAAGAGTGCCGAGCGGTTCGGGAGTCGTCAGGGTCGGCGTGTCCGGGCTGTCAGAGGCGCGTGAGATACGCGGGCACCGGCGTGTCGCCCCCCAGGTCGTCGGCGGGCACCGGCGTGCCGTAGGTCCGCGCCACCGGCACCACCCCGCTCCAGTAGGGGAGCGCCAGGTCCTCGGGCTCGTCGTTCGGGCCGCCGGAGCGGACCTTCGCGGACACCTCGGCGAGATCCAGGCGGAGTACGGCGGTGGCGGCCAGCTCCTTGGCGTTGGCCCGCCGGGAGTCGGCGGCCCGGCCGGGCACGACATGGTCGACCAGGGCGTCGAGGGCCGTGGCGCGCTCGGCGGTGTCGGTCACCTGGCGGGCGGCGCCGTGCACCACCACCGAGCGGTAGTTGATGGAGTGGTGGAAGGCGGAGCGGGCCAGGACCAGCCCGTCGACATGGGTGACGGTCAGACACACCGGCATGCCCGGGTCGTCCGCGCCGCCGGCCGCCATCCGCAGCGGGCGGGAGCCGGTCGAGCCGTGCACATACAGCCGCTCGCCCACCCGCGCGTACAGCGTCGGCAGAACAACGGGGGTGCGGGTGTCGTCGCGCACGAAACCCAGATGGCAGACGTAGCCCTCGTCGAGTATCGAGTGCACCAGCTCCCGGTCGTACGAGGCGCGCTCGCGGGACCGGGTGGGCACCGTCCGGTCGGTCGGCTGGTAGGCGTCCGGGGTGGTGCGCGCGGCGGCCATTTGCCCTCTCCTTTGAACTAGTACAAAATATCTTTTGTGCTAGGAGAGTATCGGATCGAAGGGCGCGGCGCAGCTGAGATCGCCGCGAGTGTCGAGCGTGCCGTGGGCGCCGGTGACCTGGCCCCCGGCCAACTCCTTCCGCCCATGCGGGAGTTGGCCGCCCAGCTGGGCGTCAATCCCAATACCGTCGCCGCCGCCTATCGCTCACTGCGGGACCGGGGAGTGATCGAGACCGCGGGCCGCAAGGGGAGCCGGGTGCGCCCGCGCCCCGCCACCACCTCCCGTGAGCTGCTGCGCGTCGAGGCTCCCGAGGGGGTGCGCGACCTCGGGGACGGCAACCCCGACCCCGCCCTGCTGCCGTCGCTCGGCGAGGCGCTGGCCGCGGCTGCCGCGCGCAGTGACGAACGCCCGGCGCTGTACGGCGCGCCCGAGGTCTCCCCCGAGCTCGCCCGGGTGGCCCGCGCCGCCCTGGACGCGGACGGGGTGCCGGGCGGCCCGGTCGCCGTCACCTCCGGTTCGCTGGACGCCATCGAGCGCGTGCTCGCCGCCCATCTGAAACCCGGCGACGCGGTCGCGGTCGAGGACCCGGGCTGGGGCAGTCTGCTCGACCTGGTCCCCGCGCTGGGGCTGCGCGTCGTCCCCGTCGCGGTCGACGACGAAGGGCCGCTGCAGGAGCAGGTCGAGGACGCGCTGCGCAAGGGGGCGCGGGCGCTGGTCGTCACCTGCCGGGCGCAGAACCCGACCGGCGGGGCGGTGAGCGCCGAGCGCGCCCGCGCGCTGCGTACGGCCCTGGACCGCTGCCCGTCCGGGGCGAGGCCGCTGCTGATCGAGGACGACCACGGGCACGGCATCGTGGACCTGCCGCTCCACCCGCTGGCCGGCGGGACGGAGCACTGGGCGCTGGTGCGGTCCGCCGCCAAGGCGTATGGGCCCGATCTGCGGGTCGCCGTGCTGACCGGCGACATGGTCACCGTGGACCGGGTGCGCGGCCGGCAGCGGCTGGGCCCCGGCTGGGTCAGCCATCTGCTGCAGGACGCGCTGGTGCGGCTGTGGCAGACCGGCGCGGTGGACGTCGCGGCGGTGGCCGCCTCGTACGACCGGCGGCGCGACGCGCTGGTGCGGGCCCTGCGCGAGCGCGGGATCACCGCCCACGGCCGCAGCGGGATGAACGTATGGGTGCCGGTCCCCGACGAGACCGGCGCCGTCGCCCGGCTGCTGCGGAACGGCTGGGCTGTCGCGCCCGGGGCCCGGTTCAGGATCGCCTCGCCGCCCGGGCTTCGGCTGACCGTCTCGTCGCTGGGCATGGACGACATCGGCCCCCTCGCCGACGCGCTCGCGTCGGCGACGGGACCGGCCCCGGCGGGGCGCTATGACTGAGAGGACGGGCCGCTCAGGCCCGTGGGGCCTTGGCGCGCGGCCGCGTCTGGGTCAGCGCCGCGCCCGCGAGCACGATCAGCGCGCCGACCGGGGTGTTCCAGGTGAGGTGTTCGCCGAGGATCGCCACGCCCGCCGCGGTCGCGATGACCGGGACGAAGTACGTCACCATCATGGCGGTGGTCGGGCCGACCTCCTCGACCAGGCCGTACTGCACCAGGAAGGCGAAGCCGGTGCCCAGCGCGCCCAGCGCGACCACCGACAGCAGCGGCAGCACCGGGAAGGAGTCCGGGGCCGGGGCGAACAGCGGGGCGACGACCGCCAGCTGAGCCGTGCCCATCAGCAGTTGGGCGCCGGACATCGCCAGGTGGGAGTGGCCGGAGCCGCTCAGCGTGCGCCGGACGTACTGCCAGCCGACCGCGTAGCTGAGCGAGGCGGCCAGCGCCATCGCGGTGCCCGCGGGGTCCTGGCCGGAGAAGCCCTGCCAGACGCCGAGTACGACCAGCACCCCGGCGAAGCCGATGCCCAGGCCCGCGACGCGCTGCCGGCTCGGCCGGTCGTCGGAGGCCGCCACCACGGCGAGCACCATGCCCCACAGGGGCGAGGTCGCGTTGCAGATGCCGGCCAGGGTGGAGGGGATGGTCAGCTCGGCGTACGCGAACAGCGAGAACGGCAGCGCGTTGAGGAAGAAGGCGGCCACGGCCAGATGGCCCCAGACCCTGGCGCCCCGCGGCAGCCGCTCCCGCTTCACCACCAGGACCGCGACCAGGACGGCGGTGCCGAACACCATCCGCCCCAGCGTGACGTACAGCGGAGCGAACGCCTCGGTGCCGACCTTGATGAACAGAAAGCTGAAGCCCCAGATCAGGGCGAGTGCGCCGAACCGGATCCGCCAGTCCAGGAGCGGGCGGCGGGCGGTGGCGGCCGGATCGGTGGTGGCCGTGGTGCGGCCGGGGGTGGCGGTGCGCGAGGCGGTCGCTGTGGTCATGACGCCACCTTGGCCTCTGCCGACCTCTTAGGGCAAGTTATATTTCGTACGCGGTATCGCGTAGCATCTCTTACATGTTGAACCTGGAACGCCTCCGTACCCTGTACGCCGTGTCCCGCCACGGCTCCGTGAGCGGTGCCGCCGAAGGGCTGCACGTCACGACCTCGGCCGTCTCGCAGCAGCTGGCCAAACTGGAGCGCGAGACCGGGCAGCAACTGCTCGCCAAGAACGGCCGCGGCGTGCGGCTCACCGACGCCGGGCGGCTGCTCGCCGACCACGCGGCCCGCATCCTCTCCCAGGTCGAGCTCGCCCAGGCCGACCTCGAGGCGCAGCGCGGCCAGGCGGTCGGGGAGCTGATGATGGGCGCCTTCCCCACCGCCGTCCGCGGCATCTTCCCCGACGTGCTGTCCAGGCTGCGCATCGCCCACCCCAAGCTGCGGGCCCGGCTGCAGGAGATGGAGCCCGATGAGTCGGTGCCCGCGGTGGTCCGCGGCGACATCGACCTCGCGGTCGTCCTGGACTGGTACAACAAGCCGCTGCCGATGCCCGACGGGCTGGTCAAGGCGCCGCTGCTGGACGATCCGGTGGATCTGGCGATGCCCGCCGACCACCCGCTGGCCGACCGGGAGGCGGTGGACCCGGAGGAGTTCGGGGACGACGAGTGGATCTCCTGGCCCCAGGGCGGGTTCTGCTTCGACTGGCTGATGATCACCCTGCGCGGCAAGGGTCTCGAACCGCGCATCTGCCACACCGCGCGGGAGCACCACACCCAGCTCGCGCTGATCGCCGCCGGGCTCGGCGTCGCCGTGGTGCCCCGGCTGGGCCGCGGTGTGGTGCCCGAGGGGGTGCGGGTGGTGCCGGTGCGCCAGCACACCATGCGGCGCCATGTCTACGCCATCTGGCGCGCGGACGCCGACCGCAGGCCCTCGATACGGGCGGCGGTCGACGTCCTGCGGGAGGTGGGGGAGCGGTTCGGCGGCTGAGGCGCGGCGTCATTGTCCCGCATTGGGCTGATCGAATGATTCGTCACATAAACACCGGGATTTGGGTGGAAGGCTCCTCAGGATACGAAGACGTTTCCGGGAGATTGCCCGGCTCAAGCCCAAGGGAGTACTGAATGCGTCCTCAAAGCAGGGCCGCATCGCCGCGAGTGCGGTATTCACGGCTGGCGTTCGGCGGCATCACCTCACTGGCCGCCGTCTCGCTGGTAGGCGTACTGGGCGTCCTGCCCGCCGAGGCGCGAGGCCCCGGAGTGACATCGCAGGCGGCTACTGACGTCGTCGCCGCTGACCGGGCCGTCTCCATGGATGATCCCGAACCCGCCCCCGAACCCGCCCCCGACCCTGACTCCATCCCCGGTCCCGGCAGACCCGGCAAGCCCGGTGAGGAGAAGCCCCCGAGGCCCCCGGGGACCCAAAACGAGTGCTTCGACATCGACACCGTCCGTCAGGAAGCCGCCGGCGGCGGGGCCTTCTACGCGGCCGTCAGTTTCGGAATCCCCTACGTGGGTGACGAGACCTCTCCCGGCGGGCCCATCGACTGGGAGGACCTCTCCGACCAGGGAGGAGCGGTACCCGTGGGCGCCTGCGGTGCGTCCATTGACGTCGGCCCCGGCGGCGACGGCAGTGACATTTTCGTCGACGTCATCACCACGTCGGGGACCGTGCACGGCATCACCTGCTCCCGCACCGGGTCGGTGATCACCTCCTGCGGCACCTGGGTTCTGCGCACGACACCGATGCCCGGGGACACGCTGGGCCCATAAGCCGTGCTCCTGCTCTCGAGACCGGTGACGCGGGGCAGCCGGGCACATCCGGCTGTCCCGCGTGGTGTCGCATGGGCCTAGGCCCTGTCGTCAAAGTCCCGCCTTTGACGACAGGGCCTAGGGGAGCTTGCGGAAGTCCCAGGAGTTGACCGTGTCGGGCGTCAGGCGCAGCCACGCGTGGCGGCCGTCGTACGGCATGGCGGACAGCCCGAAGTACTTGGCCGCGAACAGCCGCTCGGGCGTGTCGAGCTCCGGGCACGGCTCGCCGGTGCGCGGCGCCTCGCCGACGATCGCCACCCGGCCGGCCAGCTCGACGCCGCGCAGCTCCCCGTACTCATGACCGTCGTCGACCACCACGGCGAGCCGTGGGTCCCGCAGCAGTTGCGACCAGCGGCGGCTGCGGGTGAGGGAGTACAGCCACAGCGAGCCACCGTCCCAGCCGAACCACAGCGGGCTGATGTGCGGCCGCCCCTCCGGCGAGACCGTCGCCACCCGGCAGGTGCGCTGCTCGGAGAGGTAGGCGTCCAGTTCTTCCTGGGTCATCATGATGCGGCGGCCCCGCCGCTGGGTAACGGCCATCGGTCCCGGCACCTCCCGGTGACTGGTGTGTGCCGCACAGAATGCGGCCTCTTCCTTCCATGCGCAATGGCGGTTAGCCTCCCGCGGCCGGACCGGCCCGCCGCCCGCAGGAGGCCCACCATGCCCTCGTACGCCCGCGAAACGCTGTCCGAACTGCTGGCCCCCGCCACCTGCGCGCTGCTCACCGTGGAGTGCCAGCGCGGGGTGGTCGGCCCGGACGGCGCCCTGCCCGAGCTGGCCGCCGCCGCCCGTGACTCGGGCGCGCTCGACACGGTCGCGCGCCTGGTGTCGGCGGCGCACGACACGCCCGTACAGGTCCTGCACGCGGTCGCAGAGCGGCGCGCCGACGGGCGTGGCGCGAACCGGAACGCGCGGCTGTTCCGCGCCGCCGAACGGCTGCCGGTCCAGCAGCTGACCGGCAGCGACGCGGTACGGATCGCCGAGCCGATCCCGGTCGCGCCCGAGGACCTGGTCCTGCGGCGGCTGCACGGCCTCTCGCCGATCGCCGGGACGGACGTGGACGCGCTGCTGCGCAACCTGGGCTGCCGCACCCTCGTCATCACCGGCGTGTCGGCCAATGTGGCGATTCCAGGCGCGGTCTTCGACGCGGTCAACCTCGGCTATACGGCCGTGGTGCCCGCCGACGCCATCGCCGGGGTGCCCGTCGACTACACCCCCGCGGTGATCCGCAACACCCTCGCCCTCGTCGCCACGGTCACCACGGCCGACGAGGTCATCGCCTGCTGGCGCCGGTCCCGGCCGCGGTGAGGCCCGCGGCCGTCAGGCCATCGAGATGGTGTCGCCCTGCACCTTGATCTCCGCGGGGGGCAGCGGCTTGGTCGACGGGCCGGCCTTCACGCTGCCGTCGGTGATGGCGAACTTGCTCCCGTGGAACGGACAGTTGATCGTGCCGCCGGAGACGTCCCCGACCGGGTTCCCCGCGTGCGGGCACACCGACGAGAACGCCTTGAACTCGCCCGCCTTGGGCTGGGTCACCACGACCTTCTCGTCCTTGAACACCTTCCCGCCGCCCTCGGGGATCTCGGAGGTCTTCGCCAGCACGCCGTCGCCCCCGCCGGTCTGGCCCGAGTCGCCGGCTCCGCTGCTCTTCGACGCCTCCGAGCCGGAGTCGCCGTCGCTGCCGCACGCCGCGAGCGCGGCGGCGAGCCCGGCCGCTCCACACGCGGTGACAAAGGCGCGGCGGGTGGTCGTGGGTCGCCCGGTGATCGCCGGTTCCGCCATGGTGGTGCCTCCTGATGAGGGTATGTTTCCGCAAGACAATACGTGCGCGGCACCCCCAGCGTTCAGCCGCCACGAAATGCGTTTGCCCCGCTGAATAGGCTGGGCGAATGCTCCCTGAAGTCACCGCCATCCGGTATGTCACACCGCTGCGCGAAGGCGGCTCGCTGCCCGGCATCGTCGAGGCCGACGACCTGGGCACCTACGTCATGAAGTTCACCGGCGCCGGGCAGGGCCGCAAGACCCTGGTCGCCGAGGTCATCTGCGGGCAGCTGGGCCGCCGCCTCGGCCTGCGCGTCCCGGATCTGGTGCGGATCCAGCTCGACCCGGTGATCGGCCTGGCCGAGCCGGACGAGGAGGTCCAGGACCTGCTCAAGGCAAGCGGCGGGCTCAACCTCGGCATGGACTACCTCCCCGGCTCGCTGGGCTTCGACCCGCTGGCCTTCGAGGTGGGCTCCGCCGAGGCCGGGCACGTGGTGTGGTTCGACGCGCTCACCGGCAACGTGGACAGGTCCTGGCGCAACCCGAACATGCTGGTCTGGCACGGTCGGCTGTGGCTCATCGACCACGGCGCCACGATGATCTGGCACCACAGCTGGCGCGGCGCCGACGCGGTGGCCGCCAAGCCCTACGACGCCTCCGACCACGTCCTGGCGCCCTTCAACCCGGACCTCGCCGCGGCCGCCGAGGCCCTGGCGCCGCGGATCACCGAGGAACTGCTCACCGAGGTCGCCGCCGACGTCCCCGACGAGTGGCTGGTCGACGAGCCCGGCTTCGACGGCCCGGACGCGGTGCGCCGCCGCTATGTCGAACTGCTGCTGCGGCGCGCCGCTACGATCAGCGACCGGATCACCCTGGGCGACCAGCGCCCGCCGAGTGGGGACAAGCCGTCCCGGGCTCCGGAGTGGCTGCGGATCCGGGTCGAGGGAAAGGCGTCGGAGTGAGCGGGCGGACAGGCGGCCGCGAGGTCTTCGAGTACGCGCTGTTGCGCGTGGTCCCGAGGGTCGAGCGCGGGGAACAGATCAACGCGGGCGTCGTGGTGTACTGCCGGGCCCAGTCCTTCGTGGCGGCCCGCACCCACCTGGACGAGGCCCGGCTGCTCGCGCTGGACCCCGAGGCGGATGTGGCGGGCGTACGGGCGGCGCTGGCGGCCGTGGAGAACGTGTGCTGCGGCGGGGAACGGGCCGGGCAGGCCGCCGGCGACGACGCGGGGCGCCGCTTCCGCTGGCTGGTCGCCCCCCGCTCCACCGTCGTCCAGCCGGGCCCGGTGCACACCGGTCTGACCCATGACGCCGAGGCGGAGACCGAGCGTCTGCTGGACCTGCTGGTGCGCTGAGGGCTCGAGCGGTGGGCATGCGGCGGCCCGGTCGTTGACATGGCGTAGTGGGCCTTCTAGCGTCTCGTAGGCTGAAGCGACTAAGCGGTCGCTCACCGCCTTCGTCGTCCGGGCGGTGGGCCCCCCGAGGCGAGGAGAACCCGCATGTCCACCACCGAGCAGCGCGTCGCCGTCGTGACGGGCGCCGCCCGCGGCATCGGCGCGGCCACCGCCGTGCGCCTGGCGCGGGAGGGCCGCGCCGTCGCCGTGCTCGACCTCGACGAGGCGTCCTGCGCGGACACCGTGAAGAAGATCACCGACGCGGGCGGCACCGCCATCGCCGTGGGCTGCGACGTGTCCGACGCGGCCCAGGTGGAGACCGCGGTCGGGCGGGTCGCCGAAGAGCTCGGCGCGCCGGTGATCCTCGTCAACAACGCCGGTGTGCTCCGCGACAACCTGCTCTTCAAGATGAGCGACAGCGACTGGGACACGGTCATCGGCGTCCATCTGCGGGGCGCGTTCCTGATGTCGCGCGCCTGCCAGAAGTACATGGTGGACGCGGAGTACGGCCGGATCGTCAACCTCTCCAGCAGCTCGGCGCTCGGCAACCGCGGACAGGTCAACTACTCCGCCGCCAAGGCGGGTCTGCAGGGCTTCACCAAGACCCTGGCCATCGAGCTCGGCAAGTTCGGCGTCACCGCCAACGCCGTGGCGCCCGGCTTCATCGCCACCGACATGACCGCCGCCACCGCCGAGCGCGTCGGCATGGGGTTCGAGGAGTTCCAGGAGGCCGCCGCGAGCCAGATCCCGGTGCGCCGGGTCGGCAAGCCCGAGGACATCGCCAACGCCATCGCGTTCTTCACCGGTGACGCGGCCGGATTCGTCTCGGGCCAGGTCCTGTACGTGGCCGGTGGCCCGCTCAACTGACGGGGAACTGACGGGAGAACTGACCACATGACCGCGGAAACTTCGGACAGCGGCCGCGCCGCGCTCATCACGGGCGGCAGTCGCGGCATCGGCTACGGCATAGCCGAGGCGCTGGTGGCGCGCGGCGACCGGGTGTGCATCACCGGGCGCAACGAGGACGCCCTCAAGGAGGCCGTCGAGCGGCTGGGCTCGGACCGGGTGATCGGCGTGGCCGGAAAGGCCCACGACGAGGCGCACCAGGCCGTCGCCGTCGAGCGGGCGATGGAGGCGTTCGGACGGCTGGACTTCCTGATCAACAACGCCGGCACCAACCCGGTCTTCGGACCGATCGCCGACCTCGACCTGGGCGTGCTGCGCAAGGTCTTCGAGACCAATGTCGTCTCGGCGCTCGGCCTCGCCCAGCGGGTCTGGAAGGCCTGGCAGCAGGAGAACGGCGGGGCGATCGTCAACATCGCCTCGGTCGCCGGCCTCTCGACCTCGCCCTTCATAGCGGCGTACGGGGTGAGCAAGGCCGCCATGATCAACCTCACCGCGCAGCTCGCTCACGAGTTCGCGCCCGGGGTGCGGGTCAACGCCATCGCCCCGGCCGTGGTGAAGACCAAGTTCGCCGCCGCGCTGTACGAGGGGCGCGAGGCGGAGGCCGCCGCGGCCTACCCGCTGGGCCGGCTGGGCGTGCCCGAGGACATCGGCGGGGTGGCCGCCTTCCTCACCTCCGACCAGGCGGCCTGGATCACCGGGCAGACGCTCGTGGTCGACGGCGGCATCTTCCTCAACGCCGGAGTCGGCTGAGGGCTTGTGTTGGCGCACACTCCAAGGAGCACAGTCTCAGGTGCCGGATCCACCCGGTCCGGCACCTTGAGACTTCTGTGTGAGGAGAGGTGCGCACGATGCGTTATCTGACCCTGGCGGGCGGCACCGGGCCCGAGGTGAGCGCCCTGTGCCTGGGCATTCTCCCGTTCGGCAGCACCGTCGACGACAAGACGTCCTTCGCCGTCCTGGACCGCTTCGCCGAGGCGGGCGGGACCTTCGTCGACACCGCCAACAACTACTCGATCTGGGCGCCGGGCGGCACCGGGAACGAGAGCGAGGAACTGCTCGGCCGCTGGATGCGCAGCCGCGGCCGACGGGAGAGCACCGTGGTCGCCACCAAGGTCGGCGCCCGGCCCGACCCCGCGCGGGGGAGCGAGTGGCCCGCCAACTGGGAGGGGCTGGCCGCCGGCACCGTGCGCACCGGGATCGAGGGCAGCCTGCGGCGGCTGGGCACCGACCGGATCGACCTGTACTACGCGCATATCGAGGACCGCACGGTGCCGATGGAGGAGACCGTCGGCGCGTTCGCCGAGCTCGTCGCGGAGGGCGGCGTCGGCGTCCTCGGCTGCAGCAACCACGCCTCCTGGGCGGTGGCGACGGCCCGGCAGTACGCCGCCGACCGCGGCCTGGCCCGCTACAGCTGCGTCCAGCAGCGCTACACCTACCTCCAGCCGCGGCCCGGGGCCGGCTTCGGGACCCAGGGCCACCGGGGCTACGCGGGGGTCGATCTCGTCGAGTACATCGACACCCAGGAGGACATGACGCTGCTGGCGTACGGTTCGCTGATCCACGGCGCGTACACCCGCGACGACAAGCGCATCCTGGAGCAGTACGACCACCCGGGCACCGAGCGGCGGCTCGGCGCGCTGCGCGAGGTGGCGAAGGAGACCGGCGCGACCCCGAACCAGGTGGTGCTCGCCTGGCTCATGGGGGCCGCGAAGCCGGTGATCCCGGTGCTCGGGGTGAGCTCCGTGGCCCAGCTCGAGGAGGCGCTGGGCGCCGTCGACCTGCAGCTCGCGCCCGAGCTGCGGGCGAAGCTGGATGCCGCCTGAGCCGTTGTCGGTGGTCGCCGGTAGGTTCTGGGGCACGTCAAGAGAACGAACACCGGAGGTTGTTGACGTGACCGACATGCTGCCCGAGTCCTGGCGCGGCGTCCTCGGCGAGGAGCTGGACAAGCCCTACTTCAAGGAGCTCACCGAGTTCGTCGAGGAGGAGCGGGCCAAGGGTCCCGTCTACCCGCCGCGTGAGGAGGTCTTCGCAGCTCTGGAGGCCACCCCGTACGACCAGGTGAAGGTGTTGATCCTCGGGCAGGACCCGTACCACGGCGAGGGACAGGGGCACGGGCTGTGCTTCTCGGTGCGCCCCGGCGTCAAGACCCCGCCCTCGCTGCGGAACATCTACAAGGAGATGAAGGAGGAGCTGGGCCACCCGATCCCGGACAACGGCTATCTGATGCCGTGGGCCCGGCAGGGCGTGCTGCTGCTCAACGCGGTGCTGACGGTCCGGGCCGGCGAGGCCAACTCCCACAAGAGCAAGGGGTGGGAGAAGTTCACCGACGCGGTGATCCGCGCCGTGGCCTCCCGGCCCGACCCGGCCGTCTTCGTGCTGTGGGGGAACTACGCGCAGAAGAAGCTGCCGCTGATCGACGAGGAGCGGCACGCCGTGGTGAAGGGCGCGCACCCCTCGCCGCTGTCGGCGAAGAAGTTCTTCGGCTCGCGCCCCTTCACCCAGATCGACGAGGCGATCAAGGCCCAGGGACACACCCCCGTCGACTGGCGGATCCCGAACCTGGCCGCCCAGGCCGGGTGACCGTCATCAGGGGATGACGGGCATCAGCCCAGGTCGTACTCGAAGCTGTACGCGGTGGTGGGCTGGCCGGCCATCGCCACGTAGCCGCCCTTGCCGGTGAGCCCGGTCAGCTCGCCGGTGCCGGAGCCGGGCACCACCTCCAGCGAGCACTGGATCTTGCCGTCCTCGCCGAAGGCGCCGTGCTGCACGAAGACGAAGCTGCCGGTGCGCCCGCCGAGGGTGCCGGTCACCAGCTCGTAGCCGGTGCAGACGCCCGTCTTGTCGGTGAAGTAGGTGATCGCGTACTCGCAGGTCGTACCCTCAGCCTCCAAGGTCCCGGAGAAGCTGTTGGTGACCGTGGCGCGGGCCAGCCTGGTGCCGTCACCGGCCTCGCCGACGGTGCTCTCGTCCCAGTTGGCGAAGGTGAACGTGCCGGTGGCGTTCGTGGTCATGCGGTGTCCTTCCGATGGTTCCCAGGGCCCCGCGCGGTCCGTGCCGCGCGGGCCGGGAAGTATGTTGTCCGCCGTACCTGACACCTCCTGTCAGGTACGGCGGCACAATGGGAGCCATGCGCGCCGACCGCCTCCTCTCCCTGCTCCTGCTGCTGCAGAACCGGGGCCGGATGACCGCGCCGGAGCTCGCCGCGGAGCTGGAGGTCTCGGTCCGCACGGTCTACCGGGACATCGACGCGCTCGGCGCCTCCGGCATCCCGATCTACGCCGACCGCGGCCCGGCCGGCGGCTACCGGCTGCTCGACGGCTACCGCACCCGGCTGACCGGGCTCACCGGCGACGAGGCCGACTCCCTCTTCCTGGCCGGGATGCCGGGCCCGGCCGCCCAGCTGGGCCTCGGCGCCGACCTGGCCACCGCCCAGCTCAAGCTGCGGGCCGCGCTCCCCGCGGAGCTGGGGGAGCGGTCCCGGCGCATCCAGGAGCGCTTCCACCTGGACGCGCCCGGCTGGTTCCGCGACGCCGAGGAGGTCCCCCACCTCGGCGCCGTCGCCGAGGCGGTGTGGCGGCCGCGGGTGCTGCGCGTGGACTACCGCCGCTGGCGCGGCGAGGTGCGGCGGGAGCTCCACCCGCTGGGCCTGGTCCTCAAGGGCGGCATCTGGTACATGGTGGCGCGCGCGGAGAGCGGGGAAGGCACGCAGGCCACGGCGAGCGTGCGCACCTACCGCGTGTCGCGGATCCTGGACGCCGAGGTCCTGGCGGAGACCTTCGAGCGGCCCACCGGGTTCGACCTGGCCGCCTACTGGGCCCAGTCGTCCCGGCGGCTGGAGGAGATGCGCTTCCAGAGCGAGGCCGAACTGCTGCTCACCCCGCGCGGACTGCGGCTGCTCCCGATGAAGTTCGGCGCGCCCGGGGCGGCGGCCGCCGCGGCCGCGGGCCCGCCCGACGCGGACGGCCGGGTGCGGGTGGTGCTGCCCGTGGAGTCGCTGCCCGTCGCCACCCACGACCTGCTGTGGCTGGGCGCGGAGGCCGACGTACTCGGCCCGCCCGAGCTGCGCGAAGCGGTCGCGCGCACCATCACCGAACTGGCCCAGCGCTACGCCCCGTCGGGCTGATCGCATGAGCGCGCTGCCCCGGATCGCCGCCGGCGGCGGCTAGTTTCGAAGGAATGCCGGAACAGCGGGAGGCCAGCGGGAGGCCGCGATGGCGGGAGCAGGGCGCAAGGCGTCCGAGGACGACGCGGTGCCGACCAGGATCGGGCAGGCGGTCATGCTGCACCGCGGCGGCGACCGGGAGGAGGCGCGCAACCGTCTGGCCGAGCTGTGGCGCGAACTCCACGACGGCGGGGACGGCGGCGACCCCCTCCACCGCTGCACCCTCGCCCACTACATCGCCGACACCCAGGACGACCCGGCCGACGAGCTGATGTGGGACCTGCTGGCGCTCGCCGCGGCCGACCGGATCGCCGGCGTGGACCGCCGCCCCGCGGCCACCAAGGTGCGGGCCTTCTACCCCAGCCTCCACCTCAACCTCGCGGCCGACTACGCGAAGCTCGGTCAGCGGGAAGCGGCCCGCGGCCAGCTCGCCCTCGCGCGGGCCACCGCCCAAGGGCTGGCCTGCGGCCCGTACGACGACGGCGTACGGGCCGCGATCGGTCGGCTCGCGCTGCGGCTGGGCGCGGCAGGGGGCCGGCCGCCAGGGGGAGGCCCGCCGGGGTGAGGACAGGGGTCAGGGCCCCCGGAGGGAGACGGCGAGCGCGTAGAGCCGGGTCGTCTGCTCGGACCTGCTGTTGTTGTCCGAGATCAGATACAGCGCGCGGCTGCCCGCGGGCACCTTGGCCCCGCCGGCCGGGATCACGGGGCCGAGCGCCATCCCCTCGACATTGTCGAGCAGTGGGTTCTGCTGGTCGTCGTCCGTCCGGACATCGCCCGGGGGGCAGTCGGCCAGGTCGACCAGCAACGTCTTGTGTGCCATCCGGTCGCTGTCGTCCTTGACCAGGCGGTCGGTGTCGATGAGGTTCGCCGCGCCGCGGAGGTCCACCTCGTAGACCCGCACGCCGTTGCCGAGACCGCGGATGTAGCCGCGCTCCAGGGCGAGCAGACGGTCCGGCCCGACGGCCACCAGCTCGCTCAAGTAGAGGCCTTCCTCGGTCTGGTAGCCGATCTGCCGGTCGGGTACGTAGCGCCCGCCCGAGCTGCCCCGGTAGCGCTCGATCCGCAGCTGATGGCGGCCGTGGACGTCCTCGTCGCCGAGCAGGGGCGCCTCCATCCCGGCGTAGAGGAGTTTTCCATCCGGAGTGACGGCGAGGGATTCCACGTTCCGCGTGCTCTCGGCCACTCCGTCCGGCGGCGGATAGAAGGTCTTGGGCAGCGGCAGGTCCCCGCCGACCTGTTTCCCGTCGCTGAGGCGGATCCGGCGGATGGCGGGTCCTTTCTCGGAACTCACCAGGGCGGTTCTCCCGCCCTTCTCCACGACCAGCCCCTCGCCGTCGAATGTCGTGAACTTCGACCCGTCGGGCTCGTAGATCCCCTGCACGTCCGTGACGCGCGGGTCCAGCTTGCCGGGGAGCGCGCCGGGGGAGCCGAGGGAGAGAGTGAAGATCTGCGCGGGGGTCTCGTCCCGGACCGCGTAGGCGCGCCCGCTCCCGTCCGCGAGGGCGAGCGCGGACAGCCCCGCCACCTCGCTGCCCTGGAACTCGTCGTAGCCGGGTTCGTCGAGCTGGTCGGACACCGCGAGCAGCGTGGCGCGGCTCTCCTCTCCGCAGGGGCCCGGTATCGCCGCACCCCCGGAATCCGAACGCCACAGCTCGGGCGCCCAGTGGCCCCCCGCCGCCCCCGCCGCCAGGGTCGTCGCCAGGGTCAGCCCGGCCCAGGCCCGTCTGCGCCGGGTCCAGTACTCCGGGGGCCGCGGCGGGTGCCGGGACGCCCGGTTCCGGACGAACGGCAGTGTGCCGACGCCGTCCTGGTCCTGCTTGTGCGGCTGTGGCAGGCTGCGCAGGTCCAGGGCGTGGACGAGGAGCTTGTGGATGTCGTCGAGGGAGAGCAGTTCCCGGTCGGGGTGGCGCGGATCGCCGGTCCGCAGGATCTTGATCAGCTCGCCGCTGAACGCCGTGTAGGGCTTCGTGGAGTCCGCGACCGCCTTCTCGTCCCTGGCCGTGGCCGTCAGCACATACGAACCCTTGGTCTTCAGCTCCGTGTCCGCCAGCGCGCTGTCGGACACGGCCATCCCGTCCAGGGCCTGGCCGCTGTGGCAGCAGTCGAGGATGACCACCCGGCGCTTGACCCGGTCCCGGCAGGACTCGAGGATCTGCCGCAGTCTGCGGTAGGCGAGGGTGGTCTCGCTGCGGTTCCTCCGGGAGGAGGACGCGGTCAGATAGAGCTGCTCGTCCTCCAGGGTCTGCAGCCCGTGTCCCGCGTAGTAGACGACCAGCGTGTCGGTGGCCCGCTCGATCGCGTCGTAGATCGGATCGGTCATGTCTCCGACCGTCTGCGGGTCGGCCACCGGCTTGATCCGGTCCGGGTGCAGCCCCCATACGGAATCGTCGGCCAGCAGCCGCTTCAGCGCGTTCAGATTCCCGGGCACCGACGGCAGATCAGGGAGGTGCTTGTATGTGCTGACCCCGATCAGCACGCAGGCCGACTTCTTCGGATCCATTCTCCCGGGCTCGCCCTGGGACTGCGGGGCGGCGTCGTCCCCGCCGGTCATGCCGCGTCTCCGGCTTCCCCGTCCCGCTCGCTCTCCTCGCTCTCCCGGCCGTCGTCCCCGGCGCCGCCCAGCAGCTCCCGCAGCGCCAGCCGCACGGATTCCTCGGTCAGCGAGTCGGCGCTGTCGAAGGTGACCTTCAGCCCGTCACGCTCGAAGGTCACCGCGGAACGAGGCGTGTGATTGCCGCGCCAGGCCGCGAAGGCGAGTGCGAGGGTGCCGTACGCGGGCACCGCGTCAACGACGAGTTGGACGACCTCGAAGGCCCCGCCCATCTCCTCGGGGCCGGGGGGAGAGCCGGGCTCTCCCAGTTCGATCCCGGCCGCGCGCAGTTCCTCGCTGTGCCGACGCAGCCATTTGTAGAGCGAACGGAATTCAACACCACTGTGGGGGCCGTGCATGACTATCCGGAGATTCATTCCGCCACCCCGTTCATCGAGCCACAAGCGATGGATCAGCAGCGCTCGGCCGCCCACCACGATACATCAGGCACTTTTGTAACTCCTTTACAGCACACCGGAGTTCCGCGGTCCGTTCTCGGAGACGCCCGCATCGCCAACCGGCTCCGCATGCCGCCGGCGCCTGAGCGCGCCCGCGCCCTCGACCGCGCCGAAGGCGGCGAGCGCGGCCAGCGATCCGTACACGGTCCACGGCCCGGTCCGCACATACGGGCTGGTGCCGCGGGCCAGCGGCACCTCGTAGACCATGGCCGCGCTGGTGTCCGTGCCCATCCGCCCGCCCACCGGCTCGCCGCGCGGCCCGAAGACCGCGCTCACCCCGGACAGGGTCGCGTGCACCATCGGCCGCCAGGTCTCCGCGGCGCGCAGCGCGGCCAGCGAGGCGTGCTGCGCGGGCGCCCAGCTGTGCTGGAAGGTGGAGGTCGCCGACTGCACGACCAGCACCTGCGCCCCGACCCGCGCCAGATTGCGGCTCATGTCGGGGAACGCGGACTCGAAGCAGACCAGCGGCCCGATCCGCAATCCGTCCGGCAGCCGCATCACGACCTGCTCCGTGCCGCGCCTGCGGTCCTCGGGCGCCGCCTTGCCCACCGAGGTGGCCCAGCCCAGCACCGACCGGGCCGGGATGTACTCGCCGAACGGCACCAGCCGCATCTTGTCGTACCGCTGACCGGTGGGGCCGTGTGGCCCTATCAGCACGGAGCTCTTGTAGATGCCCGGCCGGTCGCTGCGCCGCGCGTCCACGTTGACCAGCAGATCGGCGCCCACCCGCCGGGACAGCGCGGCCAGCCGCCGGCTCAGGTCCGGCCGCGCGGCCAGGTCCTGGCCGACGCTGCTCTCGCCCCACACGACCAGGTCGAGGTGGCGGCCGGCCAGCTGCCGGGTCAGCCGCTCACTGCGGTCGAAGCGCGGTCCGGGGACGTCGATCACCCCCGGCTGCACCACCGCGATCCGCACCGCGCCGGCCGGCCTCGGCACCGGCGCCCAGCTCCACACCCCGGCGGCCGCCGCGGCACACGCCACGACCCCGGCCAGCGCCACCCGGCGCGTCCCGGCCACCGCGGCCAGCAGGGCCAGCGAGACGTTCACCACCACGATCAGAAAGCTGACCAGCCACACCCCGCCCACCGACGCCATCCGCAGCGCGGGCGGCACCTGCCACTGGCTCGCACCCAGCAGGCCCCACGGCCCGCCCAGGTACTGCCAGGACCGTACGAGCTCGGCCAGCAGCCACGCGGAGGGCAGCAGCACCAGGGCCGCGGCCACCCGGCCCGGCCCCGGCCGGCCGTGCAGCAGCCCGCGCACCAGCCAGCCCCACGGCACCCACAACAGCCCGAGCAGCGCCGCGAGCACCACGATGAACACATGCAGGCTCGGCATCAGCCAGTGGTGCACCGCCAGCAGGAACCCCGCCCCGCCCAGCCAGCCGTCCAGGGCCGCCCGCCGGCCGGTGGGGGCCGAGCGGGCCAGCAGGATCCACGGCACCAGCGCCGCGTACGCCAGCCACCACAGCGACGGCTCGGGGAAGGCCAGCGCGGGCAGCGCCCCGGCCAGCACCGCCGCGGCGCCCCGGGTCCACGGGGAGGCGAGGTAGCCGAGCCACCGGCCCCCGCGGCCGAACGACATCCGCACGCCGTCCCCCCTCCCTGCCTCAGGCGTCCAGTGTGGGGGAGGGACACGATCACGAACAGGGCGCGGGCGCGCCGGGGTGCGCCTCATGCCGGGGCCGGGAGGTCCTGCTCGGCCCAGATGAGCTTGCCGCCCTCGGTGTAGCGGGTGCCCCAGCGGCGGGTCAGCTGGGCGACGAGGAACAGGCCGCGGCCGCCCTCGTCGGTGGTGCGGGCGTGGCGCAGCCGGGGCGAGGTGTTGCTGGCGTCGGCGACCTCACAGATCAGCACGTCGTGCCGGATCAGGCGGAGCCGGATCGGCCCCGTGCCATGGCGGATGGCGTTGGTGACCAGCTCGCTGACGATCAGCTCCGAGGTCATCATCAGCTCGTCGAGGCCCCACTCGGCGAGCTGGCGGACCGCCAGGGAGCGGGCGCTGGCGACCACGGCGGGGTCGGTGGGCAGGTCGAAGGAGGCGACATGGCCGGGGCTCAGGGAGTGCGTACGGGCCAGGAGCAGGGCGACGTCGTCGGACGGCGGGCAGGTCAGCATGGTGTCGACCACGGCGGAGCAGAGGTCCTCCAGGGGCAGACCGGGCTGGGCGAGCGTGTTGCTCAGACGGGCCAGGCCGACGTCGAGGTCCTGGTCGCAGGTCTCGATGAGGCCGTCGGTGTAGAGGGCGATCATGCTGCCCTCCGGGAGCTCGAGTTCGGCCGACTCGAAGGGCAGTGACCCCAGGCCCAGCGGCGGCCCGGCGGGCAGGCTGGGGAAGGTGACCTCGCCGTCCGGGGTCACGAGGGCGGGCTCCGGATGCCCGGCCCGGGCCATGGTGCACCGCCGGGTGACCGGGTCGTAGATCGCGTACAGGAAGGTGGCACCCATCAGCGCGGCGGCGATGTCCTCCTCGCCCACCCGCTCCTCGCCGAGCCGGATGACCAGGTCGTCGAGGTGGGCCAGCAGTTCCTCCGGCGGCAGGTCCATGTCCGCGAGCGTGTGCACGGCGGTCCGCAGCCGGCCCATGCTGGCCGCGGCGTTGATGCCGTGCCCCACCACGTCGCCGACCGCGAGGGCCACCCGGGCCCCGGACAGCGGGATCACATCGAACCAGTCGCCGCCCACGCCCTCGCGGACATCGGTCGGCAGATAGCGCGAGGCCA
This sequence comes from Streptomyces sp. NPDC007917, assembly GCF_042959105.1. Classification (NCBI taxonomy): domain Bacteria; kingdom Bacillati; phylum Actinomycetota; class Actinomycetes; order Kitasatosporales; family Streptomycetaceae; genus Streptomyces; species Streptomyces sp. NPDC007917. Next base: position 45,021 of record NZ_JBIBKK010000003.1, read on the forward strand.
CCTCCAGGACCGGGCTGCCGGCCAGGTTGTGCGGCATCAGGCTGCGCTGCAGGGCCAGGGCCGTGGTGTGCTCGCGGGTGTAGCGGCGGGCGTTGTCCACGCACAGCGCGGCCCGTGCGACCAGTTCCTCGGCCAGCAGCAGATCGTCCTCCTCGAACGGGTCCGGGTCGCGGGAGCGGACGAACGAGGCCACGCCCAGGATGGTGCCGCGCGCACGGAGCGGCGTGACCATCAGGGAGCGCATCCCGAACTCGCGGACCTTCTGGGCCCGGGCCGGGTCCGGGTTGTCGCCGGTCCACGCGGTGACGGAGACGTCCATCGTGGGGTCGAGGAGGGCTTCGCCGGAGAAGAAACAGGAGGCGAAGGGCGAGGTCGGGGAGATGGTGACGGAATCGCCGAGCGTGGCGATGGACTCGGGGGTGCCTTCGCGGATGGAGGCCTGTCCGGCCCGCCGGAACGCGGGCAGCGTCCCCTGCGTCGGGGGCACCGGCTCCTCGCCGCGCAGCACCGACTCCAGCAGGTCGACGGTGACGAAGTCGGCGAGCCGCGGCACGGCGAAATCGGCCAGCTCCTGGGCGGTGCGCAGCACGTCCAGGGTGCTGCCGATCTTCGTGCCGGCCTCGTTCAGCAGCGCCAGCCGCTCGCGCGCCCGCCACCGGTCGGTCACGTCCATGCCCATGTAGCACACGCCCACCGGGTGGCCGTCCGCGTTGTCGAGCCGGAAGAACGAGGTCGAGTACGCGTGCTCGCGGTACGGATCGGCCATGGTCCAGCCCTGGTACTCGTAGTCGACCACCGGTTTGCCGGTCTCGAGCACCTCCCGCATCTGTGCCTCGAGCGCGCCCGTGTCCAAGCCGGGCAGGGACTCCGCCATCCGGCGGCCAAGACGCTGCTCCCGGGGCACCCCGCCGTAGCGCTCCAGCATGTCGTTCATCCATACGTACCGCAGGTCCGGGCTGAGGACGGCCATGCCGATCGGCGAGCGGATGAGGAAAGCCTCGAGCAGCGATCCGCTCAGCGCCCATGAGGGGATCTTCGACAGGTCGATCGCGGAGACCAGCCAGCACTCGCGCTCGCAGAACTCGGGGGCGCCGAAGATCCCGGTGACCCGCACTCCGACCTCGACGAGGCGGCCGGAGCGGTGTCGCAGCGTCACCAGACCGCCCCAGCTGTCCTGGGCGCGGCACTGCTCCGCGATGCTGCGCGCCTTCGCGGCGTCCTCGGGGGCGGCCATCAGCTTCGCGGCAGACGTGTTCAGCACCTCGGCAGCCGGGTAGCCGAGGAGGCGCTCCGTGGCAGTGGTCCAGCCGACAATGGTGCCGGCCGCGTCGACCACCGCGGTCGCCGCGTCGGCCATGTCGAACGGGACGTGCGCTTCGGTTGGAACGATTCCCTCGGGGCTGGTCATCGCCCGTCCCATCTGCGGAGAGATTTCCCTTAATACTATGACTCCTGGGCCTCGCCGGTGGTGAGGCGGGCCACGATCAGGGCGAGCAGGATGATGCCGCCGTAGATCGCCTGGATCCAGAAGGCCGACACCTGGGCGAGGGTGAGCAGGTTCTCCAGCATCCCCAGCAGCAGCGTGCCCAACAGGGCGCCGAGCAGCGAGCCGCGGCCACCCCTGAGGCTGATGCCGCCGATCACCGCGGCCGCGAAGACGGTGAAGATCATGCCGCTGCCCTGGTTGGCGTCGACCGCGCCGACCCGTCCGGCGATGACCAGCCCAGCGACGGCCGACAGCGCCCCGCCGACCACCAGGACCGCCCAGCCCACCCGCGCCACCCGGATGCCCGCCGCACGCGCGGCCGGGGCGTTGCCGCCGACCGCGTACACCGCGCGGCCGAAGCGGTGGTAGCGCAGAGCGAAACCGGCCACGGCGAAGCACCCGGCGCCCACCCAGACACACAGCGGCAGGCCCAGCCAGTTCTCGGAGCCCAGGGCGAAGAAGGCCGGCGGGGCGTCGAACAGCGTCCTGCCGGAGACCAGGCCGATCAGGACCCCGCGCAGCACGATGTTCATCGCGAGGGTGACGATGAAGCCGTTGAGCCCGAGCCCCACGATCAGGGCGGCGTTGACCGCGCCGATCAACGCCCCCGCCACCGGGATGATCAGCAGCCCCAGCCAGGCGGGCCAGAGGGTGCCGAAGCCGCCGGAGGCGGCGGGGATGACGACCAGGAAGCCGAGCGCGGGTGCCAGACCCGCGATGGACTCCAGGGACAGGTCCATCCGGCCGCTGATCAGGATCATCGCCTCGGCGAGCACCAGCAGCCCGAGCGCCGAGGAGGCGCCCAGGATGTTGATCAGGTTCTCCCGCTCGAGGAAGGTGTCGTTGGTCAGGGCACCGATCACCAGCAGCAGCACCACCGCGGGCAGCAGCGCCAGGTCGCGGATCCGGAACAGGGCGGCGCGGCGGACCGGGCCGGCGGGGGAGGCGGCCGGGTCAGCCATCGCCGGACGTCACCCCTTCGACGGCGGCGAGCAGTTCCCCGTCCCGCCAGCCCGCCGGGTACTCGGCCGTCACGAAGCCGTTGAACATGACGAGCACGCGGTCGCACACGCGCAGGTCCTCCAGCTGGTCGGAGACCACCAGCACCGCGCGCCCCTCGGCCCTGGCCCGGACCGCCGCCGCGAGCAGGGCGCGCTTGGCCCGTACGTCCACCCCGGCCGTCGGGTCGACGAGCACCAGCACCCTGGGGTCGGTGGCCAGGGCGCGCGCCAGGACCACCTTCTGCTGGTTGCCGCCGGACAGCTCGGTCAGCGGCTGGGCGGGCCCCTCGGTGCCGATGTCGAGGTCGGCGATCGCCCGGCGGGCGACGGCGTCCCGCGCCGCGGGGGCGATCAGGCCCAGCGGCCCGAGCCGTCCGCTGATCGGCAGGGTGATGTTCTCGGCCACCGACAGCGACGGCACCAGCCCCTCGTGGTGCCGGTCGCGCGGCAGACAGCCGACCCCGGCGGCCAGGGCCGCGGGGACGCTGCCGGTGCGCAGCGGACGGTCGAAGATCCAGACGCGGCCCCCGGAGGTGCGGTACAGACCGGCCAGCGCGGCCCCGAGCTGGTGGCTGCCGGAGCCGGCGAGACCGGCCAGGCCCACCACCTCACCGGCCGCGACGGTGAGGCTGACGTCGTGGAAGCGCAGGCTGCTCAGGTGCTCCAGGCGTACGGCGGCGGGGGCGTCCGGGCCGAACGGGCGCGGCGGTGCGGTGCGGGGGACCGGCAGGCCGCCGCGCTCGCCGGTCATCGCCTCGATCAGCTTCCCCGGGGGCATCTCGCCGACCGGGGCGGTGACGATCCGGCGGGCGTCGCGCAGGACGGTGACGGCCTGGCAGACCTCGTACACCTCCCGCAGGTGGTGGGAGATGTAGAGGAAGGTGACCCCGGCCTCCTGGAGCCGCCGCATATGGGCGAACAGCCGGCCGGCCGCCCGGGAGTCGAGCTGGGCCGTCGGCTCGTCCAGCACGATGAACCGGGTGCCCAGCGAGAGCGCCCGCGCGATCTCCACCAGCTTGGTGTCCTCGACGCTCAGCCCCCCGGCCCGGGCCGTCTCGTCCACCGGTACGCCCCACTCGTCCAGCAGCGCGCGGGCCTGCCGCCGCATCCGCCGCCGGCTGATCACCCGGGCGCGCGGGGTGACCGGCTGGCGGCCCAGGAACAGGTTCTCCGCCACCGACAGCTCGTCGATGGTCGTCGACCGCTGGTAGACGCAGGCCACCCGGCGGCGCCAGGCCGCCCGGTCGGCGACGGCGGGCGCGGGCTCGCCGTCGTACCGCACCGTGCCGCGCTCCGGCCGGGTCAGCCCGGTGAGGACCGACACCAGCGTCGACTTGCCGGCCCCGTTGCGGCCGACCAGGGCGTGCGACCGGCCCGCCTCGACGGTGATCCCCGCGTCCAGCAGGGCCACCGTGGGCCCGTACCGCTTGGTGACCCCGATGGCCTCGACGAGCGGGGGCCGGGTGCTGCTCATCGGCGGTTGCCCCACAGCGCCGGGTCGTTGACGTTGTGCCGGGTCACCAGCGGCGCGGGGAGCTGGTCCTGCAGGATGCCCCCGGGCAGCTCGACGATGGTGCTGTGGTGGTCCGTGCGGCCGGGGTGGAAGGTCTTCCCGGCCATCGCCCGCTTGATGTAGTACATGGCGTACTTGGCGTAGAGATCGACTGGCTGGGAGACGGTCGCGTCGATGAGGCCCTTGCGGATCGCGGTCAGCTCCTGCGGGATGCCGTCGTTGGAGACGATCGTGATGTGCCGGGGGCTGCCCGCCCGGACCAGCGCGTCATGCCGCTGGAGGGTCCGCAGGGTGGGCGCCAGATACACCCCTCCGGACTGCATGTAGATGCCCTTGATGCCGGGGTTCGCGGTGTACAGCGCCTCCAGGCCGGCCGCGGCCTTGTCCGCCTGCCATTGGGCCGGGATGTTCAGCACCTTGATCGCCGGGTAGTGCCGCGCCATGCACCCGGAGAAGGAGGACGAGCGGTCCCGGCCGTTGACCGAGGCCAGGTCGCCCTGGATCTGCACCACCTTGCCCGACTTCACGGCCCGGCCCAGGACCTGGCAGGCCTTACGGCCGTACGCGCGGTTGTCGGCCCTGATCACCATCGCCACCTTCCCCGTCCGCGGGGCCACGTCGACCGCGACCACCGGAACATGGGCGCGCTGCGCGGCCCGCAGGCCCGGGGCGATGGCGGCGGAGTCGATCGGCGAGACGACCAGGCCCTTGACGCCCTCGGACAGCAGGTTCTCGATATCGGTGATCTGCTTGCCCGAGTCGCTGTTGGAGTTCACGGTGGGGAGCGTCCGGACGCCCTGCTCGGCGGCCTGCCGTGGGATGTCCTGGTTGTAGGCCTGCCAGAACGGCGAGGTGAGAAACGGGATGACCACGCCGACCCGGCCCCCGGCCGGATGGCCGCCGCAGCCCGTGGCGGCGGCCGGCCCCAGGGCGAGCGCGAGCACGGTGACGGCGGCGGTTCGGCTCCTCCTGCCGGCCCTCATGCCACCCCCTCCCGCTCGGTCCTGCTCATGCCACCCCCTGCGCCCGTTCGGCGAGCCAGACGGCGCCGTCGGGGTAGGCGTACGCGTGCAGTGAGGCGGGCCGCAGGGTGGAGCTGAACCCGGGGACGGAGGGGGCCGTGTACCGTCCCCGGGCGATCACCGCGGGATCGATAAAGTGCTCGTGCAAATGGTCGACGTATTCGATCGTCCGGTCCTCGAGCGTTCCGCTGACCGCCACATAGTCGAACATGGCCAGGTGCCGCACCAGCTCGCAGAGCCCGACGCCCCCCGCGTGCGGGCATACCGGGACCCCGAACTGGGCGGCGAGCAGCAGGATCGCCAGATGCTCCGGGATCCCCGCGACCCGGCAGACGTCCAGCTGCAGGATGTCGAGGGCCTGGGCCTGCAGCAGCTGCTTGAAGACCACCCGGTTGGCGGTGTGCTCGCCCGCCGCGACCTTCACAGGTGCAACGGCACGGCGGATCGCGGCGAGGCCGAGGATCTCGTCCGGGGAGGTGGGCTCCTCGATCCAGTACGGGTCGAACCCGGCCAGCGCGCGGGTCCACTCGACCGCCTCGCCCAGCTCCCACCGCTGGTTGGCGTCGAGCGCGATCCGGATGTGCGGGCCGACCGCCTCGCGGGCGATCCGGCAGCGCCGGATGTCGTCGTCCAGGTCGGCGCCGACCTTCAGCTTGATCTGGGTGAAGCCGTCGGCGACGGCCCGGCGGGCGGCCGAGGCGAGGCGGGTGTCGGAGTAGCCGAGCCAGCCGGGGGAGGCGGCGTAGGCCGGATAGCCCCCGGCCCGCAGCCGGGCCTCGCGCCCGGCCTTCCCGGGCTCCGCGCGGCGCAGGATCAGCAGCGCCTCGTCGGGGGTCAGCGCGTCGGTGAGGTAGCGGAAGTCCACGAGGGCGACCAGTTGCTCGGGGGAGAGGTCGGCCAGCAGCTTCCACAGCGGCTTCCCGGCCCGCTTGGCGTGCAGGTCCCACAGGGCGTTCGTCACGGCGCCGATGGCCATGTGCGTGACGCCCTTGTCCGGGCCGAGCCAGCGCAGCTGGCTGTCGCCGACCAGCGCGCGGTAGCGGTCGGTCAGGCCGGCGAGGGTCCCGTCGAGCTCCGCTCCGGTCAGCTGCGGGCGCAGGGCGTCGATGGCCGCGACCGCCACCTCGTTGCCCCGGCCGATGGTGAAGCAGAAGCCGTGGCCCTCCAGTCCGTCCGGGGCGTCGGTGCGGATGGTCACATAGGCGGCTGAGTAGTCGGGGTCGGGGTGCATGGCGTCCGAGCCGTCGAGCCGCCGTGAGGTGGGGAAGCGGATGTCGTACGCGTCGACGGCCGTGATGTGTGCCCTGCTCAGCTGCTTCATGACGGATCACGCACCTGTCGCTCTTGCCCTCGGCCGGAGCCCCGCGTCTATGCCAAGAAACTCCACATAGAGCATAAACCGGGCAAATGCCTCACCCTATGCGATCGGGCGCTCTTTGTCGCGGAACTATTGACAACGGTTCCGTGGCGAGCCGAATATCTGCCCGTGAACTTGTCAGACAGCCAGACAGGCGAGTCGGTCCCCTCGGTCCCCCGTCGTGTGAGCGCCATGGAGGCCGTGCTCACGCACCTCCGCCGCGCCATTGAGCAGGGCGAATACGCGGTCGGGGACAAACTCCCCTCCGAGGCGGAGCTCTGCCGCCGGCTGGAGGTGAGCCGACCGGTGCTCCGGGAGGCGCTGCGGGCCCTGCAGACGATGGGGCTCACCGCGTCGCGCACCGGCAAGGGTACCTTCGTCATCTCCAACGGCCCGGTCGAGGACCCCACCTTCGGTGACTACACGGCGAGTGACCTGCTCGAAGTGCGTCGGCACATCGAGCTCCCGGTCGCCGGGTACGCGGCGGTCCGCCGCTCCGCCGAGGACCTGGACCAGCTGACCCATCTGCTGGAGCGGATGGAGCGGGAGACCGACACCACCGCATGGGTGGCGATGGACACACTTTTCCATCTCGCCATTGCCCAAGCGGCCCGGAATCCGGTATTCCGCAAGGTGATAGAGGAGATCCGCGACGCCCTGGCACGGCAGTCCGCGTTCCTCACCGAACTCGGCGACCGACGCGAGCAGGCGAACCGAGAACACCGGGCCATCGTCGAGGCGCTGTCCGACGGTTCGGAACCCGACGCGGTGGCGGCGATGGCACACCACCTCCAGCGCGTCGAAAAAACCCTCACCTCCATCGTGCGGCCCGGCTCCGACGCCGGGCGCGCGGCAGGAGTCATGCAACCCCCTACGGAAGGCCAGCAGGAGTGAGCGAGCAGTCCCTCCGGCACGAAGAACGCCGTCAGCAGCCCACCAAGACGCCCCCCGCGCACATCGACGCGGGCGACGCCGGGTACAGCAAGTCCCTCAAGGCCCGGCACGTCAACATGATCGCCATCGGTGGCGCCATCGGCACCGGGCTCTTCCTCGGAGCCGGAGGGCGGCTCAACAACGCCGGACCCTCCCTTTTCATCGCCTACGCCGTCTGCGGCCTCTTCGCCTTCCTGGTGGTGCGGGCCCTGGGCGAGCTCGTGCTGCACCGCCCCTCCTCGGGCGCCTTCGTCTCGTACGCCCGTGAGTTCCTGGGCGAGAAGGGGGCCTTCGTCGCCGGCTGGATGTACTTCCTGAACTGGGCCACCACCGGCATCGCCGACATCACGGCCGTCGCGACGTACACCCACTACTGGGGCATGTTCACCGACATCCCGCAGTGGGTGATCGCCCTGATCGCGCTCGCCGCCGTGCTGGCGATCAACCTCATCTCGGTCAAGATCTTCGGCGAGATGGAGTTCTGGTTCGCGATCATCAAGGTCGGCGCGCTCACCGCCTTCATGGCGATCGGCATCTTCCTGCTGGTCACCCGGCACCCGATCGACGACCACACCCCGGGCCCCGGGCTGATCTTCGACAACGGCGGCGTCTTCCCGCACGGCGTGCTGCCGATGCTGCTGGTCATCCAGGGCGTCATCTTCGCCTACGCCTCGGTGGAGCTCGTCGGTGTGGCGGCGGGGGAGACCGAGAACCCCGAGAAGATCATGCCGAAGGCGATCAACTCCATCATGTGGCGCGTCGCCCTCTTCTACGTCGGCTCCGTGGTGCTGCTGTCCATGCTGATGCCGTTCACCTCCTACTCGGGTGACGAGAGCCCCTTCGTGACCGTGCTGTCCAACATCGGCGTGCCCTCGGCGGGCGGGGTGATGAACCTCGTCGTGCTCACGGCCGCCATGTCCAGCCTCAACTCCGGGCTCTACTCCACCGGCCGCATCCTGCGCTCGATGGCGATGTCCGGCTCCGCGCCCAAGTTCACCGGCGTGATGAGCCGCACCCATGTCCCCTACGGCGGGATCCTGCTCACCGCCTTCTTCTGTGTGCTGGGCGTGGGCCTGAACTATGTGGTGCCGAGCAAGGCCTTCGAGATCGTGCTGAACTTCGCCGCGATCGGCATCCTCTCCACCTGGGCCATGATCATGCTGTGCCACCTGCTCTTCTGGCGCAAGGCCCAGGCCGGGCAGGTCAGCCGCCCCGGCTACCGGCTCCCCGGATCGCCCTACACCGAGATCGTCACCATCGGCTTCCTCGCCTCCGTCCTGGTCCTGATGTGGGCCGACGGCGGGCCCAGCCGACTGACCGTCATGGCGCTCCCCGCGATCGTGGTGGCGCTGGTCCTCGGCTGGTACGGCGTACGGGGCCGGGCGAGCGGACGGCGATGACCGCCACCGGACGCGACCACAACACCTCTACCACCACCTTGAGCACTCCCCCCGTGAGCACTTCTCCTGTGAACTCCTCCCCTGCAAGCACCCCCTGGACGCTCCCCCAGCCACCGCTGGGAGGTGCCCCTACCGACCCCGACCGCCCGCTGCCCGCCGCGCCGCCCGAGATACGCGAGGCACGCCATGTGCCGCTCGTCCAGGTGATCCGCGGCGGGCTGGTCGAAGGCGTCCACCACGGCTCGGCCGTGGTGCTGGCCGCCGACGGCGAGGTGCTCGCCCAGGCGGGCGACCCCGACGCCGCGTTCTACCCCCGCTCGGCGCTCAAGCCCGTCCAGGCCGTCGCCATGCTGCGCGCCGGGCTACCGCTGGACGGCGACCTGCTGGCGCTCACCGCCGCCAGCCACTCCGGCCAGCAGCGCCACCTGGCCGGGGCGCGGCGCATCCTCGCACAGGGCCGGCTGGCCGAGGACCTGCTGCGCAACGTCCCCGACCTGCCCTACGGCGCCCCCGAGCGCGAGGCGTGGCTGCGCGCCGGATACGGCCCCTCCCGGCTCGCCCAGAACTGCTCGGGCAAGCACGCCGCGATGCTGCTGACCGCCCAGCTGTGCGGCTGGCCCCTGGAGGGCTACCTCGACCCGGCGCACCCGCTGCAGCGGCTGATCGCCGAGACCGTCGAGGACCTGACCGGGCAGCGAATCGCGCAGGTGACGGTGGACGGGTGCGGTGCGCCGCTGTTCGCCGTCTCCCCGCGCGGGCTGGCCCGCGCCCTCGCGCGGATCGCCGCCGCCCCCGCGGACACCCCCGAGGGCCGGGTCGCGACCGCCATGCGCGAGCACCCCGAGATGGTCGCCGGGACCGGGCGGGACGTCGCCCACCTGATGCGGGCGGTGCCCGGCCTCGTGGCCAAGGACGGCTTCGAGGGGGTCCAGGTGGCCGCGCTGCCCGACGGGAGGGCGCTCGCCGTGAAGATCGCCGACGGCGGGGACCGCGCCCGGATGCCGGTGACCGCCGCGGCCCTCGCCCACCTGGGCGTCGACCCCGGCCTGCTCGCCGAGTTCGCCGAGGCCCCCGTGCTCGGCGGCGGCCGACCCGTCGGTAGCCTGCGCGCGACAGATTTCCTGTCACCGCGGCCTGCCTGATCCGCCGGCCTCACGTCACCCCCCACACCCCACCCTCACCCCGCCTCACCAAGGGACACCGCACACCGATGACTGCCACCGGCTTCCGCCGAGAACACGACCTGCTGGGCGACCGTGACGTGCCGGCCGACGCGTACTGGGGCGTCCACACCCTGCGCGCCACCGAGAACTTCCCCATCACCGGCACCACCATCGCGGCCTACCCGCACCTCATCGGCGCCCTGGCGGCCGTCAAGGAGGCCGCGGCCCGCGCGAACCAGGACCTGGGGCTGCTGGAGCCGGCCAAGGCCGACGCCATCGCGGCCGCCTGCCAGGAGATCCGGCAGGGCCGGCTGCACGACCAGTTCGTGGTCGATGTGATCCAGGGCGGGGCGGGGACCTCGACCAACATGAACGCCAACGAGGTGATCGCCAACCGGGCGCTGGAGATCCTCGGCCACGCCAAGGGCGACTACACCCATCTGCACCCGAACGAGGACGTCAACCTCAGCCAGTCCACCAACGACGTCTACCCGACCGCCGTCAAGGTCTCCACCATCCTCGCCGTGCAGGGGCTGCTGGCCGCGATGGAGATCCTGCGCGAGGCGTTCGCCGCCAAGGCCGAGGAGTTCCGCGACATCCTGAAGATGGGGCGCACCCAGCTGCAGGACGCGGTGCCGATGACGCTCGGCCAGGAGTTCTCGGCGTACGCGGTGATGCTGGAGGAGGACCAGAGCCGGCTGCTCGAGGCCCAGAGCCTGGTCCACGAGATCAACCTCGGCGCGACCGCGATCGGCACCGGCCTCAACGCCCCCGCCGGCTACGCCGAGGCCGCGCGCCGCCACCTCGCCGCCATCACCGGGCTGCCCATGGTCACCGCCGCCAACCTGGTCGAGGCCACCCAGGACTGCGGCGCCTTCGTCCATCTGTCGGGCGTCCTCAAGCGCATCGCCGTCAAGCTCTCCAAGAGCTGCAACGATCTGCGGCTGCTCTCCTCCGGCCCGCGCGCCGGGCTGAACGAGATCAACCTGCCCCCGGTCCAGGCCGGATCGAGCATCATGCCCGGCAAGGTCAACCCGGTCATACCCGAGGTGGTCAACCAGGTCGCCTTCGAGGTGATCGGCAACGACGTCACCATCACCATGGCCGCCGAGGCCGGACAGCTCCAGCTGAACGCCTTCGAGCCGATCATCCTGCACTCCCTGTCGGAGAGCATCACCCATCTGCGCGCGGCGTGCCTGACGCTCGCCGAGCGCTGCGTCTCCGGCATCACCGCGAACGCCGAGAACCTGCGCGCGACGGTGGAGAACTCCATCGGCCTGGTCACCGCGCTCAACCCGCACATCGGCTACAGCGCGGCCACCAGCATCGCCAAGGAGGCCCTGGCCACCGGGCGCGGCGTGGCCGAACTGGTCCTGGAGAAGGGCCTGCTGCCCGCCGACCGGCTCGCGGCCGTCCTCCGTCCCGAGGAGGTCGCCGGCCGCGGTTAGGCACACCGCAGCCGGGCGACGGCCGGGGCGGCGCTGAAGGGGAGCAGGTCCTGGAGGCGGTCCGGCCGTCGTACGTCGACGCGGAGCTGGTCGGCGATGCGGTAGGGGCGGTGCGCGAGCACCGCCCCGAAGCTGCGGCGCAGCCGGGACATGGCGGCGCGCACGGTGACCGTCCGCGTCGGGTCGCCGAAGAGGTCGTCGGCCAGCTGCGCCGCCGTCCGCCCGCCGGGGGACGCGGCGAGGACCAGCAGCACCTCCGCGTGGCGCGCGCTGAGCTGGTGGGTCCAGGTGCCGGAGGGCCCCGAGAAGGTCAGCGACCACTCGTGCGGACGGCGTACGTCCAGCACCACGCGTCCGGTGCCCTCCGGCCCGTAGAGCTCGCCCGCCTCGTCCGCCCCGGGGCCGATGACCCGCAGCAGATGCCCGCCCGGCAGCGGCTCCACCGCGCAGGTGCCGAGCGCCGGCAGCCACACCGGCCCACACGCCGCCGACTTGGGCAGCAGCAGCCGGTGGTCCCGCGGGGTGACCCCGGTGACACCGGCGATCCAGCCGTGGGGGTCGACCGCGACCGCCTTGCCCCGGATCCGGGCGAGGATCGGCGCCGCGACGGCGCGCAGCCGGTCGAGCTCCCGGCTGTGGGCCAGGCGCAGTTCGCCCTCCGCCCACCGGGCCGTGGCGGTGACCAGGGACAGCACGGTCGGATGGGCGCTGGCGGCCGGGCCGCTGATGTCCACGATGCCCAGCAGCCGCCCGTCCCGGGGGTCGAGGACCGGGGCCGCGGCGCAGCTCCAGGTGTGGAAGGCGCGGACGAAGTGCTCGGCGGAGTGCACCCGTACGGGCGCGCGGACGGCCAGCGCGGTGCCGATGCCGCTGGTGCCGGCGACGTCCTCGGCCCAGTGGGCGCCCTCGGTGAGCGCGATGCCGTCGGCGTACCGGCGCACCCCGCGGTGGCCGTCGATCCACAGCACCCGGCCGTCTCCATCGGTGATGATCATGATGTGCCCGGCCGCCTCGGCCGCCTCCAGCAGACCGCTGTGCAAGGTGGGCAGCACATCCGCCAGCCGGGTCTGCTGCCGCCGCCGCTCCAGCTCCTCGAGGCCGAGCAGCCGCGGGGCGCTGCCGCGCTCCGGGTCCAGGCCCAGGCGCAGCATGCGGTCCCAGGACTGCCCGATCACCGGGCGCGCGGGCAGCGGAAGCCGGCCCCGGCTCAGGGCGGCCTCACGCATGACCGCCATGAGCCGGGCCGATTCGGCGGGGCTCAGGTCGGCCAGCGGGCCGGTGCCGAGCGAGGCTTGAGTTCGCATGGAGATGCGGCCTTTCGTTCCTTGGGTGCCAGGCGCCCCGGCCGAACAGGCTTTGTTTCTGCGGCGATTGTAACGACCTGGGGGCGACGGGGATCGGAAGAAGGAGCGGCCGCGCCGGGCGTCGCGACGCCGATCCCTGTCGCCCCCAGGTCGTAGGACCCGCCCTCACCCGGCAGGGCGAGACAGGGCCTGCTCGGCCCAGATCGTCTTGCCGGTGGGGCCGTACCGGGCGCCCCAGCGCCGGGCGAGCCGAGCCACCAGCAGCAGCCCCCGGCCGCCCTCGTCGAACACGCGCGCCCGGCGCAGATGCGGGGCGGTGTCGCTGCCGTCGGAGACCTCGCAGATGAGGCTGCGGTCGTGGATCAGGCGCAGCTGGATGGGCCCTTGGGCGTGCCGGATGGCGTTGGTGACCAGCTCGCTGACCACCAGTTCGGCGGTGAAGACCGCCTCGTCAAGACCCCAGGCCATCAGCTGGTCGGTGGCGTTCTTACGGGCCTGGGCCACGACGGCCGGATCCGAGGGCAGGTCCCAGGTGGCCACCTGGCTCGCGTCCAGCGCCCGGGTACGGGCCAGCAGCAGGGCCACATCGTCGGCGGGGCGGCCGGGGACCAGCGCGCTCAGCACCGCGCCGCACAGATCGTCCAGGGATTCGACGGGCCGGGCCAGCACCGCACGCAGCGCGTCCACCGCCTCGTCGACATCGCGGTCGGGGGCCTGGATCAGTCCGTTGGTGTACAGGGACAGCAGGCTGCCCTCCGCCAGCTCCACCTCGCGGGACTCGAAGGGCAGGCTGCCCAGGCCCAGCGGCGGTCCGCTGGGCAGATCGAGGTAGTCGGCGGTGCCGTCGGGCCGGGTCAGCACGGGCGGCGGATGGCCGGCGCGGGCGAGGGTGCAGCGCCGCGAGACCGGGTCGTACACCGCGTACAGGCAGGTGGCGCCGACGTCCCCGGCGGCCCGCGCGGCGGTGGCGCCCCGCTCGCCCTCCGTCTCGGCCGACAGCCGGTTGACCAGGTCGTCGAGGTGGGTGAGCAGTTCGTCCGGGGGCAGTTCGACATCGGCCAGCGTACGCACCGCCGTCCGCAGCCGGCCCATGGTGGCCGACGCCTGGAAGCCGTGGCCGACCACATCGCCCACCACCAGCGCCACCCGGGCGCCGGACAGCGGGATCACATCGAACCAGTCGCCCCCGACCCCCGCCCGCGACCCGGCGGGCAGATAGCGGCCGGCGGCCTCGACCGCCGCGGTGCGCGGCAGCGCCTGCGGCAGCAGGCTGCGCTGCAGGGTCACGGCGGCCTCGCGCTGGCGGGTGTAGCGGTGGGCGTTGTCGATGCACACCGCGGCCCTGGCCGTGATCTCCTCGGCGAGCAGCAGATCGTCCTCCTCGAACGGCTCCGGGCGCCGGTGGCGGGCGAAGGCGGCCACGCCCAGCGTCGTGCCGCGGGCGCGCAGGGGGACGGCGATCGCGGAGTGGAAGCCGAACCGGCGCATCCGCGCGGCCCGCGCGGGATCGTCGCGCTCCCACTGGGCGATGGTCTCGGGCGTCACCCTGACCAGCACCCCCCGGCCCACGGCCAGGCACTCGGCCGCGGGCGAGTGCTCCGGGTAGACGGCCAGCTCGCCGAGCGCGATCACCATGTCCGGCCGGCCTTCGAGCACCGACCGCGCGGCGACGCGGCGCAGTACGACGGTGCCGGGCACCGGCCCGGGGGGCGGCTCGTCGCCGCCGGGGTGGACCGAGGGGAGCAGATCCACCACCGCGAAGTCGGCGAACTCCGGGGCGGCCACATCGGTCAGCTCCTGCGCGGTGCGCGTGATGTCCAGCGTGGAGCCGACCCGGACACTGGCCTCGCTGAGCCACGCCAGCCGCCGCTGCGCCTCCTGCTGCACGGTGACGTCGTGGCCCGCCAGGACCACGCCCACCACCCGGCCGTCGTCGCCGCACAGCGGGGCGAGCGAGGTCGACCAGGCCGCCTTGCCGGGGGACGGGGGGAGGCTCAGATACCGCGGCAGGCCCGTCTCCAGCACCAGGCGCATCGTCCGCTCGATCTCGGCGCCGCGCATGTCGGCCACGATCTCCGAGATGCGCAAGCCCCGCATCCGGTCCTGACCGAGGCCCACCACGCCTTCCATGTCCTTGTTCGCCCAGCGCAGGAGCAGCCGGGTGTCGAAGACCGCCATCGTGCACGGCCCCTGGGCGAAGGAGGCCCTGGCCAGCTCGTCGTCGTCGGCGGCGGACCGCGTGCGGTCCAGCGGGGAGACGAGCAGCCACTCGGCCCGGCCGTCCGCCGCCGTCCTGTGGTGCGCCAGCAGACCCACCCGCAGCATGTGGCCGTCGCGGTGGCGCAGCGTCAGCTGCCCGCTCCACCTGGTCAGCCGCTCCGGGGAGGCGGGGAGGTCCGCGGCCGCCCCGTCGGCGAGCAGCCGGGAAGCGGGCCTGCCCAGGACCGCCGGGCCCGGGTGGCCGAGGAGCCTGTGGGCCCCCTCGTTCCACCCCGTGACGGTGCCCCGCTCATCGAGGGTGGCCCTGGCCGTGGACGCCTCGTCAACGAGGTCGTCGGACCGGACGGGGTGGTCCCGCGCGGTGTCCGGTCGCCTCATGGTCGTTCATCTCACGCTGCCTGTGCTCCGGCCGGCTCTCTCCAGCTCTCCGGCTCTCTCCATTGAATACCCGACCGGTGGCCGGTACCCGGTGGCGGGCCCTCCGCCGGGCCCTGAGGTAGAGTGGGAGAACGATGGTTCTCGGGTAGTGGTGCGCGGGGTGACGAGGGCGGATGACGGTGGATCTCGAAGAGACGAAGGAGCGGGTCCTCGACGCGGCCGAGGAGCTCTACTACGGCCGCGGCGTACAGACGGTCGGCATGGACGCGGTACGGACCGCCTCGGGCGTGTCCCTCAAGCGGCTCTACCAGCTCTACCCCTCCAAGGCCGTCCTGGTCGAGGCGTATCTGCGGCGCCGCGACGCCCGTCTGCTGCACCGGCTCGCCCAGTACGTCGAGGCGGTGCCGGGGCCGCCCGAGGAGCGATTGCCGGCGATCTTCGACTGGCTGTACGAGTGGTTCAGCGAACCCGACTACCGGGGCTGCGCCTTCATCAACTCCTACGGCGAGCTCGGCGCCACCGCACCGGAGGTCGCCGCGGCCGCCCGCGCCCACAAGGACGCCTTCCAGCGGTATGTGGCCGTCCTCGTCGCCGCGGCGGGCCTGCCCGCCCCGCTGGCCGCCCACCTCGCCCTGCTGGCCGAGGGCGCGATCACCACGGCCGCCATATCCGGTACCCCGGAACCGGCCCGCCAGGCCCGCGAGGCGGCCAGGGTGCTGATCGGCGCCGCCCGCGCCTGAGGACAGGGCCCTCGCTCCGCGCGTCCGGCCGACAGAAGGCCGCCGGCCGGACGCGCGGGCGCCGTGGTGCCCGGCTCAGCCCGCCGAGAGCGCCGGGTCGCTGACCCCCGCCCGCCCCGTCTCGACATGGCCGGCCAGCCGGCGCAGGAAGCCGCGGTCGTGGTCGGAGGCGACCGACAGGTCGTACCACTGGTGACTGCGCCGCAGGTCCGCCGTGTGGACGGCGTGCGCCCCGGGCCGCAGCCGGTAGGCGGCCGGTGCGGCCTTGCCGTACGCGTCGGTCACGGTCAGCGTCACGGGCGCGTCGCCCTCATTGGTGAGCGTCAGCCGCACCTGACCCGTCCCGCGGTCGTGACGCGCGCTGACCTCGGGCCCTCTCAGGCCGGTGGCGGTGTGGCCCGTGAAGCGCCGCAGGAAGCCTCCGGGCCCGTGGACCGTGAAGTCGTAGGCCCCCTGCTGCCGCTCCGTGGTGAGCCAGCTGCCGGACAGCCGCTTCCCCGCCTCGACCGTGTAGCCCCAGGGGCCGCCGGCGTCGGTGGCGGAGGTGACGTGGAAGTGCGCGCCCGCCCGGCCCGGGTTGGTGAAGCCGATCCGCAGCCCGCCGTCGGTGGCCGTGGCGTCGGCGGCCAGGTCGTACGGCAGCGCCCTGGCGCGGCGCGTGCCCGGCTCCTGCCCCGGCAGCGAGCCGTGCGCCGGGGGCTTGGGCCTGTAGTCGGGGTGGCGCTCGCGGTCCGGAGGCAGGTAACCGCTGGTGTCCGGAAAGTCCGGGACGCAGGCGTCGGTCCGCGCGAAGTCGAACGCCGCGGTCAGATCGCCGCATACCGCCCGCCGCCACGGCGAGATGTTCGGCTCGGCCACCCCGAAGCGCCGCTCGATGAACCGGAGGATCGAGGTGTGGTCGAACGTCTGGGAACAGACCCAGCCGCCGGTGCTCCACGGCGACACGACGAGCATCGGCACCCGCTGCCCCAGGCCGTAGGGGCCGGCGACCTTCGACGAGGAGCCCGGGAACAGCTCCCCGGTCGTCTCCACGGTCGACGCCCCCTTCTGCGGGGAGGACGGTGGGTATGGGGGCACGAGGTGGTCGAAGAAGCCGTCGTTCTCGTCGTAGGTGATCAGCAGCGCGGTCTTGCTCCACACTTCCGGGTTCGAGGTCAGCGCGTCCAGCACCTGGGCGATGTACCAGGCGCCGTAGTTCGGCGGCCAGTTGGGGTGCTCGCTGAACGCCTCGGGCGCGGCGATCCAGGAGACCTGCGGGAGCCGGCCGGCCTTGACGTCGGCCCGCAGGATGTCGAAGTACCCGTCGCCCTTCTTGGCGTCGGTGCCGGTGCGGGCCTTGTCGTAGAGCGGATCGCCGGGCGCGGCGCCGCGGTACTGGTTGAAGTACAGCAGCGAGTTGTCTCCGTAGTTGCCCCGGTAGGCGTCCTCGATCCAGCCCCAGCCGCCCGCGGCGTCGAGGCCGTCGCCGATGTCCTGGTAGATCTTCCAGGAGATCCCGGCCTTCTCCAGGCGCTCGGGGTACGTCGTCCAGGAGTAGCCGGCCTCCGCGTTGTCGAGGACCGGGCCGCCGCCGACGCCGTCGTTGCCCGTGTAGCCGGTCCACATGTAGTAGCGGTTGGGGTCCGTGTTGCCTATGAACGAGCAGTGGTACGCGTCGCAGACGGTGAAGGCGTCGGCCAGGGCGTAGTGGAACGGGATGTCCTCGCGGGTGAGGTACGCCATGGTGGTGGCGGTCTTGGCCGGTACCCAGTTGTCGTAGGCGCCCTGGTGGAACGCGGACTGGCCGCCGTTCCAGTCGTGGTTGAGACCCTGGAGGAACTGCAGGCCGAGATCCTTGATGTCGGGGCGGAAGGGCAGCACGTCCTTCGCGCCGTCCGGCTGGTGCCACACCGGCTTGCCGCTGGGCAGGGACACGGGGTGCGGATCGGCGAACCCCCTCACCCCGCGCAGGGTGCCGAAGTAATGGTCGAACGAGCGGTTCTCCTGCATCAGGACCACGATGTGTTCCACGTCCCGCAGGCTGCCGGTGCGGCGGTTCGCGGGGATCTCCGCGGCCCGCGCGATGCTGTCGGACAGCAGGGACATCGCGGCGCTGCCGCCGGCCAGTTGCAGGAAACGTCTACGGTCCAGGGAGGACATGAACGGCCTCTCTCCTCGGCGTCCGGGGTGGAGCAGGGACCGTGGCAGTCTCGCCCGCCCCGGCGGGACCGCGCCACGGCGGGCGGCGAAATCCAGGGAGAATCCTGTGTGAACGCCGACCGGGGGAGTGTCGGTGGCGCGCAGTAGGGTTTTCGAGCAAGGACGGAAGACCCGGCGCGGCACCCCGCGCCGGGGTGGCACGGGGGGCGTATGGCTGTGGCGGTTATCAGGGTCCGGGAGAGCGAGTCGCATCCGGCGATCACCCATGAGGCGACGCGGCGGGCGCTGAGCGAGGCGGGCCTGCCGGGCGACAGCCCCCTGATGCGGTTCCGGCCGCTGGCCGAGGGCCGGGTGGTGCCGGTCCCGCGGCTGCTCGCCGACTCGGCCGACCCGGCCGAGCTCGACGAGCACATCGGCGGCCTGCTGGCCATCGGCCACATCCTCATCGAGGGCGAGGAGGCCGACCACATCGTGCTGGACGGGGCCACCGGGCGCGTCTTCAGCATGTACCTCTTCGAGAAGAACCCCGACCTGATCAAGGTCCTGCCCCTGGCGCCGTCGGTGGCGGCCCTCGGCCGCTTCCTCGGCGCCGCCGCCGAACTGGCCGGGCTGTACGGCCGGTTCGCCCCCTTCGCCGGGCGCTTCGGCGCACGGGCGGTGGCGGACGCCTCGGCGCTGTTCCTCTCGCTCCTCGACGCCGAGGACGCCGGCGATGCCGAGGACGCCGGCGATGCCGAGGACGCCGACGGTGCCGAGGACACCGAGGGCTGGGAGGGCGGCTGGGGCAGCGCGGGCGAGCGGGAGGAGTGGGATCACGCCCTCCCCGCGCTCTGGCGCGTCGTCGCGCTCATACAGCCGATGGCGCTGATCGCGCGGCCGGGCGGCGGGCTGGCGCTCGACCTGCCCGAGGGGCTGCTGGAGGAGGCGTTCGGGCAGGGAGGAGTGGTGCGCTTCGAGGAGGCCGAGCTGCCCGCCGCACTCGTCCACGAGCCGACGCGGCGCTTCCTCACCCGCACCGGACTTCCCAAGGACGGCTCGATGTTCACGCTGGGCACCGAGGCCCCGCTGCTGCCCACGCTCGCCTGGTGCCGTGAGCAGGAAGAGCGGGGCGAACAGTTCTACGTCCTCCCCGAGGACGCGGACGTCGCGCCCGACCGGCTGCTGCGCCTCGGCTATCTCGTCGATGACACGGACGTCGTCATCGACGCGGACACCGGAGCCGTCTACTCCTGGTACGTCTCCGACGCCGCCCTGTGCCCGATGAACGCAGACCTCTCCACGCTGGCCTTCGCGCTGTGGATGCTGCGCCGCGAGGAGGAGATCGAGGAAGAACACGACCTGACCGCCGACATGTACCACCCGCTGGCCGACACCATGGCCGCCGTGCTCGCCTCGGTGGACCCGGTGGCCTGCCGCCCGACGGGCAAGCCCGACGACTGGCGCTACTGGCCGGAGATCTTCCACGACGAGGCGGGCGGCGTGCTGTAGCGCGGTGCCCGCGACATGCGGCACCGTGTGCGTCGCGCAAGCGTGATCGAACGAGAGAGAGTGAGCCCCGGGTGCCGAACGACGACGACCTCTGCTTTCTGCCCGCGCTGGACCTCGCCGGGCTGCTGCGCCGCCGCGAGGTGTCCGCGCGCGAGGTGCTGGCGGCCCACCTCGACCGCATCGAGCGGGTCAACCCCGCGGTCAACGCGATCGTCACCCTCGTCGCGGACCGCGCGCTCGACGCCGCCAAGGCGGCCGACGAGCGGCTCGCGGCCGGGGCCGACCCGGCCGGGCTCGGCCCGCTGCACGGGCTGCCGATCGCCCACAAGGACACCCACAACACCGCGGGCATCCGCACCAGCCACGGCTCGCGGCTCGCCGACGGCGTACCCGAGCAGGACGACCTGATCATCGAGCGGATCAAGGCCGCGGGGGCGATCACCGTCGGCAAGACCAACGTGCCCGAGTTCGCGGCCGGTTCGCACACCTTCAACCCCATCTTCGGCGCCACCCACAACCCGTACGACCTCGGCCGCAGCGCGGGCGGCAGCAGCGGCGGCGCGGCCGCCGCGCTGGCCTGCGGCATGGTCCCGGTCGCGGACGGCAGCGACGCGGGCGGCTCGCTGCGCAACCCGGCCTCGTTCTGCAACGTCGTGGGCCTGCGCCCCTCGCCCGGCCGCGTCCCCACCTGGCCCGCCGCGGCCGCCTGGAACACCATCTCGGTCAAGGGCCCCATGGGCCGTACGGTGAGCGACGCCGCGCTGCTGCTGTCCGTCATGGCGGGGCCCGACCCGCGCTCGCCCATCGCCCTGGAGGAGCCCGGCGCCCGCTTCGCCCGTCCGCTCGACCGCGATCCGCGCGGGCTGCGGGTGGCCTGGTCGCCGGACCTGGGCGGACTGGTCCCGGTGGAGCCGGCCGTGGCCCGCGCCGTCGAGTCGGCGGTGAAGGTGTTCGAGGACCTGGGGTGTGCGGTGGACCAGGCCTGCCCGGACCTCACCGAGGGCGAGGAGGTGTTCCGCACGCTGCGCGCCTGGCTCTTCGAGATCTCCTTCGGCCCCCTGATGGACCGCTACCCCGAGGACCACCCCGACGCGCTGAAGCGGACCATCCGGGAGAACACGGAGGAGGGGCGCCGGCTGACCGGGCCCGCCCTCGGCCGGGCCGAGGTGGCGCACGCCAGGCTCTTCCACCGGGTGCGCGAGTTCTTCGAGCGGTACGACGCGCTGCTGTTGCCGGTCAGCCAGGTGGCGCCGTTCGACGTGACGGCGGAATACCCGACCGAGGTGGCCGGCGTGCCCATGACGGACTACCTGGACTGGATGCGCTCGGCCTATCTGATCAGCTCGACCGGCAGCCCCGCGCTGTCCGTACCGGCCGGGTTCACCCCCGAGGGGCTGCCGGTCGGCCTGCAGATCGTGGGGCCGCACCGGGCGGACTTCGCCGTCCTCCAGATCGGCCACGCCTTCGAGCAGGCCACCCAGCACTGGCGGCGCCGCCCGCCGGCCGTGGGCTAAAGGGAAGGTTCTTGTCCGGTCCGGCGGTCGAGCCCCATGATGTTTACGTGAACATCGGACAGGGTGGGGACGCGCGGCGGATGCCCGCCGGATTGGTCGCGCTCGGGCTCGGCGGCTTCGGGATCGGCCTGACCGAGTTCGTGATCGCGGGCCTGCTGCCCCAGGTGAGCAGCGACCTGGGCGTCTCCGAGGCCGCGGCCGGGTGGCTCATCTCGGGGTACGCACTCAGCGTCGCGATCGGCGCGATCCTGCTGACCGCCGCCACCAACCGCATCCACCGCAAGACCGTCCTCGTCGCGCTGGTGGCGTTGTTCGTCCTCGGCAACCTGCTGTCCGCCGTCGCGCCCACCTACGCGGTGGCGCTGCTCGGCCGGGTCGTCGCCGCCCTGTGCCACGGCTCGTTCTTCGGCATCGGATCGCTCGTCGCCCGCCGTATGGTCCCGCCGGAGCGGGCCTCGCGCGCGGTCGCCGTGATGTTCGCGGGGCTCACGGTCGCCAACGTGCTGGGCGTGCCGTTCGGCGCCCTGGTCGGTGAACGCTGGGGCTGGCGCGCCACGTTCTGGGCGATCACCGGGATCGGGGTGCTGGCCGTGGCCGCCATCGCCGTGTGGGTCCCGGCCTGGGCGGGCGCCGTGGACGAGGCCCACCGGGCGGCCGGTCTCCGCCCCCAGCTGCGCGCCTTCCGCTCCCGGCAGGTCTGGCTGACGCTCACCGCCACCGCCCTCGGCTACGGCGGCATGTTCGGGGCGTTCAGCTATATCGCGTACACCTTCACCGAGGTCACCGGCTTCTCCAGCACCGATGTCTCCTGGCTGCTCGTCGTCTACGGCAGCGGCCTGGTGCTCGGCAACGCCGTCGGGGGACGGGCGGCCGACCGCGACCGCGATCGCACGCTGATCGCGTCGCTTGCGGGACTCGCCGCCACGCTCGCGGCGTTCGGGCTGCTGGCCGAGGGGCGGGGCGCGTCGGTGGTCCTGGTCTTCCTGATGGGCGTCTTCGGGTTCGCCGGCGTCCCCGGCATGATCACCCGCGTCACGGACGCCGCCGCCGGCGCACCCCTCGCCGCCAGCGCCAATGTCTCGGCCTCCAACGTCGGCAACGCCCTGGGCGCGTGGCTCGGCGGCCTCGCGATCAGCGCCGGCCTGGGCTACACCGCGCCGCTGTACGTCGGCGCCGCGGTCGTGGCGCTCGGCCTCGTCGTCATGGTCGTCGCCGCGCGCACCGGGCGCGCCCCCGCGCCACCCGGCTCTGACCGGGCGGCCGGTCGCACCCGGCCGGATCAGGAACGCAGGCCCAGCACAAGCCGGTAGCCGATCGGGCCCGCGGCGGTCCAGTATGCGGCGGGCGGTTGACGTGGCGCGCGATCTACTGCTGAATGATTGCCATGACTGCCCAGCAGCGTTTGGTCACGCGCGGCCACATCGACTTCGGTCGGGTGTGGTCCGCCGCGTGTTGCGGCTGACTTGGCAGCGGACCGCCCAAGCGGTCAGCCTCCGCTCGTGACCATCTCGGTCCGAGCCTTCCCACCCCGGCGTTCCCGCGTCTGAGCACTGACTCGCGCGCGGACGGCGCCGTGTGAGCCCGTACCCGCGCCACCGCGCCCGGGCGGTCCGTGTGCTGCCACTTCCCTCATGCCCCTGTTCCGCCGCCGTCTCGGCCGGCGCCCAGGGCGGCCGCGGGCTACCCGCGTCCGCTCCCCGTCCACCTCCCCGAAAGGCCATGCGGATGACCTCCGTCGCGCAACCGCCGCCCTCTCCACTGAAACCGCCCGAGCTGACGGTGGTTCAAGTCCCGGTGTCCGATCCGCGCGTACGGCCGTTGCTGCGCGAACTGGGGGAGGAGTACTCGACCCGCTACGGCAAGGACGCACACTCCGAACTCGCCCGCTACCCCGACGAGGAGTTCACCACGCCAAACGGCGGGGCGCTGCTGCTGTTGCTGGAGCACGGCGAACCCGTCGCGGGCGGGGCCTTCCGCCGGTACGACGAGAACACGGCCGAGCTCAAACGTATCTGGACGCACTCCGCACACCGGCGGCGCGGCTTCGCCCGCCGGGTCGTGGCCGAGCTGGAGCGCGAGGCGAGCGCCCGGGGCTACCGGCGGATCTACCTGACCACCGGACCGCGCCAGCCCGAGGCCCGCGGGCTGTATCTGGCCAGTGGCTTCACACCGCTGTTCGACACGGAGGCCGACCCGGAGACCATCGGCCCGCTCCCGTTCGAAAAGCACCTCACCGACCGACACGAGGACCACCTCGCCGCCCGGCACGAGAATCACGACAGCGACCCGGCCCGCACCGACCACGAGGATCTGGCCTCGCTGAAGGTCGTGCCCACCCGCCACTACGCCCGCTGGGCCGCCGCCCTCGCGGTCCTGGTCCTCACCGTCCAGTTCCTCCATGGGCTGGTCACCAACCCCGTCTGGCAGTGGGAGGTGTTCGGCGAATACGTACTGTCCGAGACCATCGTCACCGCCGTCGGCGTGACGTTGCAGCTCACCGCCTACTCGATGCTGCTCGGCTTCGCGCTCGGCACGGTGCTGGCGTTCATGCGGCTGTCGGCCAGCCCCGTGCTGCGCACCGTGGCCTGGACCTACGTCTGGATCTTCCGCTCCATCCCGATGATCGTCCAGCTGGTGTTCTGGTTCAACCTCGGTGCCTTGTACCGGGAGTTGGGCATCGGAATCCCCTTCGGCCCGGTGTTCTGGTCCGTCAGCAGCAACGACCTGATCGGGACCATCGGCGCGGCCCTCATCGGCCTGACGCTCCACCAGGCGGCCTACTGCGCGGAGATCGTCCGCGGTGGTGTCCTCTCGGTCGACCGGGGCCAGCTGGAGGCCGCGGCGGCGCTCGGCATCCCCAGGCTGCGGCAGATCCGGCGGATCGTCCTGCCGCAGGCCATGCGAGCCATCCTGCCCACCGCGGGCAGCGAGATCATCAGCCTGCTCAAGGGCACCTCGGTGGTGTACGTGATGGCCATCGGCGAGCTCTTCTACCAGGTCAAGGTCATCTACGGGCGCAACGGCATGGTGATCCCGCTGCTGATGGTCGCCACCGCCTGGTACGTGTTCCTGACCTCCGTGCTCTCGGTCGCCCAGTACTACGTCGAGCGCCACTTCGCACGGGGCGCCGAGCGCACCCCGCCCCCCACCCCGCTCCAGCGCGCCCGGCGCCTGGTGGCGAACCGGCGGGCCGCGGCCGCCCAGCGCCGCCGGCCGGCCGCGCCCCTGGGAGGCGGTCATGAGTGAGGTGATGGTGGAGGTGCGCGGGGTCCACAAGAGCTTCGGGCCGCTGGAGGTGTTGCGCGGCGTGGACCTCCAGGTGCGCACCGG
Organism: Streptomyces sp. NPDC007917; assembly: GCF_042959105.1. NCBI lineage: Bacteria > Bacillati > Actinomycetota > Actinomycetes > Kitasatosporales > Streptomycetaceae > Streptomyces > Streptomyces sp. NPDC007917. Next base: position 69,457 of record NZ_JBIBKK010000003.1, read on the forward strand.
TGAGGTCACCGTGGTCCTCGGCCCGTCCGGGTCCGGGAAGTCCACGCTGCTGCGCACCATCAACCACCTGGAGAAGGTCAACCGCGGCTGGATCAGCATCGACGGCGAGCTGATCGGCTACCGCAGGTCGGGCAACCGGCTGCATGAGCTGAAGGAGCGGGAGGTCCTGCGGCAGCGCACCCATATCGGGTTCGTCTTCCAGGACTTCAACCTCTTCCCGCACCTCACCGTGGAGGAGAACCTCATCGAGGCCCCCATTGCCGCGCTTCGCCGCCCGCGCAAGGAGGCCGTGGCGAGCGCCGCGCGGCTGCTGGAGAGGGTCGGGCTCGCCGACAAGGCCGGCGCCTACCCCCGCCAACTGTCCGGCGGCCAGCAGCAGCGCGTGGCCATCGCCCGTGCGCTGGCCCTGGAACCCAAGGTGCTGCTGTTCGACGAGCCCACCTCGGCACTCGACCCGGAACTGGTCGGCGAGGTCCTGGATGTGATCAAGGACTTGGCGCGGACCGGCACCACCATGATCGTCGTGACCCATGAGATCGGCTTCGCCCGCGAGGTCGCAGACACGGTGGTGTTCATGGACGGCGGCGTCGTCGTGGAACAGGGGCCGCCCACGGCCGTTCTCGACGCGCCGCGCCACGAGCGCACCCGCGCTTTTCTCTCCAAGGTCCTGTGACAGGTCCCCGTCCCCCGTTGAAGCAAGGAGATCCACCCGTGTCCACCCGCCTCACCCGCCGCTCCGCCGCCACCCTCTCGCTCGCCGCGGCCCTCGTCCTCGCCGCCTGCAGCAACCCCTCGGACGGCGGCACGACCGAGGTCAAGGCCAAGAACGGCACCCGTACGAAGATCAACCTGAGTGCGGACCAGAAGCGCATCACCACCCCCAAGGTGGACTCCATCGCCGCACAGGTGCCCGCGGAGATACGCAAGAGAGGCACCCTGGAGATCGTCGACTCCACCGACTCCTCCGCGCCGCTGACCTTCTACGCCACCGACAACAAGACGATGATCGGGGTGGAGCCCGACCTGGCCTATCTGGTGGCCAATGTGCTGGGCCTCAAGCCGCATCTCAACAGCGTGTCGTGGGAGAACATGTTCGTCGGCCTGGACAGCGGCAAGTACGACGTCGGCTTCAGCAACATCACCGACACCGAGGAGCGCAAGGAGAAGTACGACTTCGCCAGCTACCGCAAGGACGACCTGGCCTTCGAGGCGAAGAAGAGCAGCGGTCTGAAGGTCACCGGACCCAAGGACGTGGCGGGCAAAACCGTGGCGGTGGACACCGGCACCAACCAGGAGAAGCTGCTGGTCGAGTGGAGCGAGGAGAACGTGAAGGCCGGCCGCAAGCCGGTGAAGATCAAGTACTACCAGAACCAGAGCGACACCTACCTCGCGCTCGCCTCCGGCCGGATCGAGCTCTTCCTCGGCCCCAACCCGACCGCCGCCTACCATGTGGCCGCCGCCGGGCAGACCGAGATCGTCGGCACCTACTCCGGCGCCGGCGCCACCCTCCAGGGTCTGATCGCGGCCACCACCAAGAAGGACAACGGACTGGTCAAAGCGTTGAACTCGGCGCTCAACGAGATCATCGACAACGGCACCTACGCGAAGGTGCTGAAGCGCTGGGGCCTGTCGGCCGAGGCCATCAAGAAGTCGGAGATCAACCCGCCGGGCCTGCCCAAGACCAACAAGTGACCGATCCGGGGCGCGGGGCCGCACGGCTCCCGCGCCCCACGACGCTCCACCGCGGCGACGTCCACGAACCGGGTCAACCCGCCGCACGGTGCGCGTGAGCGCCTCGCACAAAGAGCTGGTGAAGGTCGCGAGCGGCGCGGGGGACGGACCCGGCCAGACGGCGCTGCACGACGAGGAGGACCTCGGTCCCATCCCCCGCGAGCGGCCGGAAAGTGATGGAGCCGCAGCGCTCCAACGGATCGCCGATGACGCTGAAGTCCGGCAGCACCGTGGCTCCCAAGCCCTCGGCGACCATCAGCTTGCCCATCTCGGCGCCGTCGGTGGAGTACGAGAAGGACGGCGTCCGCCCGTCGAGCAGCCGGTGGACATAGCGGTGCATGACATACCCCGACCGCATCACGATCAGCGGCTCCGCCAGCAGATCGGCCGCCCCCACCGCATCCAGGGCGGCCAGCGGGCTGTCCGGGCGGACGCACACCACCGGGCGCCCGCACAGCAGCTCGGTGGTCTCGAAGCCGGGCGGCATGTCATCGCCCCGGAGGTAGTTCACCAGACCCAGGTCGAACGAGCCCTCCAGCAGGCCCCGATGGATCTCGGCCTGCTGCGCCCCGACCACCTCGACCTGGGTCCCCGGGTGCGTCTCGCGGAATGTGCGCACGCTCGGTATGAGAAGCGGCACGGTCGCCGCGTTGACCGTGCCGACCCGGACCATGCGGCTGATGCGATGCTGGTCGTCGGCCGCGCTGCGCAGCCGGTCCACCGCGTCCAGCACGCTCATGATGTGCGGCAGCAGCTCGCGCCCCTCATCGCTGATTTTCGCCCCGGAACGTTTGCGCTCCAACAGATCGACACCGAGCTCCCGCTCCAGATTCCGGACGGTTTCGCTCAGCGCCGGCTGGGACAGATGCAGTTCCTCGGCGGCCCGGCGGAGCGAGCCGATCCGGGTGACCGCGGCGATGTATTCGAGCTGTTCGATCCGCACCACAGCAGAATGCCCGCCCGAGGCGCGGCGTTCAAGGGGATCCCTATCACCGCCTCGTGATTACCGACTCACCACATCGCGGCGGTCCCGGGTAATCTTAAGAGTGAGGCGCACAGTATTTCCGCAGGACAGCGCCTGTGTCCGCGATATGGAATCACGCCTGGGCCTCTTGACCGCCCGGACTTCCCGTTGGTTGGATCGGAGATATGAAGCGACAGGACCTCACGCAGCGACGTCACGTCGATCTCTTGCGTGTCTCCAGCTCCTTCTGTCGCTGTTGCGCCTGAGCGGACCTCGAGGGCCGCATGCGGCCCCCGCTCCTTCTCCGAAATCTCCCCGGCCGAGCCGGTGATCGGACGGGTCGCGTCTCGCGCCCTCTCTTCAAAACCGGTCGCGGACGAATTCCGCCGCCGTGCTGACCTGATCTCGCAGCCGTCATTTCGGCACGCCTGAATTCACCACAACCGGCCCCCGCGCCGGAATCGAACGGCACCCGCAGGAAACGCCCGGCGTCGATTCCCCCTGCCCGCACGGCATTTCACTCACCCGAGTTCCCCATGCCCCGTACACCGCCCAGCACCACCCGTCGAAGGGTTCTTCATGGCCACTGTCCTGTCCGTCTCCGGTAGCCCCTCCGCCACCTCCCGCACCGCCCGGCTGTTGCGCCACCTGGACGCCCGGCTGACGTCCCAGGGACATGAGGTGACCCCGCTGGACGTCCGCGACATCCCAGCCGAAGCGCTGCTCGGAGCCGACTTCGGGCATCCGGCCATCGCCCGGGCCACGGCCCTCTTCGCCCGCGCGGACGGGGTCGTGATCGGCACTCCCGTCTACAAGGCCGCCTACTCCGGTCTGCTGAAGTCGCTGCTGGACCTGCTCCCGCAGTACGCGCTCGACGGCAAGACCGTGCTGCCGCTGGCCACCGGCGGCACCACGGCCCACGTCCTGGCCATCGACTACGCGCTGCGTCCGGTGCTCAGCTCCATGGGGGCCGGGCACATCGTCCCCGGGTGGTTCACCCTCGACAAGGACATCGAGACGGGCGACGGCGGCACACTGACCGTCGCCCCCGGCTCCGCCGAGGCCCTGCGACACGTCGTCGACCGGTTCTCCGCCGCCCTCGGGGGCCGTACGACCCTGCTGGCGGCCACCGGATGAGTGCCGTCACCGTGATCTCCGACGACGCCGAGGCCCTGGCGGTCGCCGCTGAACTGGCCACCCGGTTCCGCGCGGGCGCCACCGAGCGGGACGCCCAGCGTCGGCTCCCGCGCACCGAGCTGGCGTGGCTGTCCGCCTCGGGACTGCTCGCCGTGACGGTGCCCGCCGAGTACGGCGGAGCGGACGTCCGCCACGAGACGCTCGCCGAGATTTTCCGGCTGCTCGCCTCCGCCGACGCCAGCCTCGCCCAGATCCCGCAGAGCCACTTCGTCTACGTCAATGTGCTGCGCCGTCAGGGCACCCCGGATCAGCGGGACTTCTTCTTCGGGGAGGTGCTGGCGGGCAAGCGGTTCGGCAACGCGCAGTCCGAGGCGGGCACCAAGCACGTCCAGGACATCCGCACCCGCCTGGAGCCCAACCCCGGCGCCCCCGGCTCGTACCTGCTGACCGGTGTCAAGCACTACTCCACGGGCGCCCTGTTCGCCGACTGGATTCCCGTGCTCGCCCGGGCGGAGGACGACAAGCTGCACGTCGCCTACGTACCGCGGGATGCCCCCGGGGTGACGGTGGTGGACGACTGGGACGGCATGGGCCAGCGCACGACCGCCAGTGGCACGGTGCGGCTGGACACCGTGCCCGTCCCCGCCGATCGGGTCGTCCCGCACCACCTGACCTTCGAGGGCCCGCAGCTCCACGGTGCCGTCGCGCAGTTGCTGCACGCCGCCATCGACGCGGGGATCGCCGCGGGCGCGCTCGCGGAGGCCGTGGAGTTCGTCCGCACGAAGAGCCGCCCCTGGTTCGAGAGCATCGACGAGGGATACGACACGGCCGCCGAGGACCCGCTGCTGGTCCAGCGGTTCGGCGAGCTGGCGATCCAGGTACGGGCCGCCGAAGCGCTGCTTGCCGCCGCCGCGCGGTCGGTGGACGCGGCGCGGGCGGACCTGACCGACGACACGGCCGCCGAGGCGTCGATCGCGGTGGCCGCGGCGAAGGTGTCGGCGGCGAACGCCGCCGTGGAGGTGGGCAGCGCCCTTTTCGAGGTCTCCGGTACCCGCTCGGCGCTGGACACCCTGGGCCTCCACCGCCACTGGCGGGACGCGCGCACCCACACTCTGCACGACCCGCCGCGGTGGAAGGTCCAGCACATCGGCCGCTACGTCCTGAACGGCACCAGGCCACCCCGCCACGGCCTGCTCTGAGGACCACGCCACCTACCCACCCCCACGCCACCTTGAACGGAGTTCCCACGTGAGTCTCACCTTCCACTGGTTCCTGCCCACCAACGGCGACAGCCGCCATGTCGTCGGCGGCGGCCATGGCACCCCGGTCACCGCGGCCGGTGGCGACCGGCCGCCGACCGTGGGCTACCTTTCCCAGATCGCCCGTGCCGCCGAGGACCTGGGGTTCGTGGGGGCGCTCACGCCGACCGGCGCCTGGTGCGAGGACGCGTGGCTGACCACGGCCATGGTCAGCCAGCGCACGGAGCGGCTGAAGTTCCTGGTCGCCTTCCGGCCGGGGTTCCTGTCGCCCACCTTCGCCGCGCAAATGGCCTCGACCTATCAGCGGCAGACCGGCGGGCGGCTGCTGCTGAATGTGGTCACCGGTGGCGAGAGCCACGAGCAGCGTGCGTACGGCGACTTCCTCGACAAGGACGCCCGGTACGCGCGCACCGGCGAGTTCCTGGGCATCGTCCGGGATCTGTGGGACGGCAGGACCGTGGATGTGGCGGGTGAGCATCTGCGGGTGGAGGACGCCAAGCTGGCCCGGCTGCCCGACCCCGTCCCCGAGGTGTACTTCGGCGGCTCCTCGCCCGCGGCGGGAGTGGTGGCGGCCCGGCACGCGGATGTCTACCTCACCTGGGGGGAGCCGCCCGGCGCGGTGGCGGAGAAGATCGCCTGGGTGCGGGGGCTGGCCGCGAAGGAAGGGCGGAGCCCGCGGTTCGGCATCCGGCTGCATGTGATCACGCGGGACACCGCGGAGCAGGCGTGGGCCGAGGCGCGGCGGTTGCTGGAGGGGTTCGACGAGGAGACCGTTCGGGCGGTGCAGGAGGGTCTGGGCCGCAGTGAGTCCGAGGGGCAGCAGCGGATGCTCGCGCTGCACGGCGGGGGCCGGGACGGGCTGGAGATCCACCCCAATCTGTGGGCCGGTATCGGGCTGGTGCGCGGCGGGGCGGGGACCGCGCTGGTGGGCAGCCACGCCGAGGTCGCCGACCGGATCGCCGAGTACCACGCCCTGGGCCTCGACGAGTTCATCCTGTCCGGATACCCGCATCTGGAAGAGGCGTACTGGTTCGGCGAGGGCGTGCTGCCGATCCTGCGTGAGCGGGGCCTCTGGCACCACCCTTTCCGCGGCGACGAGCAGATCACCGCCCAGATCCCGTTCGCCGCCTCTGGGAGCTCCTGATGGCCCATGTGATCACCAGCGACGCCGAGGCCATCGAGACCGCCGCCGAGCTGGCTGCCACGTTTGCCCGCAAGTCCGCGCTGCGCGACGCCGAACGCGTCCTGCCGCGCGCCGAACTCGACGAGCTGTCGGACTCCGGACTGCTGGGTATCACCGTGCCCCGCGGCCACGGCGGCGCCGAGGTCGGCGCCGGCACCCTCGGCGAGGTCGTACGGCTGCTGTCGGCGGCGGACTCCAGCATCGGGCAGATCCCGCAGAACCACTTCTTCTTCGTGGAGGTACTCAAAGAGAACGGGACGCCACGGCAGCACGACTTCTTCTACGCCGAGCTGCTGGCCGGGCGCAGGTTCGGCAACGCCCTGGCCGAGAAGGGCACCAAACACGCCCTGGAGTTCGCCACCAGGCTCGTACCGGACCCGTCCGGTGACGGCTACCGGCTGACCGGTGTCAAGAACTACGCCACCGGCGCGCTGTTCGCCCACTGGGTCCCGGTCTTCGCCCTGGGCCCGGACGACCGGCTCACCGCCGCCTTCCTGCCGCGCGACGCACCCGGCGTCAGCGTCATCGACGACTGGGACGGCATCGGCCAGCGCACCACCGCCAGTGGCACCGTACGGCTGAAGGACGTACACGTGCCCGAAGACCGGGTCGTGCCGCATCACCTCACCTTCGAGCGGCCCGAAGTGTTCGGCGCCTTCGGCCAGTTCATCCACGCCGCCGTGGACACCGGAATCGCCCGCGCCGCGCTGGAGGAGGGCGGGGAGCTGATCCGCACCATCGCCAGGCCCTGGGGTGAGTCCGGGGCCGACCGGGCGAGCGAGGAGCCGCTGGTCATCCAGAAATTCGGCGAACTGACCCTGCTCGTACGGGCCGCCGAGGCACTGCTGGAGCGGGCCGGGGCCGCCATCGACGCGGCCCGCCGCGCCCCCGCCGACGAACGCCTCGCCACCGAGGCGTCCCTGGCCGTCACCGCCGCCCGCGCCCAGGCCGACACAGCGGCCGTCACCGTCTCCAGCGATGTGTTCGCGCTGATCGGCACCCGCTCCGCGCTGCGCGGCGGCAACCTCGACCGGCACTGGCGCAACGCCCGCACCCACACCCTCCACGACCCGCGCCGCTGGAAGATCCAGCACCTCGGCAACCACGCCCTCAACGGCGTCACCCCGCCCGCCAACGGCATCATCTGAGGAAACGACCCATGACAACGCTGCCCAGCACCGCACCGCCACCCGCCGCGCCCACCACCCACGAGGAGTGGGTCGCCACCGCCCGCGCGGTCGCCGCCGGCCTCACCGAGGACGCCGTCGCGCGCGACCGGGCGAACCGGCCGCCGTTCGACGAGGCCCACCGGCTCCGCGAGGCCGGGCTCCTCACCCTCCTCATCCCCGCCGAGCTCGGTGGCGGGGGAGCCGACTGGCGCACCGCCTACGCCGTCATCCGCGAGATCGCCGCCGGGGACGGCTCGATCGGCCAGCTCATCGGATACCACTACCTCCTCTCCTGGAACGTCCGCTTCTTCGGCAGCGCCGCCCACACCGAGCGCGTGGAGCGCGCCGCCGCCGAGGGCCGCTGGCTGTGGGGCGGCGCCTTCAACCCACGCGACCCCGATGTCCAGCTCATCCCGGACGGGGACGGCTTCCGGCTCGACGGGCGGAAGAGCTTCGCCACCGGCGCCCGGGTCGCCGACCGGCTCGTGGTCGGCGCGACCCGCCAGGACACCGGCGAGCCGCTGGTCGTCCTCGTCGACCCGGCTCACCCCGGGGTGGTACGGAACGACGACTGGGACAACTTCGGCCAGCGGCTGTCGGCCAGCGGCAGCGTGGAGTTCCGGGCGGTGCCGGTCGCGGCCGACGACATCCTTGGCTCGCTCTCCCAGGACGACGGGGTGCTGTCCCCGTTCGCCACCCTGGTGACCCCCGCCATCCAACTGGTCTTCGTCCACTTCTACCTCGGCATCGCCGAGGGCGCGCTGGCCGCCGCGGCCGAGTACACCCGTACCACCACCCGGCCCTGGCTGCTGTCCGGCGTGGAGTCGGCCACCCAGGACCCGTACGTACTCGCCACCTACGGCGAACTGACCGTCGCCGCCCGCGCCACCCGCGCCCTGGCCGACCAGGCCGCCGAGGCCGTCCAGCGCGGGCTCGACCGCGGCCACGAGCTGACCGGACACGAGCGCGGTGAGATCGCCGTCACCGTCGCCGCGGCCAAGGTGGCCGCCACCCAGGCCGCGCTGGACATCACCGGCCGGATCCTCGAGGTCACCGGAGCCCGCTCCACCGCCTCGGCACACGGCTTCGACCGCTTCTGGCGCAACGCCCGCACCCACACCCTGCACGACCCGGTCGCCTACAAGCTCCGCGAGGTCGGCGACCACTTCCTCAACGGCGCCCACCCGCCGTTCACCCTGTACACGTAACTTCTCAGGAGAACCGGAGAACCACCGACATGTCCCCGCTCACCCGCAGACAGCTCCTCCGCGCCTCCACAGGCGTCGCCGCCCTTGCCACCGCCGGACCCCTGCTGACCGCCTGCGGTACCTCCGAGGGCGCCACGCTGGACCCGAACGCCAAGCCCGACCTGGACGGGGTCACCCTCAAGATCCTCGCCAACCAGCCCAACGCCCTGTCGTTCCAGTACCTCAGCAAGCCGTTCGAGGAGGCCACCGGCGCCAAGCTCAAGGTCACCCCGGTCCCGTACGACAAGCTGACGTCCAAGGCCATCCTCGATGTGCAGTCCGGCGCGGGCCAGTTCGACGTGTTCATGTACTGGTACGCCGCCGTCGGCACGCTTGCCCAGGGCGGGGTCATCGAGGACCTCACCGCCTACATCAAGGCCCACAAGGACATCGACACCGCCGATTTCCTGCCCTCGCTCTACGACACCTACACCCTCTACGACGGCAAGCGGTGGGGCCTGCCCTACGACGGCGACACCCACATCCTGTTCTACAACACCGAGATCTTCGAACGGCACAAGGTCGAGCCGCCCCGGACCTGGGACGACTACCGCGAGGTCGCCAAGAAGATCACTCAGGACGCCAAAGGCAAGTACTACGGCACCATCATCGAGGCCCAGCAGGTCCCCGTCATCCTCGGCTGCGACTTCGCCAACCGCCTCGCCGGGTACGGCGGCACCTTCCTCGACAAGGGCGCCTCCGGCAAGCCCACCCTGGACACCCCCGAGGCCCTCGCCGCCGCCCAGGCGCTCTTCGACGCCGCGCCCTACGCCCTGCCCACCCCCCTGCAGATCGGCTTCGACCAGGCGCTGCCCGCCTTCCTCGACGGCAAGGGCGCCATGCTCGACTTCTGGACGGACTTCGCCAAGCGCGCCGAGGACCCCCAGCAGTCCAAGGTCGCCGGCAAGTGGGGCGTCACCACGCTCCCCGTCGGCGGCGACAACACCAAGCCGCGCACCTCGCTGGACGCGGGCTTCGGGCTGGCGGTCTCCACGGCGTCGAAGAAGAAGGAGGCCGCGGCCGCCTTCATCAAGTGGGCCACGGCCGCCCAGCAGAACCTCCTGGTGCTCGGCAAGGCCGACGCGGGCGCGGACCCGATCCGGACCAGCACCTTGAACTCCGACGCGTTCAAGAAGGCGTCCCCCGACTCGTACGAGGTCGTCCGCACCGGCCTCGCCGGAGATCCGCTCCCGTGGCCGACCGTGCCCAAGGCCCCGCAACTGCTCCAGAGCCTCGTGGACGAGCTCGCCCTGGGGCTCCAGGGCAAGCAGAGCGCGAAGCAGGCGCTGGAGAACACCCAGCGGACGTGGACCAGGAAGCTGAACGGGTCGGGCGGATGACCCAGAACGCCACCGCCACCCGTGTGCCCCGCGCACTCGCCGCGCCCAGCGTGGTGTTCCTGCTGGTCTTCGCCGCCTATCCACTGGTCTATCTGATCGGCCTCGCGTTCAGCGAATCCACCCTCGCGCAGCCGCTCCAGCGCTGGACCGGCTTCGACAACTTCCGCTCGGCCCTGGAGAGCCAGTCCTTCACGGCCTCGCTGTGGCGGTCGGTGCTCTTCGCGGTGGCCGCCGCCGCGGTCCAGCTGGTGCTGGGCACCGCGCTCGCGTTCCTGCTGCGCGCCCGGGCCCGGCGGCCCGGGGCGCTGGGCGCCCTCCTGCTGCTGCCCCTGGTCACCCCGCCCGTCATGGTCGGCGTGGCGTGGAAGCTGCTGCTCGCCCCGGTCGGCGGCGCCCTCAACGAGGCCCTGCACGAGCTCTCACTCCCCGGCGTCAACCCGCTCGGCGGGAGCACCAGCGCGTTCGTCACGCTGATCGTCATCGACAGCTGGCAGTGGACGCCGTTCGTCATGCTGCTGACCTACGCGGCCCTTTTGGGGGTGCCCGACGAGCTGCGCGAGGCCGCGTCGCTGGACGGGGCGGGGCGCTGGCGCACCGCACGCTCGGTGGTGCTGCCGTACATCGAGCCGACCCTGTTGTCCGTGCTGACGCTCAAGCTCGTGATCGGCTTCAAGGTGTTCGACATCGTCTACGTCGTCACCGCGGGCGGCCCCGGTTTCTCCACCACCACCAGCACTTTCGACATCCAGCGGACCGCGTTGCAGGAATTCGACGTGGGCCGGGCCGCCGCCGCGACGGTCCTCTTCTCGCTGCTGATCGGCCTGGTCGCCGGCGCCGTCACGGTGCGCCGCAAGCGGCACATGGACGTGGCGATATGACGAGTCGCATGACGCGCCGTACCACGCGCCACGACGCACACCGCACGACGCGCCGCCGCGGGGCCTCGATCACCGTGCCGCTGGTGGCGATCGCCCTCGTCTCGGCGGTCCCGGTGGGATACGTGGCCTCGCTGTCCGTGCGCTCCCGGGACGATGTGCTCAACGGCGGCCTGCTGCCGTCACACCTGTACTGGCGCAACTGGCCCGACGCCTTCCGCGCCGTCGACCTCGGCCACTACGTCGCCAACTCGTGGACCGTCGCGGCGGGTTCGGTCCTGCTGACCCTGCTGATCGCCGTGCCAGGCGCCTACTTCACCGCCCGGGCCGGGCGCGCCGGCGGCAGGCTCGCCTCCCTGGTCCTGTCCAGCTACTGCGCGCCCCCGGTCGTGGCCATCCTCCCGCTGTTCTTCCTGCTGCGAAACCTGGAGCTGAACAACACCGTCACCGGGCTCGTGCTCGTCGACGGGCTCGCCAACGTGCCGGTGGCGATCTGGCTGCTCGACGGATTCGTCCGCAAGGTGCCCCGGGACATCGAGGAGGCCGCCTGGCTCGACGGGCTCGGCACCTGGGCGAGCCTGCGCCGGATCGTCCTGCCGCTGATCGCCCCCGGTGTCGCCGCGGCGGCCCTGATCTGCTTCTTCCTCAGTTACAACGAATTCCTCTTCGCCCTCAGCTTCGCCCAGGACAGCGGCTCGCAGACGCTGCCGGTGGTGCTCTCCCTCTTCCAGGGCGACAAGAACGTCGAGTTCGGGCAGCAGGCCGTCGTCTCCCTCGTCGGCATCGCCCCCGTCTACGTCCTCGCCGTGGCCGCTCAGCGCCGGCTGGTGGCCGGCCTGTCCTCCGGAGCCGTCAAGTGACCCCTTCCGCCCGTCCCGCCCGCCGCATCCATCTGAACGCCTTCGACATGGCCTGCGTCGGCCACCAGTCGCCCGGGCTGTGGCGGCACCCCGACGACCAGGCCCACCGCTACACCGACCTGGCGTACTGGACCGATCTGGCACGGCTGTTGGAGCGGGGCGGCTTCGACTCGCTCTTCATCGCCGATGTGCTCGGGGTGTACGACGTCTACCAGGGCTCACGCGACGCCGCCGTCCGCCAGGGCGCGCAGATCCCGCTCTCCGATCCGCTGCCCGCCGTCTCCGCGATGGCGGCGGTCACCGAGCACCTCGGCTTCGGCATCACCGTGTCCCTCACCTACGAACAGCCCTACAAACTCGCCCGCACCCTCACCACCCTGGACCACCTCACCAAGGGCCGCGTCGCGTGGAACGTCGTGACCTCCTATCTGGAGAGCGCCGCCCGCAACCTCGGGCTGGACCGGCAGGTGGGCCACGACGACCGGTACGAGATCGCGGAGGAGTTCCTGGAGGTCTGCTACAAGCTGTGGGAGTACTCCTGGGACGACGACGCCGTGGTCCGCGACCGGGAGCGCGGCGTCTACGCCGACCCCGCCCGCGTCCGCGAGATCGGGCACAAGGGCAGGCACTTCAGCGTGCCCGGCGTCTTCCTCAGCGAACCGTCCCCGCAGCGCACCCCGGTCATCTTCCAGGCCGGCGCCTCACCGCGCGGACGGGCCTTCGCCGCCCGGCACGGCGAGGGCGTGTTCATCAACGCGGTCAGTCCGCGCGCCACGCGCCGCATCGTCGACGACATCAGGGCCAAGGCGGCCGCCGGGGGCCGGGACCCGTACGGCGTCAAGATCTACATCCTGCTCACCGCGATCACCGCCCCCACGGACGAGCAGGCCCGGGCCAAGCACGCCGACCTCATCTCGTACGCCTCCTACGAGGGGGCCCTCGCCCTCTACGGCGGCTGGAGCGGCCTGGACCTGTCCGAGCTCGCCCCGCACGAGCCGCTGGAGTACGTGGACACCGACGCGGTCCGCTCCGCCCTGGAGATCTTCTCCACCGCCGACCCCTCCCGCCGGTGGACCCCCGAACAGGTCGCCCAATACCTGGGCATCGGCGGCATCGGACCGGTCGTCGTCGGCTCCCCGGCGACCGTCGCGGACGAGCTCGAACGCTGGGTGGAAGAGGCCGACATCGACGGTTTCAACCTCGCCTACGCCACGACTCCGGGCACCTTCACCGACTTCGTCGACCTGGTGGTGCCCGAACTGCGCGCCCGGGGCCGCCTCCCGTACGCCTACGACGGCTCCACGCTGCGCGAAGGCATCCAGGGCGCGGGCCGAGCCAGGGTCCCCGATGACCACCCCGCGGCCCGCCACCGCGAGCGCGCCGTCCGCGAGCGCGCCGCCCGCGAGCGGGCCGGTGCGGCGGGGCCCGGATGACGGGAGCCCGCAGGCCGGGCCCCGGCGCTCTCGCGCACCCGTGTCAGCAGGTCAGCCGATCTGCCGGTCGCGGCCTGCGAGCAGACCCGCCACGAGCTGCGGCAGCATGAGCAGCGCCATGCAGGCGAGCGGCGCCCGCCAACCGTCGCTGTGCTGGTAGAGCGCTCCGACCAGGATGGGGCCGGGGATCGACAGCAGATAGCCGGCGCTCTGCGCGAAGGCGGACAGCCGGACTACCGTCGCGCTGTCCCGTCCGCGCATTCCGATCATGGTCAGGGCGAGCGGGAAGGAGCAGTTGGCGACGCCGAGCAGGACGGCCCACAGCCAGGGCGCGGCGGCGGGCGCCGCCCACAGTCCGGCATATCCGGCGAGCCCGAACACTCCGAGGGCCGCGGCGATTCCGCTCTGGTGACGCAGCCTTCCCGCCACAGCGGCCAGCACGAACGACAGGGGCACCCCGAGCACCGAAGTGACGGCGAAGAGCAGGCCGGCGGTCTGTGCGGAGACCCCGGCGTCCCGGAAGATCTGCGGCAGCCAGCCGATGATGACGTACGCGGCGGTGGCCTGCAGACCGAAGTAGGCGGCCAGTGCCCAGGCGGTCGGCTGGCGGGTGAGCGGGACGGCGGGCGTGGCGTCCGGCGCCTCGGACTCGGACTCCGGTGTTCGGACGGTGGATCCGGTGCTCTCCCGGGCGAGGGCGACCCAGGCCGGTACGGCGACGGCGGCCAGGACCGCCCAGGCGCCCAGGCCGACCCGCCAGCCGCCCCCGGACACCCGGGCCAGCGGGACGGTGACGGCGGCGGCGGTCGAGGCGCCGAGGTTGAGCGCCATGGCATACAGGCCGGTCATCGCGCCCACCCGGTCCGGGAAGCGTTGCTTGACCACGACCGGGAGCAGGACGTTGACCACCGCGATCCCGGCGAGCGCGAGGGCGCTCAGCGTGACGAACAGGACGGTGTCCGCGGCGAACGAGCGCAGGGCCAGACCGGTGGCGATCGCCATGAGACCGGCCGCGATGACGCCGTGGGAGCCGTACCGGCGAGCCAACCGGGGCGCGCCGAAGCCGACCAGAGCGAAGCACACCGCCGGTACCGAGGTGAGCAGCCCGGCGACGGTGGCACTCATCCCGAGGTCGTCGCGAGCCTCCTCGAGCACGGGGCCGAGACTGGTGACGGCGGGCCGCAGGTTGACCGCCGCCGACACCAGGGCGACGACCGCGAGGATACGTACCCAGGCGGCGGGCCGAGGAGTGCCGCGCCGCGGGTCCGCGTCGCGGGGGGCGACTGCTTCGTCGTTCTCCTCGTGTGGCATGGACACATCGTATGATCACGTGTTGACGTCAATCGCCCGGGATACAACCTTCGTTGGCACCGTTCAGTTACAGAACGCACATCCCAGGCGCACTGTTGTGTACAAGGATTTGGTGATGTCGCCACCGATCTGAACTCACGGAATGTACGGGGGATTCCATGCACCGTTCCATCGCTGCCGCCGCGGCGGTCGTCGCACTCACCGCCGCTCTCACCGCTTGTAATGGGTCGGACGGGGGCGGCGACAAGGCCGGGACGACGAAGAAGGGCACCCACTCCAGCGCGGCCGCCGAACCCGGCGGTGAGAAGTCGCCGGAGGCCGCGCCAAGCCAGGCGAGCTCGACGGCCGGCAAGCTCGGCGACACTCTCTCGCTCGTGGGAATCGTGGGCCTGGGTGAATCGATCGCGCCCACGGCCGATGTCACGCTGAACAAGTTCGTGGACAACGCGAAGGCCCAAGGCCCCTACTTCGATCCTGCCAACGGAAACCGCCTGGTCGCAGCGGAGTTCACGATCGTGAACACCGGCAAGGTCACCTACAGCGACGCCCCGTACTCCCCCCCGACGGTCGTCGACACGGCCGGAACGGCACACAACGGCAAACCCGGGGATCCCACCGTCGGCGAGTCCCTGAGCATCACGATGACTCTCTCGCCGGGGGAACGGGCCACCGGCTGGGTGATCTTCGATGTGCCGAAGAGCGCGAAGATCGCGTCCGTGACGTGGCAGATGGACCGCACAGGGCTCGACGCGTCGCGCATCGGGACGTGGACCCTCTAGGGGCGCGGCCCGCCGCGATGTCCCCACGGGACGGGTGAGGCCGCGAGCCGCCCTTGGGATGGGCCGCCGTATGTGCGGATACTGGGCGGTATGCGTATCGAATTCGATCCCGAGGCCGTAGGCCGCACCCCCTTCTACAAGCTGCTGACCTCCGTGGTCGTCCCCCGGCCCATCGCCTGGGTGTCCACCGTTTCGGCCGCCGGGACCTGCAATCTGGCGCCGCACTCCTTCTTCACGATCGCCTGCGTGGCCCCGCCGATCGTGCAGTTCACCTCCGTGGGGCGCAAGGACTCGCTGCGCAATGTGGAGGAGACCGGGGAGTTCGTGGTGAACTTCGCCCCCGAGCAGCTGTTCGAGCAGATCAACGAGACGGCGACGGACTTTCCGCGTGACATGGGGGAGTTCGAGGCGGTGGGCATCGCGCGGGAGCCGAGTCTGCGGGTGAAGCCGCCGCGCGTGGCGGCCTCGTCGGTCGCGCTGGAGTGTGAGCTGCACAGCACGGTGCGGCTCGGGGATTCCACCGTGGTGTTCGGCCGGGTGGTGCACGCCGCGGTCGATGAGCAGGTCATGGACGACGGCCACCCCGAGGTGACCAGGTTGCGTCCGCTGGCCCGGCTGGGCAAGGACGAGTGGGCGACGCTCGGAGAGGTGCTGGAGCGGCCCAGGATCCGGTACGCGGACTGGGAGGGCGGCGCGCGCGGCGACGGATTCGGCGGGCCGGGTGGTTCGTAGCGCGGGGTCCGTGCCGGCCGCGATCGTCTTCGACGTCGGCTCGACTCTGGTACGCGAGGACCGGTACTGGGCGTCGTGGGCGGACTGGCTGGGGGTTCCCCGGCATACGCTGTCCGCCCTGGTCGGAGCGGTGGTCGCACGGGGGTGGGAGGACGCGGAGGCGATCCGGCTCGCGCGGCCGGGGGTGGACATCCGGGCGGAGCGGCGGGCGCGCGAGGCGGCCGGCCGCGGGGAGCGCCTGGAGGAGGCGGATCTGTATCCGGACGTACGGCCGGCCCTGGGCGCGCTGCGGGCGCTCGGGGTCCGGCTCGTGGTGGCCGGGAATCAGACGGAGCGCGCGGGTGAGCTGCTGCGCGCGCTGGAGCTGCCGGTGGACCAGGTCGCCACCTCCGCCCAGTGGGGCGTCGCCAAACCCGATCCCCGGTTCTTCGGCCATGTCGTGGACCTGGCCCGGGCCGCGCCGCACGAGACCGTGTACGTGGGAGACCGCCCCGCGCTGGACATCCGTCCCGCCAAGGCCGCCGGGCTGCTGGCGGCCCATGTCCGGCGCGGTCCGTGGGGACATCTGTGGGCGGGGTCGACCGACGCGGCGATGGCGGACTGGTGCGTCGACTCGCTGACCGAGCTGGCCGGGGTGATCGAGGCGATGCACAGCCTTGGGTAAGGCTCGCACGGAGTGTGATGGATTCACACCCCGTGTGATCAGAGTGCATGCATATATCTACCGCACACCCTCCCGCGTCACGCGGCGAGGTGGTTGAGTCTCCCTACAGCCCGCTCAGGTGCCCCAGACCTGGGCGAAGGGGCCGCCGGACTCCTCCCTCCTCGGCCGGCGGCCCACCCCCTCTTCCTGTCTCTCCCTGTCCTATGGGGAAGGTTTCCGTCTGGGGAAGGTTTCCGTCAGCCCGCGGACTCGGCCGCGTGGGCGCTCAGCACACCGAAGGCGACGAGCGCGAACACCGCGATACCCAGCACCACCCGGTAGACGACGAACGGCATGAAGCTCTTGGTGCTGATGAACTTCATGAACCATGCGATGACCGCATAACCCACAACAAAAGCGACAGCCGTCGCGAAGATGGTCGGGCCCCACGCCGTGTGCCCGTCCGAGGCGTCCTTCAGCTCGTACGCTCCGGAGGCCAGCACCGCGGGCACCGCGAGCAGGAACGAGTAGCGGGCCGCCGCCTCGCGCGTATAGCCCATCAGCAGGCCGCCGCTGATCGTCGCGCCGGAGCGGGAGACGCCGGGCACCAGCGCCATCGCCTGGCAGACACCGAAGATCAGACCGTCCCTGATGCCGAGTTCGCGCAGTGTCTTGCGCTGCACGGGGGCGCGGTGCCTGCCGCCCTTCTCGTCGCGGGCCGCCCGCCAGTCGGCGAAGCCCAGGATGAGGCCCATCCCCACCAGCATGGTGGCGGTGAGCCGCAGATCACGGAACGGTCCCTCGATCTGGTCCTTGAGGGTCACCCCGAGCACACCGATGGGTATCGAGCCGACGATCACCAGCCAGCCCATCTGGGCGTCATGATGGCCGCGCCACTCCTTGTTGAAGAGCGAGCGGAACCACGCCGAGACGATGTTGGCGATGTCCTTGCGGAAGTAGATCAGCACGGCGAGCTCGGTGCCGATCTGGGTGATGGCCGTGAAGGCGGGGCCGGGGTCGTTCCACCCCGCGAAGGCGGCGGTCAGCCGCAGATGGGCGCTGGAGGAGATCGGCAGGAACTCGGTCAGCCCCTGGACCAGTCCGAGAATGAATGATTCGAACCACGACATCGCGTCTACGCTATCCAAGGCTGATCATGCACTGACCGGCGCAGCGGCGGGTCAGGCGGGGTGGCCGACGGGGAGACCGGCCGCTGTGGATCAACGCCGGTCGTCCGGCAGCGTACCGTCCCTTGGTAAGAGCCCTCCTAAGACCCTGGCCTTCCGGCCACCGGCGGAGCGCACCGACCGGTTTTCCGAGCGGTGCCGCCGAGCCGGCCCCGCCTGCGCCAGGCCACCACGAAACCCACGAGGGCGGGCAGCGCCACACACGCCAGCGCGGCCAGGAACACCGGCGAGGTCGGGGTGGTGGCGTGGCTTCCGGCCACCGCGTACGCGGCGGTGTTCGGCACACTGCCGAGGCCGGTCGCCAGCAGGAAGGGCAGCCAGCCCATCCGTGACACGGCGGCGCAGTAGTTCGCCGCGGCGAAGGGCACGCCGGGGAACAGCCGGATCGCCAGCATCGACCGGAACCCGTGCCGGCTCAGCTGCCGGTCGGCCGCCGCCAGCCAGCGGGCGCGCAGCAGCGGCCGCAGCGCGTCCTGCCCCAGCAGCCGGCCGAGGCCGAACGAGACACCGGCGGCGAGCACCGTGCCGGCCACCGCCGCGGCGAGCCCCATGGACGAGCCGAACAGCGCCCCCGCCGCCAGATTCAGCAGCGGCCGCGGCACCAGGGCCGCGGCGCAGCCCCCGTACGCGGCCACGAACACCACCACGGCCGTGGCGCCGGACAGCTGCGGCGGCCACCCCTGGGCCAGCAGCCGGTGCGGCTGCCACGCCCAGACCCCGCCCGCCGCGCCGGCCAGCAGAGCCACCAGCAGACACAGGCGCAACCGCGGGGAGAACAGCGCGCGGGCGCGGCGCGCGGCCGGTGCGGCGGGCGCTGGTGCGGGCGGGGCGGCGACATCGAGCACCGAAGGAGCGTAACCGACCGGCATGAACGGGCAGGCCGGGTCGTGGGGATCCAGGCCATGGAACACGGGCCGTGCGACAGGGGATTGCAGGTCGCGGGACCCGGCCGTGCGGCGAGGGGTTCCAGGTCGCGGGGCCCGGGCCGGGAAAACCATTCGACGGGCGTCCCGCGATACGAGACGATCAGCGGCATGTTCCGGCAGCCCTTCTTCGAGCTCGTGTCCGCGGTCGCGGACGCGCCGAAGGCTGCCGCCGTTCACCTCGCGCTCCCCGCAGCGGCCTGCGCGTCCGTCTGCCTCGACGGCGCCCGACTCTGACCCTCCCCGGACAGCTCCGACCGGGCCCCACCAGGGGAGGGTCGGTCCGGCCCTGGGGTCCTCCTTACCGCCTTATCGCCCATCGCTGTTCCGAGGAGGAACGGGAGCATGTCCAAGCAGGCCTATGTGCGCACCAAGCCGCATCTGAACATCGGCACCATCGGCCATGTCGACCACGGCAAGACCACGTTGACCGCCGCCATCACCAAGGTGCTCAGCGAGCGCGGCACCGGCGGCACATACGTCCCCTTCGAGCGCATCGACCGGGCGCCCGAGGAAGCGGCGCGCGGCATCACCATCAACATCGCGCACGTCGAGTACGAGACCGACACCCGCCACTACGCGCATGTCGACATGCCCGGCCACGCCGACTTCATCAAGAACATGGTGACCGGCGCGGCCCAGCTCGACGGTGCGGTCCTCGTCGTCTCGGCGCTCGACGGCGTCATGCCGCAGACCGCCGAGCACGTCCTGCTCGCCCGTCAGGTCGGGGTGGACCACATCGTGGTCGCCCTCAACAAGGCCGACGCGGGCGACCCTGACCTCACCGACCTCGTCGAGCTCGAGGTGCGCGAGCTGCTGTCCGCGCACGGCTACCCCGGCGAGGCCACGCCCGTCATCCGGGTCTCCGGGCTGCGCGCGCTGGCCGGAGACCCGCGCTGGACCGGCTCCATCGAGGCCCTGCTCGACGCGGTCGACACCTATGTGCCGATGCCGGTGCGCTACACCGACGCGCCGTTCCTGCTCCCGGTGGAGAACGTCCTGACCATCACCGGGCGCGGCACGGTCGTCACCGGCGCCGTCGAGCGCGGCACGGTCCGCGTCGGCGACCGCGTGGAGGTGCTGGGTGCCGGCACCACGACGGTGGTCACGGGCGTCGAGACGTTCGGCAAGCCGATGGAGTTCGCCGAGGCCGGGGACAATGTGGCGCTGCTGCTGCGGGGCGTCGCGCGGGACGCGGTGCGGCGCGGCCATGTGGTCGCCGCGCCCGGCAGTGTGGTGCCCCGGCGGCGCTTCACCGCGCGGGTGTACGTCCTGTCGACGGCGGAGGGCGGCCGGCGCACGCCGGTCACCACCGGCTACCGCCCGCAGTTCTACATCCGTACGGCCGATGTGGTCGGCGATGTCGACCTCGGCGCGACGGGTGTGGCCCGGCCCGGTGACACCGTCACCATGGAGGTCGAGCTCGGGCGCGCGCTGCCGCTGGAGTCCGGCCTCGGCTTCGCGATCCGTGAGGGCGGGCGCACGGTGGGCGCGGGCACGGTGACCGCGGTGACCGAGGTGGCCGACCAGCCCTGAGCGCCCGGCCGCCCCGGTACGGAGGCCCCCGGTACACCCGGGGGCCGGCCGTACCGGGGCGGGCCCCGGCCGTGACCACGCGTTTCACCCGGCACAATATGAGCGTGGACGAGCCGATACCGGTGATCAGGGATGTGGACGGCGGCACCGCCAAGCTGATGCCCGACGTGGACCGCCCGCGCGCCTGGCTGCTCACGGTGGACGGCTCACCCCAGTCGTACGTCGACCTGGACGACCCCACCCACCTGGAGTTCGAGTACGCGCGGCGGCTCGGGCACGTGCTGGAGCTCACCGGCGCCCCCGGCGCCCCGCTGGACGTGCTGCACCTGGGTGGCGGGGCGCTGACCCTGCCGCGCTTCACGGCGGCCGTCCGCCCCGGTTCGCGCCAGGAGGTGATCGAGGCCGACGGCAAACTGCTGGAGCTGGTCGCCGAGCGGCTGCCGCTGCCCGCCGGGGCGGGGATCGCGGTGCGCCGGGCGGACGCCCGTACCGCGCTCGAGGCCGCACCCGAGGCGTCCGCCGATGTGATCGTGGCCGATGTCTTCGGCGGCTCGCGCGTCCCGGCGCACCTCACCTCCGTCGAGTACGCCCGCGCCGCCGCCCGGGTGCTGCGGCCGGGCGGCCGCTATACGGCCAACCTCGCCGACAGCGCGCCCTTCGCCTTCCTGCGCTCCCAAGTGGCCACGTTGCAGGCGGCCTTCGCCCATCTGTGCCTGATCGCCGAGCCCGCCGTGCTGCGCGGCCGCCGGTTCGGCAACGCGGTGCTCGTGGCCTCGGATCACGAACTGCCGGTCGACGAATTGGCCCGCCGCACCGCCGCCGACGCCTTCCCCGCGCGGGTCGAGCACGGGGCGGCGCTGGAGCGCTTCGTCCACGGGGCGGCGCCCGTACGGGATGTGGACGCGGTGCCCTCGCCGGAGCCGCCGGGCGGCGCGTTCAGCGTCGGCTGACCGGCTCCGGCCCTTCCGCCTGGCCGGGGACGACGCTCTCCGCAGTGGGAGCGGCGGGCTCGGCGGGCTGGGCGGGCTCGGCGTGGATGGCTGCGGGCGCGGGGGTGCGCCGCCGCAGCTGCCGTACCTCCGGCACCGCCAGCACGGCCAGGGTCAGCAGCAGGATCAGCGCCGAGCACCCCCACAGCGCGGCGGTGCGGCCGAAGGCGCTCTCGGCCGGGCCCGCGAGCGCCGTGGCGACCGGAACCATGGACACCGAGCCGAACCAGTCGTACGCGGCGACCCGCGACAGCTTGTCCTCGGGGATCTCCTGGTGCAGCGCGGTCATCCAGGACACCCCGAACACCTCGATGGAGAGGCCGCCGACGAACATCACCGCGCACAGGGCGGGAGCGGGCAGCGGGACGGCGAGCGCGGCCGACGGCAGGGCGAACGGGAACACGCACACCGTGCCCACCAGCAGCAGCCGTTGCGGCTTCCAGCGCGTCATCAGCAGCCCGCCCAGGACGGTGCCGACGCCGAACGCGGCGAGGGCGAGCCCCCACGGCCGCGCGCCGCCCAGGTGTTCCTCGGCGACCAGCGGTCCGTACACCGCCTCGGCCGCCGCCACCACGGCGTTGACCACCGAGAACTGCACCACGATGCTCCACAGCCAGGCCCGGCCGGCCACCTCCTGCCAGCCCTCGCGCAGATCCCGCAGCATCCCGCCGCTCTCGCGCCTGGCCACCGGACCGACGTCGAGGAAGGCGCGCAGGGCTCCGGCGAGGGCGAAGGCGGCGGCGTCGACGACCAGCACCCAGCCGGGGCCGAAGGCCGCGATCAGCGCGCCGCCGAGCGCCGCGCCGCCGATCTGCGCGCCGTTCATGCCCATCCGGAAGACCGCGAAGGCGCGGCCGGCCTGCTCGCCGCTCACAGTGGAGAGCAGCATGCCCTCGGCGGCGGGGGAGAAGAACGCCTGCCCGGTGCCGCCGAGCGCGGAGAGCACGGCCATCTGCCACAGCCGTGCCTCGCCGGACAGCACGAGCGCCGCGAACGCGGCCTGGGACAGGCAGTTGAGGGTGTTGGCCGCGACCATCACGCGGTGCCGTGGCAGCCGGTCCGCGACCGCGCCGCCGATCAGCAGGAAGACCACGAGCGGGATGGTGCGGGCTGCGGCGACGAGGCCGACGTCGCCGCTGTCCCCGCCGGCGTCCAGGACCGCGAACGCCGCCGCGATCAGGGCTCCGGCGTTGCCGAGGCCCGTCACCACGGCGGCGGCGGTCAGCAGGGTGTAGTTGCGGCCGGCCCAGGCGGGGCGGCGGGGGCGGCGTGAGGCCGAGGGGATGGTCACCAGCGGACTATCCCGGGGGGCGGGCCCCGGTGCCAACCGGATTTCGGTCGTATCTGCTCAGGAGGCGAGCCGGTTCGGCAGGGCCGGCTCAGGTGCCGGACTTCAGCGGTCGCAGCGTGCTCATGATCTTCTTGATGGTCTCGTCAGGGACCTCGTCCTTGACGCCCTTGGCCGCGTAGAGGACCCAGGTCGCCCAGTCGCCGTTGACGTCCGTGTAGGTGACGGTGAACGTCTTGCCGTCCGACGAGCACTTGTCGGACTTCTTCACCCCGGTGACGGTGCCCGAGGAGGAGTAGCCCTTGATGCCGTATTTGCTGGTGAACTTCCTGGGCGTGGTGAATTTGTAGTCGCCGGTCTCGTCCTGGTCGAACACGGCGTAGAGCCAGTTGGCCGCCTCGGTCTTGGCGGCCTGCGCCTGGCTCTTGGCGCCCTGGGCGCCCTTGGTGCCCGCGCCGGCCAGGGGGCTCGACAAGGTGGCGCCGGTCTTCTTGTCCTTGATCGTGCAGTTGTCCTCCTTGTAGTAGGCGGGACCGGTCATCGAGATGAGCGGCTTGCCGTCCTTGGAGAACGTGCTCATGGTGTCGGGGGAGGGTACGTACCAGCCGGCGGGGACGTCGAAGGCGTCGTGGCGCTTGGGGTTGGTGACCGTCTTCCAGCCGGGGATGACCGGCTTGGCGGCGTCGCCCGCGGACGGGGTGCCGTCGTCCGCGCTGCCGTCGCCCTGCGAGGACGAGTCCTTGGACGCGGGCGCGGTGGCGGAGGGCTTCTTGCCGTCCTTCGCCTGGTCCTTTCCGTCGTCGTCCTTGTTGAGCACCAGTACGGCGGTCACCGTGGCGGCCGCGACCACCGCCACCGCCGCGACGATGGCGATGACGGCCGTGCGGTTCTTCTTCCGGGGCGGCTCGGACGGGCCGGGCTGCTGCACGGCGGGGGAACCCCACGCCTGCGTGGGCATCTCGTAGATCTGCTGCGGCTGCTGCGGTTGGGGCTGCGGCTGCTGCCCCTGCTGCGGCTGTGGCTGACCCTGGGGCTGCCCCGGCTGAGGCTGCTGATAGGGATTCGGCTGGTGGTAACCCGGCTGCTGGTACGGGTTGGGCTGGTGATACCCCGGCTGCTGATAGGGGTTCGGGTCTTGCGGGTTCTGCTCGCCCCCGGGCGGCTGCTGTCCTGGCCACATGGCCAGTAACCATAAAGGGGGCCGTGGAGGGCGGCTATGGCCGCCCCTTGTTCGGCGATCAACTCTCGCGCGCCGCACCGCTGCCCGCGCACGCGCGGAACACCCCGCGCGCGGGAACCTTACGGGCGCCGCGGACCGTCTCCCAGGGAGGGACACGGTGACGAGCACCGCGCCCCGGGATCGTCGGTGCGGCATGTGGGATGTGGCGCCCGCGCGCTGATTGAGTAGGCTTCCCGCCGTGCGCCGAATCGGTGCACGGCGGGAAGAGTACGGGCAATGGGGAGGAACCGGCGTTGCACATTGATCACTGGCTCGAGACCGTACCGGCGGTCAGCGTCTATCTGCTGGTGGGCGTGGTCATCGGTCTGGAGAGCCTGGGCATCCCGCTCCCCGGAGAGATCATTCTCGTCAGCGCCAGCCTGTTGGCGGCCTCGCAAGACCATATCAATCCGTACATTCTGGGCGCGTCCGCCATCGCGGGAGCGGTCATCGGCGACTCGATCGGCTATCTCATCGGCCATAAGGGCGGTCAGCCGCTGCTGTCGTGGCTGGGCCGTAAGTTCCCCAAGCACTTCAGCGCCGAGCACGTGGCCACCGCCGAGCGGTACTTCCAGAAGTGGGGCATGTGGGCGGTCTTCGTGGGCCGCTTCATCGCGCTGCTGCGCATCTTCGCCGGCCCGCTCGCCGGATGTCTGCGCATGCCCTACTGGAAGTTCCTCATCGCCAATGTGCTGGGCGGCATCGTCTGGGCCGGTGGCACCACCGCCGTCATCTACTCGGTCGGCAAGGTCGCCGAGGACTGGCTCAAGCGCTTCTCCTGGCTCGGCCTCGTGGCGGCCCTGCTGTTCGGCCTCGGCTCGATGCTCGTGATGAAGCGGCGCGCGAAGAAGAGCCACGCCACCGCGCCCGCGGCCGAGTCCGAGGCCGCAGCCGGGACCGAGACGGCGACCCGCGCCGGGTCCGCGGCCGTGCCCGCGGCCGGGTCCAAGGCGACGACCGGCGCCGGGTCCGGAACGGCCGGGCCGGACCCGGTCACGGCCGCCGACTGAGCTCCGCCCCTTCGCGCTCGCCGGCCCCGTCCGCTCAGGCCCTGCCGTCCGCTCAGGCCTGCCGCTCCCGCCGCTCACGCTCCAGCGTGGCGTCGCGGTGGTGGCGGGCCAGTTCCACATAGCCCTGCGCGTTCAGCCGGATGCCCTCCCGCTCCTCCTCGGTCAGCTCCCGCCTGACCTTCGCCGGCACCCCCGCGACCAGCGAGCCCGGCGGCACCTGCATCCCCTGCGGGACCAGCGCCTGCGCGGCGACCAGGGAGCCGGCGCCGACGCGGGCGCCGTTGAGGACGGTGGCGCCCATGCCGACGAGCACATCGTCCTCGATGACACAGCCGTGCAGCACCGCGTTGTGGCCCACCGACACCCGCTCGCCGACGGTGGCCGGGAACCCCGGGTCGGCGTGCACCGTGCAGTTGTCCTGGATGTTGCTCCCGGCCCCCACACTGATCGCCTCGGCGTCGCCGCGCAGCACCGCGTGGTACCAGACGCTCGCGCCGGCGCCCAGCGTCACATCGCCGATCACCACGGACGTCGGGGCGGCGAACGCCTCCGGATCGACCTTCGGCTCCTTGCCGCCCACGCCCGCGATCAACGCCCGCTCCGCCACTGCCCACTCCCCGGTGTCGTCCCGATGTCATCCGTCGCCGCCGCTCGAGAAACGGCGGTCGGTGGCACCGTAGCCCCAGGAGCCCCAGCGTCGCTCCTCTTCCTCGGTCCGGCCCGGCGCCCGCTCACCCCGTCGCGAGCAGCAGCGATCCCGCCAGCGCCAGCCCGGCGCCGGTCGCCTGCACCGCGCGCAGCCGCTCGCTGAGGACCGCGCGCGCCGCGAACGCGGTCACGACGGGGTAGAGGGCGGCGAGCACCGCGGCGACGGTCACCGGGCCGGTCTGGGCCGCCACGCTGTAGGTGCCGTTGCCTGCCACATCGGCCAGGCCCACGAAGGCCAGGCCGGGGAGCGCGGCCCACAGCGCGCGCATCCCTCCGGGACCCCGGCCGAGCGCCGGGCTGCCCCGCCGTACGGACACGTACAGCGCGGCGCCGCCGACGGCGGCGCTGCACACCCGCTGGACGAACAGTGCCAGGAACAGCCCGGTCGCCGTGGTGGACGCCTCGGCGATCAGCGACATGACCGACCCGAAGCCGACCGCCGCGACCAGCGTGAGCAGCAGTGTCTGCCGCGGTACGGGCGTGCCGCCGGTCCGGGCCCCGCTCGCGAGCACCACCCCGGCCACCGCGACCACGATCCCGGCGAACTGTGGCAGGCCGGGCCGCTCGCCGAGGGACAGTCCGACGCCGAGGGGGACGGCCACGCTGCCGAGCGCGCCGATCGGCGAGACGACCCCCATCGGGCCGAGCGCCAGCGCCCGGTAGAAGCACAGCATCCCGACCGGCCCCACCACGCCCGCCGCGACCGCGTACCACAGCCGCGGTCCGGCCTCGGTCCAGCCGCCGCCGGCCGTCACGACGGCGCCCAGGACGACGACCGCGATGCCCTGGGAGGCGACGACCACGGTGAGCGCCGGGGTGCGCCGGGTGAGGAGGCCGCCGCCGAAGTCGGCCAGGCCCAGCAGCAGGCTGGTGGCCAGAGCGAAGAGTGCGGACATGCTGAGACCTCGCCGTACAGTGTGGTGAACGCATGGGAAGTGCGGAGTGCACCACACCGTAGTTCAGTTTGTTCGACTACGCCATTCAGAATATTGGACGGACGGACCGTGACGGACCTCGATCAGCTCACCCAGTCGCTCGCCCGCAACCTCAAACGCTGGCGCAATGAGCGCGGCTACACCCTGGACGCCCTCGCGGCCCGCTCCGGGGTCAGCCGCGGCATGATCATCCAGATCGAGCAGGCCCGTACCAACCCCAGCGTCGGCACCACGGTCAAGCTCGCCGACGCGCTCGGTGTGAGCATCACCACCCTCCTCGACTACGAGAGCGGCCCCCAGGTCCAGCTCGTCCCCGCCGGCCAGGCGGTACGGATGTGGTCCACCGACGCCGGCAGCTACACCGCGCTCCTGGTCGGCACGGAGGCCCGCGGACCGCTGGAGATGTGGGAGTGGCGGCTGATGCCGGGCGAGGGCAGCGACTCGGACCCGCATCCGTCCGGCACCTTCGAGCTGCTGCACGTCACGGCGGGCGAGCTGACGCTGACCGTCGGGGACGAGCGCTACCGGGTGCCGGCCGGCACCTCCGCGGCCTTCGAGGCGAGCGCCCCCCACGGCTACCACAACGACGGGGCGCGGACAGTGGAGATGACCATGACCGTCTCGGTGCCCCCGGCGCGCTGAGCGGCGGCCGGGGAACCGGCCCGAGCCGCGGAGGAGGCGGCGTCGGGGCTGCGGGACCGGCTGTTAACTTGACCGCATGAGTACGCCGATGGACGCGTTCGACGACCCCCGTCCCGCCGTCGAATGCCTCGACCTGCTGACCGCGCCGGTGGCCGAAGCGCTGCGCGCCTGGCGCGGGCCCGTGCCGGTGGAGCAGGTGCTGTACGTGGACACCGACCCGGAGAAGGCCGACACGGCCGCGCTCGTGGAGAGCTACGGGGCCTGGCTGCTGGAGCAGTCCGCGAACTGCGTGGTGGTCGCGGGTAAGCGGGGCGGCGAGGTCACCCTCGCCGCCTGTGTGGTCCTCTCCCACACCCGCGTGGACGTCAACGGCGCGGTGCGCCGCCGGCTCGGCGCCCGCAAGGCCTCGTTCGCGCCGATGGAGACGGCGCTCGGGGAGACCGGCATGGAGTTCGGCGGTGTCACGCCCCTCGGCCTGCCCGCCGGCTGGCCGGTCCTGGTCGACGCGGCCGTCGCCGACACCCCGTACGTGCTCATCGGCAGCGGCCGCCGCCGCGGCAAGATCATCCTGCCGGGCAAGGCGCTCGCCGCGCTCCCGGGGGCGGAGCCGCTGGAGGGCCTGGGCGTCTGACCCGCCGGGCCGGGGCCCGGCGAGTCAGGCCGGTTGGGTCAGGCCAGCCGGGGGAGTTCGATGGCGGGGCAGCGGTCCATGACCATGGCCAGGCCCGCGGCGCGGGTGCGCTCGTACGACGCCTCGTCGACCACGCCGAGCTGGTACCACACCGCCTTGGCCCCGATGGCCACGGCCTCGTCGGCGACCGCGCCCGCGAGATCGCTGTTGACGAACACATCCACGACGTCCACCTCGAAGGGGATGTCGGACAGCGACGCGTACCCCTGCTCCCCGTGCACCGTCTCGGCCTTCGGGTGCACGGGGACGATCCGCTTGCCGTACCGCTGAAGCACCTCCGCGACCCGGTACGCCGCGCGCGCCCGGTTCGAGGAGAGCCCGACCACCGCCCAGGTGTCACCGAGCTCGGTGAGGATCTCGCGGATCTCCGCCGGATCGCCGTACACGCCTGCCTCCTGTGGCCCGATGGTCATCTGCGTTCCGCAACCGCCACGGGCCCTGGGCCATTCCCCCGGCGGTCCACCGGCGGCCGAAGGCATAGGGTGGCCCGATGCAGGAGCGGTACCGGACGGTCGCGCGCGAGGGCGTGCACGAGATCGAGATCAGCAGATCGCGCTTCCTGTGCTCCCTCGCGCCCGCCGCGACCGAGCACGAAGCCCAGGACTTCATCCGGCGCGTCCGCGAGCAGCACCCCACCGCCACCCACAACTGCTACGCGTACGTCATCGGCGCCGACGGTGGCGTCCAGAAGGCGAGCGACGACGGGGAGCCGGGCGGCACGGCGGGGGTGCCGATGCTGCAGATGCTGCTCCGCCGCGAGGTGCGGTACGTCGTGGCCGTCGTCACCCGCTACTACGGCGGTGTGAAGCTCGGCGCGGGCGGGCTGATCCGCGCCTACGGCGGCGTGGTCGGCGAGGCCCTGGACGCGCTGGGCACCGTCACCCGGCAGCGGTTCCGGCTGGCGACCGTCACCGTCGGCCACGAGCGGGCCGGACGGCTCGAGAACGACCTCAGGGCGACCGGGCGCGCGGTGCGCGGCGTACGGTACGCCGAGGCCGTGACGATCGAGCTGGGGCTCCCCGACTCGGACATCGACGCCTTCCGGGCCTGGCTGGCGGACGCCACCGCGGGCACCGCCGCCCTCGAACTGGGCGGTGAGGCGTATCAGGACGCCCCCGGCGGCTGACCCGTTTGGCCTGCTGGCGCGGCAGGGCGCCGTTTGTGCGGGGTTTGCAACAGTGGACGACCCGAGTGGTGATCATGGAGCGGTGCGACGGTACCGTGACGAGGGATGCCGTTGACGAGACAGGCACCGGAACCGGAATCGGGACAGGATCGGGGGGCCGCCGATGGAACTGGCTGAGCACATAGCCGCGGTGCGCGCGGGGGCGGGCGATCCCGCCGCCATGGTCGGCGAGTTCCGGCGCACGGCGGTGCTGGTGCCGGTGGCCGACGGCGGTTTCATGACGGCCGAATACGGCGGCATCCGCTGGATCTACGCCTTCACCGACGAGTCCGCGCTGGCCCGGTTCGCCACCGCACGCGGCTCCGACCCCGGCCAGGAGTGGGAGTACGCCGCCGTGCTCGGGGCGCGGCTGCTGGATGTGATGGTGCCGGAGATGGGCGCCCCCGCGGGCGTCGCGGTGGACGTGGCGGACGAGGACGGGTCGATGATGTTCCCGCCGGTGCGCGGGATCGTGCCGGACGAGGTCGCGGTGGACGTGGACGACAACGGGGACTACATCGGGGACGGCGACGAGCGGGCACAGGGGGCCGGGCAGTGAGCAACGACGGGGATCTCAATGTCGGCAAGGAGTCCGTGGACCTGATCACCAAGGGTCTGCGGGCGGCGATCGGTGAACTCAAGGACGTCGGGGACAACACCGGCGCGCTCCAGGGCTCCGGGTTCTCGGACATGACGATGTCCAAGATGGAGGCCGGGGGCAAGGGACTGGCCGACGCGTTCGAGGGGTTCTGCGACCGCTGGGAGTGGGGAGTCCGGGCGCTCGTCCAGGACGCCAACCAGATCGCCAACCGGCTGGGCCTGGCCGCGGGTCTGATGTGGGAAGAGGACCAGTACTGGGGCAACACCCTGAAGGTCACGGTGAACGCCGTGTCGCCGACCGGGAATCCGCATCTGTCGGAGGAGGAGGTCGCCAAACAGGGCTGGGGCGACATCTTCACCCCGGACATGCCGGACTACAGCGCGGCCTCCTGGGAGCGTGCGGGCGACGAGATGGGGCAGACCTGGAAGGACACCGGGCGCTCCCTGCTCACCGAGGGCCGGGGCGGCATGCAGACCGAGATGATGAACGACCTGCTCGGAATCGACGACCAGGAGTTCAACCAGACGCTGGATCAGACCTTCGGTCCCTCTCCTGAGCAGCGCGCCCAGCAGCAGGCGCAGCAAGAGGGGCAGTAGGGGAGCGCCCGGTCAGGGCGGGCGGCACAGCTCGACAATCATCGACGCCCGGAGGCGGGCCCGGTCGGGCTAGGGCTCCCGATTCCGTAAGGTGTGCGGGCGGCGGGTTGGCCGGCAGGGCTACGGTAGGGCGGTGCCGACGGCCGCGAGGGGCCGGCCGGTGCGCGGAGCCCGCGGCAGGGAGCCGGCTACGGGAAGGTGAACGAGCGTGCGGGTCGGGGCGAGGCTGTGAGACTTCTGCACACGTCCGACTGGCACCTGGGGCGGTCCTTCCACCGGGTGAACCTGCTCCCGGCGCAGCGGGAGTTCATCGACCACCTGGTCGCGACCGTGCGCGAGCGGCGGGTCGACGCCGTGCTCGTCGCGGGCGACGTCTACGACCGGGCGGTGCCGCCGCTCGCCGCCGTCGAGCTCTTCGACGACGCCCTGCACCGCCTCGCCGACCTCGGCGTGCCGACCGTCATGATCTCCGGCAACCACGACTCGGCCCGGCGGCTCGGCGTCGGCGCCGGGCTGATCGAACGGGCCGGGATCCATCTGCGTACCGACCCGGCGGGGTGCGGGACCCCGGTCGTCCTCGCCGACGACCACGGCGACGTCGCGCTCTACGGGCTGCCGTACCTCGAGCCCGCCCTGGTGCGGGAGGCGCTGGGCGCGCAGGCGGCCGGGCACCCCGCGGTGCTGCGCGCCGCCATGGACCGGGTCCGCGCCGACCTCGCCACCCGGCCGCCCGGCACCCGCTCCGTCGTCCTCGCGCACGCCTTCGTCACCGGCGGCGCGCCCAGCGACAGCGAACGGGACATCACCGTCGGAGGCGTCGACTCCGTCCCCGCCGAGATCTTCGCCGGCGTCGACTACGCGGCGCTCGGGCACCTCCACGGCTGCCAGGCCATCACCGAGCGAATCCGCTACTCCGGTTCGCCGCTCGCCTACTCCTTCTCCGAGGCCCGGCACCGCAAGTCCATGTGGCTCGTCGACCTCGGCCCCGGCGGCGCCCTCGCCGCCGAGCGCGTCGACTGCCCGGTGCCCCGGCCGCTGGCCCGGATCCGCGGCCGGATCGAGGAACTGCTCGCCGACCCCGACCTGGACCGGTACGAGGACGCCTGGGTCGAGGCGACCCTCACCGACCCCGTGCGCCCGCATGAGCCGATGCCCCGCCTGGCGCGGCGCTTCC
Organism: Streptomyces sp. NPDC007917; assembly: GCF_042959105.1. Classification (NCBI taxonomy): domain Bacteria; kingdom Bacillati; phylum Actinomycetota; class Actinomycetes; order Kitasatosporales; family Streptomycetaceae; genus Streptomyces; species Streptomyces sp. NPDC007917. The sequence continues at coordinate 100,784 of NZ_JBIBKK010000003.1, forward strand.
CACACCTGCTGAGCCTGGTGTTCGACCCCGAGCGGGCCCCGGAGGACCCGCTCGCCTCGTACGCACAGCGGCTGCGCGGCCGCACCGACCGGCAGATCGCGGAGGACTTCGTGGCCCATGTACGCGGCGGGCGCGGCCCGGACGAGGCCGAGCGCGCGGTGCTCGGCGCCGCGCTCGACGCCGTACGGGTCAGCGAGACCGAGCCCGCCCGGACCGCGGGGGAGGAACGGGGATGAGGCTCCACCGCCTCACCATGACCGCCTTCGGGCCCTTCGCCACGACCCAGGACGTCGACTTCGACGAGCTCTCCTCCGCCGGGCTCTTCCTGCTGCACGGGCCCACCGGCGCCGGCAAGACGTCCGTCCTGGACGCGGTCTGCTACGGCCTCTACGGGCAGGTGCCCGGCGCCCGGCAGGGCAGCGGACTGTCCCTGCGCAGCGACCACGCCGACCCGCACACCCCCACCGAGGTCGTCCTCGAACTCACCGTCGGCGGACGGCGCCTGGAGATCACCCGCAGCCCCGAACAGCCGCGCCCCAAGAAGCGCGGCACCGGCACCACCCGCGAGAAGGCCCAGAGCCGGCTGCGCGAATACCTCCCCGGGGCCGGCGAGTGGAAGGCGCTCAGCCGCTCGCACCAGGAGATCGGCGAGGAGATCTCGCAACTGCTCGGCATGAGCAAGGAGCAGTTCTGCCAGGTGGTGCTGTTGCCTCAGGGCGACTTCGCCCGCTTCCTGCGCGCCGACGAAATGGCCCGCGGCAAGCTGCTCGGCAAGCTCTTCGACACGGGCCGCTTCGCCGCCGTCGAGGAACGCCTCGCCGAGCTGCGGCGCGCCGCGGAGAAGCAGGTCGTCGGCGGGGACGAGCGGCTGCTCGCCCTCGCCCACCGCATGTCCCAGGCGGTCGGGCCCACCCTCGATGTGCATCAGTTGCCGGACCTGACCCCGGGCCGGCCCGGACTGGCCGACGCCGTACTGGAGTGGGCCGCCATCGCCCGCACGACCGCCCGCGAGCGGCAGGACATCGCCCTCGCCGCGGTCCAGGCAGCCGAAACCGCCCACCAGGCCGCGCGCCGAACGGCCGACGCCGCCCGCGACCGCGCCCGCCTCCAGCGCCGCCACGCCGAAGCCCGCCGGCGCGCCGACGAACTCGAGCGCCGGCGCGCCGAGTACGACCTGACCCGCGCCCGCCTGGAGCAGGCCCGCGCGGCCGACGCCGTCGTCCCCGCCCTGGAGCTCCACGCCGCCGCCGAACGCGACCACACCGCCGCCACCGCCGCCGAACACACCGCCCGAGCCCGTCTGGCGGCCGAGCCCGGCCTGGAACTTCAGGGGACGCGGCCGGCGGATGGCCCCGCGCCCGCCGACATCACCCTCCCGGGCCCGCGCCCGGAAGCACCGGGGGCCGAGCAGCCGACGCCGGCCGCTGAGCGCGCGGCCGGCGCGGCCTTGGGCGCCGACTCCGGGCAGCGCTCCGCGCCGCCGCCGGACGCCCTCGCCGAAGGGCCGACCACCGACCCGCGAGGGCCGCGCGCGCCGCGGGCGCTCGACGAACAGGGAGGGGCGGGCTCCGGGCGCGGGGGGTTCGGGGTGCCGGAGCAGGGTTTCCGGCGGCGCGGCGACGTGCCGGGCCCGGCGGGCGACGGGCGCGCGCAGGAGGTCAACGGGGCGCGGGGCGCGGCCGCGGCGGACGCCGAGCGTCCTGCCGCCGGGCAGTGGGGCGTGGCAGGGCTCGCGGGGGTGGATGCCGCGGGGCTGGCCGCCGAGGAGCGGCGGCTGCGGGAGGAGTTGGGGTCGCTGGGCGCGGCGCGGCGGGCCGAGCGGCGGGCGGGCGAGGTGGCCGCCGAGGTCGCCGGGCTCGACCGGCAGGCGCGCGCCGACGAGGAGGCCATCGAGGAGGCCGGGCAGTGGCTCGCCGGGTGGGAGGCGGTGCGCCAGGCGCATACCAGGCGCGTCGAGGCCGCGCAGGAGGCCGCCACCCTGGCCGAACAGCTCGCCGGGCAGCTCGCCCCCGCCCGGCAGCGCCTCGAGGCCGCCCGGCGGCGGGACCTCCTGGCCGGGCAGGCGACCGAGGCGGAACAGCGGCTGCTGCGCTCCCGTGAAGAAGCCGCCGCCGCGCACGAGGCCTGGCTCGACCTCAAGGACCGGCGGCTGCGCGGCATCGCCGCCGAGCTCGCGGCGGGGCTGAGCGCCGGAGAGCCGTGCGCGGTGTGCGGGGCGACCGAACACCCCCGCCCCGCGCGCCCGGGCGCCGGCCATGTGGACCGTACGGCGGAGGAGGCCGCGCTGGCGGCCTACCGGCAGGCCGAGGCCGGGCGGGAGGAGGCCGAGCGGCGGCTGCAGTCGCTGCGGGAGGCGCTGGCGGGCGCGGAGGCCGCCGCAGGCGGCGGTACGGCCGACGAACTGGACCGGGCCGCAGCTGACTTGGAGACCGCGCTCGCCGAGGCCCGTGGCGCCGGGGCCGATGGCCACGCCGCGCGCGAGGCGCTTGCCCAGGCCGAGGAGGAGCACGACCGGCGCCTGGCCCAGCGGCAGGAGGCCGAGCGGCGCGCCGCCGCGCGCGCCTCGCGGCGCGAGGCCCTGCTGCGGGAGCGGGCCGGGCTGCTGGCGGAGTTGGAGCGGGCCCGCGGCGGCGCCGGCACCGTGGCCGAGCGCGCCGCCCGGCTGGAGCGTCACGCGGGGCTGCTGGCGCGGGCCGCCGCGGCGGCCCGCGAGGCCGAGGCCGCCGCGCGGCGGCTGGAGGAGGCCGGGGCGCGGCTCGTCGACGCCGCGCGCCGCGCGGGCTTCGAGGAGCCGAACGCCGCCGCCCGCGCCGTACTGCCCGCGGCGGACCAGCGCGGGCTGCGGCACCGCCTGGAGCAGTGGCAGACGGAGTCGGCTGCCGTCGCGGCCGAACTGGCCGATCCGCAGGTGGCCGCGGCCGCGCGGGAGCCCTTGGCCGACCCCACCGCCGCCGAGGCGGCGGCCGAGGCGGCCACCCGCGCGCTGCGCGAGGGCTCGGCGCGGGACGCGGCGGCCCGTACCCGCTGCCAGGAGCTGGACCGGCTCTCCGCCCAGGCCGTCGCCGACGCGCGCCGGCTCGCCCCGCTCCGCGAGGAGCACGACCGCCTGGCCCGTCTGGCCACGCTCGCGGCGGGCACCTCCGGCGAGAACGAGCGGAGGATGCGCCTGGAGGCGTACGTCCTGGCCGCGCGGCTCGAACAGGTCGCGGCCGCGGCCAGCGCCCGGCTGCGGCACATGTCCGGCGGGCGCTACGCCCTCGTGCACTCCGACGCGCGGACGGGCGGCCGCGGCAGGTCCGGTCTCGGCCTGCACGTCATCGACGCCTGGACCGGCAGCGAGCGCGACACCGCCACCCTCTCAGGCGGCGAGACCTTCTTCGTGTCGCTCTCGCTCGCCCTCGGCCTCGCCGATGTGGTGACGGACGAGGCGGGCGGCACCCGGCTGGACACCCTCTTCATCGACGAGGGTTTCGGCAGCCTGGACGAGCAGACCCTCGACGAGGTCCTGGACGTGCTGGACTCGCTGCGCGAGCGGGACCGTACGGTCGGCATCGTCAGCCATGTCGCCGACCTGCGCCAGCGCATACCGGTGCGGCTGGAGGTGGTGAAGGGCCGCGACGGATCGGCGGTGCGCCACCGTACGGCCCAAGGCGCGGCCGGAGCGGGCGGGCGGATCTGACGCGGCCGGAGCGGGCCCTCGCCCCACCGCCGCCCCGCGCCCGCCCCCTCACCCCGTCGGATCGACCACCCCGTCAGATCGCCGAGAGCTCGGCCACCAGGTCGTCCAGGCCGAGCGAGCCCTGCGAGAGCGCCGCCATGTGCCAGGACTTGGCGTCGAAGGCGTCACCGTGGGCCTTGCGGGCCGCCTCGCGCCCGGCGAGCCAGGCGCGCTCGCCCAGCTTGTAGCCGATGGCCTGGCCCGGCATGCCCAGATAGCGCACCAGCTCGCTCTCGATGAAGTCCGCCGGGCGGCCGCTGTGCCGGGCGAAGAACTCCTGTGCCAGTTCCGGCGTCCAGCGCTCCCCGGGGTGGAACGGGGAGTCGGCGGGGATCTCCAGCTCCAGGTGCATACCGATGTCGATGATCACCCGCACCGCGCGCATCATCTGCGCGTCGAGGTAGCCCAGGCGGCGCTCGGCGTCGGTGAGGAACCCCAGCTCGTCCATCAGCCGCTCCGCGTACAGCGCCCAGCCCTCCGCGTTGGCGCTGACCATGCCGACCGTGGCCTGGTAGCGGGAGAGCCGGTCGGCCACATGCGCCCACTGCGCGAGCTGCAGATGGTGGCCGGGCACGCCCTCGTGGTACCAGGTGGAGACCAGGTCGTACACCGGGAAACGGGTCTCGCCCATGGTGGGCAGCCAGGTCCGGCCGGGCCGTGAGAAGTCCACCGAGGGCTGGGTGTAGTACGGCGCCGCCGCGCTGCCCGGCGGCGCGATCATCGACTCGACCCGCTTGACCCGCTCGGCCAGGTCGAAGTGGGTGCCGTCCAGCGCCTCGATGGCCTGGTCCATGAGCCCCTGCAGCCAGGCGCGGGTCTCCTCGACGCCCTCGATGGCCTGGCCGTGCTCGTCGAGGTGGCGCAGCGCCTCCCAGGGGGTGGCGCCGGGGAGGATCTTCTCCGCCTCGGCGCGCATCTCGGCGTGCAGCCGGTGGTATTCGGACCAGCCGTAGGCGTACGCCTCGTCCAGGTCGAGGTCGGTGCCGTTCCACATGCGCGCCCACCGGCGGTAGCGCTCGCGGCCGACGACGTCCGGCGCGCCGTGCACCGCCGGGCCGTACACATCGCGCAGCCAGTCACGGAGCGCGGCCAGGGCGGCGGTGGCCTCGGCCGCCGCCTCGCCCAGCTCGGCGCGCAGCGCCTCGGGGCCGCCGGCCGCGAAGTCGGCGAACCAGCCGCCGTCGGTGCCGATCCACTCGTCGAGCTGGCCGGTGACCGTGGACACCTGGCGGGGGCCGGCCGGCAGATCCCGCCGCAGCCCCTCGGCGAGCGAGGCGCGGTACCCCTCGAGGGCGGCCGGTACGGCGCGCAGCCGCGCGGCGACCGCCGCCCAGTCGTCCTCGGTCTCGGTCGGCATCACGGTGAAGACGCCGCGCACGGCGTGCAGCGGGGAGTGGAGGTTGCTGACCGCCCGCAGGTGCTCCCGCGCGTCGTGCACGGCGAGTTCGGCGGTCAGCCGCTCCCGCAGCAGGCGGGCGCAGCGCCGCTCGATGTCGCTGTCCGCACCGGGCCGCACCTCGGCCTCGCCGAGCCGGTCCAGGGTGGTGCGGGCGAGGTCCGCCAGCGCCTCCTGCCCCGCGGGCGAGAAGTCCGGCAGGCGCCGGGCGCTTTCGGGCACGCCCAGGTAGGTGCCGGTGATCGGATCGAGTTCGATGAGGGCGTCGACGTAGGCGTCGGCCACCTGGCGGGGCAGGGATGCGTCATTGGTGTCGGACATGCGGTCATCCTCATACGGCGGGCGGGGTCGCGTCACGGGCATTTGGATGTTACGTACCTGACCGAGATCATGTCGTGCCCGGGACATGTCGTGCTCAGATCGTTCCTGCCCGAATACTGCTGTATCCCGATGCCGCCGTGCCCCGAGGCCGCCGCGGCCGACTACGCGCCCGAGGAGATCACCGCGGGCGAGAGCCGGGCGGTGATGACGAGCGTGCCCTCCTCGATCTGGTAGTCAAGCGGCAGCTCCAGCGCGCGCATCGCCGCGACCATGCCGGTGTTGGCCGACTGGGTGACGGCGTAGACGCATCCGCACCCCGTCTTGGCGGCGATCGCGACCAGCCTGCGCAGCAGCTCTCCGCCGATGCCCCGCCGCTGCCACTCGTCCTCGACGAGGAGTGCGATCTCCGTCTCGTCCCCGTCCCACAGCAGATGGCCGAGGGCCACCAGCCGCCCGGAGGCGGTGTGCGCGGCGAGGGTGCGGCCGAAGCGCGGGCTCAGCAGGTGGCCGAGGTAGCGGTCGGCATCGCCGACCGGGCCGTGGTAGCGCAGGGCGAGCGTTTCGGCCGAGCACCGCTGGTGCATCGCGCGCGCCGCGTCCAGGTCGCGGGTGTCGGCGCGGCGCACGGTGATCTCGTTGCCCTCGGGCAGCGTCAGCACATCGTGGCGGGGCGGAACGCGCGGGCCCAGCCGGGCGTCCAGCTCGACCAGCGCGCGGGCGCGCGCGAACTCGGTGGGGGTGAAGGGCAGATACGGGCGCTCGATGGTGATGGCGCCGCCGGACGGGTCCCGCAGCCGCATCACGGTCTCCTCCAGCACGCCCTCGACCGGCGGCACCGCCTCCAGCGGGCGGCCGCTCAGGGACTTGGCGGGCAGTGACCGGATGGTGCAGCGGCCGAGCAGTTGGCGCAGCGCGAGGGGGAGTTCGGCGGCGTCCAGGGCGGTGCGGGTGGCCAGGGAGAGTATCCGGGTCGGGGCGTCCACCAGGTCGTGGGCGTCGGCCCGCTCCATCCAGGTGTCCCGGCCGCCGCCGGCCGTGACGGCGTGGGTCAGCTCGGCGGGCGGCAGGTCGGCGGGGGCGCGCAGCAGGAACTCGTCCACGGTGCCGTCCGCCAGCGGGTGGGTCTGCAGCGCCAGGATGTCGACCTCGTGGCGGGCGAGCGCGACGCACAGCGCCGCGAGGGTGCCCGGCTCGTCCCGTACGGTCGTCCGCATCCGCCACAAGGTGGTGTCGGCGCTCCGGGCGCTGTTCGTGCCGCCAGCGCCGCCCGTGCCGTCCGTCTTGGGTGCGCCGTCCGTGCTGTTCGTGTCGTCCGTGACGGGCCCGTCGCCGTGGCGCCGTGACCACCGGGCGGCCAGCTCCACCAGATCGCGCCGCCAGCCGTGGGGGCGTCGCCGGGTGTGGTCGTGAGGGGTCGCGTGGGTCATGCACACACCCTGGCGCAGGGGTGTTGCGCGGTCACAAACGCATTGTGACCGATGGGTTAAGAGGCTATTTGCGACACGAAACCGTTTTTGTCTGGTATGGCACGGTTGCAGGGCGGAACCCGTCGGAACCGGTCGGGCTTCAGCTTCTCATGCCACGGCCAGCCGCCGCAGCACCGCCCCGCAGCGCCGCGCGTACGCCCGCTGGAAGAGCGGCACCAGCGGCCCGGCCGCCCGCGCGTACCAGACCGCCGGGCGGCTGAAGGCCGTCACCGTGAGCACCACGGCCCCGCCCCGCTCCAGGCTGACGACGAACGACTCCTCGCCACGCTCCGGGTGCCCGGGCAGCGTCCCGTACGCGAAGCCGGTCCGCGTCTCCTCCGCCACCGTCCACACCACCTGGCACGGCGCGCGCAGCCGCAGCCGCCCCAGCCCGAGACCGATCACCACGGGCAGGCCCGCCACGGCGGCCGGCTCCCAGCAGCGCACCGTCAGCCCCATCGCCCGGTGCATGCGCCACTCCATCACGGCCCGGCCCGCGGCCCCGAACACCTCGGGACCGCGGCCCACCGGGATACGCGCCCGGAGGTGGTGGTAGCCGGCGGGCAGTGGCCACTGCCGCGTGGCGCCCGTCTCCGGGTAGGTCAGACGGGATACGGGGCCGGTGGGGCACATGCCCGTACGGTACGAGCCCGGCCCCGCGCGTCACTGGCCGACGCGCCCGGGCTGCAGCACCTTGGTGAACAGCACCGCGCCGCCCAGCTCGCGCAGCCGCACCGTCAGCTCGCCGCTGTGCCCGTCGATGTCCACCTCGCCGAAGAACTGGAAGCCCTCGGCAGGCGAGACGTTCGCCCTGGTCGGCGCCTTGACGAAGGGCTGCTCCGGCCCGAAGGTGCCGTCCAGCTTCACCGCCGGGAACGAGCCCGCGTTCAGCGGCCCGGAGACGAACTCCCAGAACGGGGCGAAGTCCTTGAAGGCCGCCCGCGACGGATCGTAGTGCTGGGCGCTGGTGTAGTGGACGTCCGCCGTCAGCCACACCGTGCCGGTGATCTTCCGGTGCTTGATGTGCCGCAGCAGCTCCGCGATCTGCAGCTCACGGCCCAGCGGCGCCCCCGGGTCGCCCTGCGAGACGGCCTCGAAGTCGGTCGCCCCGTCCGGGACCACAAGCCCCAGCGGCATGTCACAGGCGATCACCTTCCACACCGCGCGCGACGCCGACAGCTCCCGCTTGAGCCAGGCCAGCTGCTCGGCGCCGAGGATGCCCTGCGCGTCCTCGGGCTGCCGGCCCGGGGAGTTGGCGTCGCGGTACGTACGGCAGTCCAGCACGAACACATCGAGCAGCGGGCCGTGCCGCAGCACGCGGTACACCCGGCCCTCGCCGTCCGGCCGCAGCGTGGAGATCGGGAAGTACTCGCTGAAGGCCTGCCGCGAGCGCGCCGCCAGCACGTTCACGTTCTTCTCGGTGTAGCGGGCGTCGGTGAGGATCTCGCCCGGGTACCAGTTGTTCAGCACCTCGTGGTCGTCCCACTGGATGATGGTGGGCACCTGGGCGTTGAAGCGGCGCAGATTGGCGTCGAGGAGGTTGTAGCGGAAGTTGCCCCGGTACTCGGCCAGCGTCTCGGCGACCTTGGACTTCTCCTCCGTGGTGATGTTCCGCCAGGTGCGGCCGTCGGGCAGCGTCACGCTCTGCGTCATCGGGCCGTCGGCGTAGATGTTGTCACCGCTGCACAGGAAGAAGTCCGGGTCCAGCCGGCGCATCTCCTCGAAGATCCGGTAGCCGCCGAGGTCCGGGTTGATGCCCCAGCCCTGGCCCGCCAGATCGCCCGACCACACGAACCGCACCCCCTGGCGGCGGGCCGGCGCGGTGCGGAACGTCCCGTACACCGGCTCGCCGGCGCGGCGCGGGTCGTCCGGGTCGGTGAGCAGCACCCGGTAGTGCACCTGGGTGCCCGGCGGCAGCCCGTGCAGCGCGGTGGTGCCGGTGAAGTCGCTGCCGGCGCCCAGCACCGGGCCCCGCCAGCGCCGCGCCTTGGCGAACGACTCGGTCGCGGACGTCTCGACGACCATCCGGGCCGGCCGGTCCGAGCGCACCCACACCAGGCCCGAGGACGTCGTGACGTCGCCCACCTGGACGCCCCACTGGGCGCTCGGCCGCCCGGACAGCGCCTGCGCGGGCGCGGCCGACGCCCACGTCGGCGACGATGCCAGCGCCGGGAGCGCCAGCCCTGCGGACGCGGCCGCCGACCCCCGCAGTACCTGCCGCCGCCCGAGCCCTCTGTTGTCGGAACTGTCCGATCCCCGCGCCATGCCGAACCTCCTGTTGCTCATGGAACCGCTGTGCGGTCCCGTTGCTATCGGTGCCAGATGCCTCGCATTCGAACGGACAGTGAACAACTCACCGCGGGGCCCCGGGAAGGCCTGGAACCCCGGGAAGGCCTGGGGCCGCGGCTTCGGCGATCAGCGCCACGGTCTGTGCGATCCGGGCGGGGGACAGATGGGCGTAGCCCATCACCAGACGCACCTGCCCGTCGTCGCGGTCAGGCGCGGGCGCGGGTCCGGGCGCGGGTCCGGACCGATGCGCGTAGTCGTCGAGCGGGCGCAGCGCCACCCCCGCCCGCGCCGCGCGCTCCAGGAAGCGCGCCTGAGGCCCGTACCGGCGCGGCAGCCGCGCGATGACATGCAGCCCGGCGGCGATGCCGGTCACCTCCGACCCCGGGAAGTGCTCGGCCAGCGCCGCGACCAGCGCGTCGCGCCGCTCCCGGTAGGCGCGCTGACACCGCCGCAACTGCCGGTCGTAGTCCCCGCGTTCGATGAACTCGGCCATCAGCGCCTGATCGAGCGCCGGATTGCCGAGGTCCATGGTCCGCTTGCGCTCCACGACCAGGTCCACCAGCTGTTCGGGGATCACCAGCCAGCCCAGCCGCAGCCCCGGGGCGAGCGACTTGCTGACCGAGCCGGCATAGGCGACCCGGGCCGGGTCGAGGCCCTGCAGCGCGCCGACCGGCGCCCGGTCGTAGCGGAAGTCGCCGTCGTAGTCGTCCTCCACCAGCAGCCCCTCGGCGGCGCGCGCCCACTCCAGCAACTCCAGCCGGCGGCGCGCCGAATACGCGATGCCCGAGGGGAACTGGTGGCAGGGGGTGAGCTGGGCGGCCCGCGCGCCCGACGCGGCCAGCGCGGCGGGGGACAGCCCCTCGGCGTCCAGCGGCACGGGGACGGCCGTCAGGCCCGCCGCAGAGAGCAGCGCGGTGTGCTCCGGGCTGCCGGGGTCCTCCACCGCCATGGCCCGGTGCCCGAGCCCGGCCAGCGTGAAGCCCAGCAGCGTCATGGCCTGCGCGACGCCCGAGCAGATCACCACGCACTCCGGGTCCGCCACCACCCCGCGGCGGCGGGTGAGCAGCCCCGCCACGGCCGCCCGCAGCTCCGGCAGCCCGCGCGGATCCGGATACCCGAGCCCCTTGTGCGCGAGCCGCGCCAGCACCCGGCGATGCGCCGCCGACCACGCGGCGCGCGGGAACAGCGCCAGATCGGGGGTCCCGGGCAGAAACCCGGCCTCGGGCGCACCGTCGACGACGGCCCGCTCGTGCCCCCGCGCCACCGCGGCCCGTGCCGCTGCCCCGCTCACCCAGGTGCCCGAGCCCCGGCTGCTGGTGAGATACCCCTCCGCCGTCAACTGCTCGTACGTGTCGGTCACAAGCCCACGGGAGACCCCCAGGTCGGCCGCCAACTCCCGGCTGGACGGCAATCGCGTCCCGGCGGCGATCCGCCCCGAGCGCACCGCCTCGCGCAGCGCGGACTGCAGCATCCGGCCGCGCCGACGGGGCGGCGCGGCCGCGGTGGGGAGCAGCAACTCCCAGGCGGCGGTCCAGGAAGTGGTCCGGGAAGTGGTCCGGGAATCAGCCATCGGATTGGACCTTAATGGGTACCGATCGGCTGCCTAGCGTCGGCGCCATGGAACGAAGTGATCTCCCGGAGGACACGGACCAGGTCGGCCCTGGCGCCGTAGCCGACTCTCCTGAGGCCGCCCCCGAGCCCCGCGCGGGGCGGGGCGCCGGTGGTACGGGGGCGGACCACCGACTGGTCGGGGTGCTGCTCGCGGCCGTGGCGTGCTGCCTGGTCGGTGCCTCGTTCACCGCCAACAGCGTGCTCGGCGACTACCCGCACGCGGGTGGCCAGGCGCTGCGCTATGGCCTCGCCTGTGTGCTGCTCGTGCCGCTCGCCGGGCGTGGCGGGCGTGGCGGGCGGGCGCTGACGGGGCCGTTGCGGGCGTTGAGCGGGCGGCAGTGGGGGCGGCTGGCGGCGCTGGCGGCCGTGGGCATGGTCGGGTTCAATCTGGCCGTGCTGGCGGCGGAGGGCAGTGCGGAGCCCGCGGTGCCGGGGGTGTTCGTGGGCTGCGCGCCCGTGGTCGTCGCCGTGATCGCGCCCGCGCTGGACGGGCGGCGCCCGGCCCCGGTGGTGGTCGCCGGGGCGCTGGCGGTGGCCGCGGGCGCGTTCACCGTGCAGGGGTGGGGGCGTACGGACACGGCCGGGCTGCTGTGGTCGGCGGGGGCGCTCGCGGGGGAGGTGGGGTTCGCCGTACTGGCCGTCCCCGTCCTGCGGCCCCTCGGCCCCCGGCTGCTGTCCGCCGTGGCGTGCGGCCTCGCCGCCGTGGAGTCGGCGCTGCTCGGCCTGGTGCTCGACGGCGGGGGATGGCTGAGGGCGCCGGACGGCGGGGAGACGGCGGCGCTGCTGTGGCAGGCGGCCGTGGTCACCGTCGTCGGCTTCGTGTGCTGGTACGTCGGCGTCCAGCGGATCGGCGCCGAGCGGGCCACCCTGTTCTCCGGTCTGATCCCGGTCTCCGCCGCCGCGACCGCGCCGCTCGTCGGCACGGGCGGCTACGGCCCGGCACAGGCGGCGGGCAGCCTCCTGGTCGCCGTGGGCGTGGCCCTGGGCTCCGGCGCGGTGGGCAGTGGCTCGGATCGCCTCCGGGGCGCGAGCCGGTCAGCTGCTGCCGTCCAGGATGACGCGGGCGACGAGGGCCGGGTCGTCGTTCATGGGGACGTGGCCGCAGCCGGGGAGGCGGACCAGCCGGGCGGCGGGGATCGCGCGCTTGGCCCGGACGCCCTGACGGGGCAGCAGCACCCGGTCGCGGGTGCCCCAGCCGATGGTGACCGGCACGTCGGGGACGTCGTCCGCGAACATGGCGCCGCGCCCGGAGGCGAGGGTGGCCTCGAAGCCGGTCGCCTCGCGCATGGCCCGCGCCTCGGCGACCACCGCCTCGGCTGAACGCCGCCCGGGCCGGGCGTAGATGGTGCCGGTCAGCACCGCCCGCCCGGCCGCCGTCCGTGCCAGCCGGCCGACCAGCGGCAGCGGTATGGCCCGGGCGGCGCCCCGCATGGCCGTCAGCACCCCGGAGGCGTAGCGGCGTTCGCCCTCGCTCCAGAACCGCGCCGGGCTGAGCGCGGTGACCGACCGTACGAGCTTCCGGCGGCCGAGTTCGAGGGCGAGCAGCCCGCCGAGGGAGTTCCCGGCGACGTCCGGACGGTCGAGGCCGAGCGCGTCGAACAGCGCCGCGAGCACGGGCACCATGTCCTCCAGCCCGTATCCGACGCCGTCCGGCAGCGCGGCGGACTCCCCGAAGCCGGGCAGGTCCACGGCCGTCACCTCGCGTTCGACGGCGAGGATGTCCAGCACCGGCTCCCAGGCCTGCCAGTGGTGTCCGACGCCGTGCAGCAGCACCAGGGGCCGACCGGTGCCGCGCCGCTCGTAGACGACGTGCGCGGGCTGCGGCCCGGTGGGCGTGTCGATGGGGAAGGCGATGGTGGCGGCCATGGGGGCGGCTCCCGTTCCGGACGACAGGTGACGTGGTGGCGCGGTGGCGTTACGAGACAGCATGTCAGCAAGGATTACCCCTGGGTAGACCCGACGCGGACGCCGCCTCGGCAGGGTGGGATGATGGCCTGGTGGCCACTTCTGACACCGCGGCCGGCGCCGCGACGGACGTCTTCGAAGAGCACCGCTCCCTGCTGACCGGAGTGGCCTACCGGATGCTGGGCCGGGTGACGGACGCGGAGGACGTCGTCCAGGAGGCGTGGCTGCGCTGGTCAGGCGCCGACCGCGAGGCGGTGCGCGAACCCCGCGGCTACCTCGTACGGATCACCACCCGGCTCGCCATCGACCGGCTGCGGCAGGCGCAGGCCCGCCACGAGTCGTACGTCGGCCCGTGGCTGCCCGAGCCGCTCGTCACCGACTTCGGCCACACCGTCCCGGACACCGCCGAGCGGGCGGTGCTCGTCGAATCCGTCTCGCTGGCCGTGCTGGTGGTCCTGGAGTCGCTTTCACCGCTGGAGCGCGCGGTGTTCGTGCTGCGCGAGGCCTTCGGCTTTCCGTACGGGGAGATCGCCGCCGCCCTGGACCGTACGGAGGGGGCGGTGCGGCAGCTGGCCGGGCGGGCGCGGCGCCATGTGGAGGAGCGCAAGCCGCGGTTCGAGGTGGATCCGGGGCAGCGCCGCGATCTGACCGAGCGTTTCCTGGCCGCCGCGCAGGGCGGCGACCTCGAGGGGCTGCTCTCCCTGCTGGCGCCCGATGTCCGCCTCGTCGGCGACACCGACGGCAAGGCCAAGGCGCCGCTGCGGATCATGGAGACGGCGGACAAGATCGGCCGCTTCCTGGTGGCGGTGGGCCAGCAGACCATCCTGGAGCCGGAGTTGGTCTTCACCGAGCTCAACGGCGGCCCCGCGATGGTCCTGTTCTCGGCCGGCCGCCCCGACGCGGCCCTCTCCCTCGATGTCGCCGACGGCCGGATCCAGACCGTCTACGTCATGCGCAACCCCGCCAAGCTGGCGCACCTGGCGGAGCTGCGGCCCGGCGGCGCGGCTCAGTGAACGGACAGTCCGCCGTCGACGAAGAGCGCCTGCCCGGTGACATAGGCCGAGGCGCGGCCGGCGAGGAACACCGCCGCGCCCGCGAAGTCCTCGGCCAGGCCGTTGCGCCCGACCAGCGTGCGCTCGGCCAGCGCCGCCACCTGCTCGGGGTCGGAGGACAGCCGCCTGTTCAGCGGTGTCATCACGAACCCCGGCACGAGTGTGTTGCAGGTCACGCCGTACGGAGACCACGCCTCGGCCTGTGACCGGGCCAGCGACTCCAGTGCCCCCTTCGAGACGCCGTACGCCCCGCTCTGCACAAACGCCCGGTGCGCCTGCTGGGAGGTGATGTGGATGATCCGCCCGAAGCCCCGTTCGGCCATCTTCGGGCCGAACCGCTGCCCCAGCAGATAGGGGGCCTCCAGGTTCACCGCCATCGTGGCGTCCCACACCTCCTCGCCGAGCTCGCTCATCGGGGGCCGCAGATTGATCCCGGCGCTGTTGACGAGGATGTCGGGCTCCCCGAAGGCCGCCGCCGCCTCCTCGGCCGCCGCGCGCACTCCGTCGCGCGTGCCCAGATCGGCGCTCACCCGGGCCGCACGGCACCCCTGACCGGTCAGTTCCTCGACCGTGGCGGCCAGCTCCGCCTCCCTGCGCGCCACCACGACGACGCTCGCGCCCGCGCGCGCCAGCGCCCCGGCGATGGCCCGGCCGATGCCTGAGCTGCCGCCGGTCACCACGGCGACCCGGCCGTCCAGCGAGAACAGCTCGGAGAGATAGGAGTGTGAGGTCATGGCGCCATCCTAGGCGGCCCGTTGATTGGTCTTGACCAAGTCAGGGCGCCGCCTTATCGTCGCACTAGATACTGCAACAACCTTTAATAAAGAAACACGCATATCAAGCGCGCAGATCTGTTGCGGAGGACAGGGTGGGGACCACGCAGCTCGACACGGTGCCGGAGCCCAAGTACTGGCACCTCAAGACCGTGCTCAGCGAAGCGCTGGACTCGGAGTTCGCGGTCGGTGAGATCCTGCCCAACGAGCGTGAGCTCGCGGCCCGCTTCGGCGTGGCCCGCGCCACTCTCCGGCAGGCCCTCGAGCAGCTCGAGCTGGAGGGCAGGCTGCAGCGCCGCCGGGGCGTCGGCACCACCGTCGCCCCGCCCCGGATGGGCGTCGCGGTCGGCGAGCGGGCCCACAGCTGGGAAGACGCCGACGACGCTGCCGACGCGGACTGGCAGCCCGTCGACAGCACGGAGGCGGAGCCGCCCGCCGCCATCGCCCGGCTCCTCGACCTGCCGCCCGGCGCCCTGGTGCACACCGTGCGCCGCACCCGTGTCAGCCACGGCCAGCCGATCGCCGCCGAGCTCCTCTACGTCCCCTCCGGCTCCGTCCCCGGCCTCACCGCCATCGACACCCCGCCGGGCGCCCCCCGCGCCCGCGCGGTCCTGCGCGAACTGCGCCGCGTCGCGCTCGAGGGCCGTGAGCAGTCCGTCGAGCTGGGCTCCGCCCGCGCCGACGACGCCAGGCAACTGGACCGCCTGCCCGGCGCCCCCGTCCTCCTGGTCACCACCCGCTACACCGCGGCCGGCCACACGGTCGCCGTGGCCGTCGCCACCTACCGCGCCGACACCTGCCGCCTCACCTTCGGCGACGGCGCGGACATGGAGCTCCTGGCGGGCTGACCGCTACACGGCCTTCGCCGGGCCCAGCTCGCGGATGATGCGGGCCAGGTCGTCCGGGGCGGCCGCGAGGCGCACCGGCGCGCCCGCGTCGTCGAGTTCGGCGATGTGCCAGCTCCTTGGGACGGTGTCGCCGTCGCTGCCCCGGGCGCGCCGTACGTTCGCGACGGTGAGCCGTTCCACCGGTATCCGTTTCGCCGCGAACCGGCCCGGTCCGGGGTGGGGCGTCACCGCGGGCGGGCCGCCCCCGAGGACGATATGGGTGCCGAAGCCGTGCGGGTTGTAGTCGGTGTGCTCCAGGAAGCGGGCGGCGAAGAACGCCTCCGTCTCCGGTTCCGCCTCCGCCTCCGCCTCTGTCCCTGTCCCTGTCCCGGCGGGGCCTTCCGTGGCGTGGACCGCTTCGGGCGTACGGATGCGGGTGGCGCGCCAGGCCCAGGTCAACAGGGTCAGCGTGACCAGCGAGCCCGCGGCCGCCCAGGTGATCGAGCCGGGAGAGGCCGGCAGGGTCGTGGGGTGGCGGTAGCACAGCGGCAGCAGCCACAGGGCGGTACCGGTGAGCGCGGCCGCGAACGGAAGGGCGGACGGGAGGACTTCGTCGTCCGGCAGCCGGCGCCCGCGCAGGCGCAGCAGCGCCTGGGCCGCGGGATAGCCCGCGGCGAGGGCGAACACGGCCGCCAGGACGGCCACTTCCCCTGCGGCGGGGATGTGCTCGCGCCACACATGGCCCTCCCCGGCGACCTTCCTCACCTGACCGCGCCAGACGGTCAGCTCGACTCTGTCACCGGCCTCGAAGTCCCCGGCGGCCTCGCTCGAGACCTCCAGCCGCTCCATGGGCCGACCGCCGCTGAAGTACAGCCAACTGGGCTGCTTGGGCCGGTTGGCCTCGGTCCGCGCGATCACGGCCGGCAGCGTCGTCAGGCACGTGTCGCGCTCCGTGGCGGGCGTCCCGGCGGCGCACGGGGTGGCCGACCGCCACGCCCGCTCGTCCGACACCATGCCCGGCACGAACCACGCGGCCACGGCCGCGCCCGCCACCAGCAGCGCGCACAGGCTCAGCGACCCGGCCCAGCCGCGCCCGGCGGTGCGGTACGAGACGACGGGGATGTGGCTCGACTCCGGGTCCCCGTGGCGGCGGTGCAGCGCGCGGAGCGCTTCCCACCGCGCGTCGAAGTCCGGGTCGTGGGGCGACCAGCTCCGCGGCAGGGGCAGCGGCCGCTTGTGGCCGTCGCGCAGCACCAGGATGACGCGACGGGTCTCCTGGACCCGGGGGGTGTTCGCGTACTTCAGGCGTACGCGCAGATCGGCGACGTCACGCCACGGCACGCTCCGGCGGCGCAGCAGCGTCCGCGTGTGCAGGCCGTACGCGTCGGCGCCCACCCGGGCGACGGCAGCGCGCAGTGAGACGCTGCCCAGCAGCGCGAGAAGCAGCCCGACGCCCAGCCACAGGTCCAAGGGCCCGGCCCGGAACACCAGGCGCACCACGGCCAGGCCGGCCCCTGCGGCCCCGAGTGCGACGAAGAACCACAAGGCCCCCTTCCGGGGGAAACGGCAGGTCACTTCCCACGCGTCGGTCATGCGCCAATCCTGCCACCGGCCCGGCCGCCCGGTACCGGGTCAGTCGGTGAGCAGGGCGTCCATCTGGCCGACCGCCTGCTGCAGACCCTCGGCCATGCCCATGTCCAGCATGCGCTCCATCTGGTCCCGGGAGTCGTAGGCCGAGCGCAGCTCCATCCGCGTGCCCCCGTCGTGTTCGGTCAGCCGCATCCGCACGGTGGTGGTCGGCATCTCGGCGCTCGGCGTCCCGTCCGCATCGGCGAAGCCGTCGGTGAACTCCAGGGCGGTCGGCGGGTTGACCGAGGTGATGCGCCACCAGCCGCGGTGCTTGTCGCCCTCAGGGCCGGTCATGAAGTAGGTGACTTCTCCGCCCGGGGTCAGGTCGTGCTGCTCCATGGTCGCCGGGTAGGTCGGCGGTCCCCACCAGCGCTCCAGCTGCCGCGGGTCGGCCCACAGCTGCCACACCCGGTCGACCGGCGCGGTGAAGTCGGCGATCAGGGTGAGGGTCAGGTTGTCGAAGTCCTTGTCCAGGCTGGTGACGCTCATGTGTTTCGTCCTTCCGTCGGGTTGTTCGCTCGGGGGTCGGAGTCCTCCGCCAGCAGGCCGGCCATCCGGTTCACTCGTCCGCGCCAGGCCGTCTCGAGCTCGTCGAGCACCTGCCGCGCGCGGCCTATGGCCTCCGGGTCGGTCCGCACCAACTGCTCCCGTCCGCGGCGCTGTTTGGTGACCAGCCCGGCCCGCTCCAGTACCGCCACATGCTTCTGCACCGCGGCGAAGCTCATGGGGTAGACCTCGGCCAGCCGTGACACCGACAGCTCGTCCCGCACACAGCGGTGGAGGATGCTGCGGCGGGTGGCATCGGCCAGCGCGTGGAACAGGCGGTCCACTGTCTCGTCGGTCCATTCATCTACAACCATTTGGTTGTAGGTTAGCTCTGTGGCGCCCGCGGCGCAAGGCCGCTCGAGTCAGGTCCGGTCGGAGGTGAACTGGAGGCGTGGCGGAGGCTCGGTCGTCTCGTCCCAGGCGCGGCGCTCCGCGTACTCGAGCCAGTCCAGATACCACTCCGCGAACGACACGTGCCCCGTTTTTCCGCGCGTTTCGACCGGGGCGACGCCCTCGCCGAGGGCCCGTACGTCGTTCCACATGGTGCCGCTGAGGGGGCCGGTGACCACGAGGAGCGAGTAGTACGCGCAGCCCTGAGAGCTGATGCACAGCGTGCCCTCGGTCACGGCGTCGAGCAGTTCGTCGTGGCGGGCGTCCCAGGCGGCGTAGACGGCGGCGAAGGTGTCGTCGTCCGGGTGGTCGGCCCTCCGGGGCTCCGCGTCCATGTGCTCGTCGAGCTCGGCCGAGAGCTCGGGGCGGAAGGGCAGCGCGCAGTGGCCGGTGGCGGGCGGGGTGCCCTGGCCGGGCGGTCTCATCGGGAACAGCCCGTAGTCGGGGCCCGCGCCGCCGGCGCCCACCTCCAGGAGGAACGTGCGGTACTCCGCGGGCAGTTCGGTCCCCAGCCGCCGCTCCACCGCCCCCAACTGCTCCTCGGTGAGGACGGGCAGCAGCTCGAAGTCGTGCCCGTGATCGGCGAAGTCGGCACCGAACACCGCCCACCACCGCGGCGCCTTCCGCAGCGCGAGCACACGCTCCCGCACCCCCGCCCAGGTCCCGCCCATCGCTCCTCCTCGGGAAATCGCTCCTCCTCGGGAATCCGACACCGCCACCACCGTACGCGGATGAGAGTCAGCGCCCCGCGCGGCGGGCGGTGACCGTGGACTCCACGGCGAACAGCTCCTCTTCCACATGGTCGAGGGCCAGCCGGAGCGCGCCGGTCATCACGGCAGCCTCCCCCAGGAGGGACTGGGCGACCTGGGGCGGGCGCAGGCAGTAGCGGGCGAGTTCTTCGCGCAGGGGGTCGAGGATGCCGTCGAGGCCGGAGGCCCAGCCGCCGACCACGACGACCTCGGGGTCCAGGGCCAGCACCAGGGCCGCCACGTCGTGCACCAGACGGCGGATGAAGCGGTCGACGGCCGCGCGGGCGCGGGTGTCCCCGGCGCGCGCGAGGTCGAAGACACGGGCGACCTGGCCCTCGTCGAGGGGGATGAGCGGTTCGCCCGTCGTGGAGAGGACTTCCTCCGGGCTGGCCTCGCGGCCCAGCAGATGGAGGGCGCCGATCTCGCCCGCGGCGCCGCCGAAGCCGCGGTGGAGCCGGCCGCCGATCAGCGAGCCGGCGCCGGGGCTCAGCCCCGCCACGACGTAGACGACGTCGTCGGAGCCGACGGCCGCGCCCTTCCAGTGTTCGGCCACGGCGGCGGTGTTGGCGTCGTTCTCGACGAGCACCGGGCAGCGGAAGGAGCGCCGCAGCCGCTCCCCGAGGCGCAGTCCGGTCCAGCCGGGGAGTGCCGTGCACAGGCGGACGGTGCCGTCGGCCTCCACGACGCCCGGGCTGCCGACACCCACCGCCCGCAGCGAGTAGCGCGCCACACCGGCCCGGCGCAGCAGGTCGGCGACGGCGGTACGGACCCGGTCCAGGCGCTCGTCGGCCGACGCCTTCTCGGACACCTCCCGCACCGTGGAGCCGAGCGGGCGGCCGTCGAGGTCCGTCAGCAGGGCCGCGACGCGGTGGGCGCCTATCTCGACGCCGAGCAGATGGCCGGCCTCGGCCCGGAAGCGGAAGCGCCGGGCGGGGCGCCCCTGGCGGCGGACCCCGCCCTCCTCCGCGGGCATCTCCACCACCAGGCCGTCGGCGGTCAGCCCCTCGACCACACCCTCGACGGTGGGGCGGGACAGGCCGGTCACCCGGGTGAGGTCGGTGAGGGTGGCGCAGCCCGGCGGGCGGTCGTCGGCGCCGTCGGGGTCGGTGCCCTCGCCGGGGTCCTGGGCGTCGGCGGAGACGGTCGCCGCGCGCAGCGCGTGCAGGACGACGGCGGAGTTGATGCGCCGCAGCAGGGACGGATCCCCGCCGGTGAGCCGCCCCACGTGGGCCTCCTCTCCTGTGTGTGTCTGCCGGATGGTAGCCGCCCGACGAGGGCGCGGGGAGAGCCCCGTCAGCCGGGCACCACGAACCCCGACTCGTACGCCGCGATCACCGCCTGTGTGCGGTCCCGCGCGCCCAGTTTCGCGAGCACCGCGCTGACGTGCGTCTTGACCGTCTCGGAGCCGATCACCAGATGGCCGGCGATCTCGGCGTTCGACAGACCGCGGGTCATCAGCCGCAGCACCTCGGCCTCGCGTTCGGTGAGCGCCGCCCGCTCCATCGCCTCGCGGGCGCGCTCGTTGCCGCCGCGGGCCGCGGCGAAGGACCGCACGGCCGCCGGGAACAGCAGCGACTCGCCCTCCGCCGCCAGCCGCACCGCGTGCACGATCTCGGCGGGGCGGGCGCGCTTGAGCAGGAAGCCGTCCGCGCCGGCGCGCAGCGCCTCGTAGACGTACTCGTCGTTCTCGAAGGTCGTCACGACCAGGATCCGGGGCGGGCCGGGGACCGCCCGCAGCACGGCGCGGGTCGCCTCGATGCCGTCGAGCAGCGGCATCCGGACGTCCATCGCGACCACGTCCGGCCGCAGTCGCCGCACCAGCGGCACCACCGAGGCGCCGTCGGCGGCCTCGCCGATGACCCGGATGTCCGGCTGGGACTCCAGGATCGCGCGCAACCCGGCGCGCACCAGCTCCTCGTCGTCCACGAGGAGGACGCTGATCGGCACACGATCACCTTAGACGTCCGGCAGCAGGGCCCGCGGCGTCGCGTGCCGAGGGGCGGCGCCCGGCCGCCCCCCGCTCGTCGCACGAGCGGGGGCCGGCGGAGCCGCTGTGCTCTCCTCGCGGGGCACGCCCATGCGTCTCCCCTCAGGCCGGCGTGTGCGCGTGGTCGCGGTGCGGCGGCAGGGTCACGCTCAGCCGCCATTCGCCCTCGTACGGGCCCGCCTCCGCCGCGCCGCCCAGCAGCGCCGCCCGCTCACGGATACCGCGCAGGCCGGTGCCGCGGCCCTCGCCGGCGGACATCCCGTCCGGGCGGCCGGGGCTCGGCAGGGGGTTGCGCACGTCCAGCCGCAGCGCCCCGGTGTCCGCGGCGACGTCGACCCGTACGGCCACCGGCACCGGGCCCGCGTGCCGCAGCACATTCGTCAGCGCCTCCTGCAGGATGCGATAGCCCTCGCGGGACACCGGTCCTGGCAGCTCCTCCAGCGGGCCGGTCACCTCCGCGTCGAGCGTCGAGCCCGCCGCCCGCGCCGACTCCAGCAGGCGCTCGGCCTCGGTGAGGCCGGGACGGTCGGCCGGGCCCCGCGCGGCGTCCTCGCGCAGCAGCCGCAACACCCGCTCCAGGTCCTCCAGCGCATGCCGCCCGGTCTCCTCGATCGCGGCCAGGGCGCGGTCCGTGAACTCCGTCGAGCCTGCCGCCCGCGCCGCGCCCGCCTGCACCACGGCGACCGTGAGCGCGTGTCCGATGGAGTCGTGCAACTCGCGGGCGAGCCGGTTGTGTTCCAAAAGCCGCTCCGTACGCTCCTCCAGCGCGGCCAGCCGCTCGGCGGCCGACGGGCCGAGCAGCCGGGTCGCGGCCGCCGTCATCAGGCTCCCGCCGGCCACGACCAGGGCCATCAGGGCGGCCAGGGGGAGCGGGGCGAGCAGCGCGTACCACCAGTGGTGGCCGCTGATCCGTACGCCCATGACCACCGTGGGCGTGCCCTGCGACGCGGCGGCGATCAGCGCCCCCGTCAGAGCGGGCAGCTGGAGGCTCAGCAGCGCCGTCAGACAGCCCGCCTCCAGCCGCAGGACCAGCCACAGCGCGGTGCGCACCCGGTCGCCCCGGGACGCGGACGGCGCGGCCGCGATCCGCGGGGCGAGGTGGCCCTGCTGGTGGCGCGCATGCTCCCCGGGGGTGAGCAGCAGGCGCGCCTGCAACCCCTCCGCCAGCCGGGTGGCCGGCACCATCGCGACGGCGGCCAGCGGCAGCACCGGCACCACCGGCAGCCACAGCAGATCGGCGGGGCGGAGGCCGAAGAGCCCGGGGTAGACCAGACCGCACACCGCCGCCACCACGGCCCCCATCAGCAGATGCAGCCAGCGGGTGTAGGTGACCGCGCGGCTCAGCGGGGCGAGGACGGTCCGTACGGCGCGCGGGAGCCGGGCGGTGAGGGCGGGCGATGTCGACACGTCGACCATCGTGCCCTGCGCCCCACAGCCGCGCCCTCCCCCGCGCGGGGGAGCCGGAACCCACGCGCGGGGGAGGCCCGGGCGCCCCCGGCACGGGACCGTGGAGACCATGATCACCGGGACGTCGATCGACGTACATCAACTGACCAAGAACTACGGGGCGGTGCGCGCCGCCGACGGGTTGACCTTCCGGGTGGAGCCCGGCCGGGTCACCGGCTTCCTCGGCCCCAACGGCGCCGGCAAGTCCACCACCATGCGGATCGTGCTGGGCCTTGACCGGCCGGACTCCGGCACCGCGACCGTCGGCGGCCGCCCGTACCGCGCGTACGACGAGCCGCTGCGCCGTGTCGGCGCGCTGCTGGACGCGGGCGCCGCCCATGGCGCCCGCACCGCCCGGGACCACCTGCTGTGCCTGGCGCTCAGCAACCGCGTCCCGGCGAGCCGGGTCGACGCCGTGCTGGAGGAGTCGGGGCTGGCCTCGGCCGCGAGGCGGCGCGTCCGGACGTTCTCGCTCGGCATGCGTCAGCGGCTGGGCATCGCGGCGGCGCTGCTCGGCGACCCGCCGGTGCTGATGCTGGACGAACCGGCCAACGGGCTCGACCCCGAGGGGATCATCTGGATCCGTACGCTCATGAAGCGGCTGGCCGCGGAGGGCCGCACCGTCCTGGTCTCCAGCCATCTCATGGCCGAGACCGCGCTGACCGCCGATCACCTCGTCGTGCTCGGCCGGGGCAAGCTGCTCGCCGACACCTCCATGGAGGCGTTCATCCAGGAGCACAGCCGGCCGCGGGTACGGGTGCGTACCGCCGAGCCGGAGCGGCTGCGCTCGGAGTTGACCCGCGCAGGGCTGGCCGCGGAGCCGGACGGGCCGGACCACTGGGCGGTCGACGGGGCCACGCCGGAGGAGGTCGGCAGGCTCGCCGCCCGCCACGGCATCCCCCTCCTCGAACTGGCCGACGACAAGGCGTCCTTGGAACAGGCGTATCTGCGGCTCACCGCCGACGAGGCGGACTACACGGCGAAGCAGGAGGTTTGAGGGTAAATGTCAGTCAAAGCGGTGCTGCACTCCGAGTGGATGAAGATCCGCACCCTGCGATCCCTCTTGACCGCCCTCCTCGGCGCTCTGGTGGCCACCACCGGCATCTCGGCGGTGGCGAGCGCCACCCATGACGGCAAGGAGAGCGGCTTCGACCCGCTCTTCCACTCCTTCTTCGGCCTGCCCTTCGGACAGATCGCCGCCGTCAGTTTCGGCGTGCTCGCGGTGGGACACGAATACGCCGGCGGAGGCATCCGCGTCTGGCTGGCGGCCGTCCCCCGGCGCGGTCTGTACTACGGGTGCAAGCTGACCGTCGTGGGCCTGTGCGCCCTGGCCGTCGGCCTGGTCACCGGATTCGCGTCGCTGCTCGTCGGCCAGGCGCTGCTCGACGGCGAGGGCGTGGGCCCGGGCGCCCCGGGGGCGCTGCGCGCGGCGGTCGGCTGCGGCGCCTATCTCGCCCTGCTGACGGTGCTGGCCTCGGGCGTCGCCGCCGTACTGCGCAGCTCGGTGGGCGCCCTGGCGCTGGTCGTCCCCGTCGTCTCCTTCCTCTCGCCGGTGTTCGGCGCCACGTCCGCCACCAGGTTCCTCCCCGACCAGGCCGGTCAGCAGGTGCTGCACACCGCGCCCGAAGGCCCGCTGGGCGCGTGGACGGGGCTCGGGGTGCTGGCGCTGTACACGGCGGTCGCGGTGTGCTGCGGACGGCTGGCGCTCGAGCGCCGGGACACCTGACGGGCGGCCAGTTGTCGGACCCGGAATGTTTACTGAGAGCATGACCAGCACGGCGGACCATCTGGCGACCATCGACCTGCTGCGCGTCCGGGACTTCCCCGACCGGCGGGGCGTCGCCGGGGGCGTGGCGAGCGGCCCCGGCTTCCATGTCGCCGACCTCCGGGTCAGCGAGGACTTCTGGGACGAGGATCTGGAGCGACTGATCGAGGTCGAGGAGGAGTTCGAGGCGGAGCTGCGGGTGCTGGTCCAGGTGCTGTCCTTACGCTGGGGCGAGCCCGAAGTCCTCGACCTGGCCGACCATTTGGAGCGTGACGCCATGGGCGAGCCGGTGCCGGAGCCGCTGCGGTCGCTGTGCGGCTATGTGGGGCGGGTGTACGGCTGGCGGACCGACGGGCGCTGGATAGGGCTCGGGATAGGGCAGGGGGACCGCGAGCTGCCCCTGCAACTGGTCGCGGCGATAGGAGAGGGAAGCGTGCGCTGAGTTGTCAGCCGTCGCCGTCGCTGTCGCCGTCGGCGTACGCGGCGGCGCGCAGCCGGCCGAACTCCTCCGCCATCGTGGCCAGGGTCCAGTGGGCGTTGAGCCCGCTGGGGTTGGGCAGGGCCCAGATCCGGGTGGTGCCGATGGTCCGCTCCTGCGGGCCTATTTCGGCCCGCTTGTCGCCGAAGGCGACCCGGTACGCGGTCACCCCGGCGACGGCGAGCCACCGCGGGCGCAGCCGGGTGACCTTCTCCGCCAGGATCCGGCCTCCCTCGCGGTACTCCTCGTCGCTCAGCTCGTCGGCCCGCGCGCTGGCGCGGGCGACGACATTGGTGATCCCCAGGCCGTAGGAGAGCAGCTCGTGCTGCTCGGACGGGTGGAGCCGGCGCGGGGTGAAGCCGGAGGCGTGCAGGACGGGCCAGAACCTGTTGCCCGGCCGGGCGAAGTGGTGGCCCGTCGCGGCGGTCATCAGCCCGGGGTTGATGCCGCAGAACAGCACGCGGAGGCCGTCCGCGACCACGTCGGGCACGAGGCGGTCGCGGGCGGCCTCCAGTTCCGCGGGTGTCATCGAGGGGTGCCCGCCGGGATCAGAGGATCGACCCGGGCGTGTACGCCGCGGCCTCCGGATGGCGCTTCACGATCTCCTCGATCCGGGCGACCACCGCCGCGACCTGGTCGGCGGCGGCGCCCGTGAAGGACAGCTTGTCGGCCATCAGCGCGTCCAGCTGACCGCGGTCCAGCGGGATCCGCTCATCGGCGGCGAGCTTGTCGAGCAGTTCGTTGCGCTCGGCGCCCTGCTCGCGCATCGCGAGCGCCGACGCGACCGCGTTCTCCTTGATGGCCTCGTGCGCCACCTCGCGGCCCACCCCGGCCCGCACCGCCCCCATCAGCACCTTCGTCGTCGCGAGGAAGGGGAGGTAGCGGTCGAGTTCACGGGCGACGACGGCGGGGAAGGCGCCGAACTCGTCGAGCACCGTCAGGAAGGTCTCCAGCAGCCCGTCGAAGGCGAAGAAGGCGTCCGGCAGCGCGACGCGGCGCACCACCGAGCAGGACACGTCGCCCTCGTTCCACTGGTCGCCCGCCAGCTCGCCGGTCATCGAGGCATAGCCGCGCAGGATCACCGCGAGGCCGTTGACGCGCTCGCACGAGCGGGTGTTCATCTTGTGCGGCATGGCCGAGGAGCCGACCTGCCCGGGCTTGAAGCCCTCGGTCACCAGCTCGTGCCCGGCCATCAGCCGGATCGTCTTGGCGAGCGAGGAGGGGGCCGCGGCCAGCTGCACCAGCGCGGTGACCACCTCGAAGTCCAGCGAGCGCGGGTAGACCTGTCCGACGGAGGTGAAGACCTGTCCGAAGCCCAGGTGCCCGGCGATCCGCCGCTCCAGATCGGCCAGCTTGGCCGAGTCGCCGCCCAGCAGGTCCAGCATGTCCTGCGCGGTGCCGACCGGGCCCTTGATGCCGCGCAGCGGGTAGCGGCCCAGCAGCTCCTCCAGCCGCCCGTAGGCCACCAGCAGCTCGTCGGCCGCGGTCGCGAAGCGCTTGCCGAGGGTCGTCGCCTGCGCCGCCACATTGTGCGAGCGCCCGGCCATGACCAGCTCGGCGTGTTCGGCGGCCAGCTTCCCCAGCCGGGCCAGCGTGGCCACCGTACGGCCTTGGACCAGCTCCAGGGAGAGCCGGATCTGCAGCTGCTCCACGTTCTCGGTCAGATCGCGCGAGGTCATGCCCTTGTGGACGTGCTCATGCCCGGCGAGCGCGTTGAACTCCTCGATCCGCGCCTTCACATCGTGCCGGGTGACCTTCTCGCGCTCGGCGATCGAAGCCAGGTCGACGGTCTCCAGGACCCGCTCGTAGTCGGCGAGGGCGGCGTCCGGCACCTCGATCCCGAGGTCCTTCTGGGCCCGCAGCACGGCGAGCCACAGCCGCCGCTCCAGCGTCACCTTGTACTCGGGGGACCACAGGACGGCCAGCTCCGCCGAGGCGTAGCGGCCGGCCAGGACGTTCGGGATGCGCGGCTTACCAGTCACGGGCAGACAGTCTACTGGGCGTATACGCAGGCCAGCGCGGTGGCCGTGGTCACGTCCGTACGGCGGCGGGCCCAGCGCCCGTACGGCGGCGAATCAGCCCTCGTACGGCAGCAGCTCGGGCCGCTTGGGCGGACGCCCGTCGCCCGAGGAGCGGCCCGTCAGCCGCCGGCCGATCCACGGCCCCAGGTGCTCGCGGGCGAAGCGCGCGTCCGAGGCGCGCCGGGCGACCCAGCCGGGCCGTACGGCGGGCGGCAGCGGTGCGTTCCAGTCGGCCTCCGGCTCGTGCCCCAGCGCCTGCCAGACCGCCTCGGCCACCCGCCGGTGCCCCTCGGAGTTCGGGTGCAGCCGGTCGTCCGCCCACATCCGGGGGTCGCCGAGCACTTCGGAGGTGAAGAGGTCCACGACGATCGCGCCGTGCCGCGCCGCCAGTTCGTCGATGAAGGAGAACAGCCGCTCCATCCGTGGCAGGAACCGCACCAGCACCGGCCCGCGCCGCCCCGGGCTGCGCATCAGCACCAGCTGTTTGCAGCTGGGCGCCAGCCGCTCCACGGCCTCCTCCAGCAGCCCGCAGACCCGCTCCACGTCGCACTTGGGCCGCAGCACGTCGTTCAGCCCGCCGACCAGCGTCACCAGGTCCGCGCCCATCGCCGCCGCCGCGTCCGTCTGTTCGTCGACGATCTGCCGGATCAGCTTGCCGCGCACGGCCAGGTTGGCGTAGCGGAAGCCGGGGGCGCGGGCCGCGAGGCGCGCCGCGAGCAGATCGGCCCAACCCCGGTAGGAGCCGTCCGGCAGTCCGTCGGACATGCCCTCGGTGAAGGAGTCGCCGACGGCGACGAAGCTGGTGTAGGTGGTCTTCATCTGCATGGCGCGGGCGATCCTATCCCGTGGGCTGCGCCCGGCGGCGGCCGCGCGCATGATGAGCCCCATGGGGATGACCAACATCTACTTCGAGGGCGGGGCGCGCAACGGCACGACCGCCAGCTGGAACCTGGAGCCGGGCGCCGACATCTACGACGACAACATCTTCCGGCCGCCCGAGCTCTACCGGCGGACCACCAGGACGAAGGTCATCGGGCGGATCGAGTACACGATTTTCCGCTACGACCCGTCCGCCACCCGGCCCACCTAAGGCGCGCGTGAACCTCCGCTCGCGCGCGTTCCGCGCGCCCGGCGGATCCCTCGGTTGGCCCGTGCCGGGTTCCGGACGGGGCGCATCGGGGCAGTCTGGTCGGCGTGGATGCCTTTGAATGCGACCGTACGACCATGGCCATCGTGGCCGCCGCGCTCGCCGACGACGGAGAGGGGGCCGTCGCCCTGCTGGACCCGCTGGAGCGGCGGGACGTGTGCCGGGTGGCCGTCCGGCTGGCCGCGATGGCCGCCGACGCGCTGCTGGCCGTGGCGGAGGAAGGGGGCGGGGGCAAGGCCGAGGCGCTGGCCCACTGGCAGGCGTGCATCATCGCGCACGAGTCGCGTCGGGACGAGTGAGGGGGCCGCCGGGCCTCGCGTCAGGCGACCAGTTCGCGCAGTACGTCCTCCATGGTGACCAGGCCTTCCAGGCGTCCCTCGGGTCCGCTGACGGCGGCGAGGTGGGTCCGGCTGTCGCGCATCGCGGTCAGCACGTCGTCCAGCGCCGTCTGGGACCGGACCCGGGCGATCGGGCGCAGCTGATCGAGGCGGAACGGCAGGTCGCGCGGGCGGGCGTCCAGCGCGTCCTTGACGTGCAGATAGCCCAGGATGCGCCCGGAGTCGTCGACCACCGGGAAGCGTGAGAACCCGGACGCGGCCGCCATCCGCTCCAGCTCCTCGGGCGTCACCCCGAGCCGGGCGGAGACCACCTGCCGCAGCGGCAGCACGACATCGCGCACCCTGCGGCGACCCAGTTCGAGAGCGTCCCGCAGCCGTTCGATGGCCCGGTCGTCCAGCAGCCCGGCCTCGCCGGAGTCCACGACCACCCGGGCCAGTTCGTCGTCGGAGAAGGTCGCCGCCACCTCGCCCTTGGGCTCCACCCGCGCCAGCTTCAGCAGGGCGTTCGCGAAGGCGTTGACGGCGAAGATCACCGGGCGCAGCCCGCGCGCCAGGGCGACCAGCGGCGGGCCCAGCAGCAGCGCCGTGCGCACCGGCTCGGCCAGCGCCACGTTCTTGGGCACCATCTCGCCGAACAGCATGTGCAGATACGTCGCCGCGGTCAGCGCGATCACGAACGCGACCGGGTGGACCAGCTCCAGGGGCAGCCCGACCGCGTGGAAGACCGGCTCCAGCAGATGCGCGATGGCCGGTTCCGCGACGGCGCCCAGCACCAGCGTGCACAGCGTGATGCCCAGCTGGGCCGCGGCGAGCAGCGCGGAGACGTGCTCCAGGCCCCACAGCACGGCATGGGCCCGCCGGTCGCCCTGCTCGGCGCGCGGCTCTATCTGGGCGCGCCGCACCGAGATGAGGGCGAATTCGGCGCCGACGAAGAAGGCGTTGACGACCAGCGTCAGCAGGCCGATCAGCAGCTGCAGCAGGGTCATCGGGCCGCCCCCTCGCCGTCCCCGCCCCGCCCGGCCTGCCCGCCGTGCCTGGTGTCCCCGCCCCGCCCGGTCTCCCTGCCGTGCCTCGTGTGCCCGCCCCGCCCGGCCTCCCTTCCGCGCCTGGTGTGTCCACCGCGCCCGGCCTCCCCGGCGTACGGCAGCGGCGCCCGCAGCCGGACCCGCGCCGCCCGGTGGCCGGAGTCGTCGACCACCTCGACGTCCCAGCCCGCCACCTCCAGGGCGTCGCCCCGCACCGGGATACGGCCGAGCTCGGTGGCCACCAGCCCGGCCAGCGTCTCGTACGGGCCGTGCGGCACCCGCATCCCCAGCGCCTCCAGCTGGTCGACGCGCGCCGCGCCGTCCGCGTCGTACAGGATCCGGCCCTCCGCGTCCGAGCCGACCGGGGCCAGGTCGGGCTTCTCGTGCGGGTCGTGCTCGTCGCGGACCTCGCCGACCACCTCCTCGACGATGTCCTCCAGGGTGACGACCCCGGCGGTGCCGCCGTACTCGTCGATGACCACGGCCATGCTGCGCTCCCCCGAGAGCCGGTCGAGGACCCGGTCCACGGTGAGTGACGTGGGGACGAGCAGCGGCTCGCGCATCAGCTCCGACACCGGGTGGCGCATCCGTTCCTCGGCGGGGATGGCCAGTACGTCCTTGATGTGGGCGGTGCCGACGACCGTGTCCAGGCTGCCGCGGTAGACGGGGAAGCGGGACAGGCCCGTGGCGCGGGTGGCGTTGGCGACGTCCTCGGTGGTGGCCCGTACGTCCAGGGCGATGACCTGCACCCGCGGGGTCATCACGTTCTCCGCGGTCAGCTCCCGCAGGTTCAGGGTCCGTACGAACAGCTCGGCGGTGTCCGCCTCCAGGGCCCCCTCCCGGGCGGAGTGCCGGGCCAGCGCGACCAGCTCCTGCGGGCTTCGCGCCGAGGCCAGCTCCTCGGCCGGCTCCAGGCCGATCCGGCGCACCGTGCGGTTGGCGGTGTTGTTGAGATGGGCGATGAACGGGCGGAAGGCGGAGCTGAAGGCGCGCTGCGGGGCGGCGACGGTCCGGGCGACGGGCAGCGGGCGCGAGATGGCCCAGTTCTTCGGGACCAGCTCACCGACGACCATCAGCACCACCGTCGACAGAGCCGTCCCGACCACCAGCGCGACCGAGCGCACGGCGGAGTCCGGCACGCCCATCGCCCGGAGCGGACCCGCCAGCAGCGCGGCGACGGACGGCTCGGCGAGCATGCCGACCACCAGATTGGTGACGGTGATGCCGAGCTGGGCGCCGGAGAGCTGGAAGGTCAGGCTGCGCACGGCCTTCAGCGCGCTGCCCGCGCCCCGCTCCCCGCGCTCGGCCGCCCGCTCGAGCTCGCTGCGCTCGACGGTCGTCAGGGAGAATTCCGCCGCGACGAACCCGCCGCAGGCGAGGGCCAGCAGGATCGCCACGGCCAGGAGGATCACTTCGGTCATCGGTTCACCCCTGTCTGTCCCCATGGTCCAGCAGGGACGGGAGGAGTGCGCGATGTCGGCCGGCGGAACGCGTCGCCTGTGGCCGAGGAGCCGCGGTCCCGGCCGAGGAGCCCCGGTGTCGGCCGAGGAGCCGCGGTGTCGGCTAGTGGGCGGGATCCAGCGGCTTGACCCAGCGGCTCCACTCCGGCTGCGGCGCGTAGCCCGCCGCTCGCCACGCGTGGTGGGCCAGTGCGTTGTGGTCGAGCACCATCGCGTCGCCGCGCCGCCCGCCGAGCGCGGCGAACCGCTCCTCGGCCGCCTGGAGGAGGGCGGTCCCCACGCCCTGGCGCCGGTGGGCGGGGTGCACGGCGAGCCGGTAGAGATGGCAGCGCCAGCCGTCGAAGCCCGCGATCACGGTCCCGGCGAGCTCGCCGCCCCGCTCGGCCAGCAGCAGCGCCTCGGGGTCGCGGTCCAGCAGACGGGCCACGCCGTCCCGGTCGTCGCTGATGCTGGTGCCCTCGGCCGCCTCCTTCCAGAAGGCCAGCACGGTATCGAGGTCCGCGGGCGCGGCGGCCCGTATCACGAGATCGTTCATGGCGGGATCCCATCACCGCCGGGGGCGCGGCGTCGATCGAATTGGCTCCGGTCCCGCGATACGAGACCCGGCTTGTGGACGCTAGCGGATAAGCGCTAGCGTGAGGCTGTGGCGAAGACACAGCTGAACGTCCGGGTCGACGAGGCCACCGCGGAGGTGGCGCGGGAGCGCGCGCTGCAGCGGGGCATGAGCATGAACCGCTACATCGAAGAGCTCGTCCGCAAGGACGCCGGAGAGGTGGGCCATACCTTCGTGGAGGCGGCCGCCGACTTCATGAAGCAGTACCGGACCGTATTCGACGAGGAGTTCGGCAAGGAGGGCGAGGCGCGCCCTTGAATGTGCGGATCGACCTCGCCTGGCTGTTGATGGTCGCCGAGCGCAGCACCCCCGGAGACCCGCAGGTCACCGACTACGGCGCACTGGTCGCCGCCGTCAGCCGACATGAAGCCGAGATATTCGGCACCCCCGTCTACACCGACCCGCAGACCCGGGCGGCCGCCCTGCTGCAGCTGCTTCTGCTGGTGCCCGCCCTGGAGCGTTCGAACGCGCTGTTCGCGTCGGCCGTCGCGTACGCCTATCTCATCGCCAGCGGGCTGAGGATCGCCATCAGCCCCGAGCGCGTCCGCGACCTGGCCCGCTTGGTCAAGGACGGCACCGCCGACGTCCACGCCATCGCCGCCGAGCTGCGCAGCTGGAGCGAGTGAGCGGCGCGCCGCCGCGATCGGGGCGGCACGTCGGCCAGGATCTGTGCATGCAGCCGAAGGAGCCGCGATGCCAGGTCAGCGAAGGCAGTGGAGAGCGACGAGACACAGAGGACTGTACGGAAGGCTCGGGTGCGGGGCGGCGTCATTCGTCGCCGCGGCGGTCGTCGCCGCGTTACCGCCCCTTGCGGGAGGGGCCGCGACCGCGGCCGACGAGCCGCCGCCCGCCCCCGCGGACCGGTTCGCGCTCGACGGGGTCGAGCTGTACGGGAAGGCCGACGGCTCGCCCAAGGCACAGGTGATCACGGACGCGGCCGTCCACCCGGTCAAGGAGGGCGCGACCGCCCGGGTCAGGATCTCCGTCGCCACCACCGGCTCCGTGCCGATCGACGAACCCGTCACCGTCGACTACACCACCGAAGGGGGCGGCGGCTCCGCCACCTCCGGCGAGGACTACCGGCCCGCCCAGGGCAGTGTGACCTTCCCGGCCGGCACCGCCCCCGGCACCTCGCGCGCCGTCGAGGTGGCGACCGCGAGCGGCGGCGGCGCCGAACCGGCCGAGACCATCCCGCTCCGGCTCACCGTCTCCGGCGCCAAGGCCCCCGCCGAGACGCCGCGGATCGTGATCGACGCGCACGGCCTGCCGTACCTCGACCCCGAGCTCCCCGTGCAGCGGCGCGTGAAGGACCTGCTCTCCCGGATGTCGCTCGAGGAGAAGGCCGGGCAGATGACCCAGGCCGAGCGCAACGCGCTCACCACGCCGGGCGACATCGCCGAGTACGGCCTCGGCTCCCTGCTGTCCGGCGGCGGCTCGGTGCCCACCCCCAACACCCCGGACGCCTGGGCGCGGATGGTGGACGCCTTCCAACTGCGCGCCCAGGCCACCCGCTTCCAGATCCCGCTGGTCTACGGGGTGGACGCGGTCCACGGCCACAACAACCTCGCCGGGGCGACGATCATGCCGCACAACATCGGCCTCGGCGCGACCCGCGACCCCGAGCTGGCCGAGAAGACCGGTGCGGTGACCGCCTCCGAGGTGCGGGCCACCGGTGTCCCCTGGGACTTCTCGCCCTGCCTGTGCGTATCGCGCGACGAGCGGTGGGGGCGGGCGTACGAGTCCTTCGGCGAGGACCCGGCGCTGGTCACGGCCATGGAGACGGTCATCAAGGGCATGCAGGGCTCGCCGGGCGGCGGGGATCTCGACCGCCGCGACAAGGTGCTGACCACCGCCAAGCACTTCGTGGGGGACGGCGGCACCGAGTTCGGCTCCTCGACCACCGGTGGCTACACCATCGACCAGGGCGTCACCAAGGTCACCCGCGAGGAGCTGGAGAAGATCCACCTGGCGCCGTTCCGGGAGGCCGTGGACCGCGGGGTGGGCACGGTCATGCCCTCGTACTCCTCGCTCGACATCCTCGGCGACGGGCAGGCGCCGCTGAAGACGCACGCCGACGGGGCGATGATCAACGGTGTGCTCAAGGACCGGATGGGCTTCAAGGGCTTCGTCATCAGCGACTGGCAGGCCATCGACCAGATCCCCGGCGACTACCCGAGCGACGTCCGCACCTCGGTGAACGCCGGAGTGGACATGATCATGGTGCCCACGGCGTACGCGGACTTCCACACCACACTCGTCGACGAGGTGAAGGCCGGCCGGATCAGCAGGGCCCGGATCGACGACGCGGTCTCCCGCATCCTGACGGCCAAGTTCCGGCTCGGCCTCTTCGAGAAGCGGTACGCCGATACCGCCGACCTCGACCGGATCGGCTCGGCACAGCATCGGGCCGTCGCCCGCGCGGCGGCCGCGAAGTCGCAGGTGCTGCTGAAGAACGACGGCGGGGTGCTGCCCCTCAAGCCCTCCCGGAAGGTGTACGTCGCCGGCTCCAACGCCGACGACCTCGGCAACCAGACCGGCGGCTGGACCATCACCTGGCAGGGCTCCTCCGGCCGGCACACCGAGGGCACCACGATCCTGGAGGGCCTGCGGAAGGCGCATGCGCCGACCGGGGGGTCCGGGGGCTCCGCCGTCACCTACTCCAAGGACGCCTCCGCCCCGACGGACGGCTACGACGTCGGGGTCGTGGTCGTCGGCGAGACCCCGTACGCCGAGGGGGTGGGAGACGTCGGCAACGGCCATGACCTGCGGCTGTCCGACGCCGACCAGGCGGCGGTGGACACGGTGTGCGGCGCCATGAAGTGCGCGGTGCTGATCGTCTCCGGGCGTCCCCAGCTCATCGGCGACCGGCTCGGGGACATCGACGCCCTCGTCGCGTCCTGGCTCCCCGGCACGGAGGGCGACGGCGTCGCGGACGTCCTCTACGGCAAGCGGCCCTTCACCGGTCAGCTGCCGGTGACCTGGCCCAGGTCCGAGGCGCAGCTGCCGATCAACGTGGGCGACGCGGCGTACGACCCGCAGTACCCGTACGGATGGGGGCTGACGACCTCGGCCCGTGAGCCCGGTGCGGACGGCGCGAGGCGCCTCGCGGAGCTGACCGCCGAGGCGAAGGCCGCCCGGAAGGCGGGGCGCGGGGACGCGGGGGAGCGGCGTGCGATCGTGACGGCCGCGCGGCTCCTCGTCCAGGACCGGGTCGGCCAGAAGATCACCCCGGCGGTGGCGAAACCCTTCGCCGAGGCGGACCACCTGCTGCTCGGCGGGGATGTGGTGGGGGCGCTGCGGAAGTTGACGGCGGCCTACCGCGCCGCGGAGTGAGGGCGCGGGGCTGAGCCGACGGGGCGCACGCGACCATCGCGTGCGCCCCGCTGCCGCATGGTCAACGCGGGTCAGCCCTGCGCCGCGGCGAACCGCTCCGCGCTCCAGGTCCCGTCGAGCGCGGGCGCGAGCCAGCCGGGGGCCGCGGCGCGGAAGTCGGCGGGCGGAAGGGCCGCCGCGCCCTGGGGGAGGGCGCCCAGCAGCGGGGCGCCCGCCGCCTCCGCCAGTTCCGCGAGGTTGCAGCGGTCCGCGAGGTCCGGGGCCGTGGGCCAGCTGCCGATCACGACGCCCGGGCAGTCCAGGCCCCGGGCGCGCAGGGCCTCCGCCGTCAGGGTGGTCGTGTTGAGCGTCCCCAGGCCCGCCTGGACGACGACCAGCACGGGGGCGCCCAGCAGCCGCGCCGCGTCCGCGAGCGTGCCGCCCTCCTCGTCGAACCGCACCAGCAGCCCGCCCGCGCCCTCCACGAGCACCAGATCGTGCTCGGCGGCCAGCTTCCCCGCCGCCTCGGCCACCTCGTACGGCCGCACCGCGGCCCGACCGGCCCGCCGGGCGGCCGTGGCCGGGGCCAACGGGTCCGGGTACCGCGCGAGTTCGGCCTGCGCGACCGCCCCCGCAAGCCGAGCCACCTCCGCCGCGTCCCCCGGCTCATCCGCCCGGACCCCGGTCTGCGCGGGCTTGAGCACCGCCACGGACCGGCCGGCGGCCAGCGCGGTGGCGGCGACGGCCGCGGTGGTGACGGTCTTGCCGATTTCGGTGCCGGTGCCGGTGACCACGAGTACGGGCATGGGGCGCGCCTTTCGTTGCGGTGTGCGGGTGGAGCGGTTCGTTCCCGGAGCCGTGCCGGTACCGCTCCGGGAACGAACGGTAACGGCCGGGGCCCGGGAACGGACCGCACGGCCGGGATCAGGCGAGGGTTTCGCCGCCGTCGACGGTGATGATCTGGCCGGTGACGTAGTTGTTGGCCATGAGGAAGAGGGCCGAGGCGGCGGCTTCCTCGGCGGTGCCGAAGCGGCCGAGGGGAGCGGACGATCCGGCGGCGGCGACGGCCTCGTCGGAGTCCAGCCCCGGGATCGAGCGCAGCAGGGGGGTGTCGATCCGGCCGTAGCGGACGGTGTTCACGCGCAGCCGTGCGGGGGCGAGCTCCACGGCGAGGGCCTTGGTGAGGGTTTCCAGGGCACCGCCGGCCGACACCAGGGCGGACATTCCGGGAGCCGGGCGGGTCACGAGTATTCCCGAGCTGAACGTGAGCGAGCCTCCCGCGGGAAGCCGGGTCGCCGCCGCGCGTGCGACGGCGAAGGCCCCGCCGACGCGGGAGTTCAAGGCCGTGCGGAAGTCGTCGGCCGACAGCCCGCTCAGGGGGCTGGAGCCGCTGACGCTGCCCGCGGTGACGAGCACATGGTCGACGTGGTCCACCCGGTCGAAGGCCTCGGCGAGGGCCTGCTCGTCGCCGACGTCGCCGGGAACGCCCAGCACGGCGTCCTCGGGAGCCTCGGCCGGGCCCGCGCCCCGCACCCGGGCGACGGCGGCCTTCAGCCGGTCGGGGTCGCGGCCGACCAGCACCACGCGGGCGCCGGCCGAACGCAGCAGGAGGCCCGCCGCCAGCCCGATGCCCGAGCTTCCGCCGATCACGAGGGCGGTCGTGCCGGAGAGGGCGCTCGGCAGCGGCGAACGAACGGGGATGGGAGTCGCAGTGCTCATGGGAGAGCCTTTCCAGGAAATAAACCATCTGGTTGTTTTAGTGCTGCCCCGATCCTGCCGCCTGGGCGGTGAGGAGTCAACTGGATGGTTTAATTCGTGTATGGCCTATGACGCGGAGGACACCAGGCGGCGGATCTTCGACGCCGCTGCTGCCGAGTTCGCCGAGCGCGGCCTGGCGGGGGCCAGGGTGGATCGCATCGCGGCCGCCGCCATGGCCAACAAGCAGGCCATCTATCTGTACTACGGGGGCAAGGAGAAGCTGTTCGCCGCCGTTCTGCGGGCGAAGCTGGAGGAGATCCACTGCGCCCTCTCCATCGACGCCGGCGCGGTGGCCGAGTCGGTCGGGCAGGTCTTCGACTGGTACCAGGAACACCCGGAGCTGATCAGGCTGCTGCTGTGGGAGGCACTGGAGGTGTGCGGCGAAGACGACGAGAGCGAGCGGGAGCGCCGTGACGCCTTCCGCGAGAAGGTGCACCATCTCGTGGACAGCGGGGCGGCCCGCCATCTCGCCGGGGAAGCACGCGTCCGCGCCGCCCAGGACATGCTGTTCACCCTCATGGGGCTGATCTCCTGGAACTTCGCGGTGCCCAGGATGTGCCGCATGGTCCTGGACGAGGAGACCGACCGGGCCGCCCTGGCCCGCCGCCGCGAGACAGTGATCGAAGTCGCCCGCCGGCTCGCCACCGCCCCCGACGCCTCCCGAGCGGGGTCCCGGAGCGGCCCGGGCTGACGCGGGCGCCGGCCGGGGGCCGCCCCGGCCGGCGCCCGCGTCAGGCCGTGTCAGCTCGCGTCAGGCCGCGCGGGCCGCCGCGCGCAGGGCGGCGCAGATGCGGGCCACGTCGTCGTCGCCCGTGATGTACGGCGGCATGGTGTACAGCAGGTCGCGGAACGGCCGCAGCCATACGCCCTCCCGTACCGCCGCGCGGGTCGCCGCCGCCATGCCCGCCTCGTCGAGGGCGTGGTCGAGCTGGACGACGCCGATGGCGCCGAGGACCCGGACGTCGCGGACGCCGGGCAGTCCGGCCGCGGCGGCCAGGCCGTCCCGCAGCCCCGTCTCGATGCGCTTGATCTCCTGCCGCCAGTCGTGGCCGAGCAGCAGGTCGATCGAGGCGAGCGCGACGGCGGTCGCCAGGGGGTTGCCCATGAACGTCGGGCCGTGGGCGAGCACCGGCAGCTCGCCGCGCGAGATGCCGTCCGCCACGCGTGGTGTGCACAGCGTGGCGGCGAGCGTCAGATAGCCGCCGGTGAGCGCCTTGCCCAGGCACATCACATCGGGGCTGACGCCCGCGTGTCCGGCCGCGAAGAGTTCGCCCGTACGGCCGAAGCCCGTTGCGATCTCGTCGAAGACCAGCAGCACGTCGTGCTCGTCGCAGGCCTCGCGCAACACCCGCAGCAGACCGGGGGAGTGGAAGCGCATCCCGCCCGCGCCCTGCACCACCGGTTCGACGATCACCGCGGCCAGCTCATGGGCGTGGCGGGCGACCAGGTCGCGCAGATGTGCCTCGTACGCGGGGTCCGGCGCGGCGTCGAAGCCGGGCGGGGGCGCGTCGGCGAAGAGCTGACGGGGCAGCAGGCCCGACCACAGGTGGTGCATGCCGCCGTCCGGGTCGCACACCGCCATCGGCTGCCAGGTGTCGCCGTGGTAGCCGCCGCGCCAGGTCAGCAGCCGCCGCTTGTCGGGGCGGCCCAGCGAGCGCCAGTACTGCAGGCACATCTTGACCGCGACCTCGACCGAGACCGAGCCGGAGTCGGCGAGGAAGACGTGTTCGAGCGGATCTGGGGTGATCTCCACGAGGCGCGCGGCCAGCCGTACGGCGGGCTCGTGGGTGAGCCCGCCGAACATCACATGGCTCATCCGGTCCAGCTGGCCGCGGGCCGCGTCGTTGAGCACCGGGTGGTTGTAGCCGTGGACGGCGGACCACCACGACGACATCCCGTCGATCAACTCCCGTCGGCCCTCCGCCGGTTCGGCCAGGCGCAGCCGGACCCCGGCGGCCGACTCCACGATCAGCGGGTCCTGGCGGCCGGGCATCGGACCGTACGGATGCCAGACGTGCCGCCGGTCCAGGGCCAGCAGCTCGCCGGGCGTCAGCAGCGGCTCAGGCATTGGGCGGCAGGTCCGTGCCCACGCCACGGCGGCGCACGGCGACCAGGTCGGTGCGGGCACCTGCGGCCGGCGCGCCGACGGGTGCGGCGGCCGACACAGGCTCGGCTTCCGCACCCGCCCCCGCCACGGGCGCCGCGTCGCCGCACGGCGCGCAGCCGCCGCCCGCCGAACCGCAGCCCGCGCCCGCCGCCTCCCCCGCGGAACCGCCGTGCGAACCGCAGCCCGCCCCGGCCGCCGCGAGCGCGTCGGCGCGGTGCGCGGGCAGCGTCGTGGTGTCCGCGCCCTCGACCTCGAAGCCGGCGTCGGCGATCATCGCGAGGTCGTCCTTGCCGGCCTGGCCCTCGGTGGTCAGATAGTCGCCCAGGAAGATGGAGTTGGCCAGGTGCAGCGCGAGCGGCTGCAGCGAGCGCAGGTGGATCTCGCGCCCGCCCGCGAGCCGCACCTCCACGTCCGGGCAGACGAACCGCACCATCGCCAGGATCCGCAGGCAGCGCTGCGGGGTGAGGTGCCACTTCTCGGCGAGCGGGGTGCCCTCGATGGGGATGAGGAAGTTGACGGGGACGGAGTCCGGGTCCAGCTCGCGGAGCGAGAAGACCACGTCGACCAGGTCCTCGTCCGTCTCGCCCATGCCCGCGATCAGCCCGGAGCAGGCGGACATGCCCGCCGCCTGGGCCTGCCGGACGGTCGTCACCCGGTCGGCGTAGGTGTGGGTGGTGGTGATGTCCCCGTAGGTGGCTTCCGAGGTGTTGAGGTTGTGGTTGTACGCGTCGGCGCCCGCCTCCCGCAGCCGCGCCGCCTGCCCGTCGGAGAGCAGGCCGAGACAGGCGCACACCTCGACGTCCTCGTGCTGTTCCTTGATCGCCTGGATGGTCCGGGAGACCCGCTCCACGTCGCGGTCGGTCGGCCCGCGCCCGCTGGCGACCAGACAGACCCGCTTGGCGCCGCCGGAGACCCCCGCGCCCGCCGCGGCCGCCGCCTCCTCGGGCCCCAGCCAGGAGTACTTGAGGATGCCGGTCTGCGAGCCGAGCCGCTGCGAGCAGTACGAGCAGTCCTCGGGGCACAGGCCGGACTTGAGGTTGACCAGATAGTTGAGCTTCACCCGCCGCCCGAACCAGGCGCGGCGCACCTTGCCCGCGGCGGCCACCACGTCGAGCACGTCGTCGTCGGAGGTCGCCAGCACGGCGAGGGCCTCTTCTCGGGTCGGCAGCTCGCGCCGCAGCCCCTTGTCCACCAGCGTCTTCAGCAGCTCCATGGGCCGATCCTGCCCTGACCCCGGGCCCGGGGCAAAGGAGGGACCGCACAACACCACCCGTTCCAGGTGTGTGTATTGCCACACCCTGCCCATGCATGGACGCCGATACGTTCTAGCGGGACCCGACAGTTGGCGCCCGCCGCGCGGCGGAGCCGCCTGTCGATCGAAGCCGACGGAAGGCAGGGACGGCGTATGCCCCAGGACCGCCACGACGATCCGTTCGAGTGGATCGACGAAGCGAGCGAACGGCGCAGCCGCGCCGGGCTCGTCCGCACGCTCACCCCCCGCCCCGCCGACTCCCCGCTGCTCGACCTGGCGGGCAACGACTACCTGGGCCTGGCCCGGCACCCGGAGGTGACGGCCGCGGCCGGCGAGGCGGCGGCCCGCTGGGGGGCCGGCTCGACCGGGTCCCGGCTGGTCACCGGGCATACGGAGCTGCACGCCGCGCTGGAGGCGGAGCTCGCCGCCTTCTGCGGCTTCGAGGCGGCCTTGCTGTTCTCCTCCGGCTACGCGGCGAACCTCGCCGTCGTCACCGCGCTGAGCGGCCGCGATGCCCTGATCCTGTCGGACGCGGGTAACCACGCCTCGCTCATCGACGGTTGCCGGCTGTCCAGGGCCGAGGTCGCCGTCGTCCCGCACGCCGACCCCGAGGCGGTGCGCAAGGCCCTCGACGCGGCCTCTCCGGCAGGGGAGACGGCAGGGGAGACCGCGGCGGAAGCGGCGGCGCAGACACCCCGGGGCGGGGGGCGGCCACGCCGCCGCGCCCTCGTGGTCACCGACTCCGTCTTCTCCGTCGACGGCGACGCCGCACCACTGCCCGCCCTCGCCGCCGCCTGCCGCGCGTACGGCGCGGCCCTGGTCGTCGACGACGCGCATGGCTTCGGGGTGCTCGGCGACGGCGGGCGCGGCGCGCCGCAGGGCGCCGGGCTCGCGGGGGCGCCCGACGTGGTCGTGACCGTGACGCTCTCGAAGGCGCTGGGCAGCCAGGGCGGGGCCGTCCTGGGACCGGCCCGGGTGATCGAACACCTGGTCAACTCCGCCCGTACGTTCATCTTCGACACCGGTCTCAACCCGGCCGCCGTGGGCGCCGCCCTGGCGAGTCTGCGCCTGCTGCGCCGTGAGCCGGAGCGCGCGATCCGCGCCCGCGCGTTGGCCACCGGGCTCTACGAACGGCTCACCGCCGCGGGGCTGAGTGCGGTGCGGCCCGACGCGTCGGTGGTGTCGGTGCGGGCCCCCTCGCCCGAGCGGGCGGTGCGGTGGGCCGTGGACTGCCGCGCGTCCGGGCTGGCCGTCGGCTGTTTCCGCCCGCCGTCCGTCACGGACGGGATCTCCCGGGTGCGGCTGACGGTCCGGGCGGATCTGACCGATCAGCAGATCGAGGAGGCGGCCGACACGGTCGTACGGACCGCGCCGACCGCCTGACGGCTCAGCTCAGCTTTCGCGTGGGCGCGTGGCCGCGCCGGTGTCGAACGCGCTGTCGCAAAGCGCGTCGACGAACGTGATCCAGACCTCCGGGGCGAACAGCAACGCGGGACCGGCCGTGTTCTTGGAGTCCCGGACGGCCAGCAGGCCGGGCGGGAGCGAGGCCGTCTCGACGCAGTTGTTCATTCCGGTGCTGTAGCTGCTGCGTCGCCATTGCGCATCGCGCAGTGCCGAATCGCAGGGTAGGGACCAGGACGTTGTGGACATGGTGCCCCCTCAGGCGCCGCCCCCGATTTTTGTGATGAAGGTCAACGATTCCTTGACGGTCAGGGCGTTGGTCCGCAGCGTGTCGAACGCAGCGCTGTACGCCCGGAGGTCTTCTTTCCGCTCCAGGTAGAGGCTACTCGTCAAGTGGTCGAGAACTACAACGTCGAGATCAGTAATGTGCGAAAAGGAAAAAATAATGAAAGGACCGGTGATGCCAATGGGCATTCCGGCCGAGAACGGCAGCACCTGCAGCTGCACCTGCGGCAGCGCCGCCACCTCGGCCAGATGCCGCAGCTGACCCGCCATCACCCCGGGCCCGCCCACCTCGCGCCGCAGCGCCGCCTCGTCGAGCACCGCGTGCAGCCGCAGCGGCCGCGCACCGCGCAGCACCGACTGACGCGCGATCCGCACCTCCACCAGCGTGTCCACCTGCGGCTGGGGCAGATCCGGCAGCGCCGCCCGGGTCACCGCCCGCGCGTAGTCCGGGGTCTGCAGCAGGCCCGGCACCACCGTGGTCTCCAGCGTGTACGCGGCCGAGGCCTCCGACTCCAGACTGATGAAGTCCCGGTAGGCGGGCGGCAGCAGATCGCGGTAGGCGTACCACCAGCCGCGCCGCGACCCCTCGGGATCCGACGCGCCCCCACCGCACAACGCCTCCAGCAGGGCGCGCAGCTCGGGGTCCGCGACCTCGTAGACATCCAGCAGCCGCGCCACATCGGACGGTCTCGCGCCGCTGCTCCCGGTCTCCAGCCGGCTCACCTTCGACTGGTGCCAGCCCACCCGGCGCGCGGCCTCGCCGCTGGTGAGTCCGGCCAGATCGCGCAGACGGCGGAGTTCCGCACCGAGCTTGCGGCGGCGCACCGCAGGGCCGTACCGCATGACATCCCCTTTCGGTATTCCCTCGAATTCCCGGTCGCCAGTGTGCCGTCCAAATCCGGTCTTCCGTAGCAGAGTTCACCGTTTCGAGCGACAGATATATGCATAACTCGGTGGATCGCACCCGTTGTGCGGTCGATCGATGGCACTCTGACGCTAGAGCCGCCGGGGCTGCCCACGACTTCACTGGCTTGGCATTACCACTCCTACGCGCCCACAGCCGCGCCCCGGCGGGAAGGGACAGGGTCGCCATGGCTGACCACCACGAAGCATCCGTCACTCTGCCGAGCGCGCCGGTGTCGGTGACCGCGGCACGAAGATATGTGACGAGCGTGCTGACCGATTGGGGTCTGCCGACGGACGCGGAGACCGTCGGCATCGTACGGCTCGTCGTCTCCGAACTGGCCACCAACGCGGTCCAGCACACGATGGGCCAGTCGCCCACCTTCACCGTGGATCTGCGGCTGGAGCGCGAGGAGCGGCTGAGCATCGGCGTCACCGACAGCCATCCCAGGTGGCCCAAACGGCTGCCGCCCGCGACCCACCAGGACAACGGCCGGGGGCTGCTGATCATCCGGTCGCTGGCCGCGGAGTCGGGCGGCGAGGTGTCCGTCATCCCGACGCCCGAGGGCGGGAAAACCGTCTGGATCGCGCTGCCCTGGACCGTCCCCGTGGGCTGAGC
Source organism: Streptomyces sp. NPDC007917 (assembly GCF_042959105.1). Classification (NCBI taxonomy): domain Bacteria; kingdom Bacillati; phylum Actinomycetota; class Actinomycetes; order Kitasatosporales; family Streptomycetaceae; genus Streptomyces; species Streptomyces sp. NPDC007917. The sequence goes on from NZ_JBIBKK010000003.1 coordinate 143,373, forward strand.
GGCCGCCCTTGCGGGGTGCCGCGACGGCTCGACGCGCGCGGGCTCGCGGCGACGGTGCGCAGGCTCACAGGACGCGCTTGACGCGCCCCGTGGCGCCGCGGGCCTCGGCCAGCTCCCGTATGCGCCCGAACACCGGCCCGGCCGCCGGGCTGATCAGATAGTGCGGCATATCGCCGCGCTCGATCACACCGTACGGACTGGTGCCCATGAGGTACGAGGAGTAGAGGATCAGCCCGTCGGGCCGCCGCATGTCGACGGCCAGCGCCGAGAACCCGGGGAACTCGTCCGTCTGGTACACCCTCAGCCCCTCGGCCTCGGCGCCGTAGCGCTCCTTGAACCGGCCGAACCGCTCCAGCGAATCCTTGATCTTCCTCGTCATGTCCTCCTGGTACTGCCGCGCCAGCGTGGCCGCGGCGTCCGAGGACGGATCCAGCAGAAAGCAGCTGTAGACGCCGCCCCGGCGCAGCAGGCCGAGGACCGCGTCGCGATAGCGGGCCGGGCGCTCGGTGGTGACCAGCCGGCTGGAGGAGGTGCGCAGCGCCGTGCCCATGTCGAGGACCTCCTCGGACGCCGCGTCCAGCAGCCGCGCCTTCTCCTGTGAGCTCGGCCGCTCGGGATACGCGTGGACCGCGGTGCCCCCCTCCAGCCCGCGGCTCGCCAGCCACGCCTTGGCCGCCTGCTGCGGGCCGCCGTCCCCGGCCATCAGATAGACGCGCTTGCCCTCATGGCTCCCCACGGGCGCGAACCGCTCCGCGTACGGTCCCGCGGTGCGGTACACGTCCTCCGAGATCGCCAGGCAGTCCCGGGGGGTCGCCTTCTCCAGGTGGGCGGCCAGATTGATGTCGGGGGAGTGGATGGTGCCGGTCCGGCCCTCGCCGGTGTGCTGGATCGTCCCCTTGTGCACGGCCATCCGAAGATGCAGCTCGCCGCCCACACCCGCCCGCGCGAACTCGTCACGCAGATGGGCCAGATCCAGGGTGAGGAAGGTCCTGGCGGCCTCCAGCGCGACATCGCGGGCCACGCTCTCGCTGTCGTCGTGGACGGCGAAGAACCCGCCGTCGCCCCGCCAGCTCCACACCTCGCTGCGGGCACAGCGGCGCTCCGCCGCCAGCTGTGCGAGCCGGCTGCGCATCCGCTCGCGCAGCAGGTCGAAGGCGTGGGCGGCGCGGTCTCTCGGGTTCGACAGGACGATCGTCGAATATCCGGCCGTGTCGATGAAGACCAGATACACATGGTCGTAGGTCCGGTCCGCCTGGAACTGCTCGGTCACCACAAGCCCCCTCCTGCTGCCGACACCGGGCCACGCTACGCGCGTTGGCACCGGTGTCGAAGACGTCGCGCGTCACATCGGTTCCACCAGGCCACGCTCGACGGCGCTGCGCTCGACGCAGAACTCGTTTCCCTCCGGGTCCACCATCACCACCCAGCCGAGCCCGTCCTCCGTGCGCCGGTCGTCGACGACCTTCGCGCCCAGCGCGAGCAGCCGCTCCACCTCGGCGTCCCGCGTGCCCGAGGGCGGCTGGATGTCGAGGTGGACGCGGTTCTTGATCTGTTTGGAGTCCGGCACCCGGATGAACAGCAGGCCCGGGACGCCGGTCTGCTGCGAGGAGATCAGCACGTCGTCGTCGTCCGGCGCGGAGTCCTCCAGCGCATACCCGGTCAGGGCGGACCAGAACTGCGCCAGGGCGTACGGATCATGGGCGTCGAAGGTGATGTTCCGGACCGGGTTCAGATACGACATAGGATCCCTCACGGTGATGCACGGATTTCCCCGACCCCGCCAACGTACCGGCGCCCACTGACAGCCAGGCCCTCCTGCCTCCGTGTCAGCGCACCTTGCCGTACCGGACCTTCTTGGTCCAGATGCGCTCCAGCCGCACCACGGTCCCCGGCTTGGGCGCATGCCAGATCCGGCCGCGCCCCGCGTACAGGCCCACGTGGTAGACGCTGCCCCCGGAGTGGAAGAACACCAGGTCGCCGCCGTGGCGGGAGGCGGCCTTGATATGGCGGGTGCGGTTGTACTGGGCGGAGGCCGTACGCGGCAGCCGCTTCCCGGCCCGCTTGTACGCGTACTGGGTCAGGCCCGAGCAGTCGAAGCGGCTGGGGCCGGCGGCCCCGTACGTGTACGGGGCCCCCTTCTTCGACGCGGCGACCTGCAGGGCCTTCGCGGCGGCGGAGGCCGCCGCGGCCTGCTGCGGGACGCCGGGCCCCGCTACGGGGCCGCCGACCGCGGCGACGGTCAGGGCCGAGACGGCGCCGGCCCGGGATACGGCCGCGGGGACTCGTATGTGCGCATTCATCGCGCACCCCCTTCGTCTGCCGGGGCCCGCCCGGCCCAGGCCGGCCAGGCGCCCGGCGTGCGGCGGGTCCTGTCGTCCTTGGGATGGTGCGGCAGTCCGGCCCGGCCGCCGAGCCGGGAGGGGAATCCGTGAAGTCCTTCGCGATGCGTCCATCCAGGTGAAGGACCTGCCCGCCGCGCGTTCCGCCGCCACCGCGCCCTTGGTGAATCCGCCGCCGTGCCCGGGCCCCGGCGGGTCTGTGCCCGGACCGCCGCGCCCGCCCCGCGCAAGCCGGGGCGCCGGGGGCGCCGGGGGCGGATTGCGCCGTCCGGGTGAGTGGCGGCGCGGAGAGCCGGATGGGGTCAGGGCGCGTCAGGGTGTGGGCGCGGGGGGAAGCGTGACGCGCTCGGCGCGCCGCTCCCCGTCCAGCACCCGCAGGGCCCGCTCCAGGGTCGAGGTGTGCAGCCGGCTCTCACCCCGCTCGTGCATCAGCGCCAGCGCGTCCCGCAGGGCGGTGGCCTTCCCCACCAGGGCCTGGGCGGCCCGCAGCCCGGCGTAGGTGTCGCTGCCGCGGGCCGGGTTGATCCGGCCGAGCAGGTCGACCACGTCCAGATAGCCGTCCAGCAGCGCGCCCTCCGCGCGGGTGAGCGCGGGCAGCGGGGGCAGTTCGGGTGGCAGCACGGCCGCTCACCTCGCGCCGCGCGGCGCCTGCGGCCGCTTGCGGCTCTGGGTGAGCCGGTCCACGAGCCCGTACGCCACCGCGCCCTCGGCGTCGAAGACCTTGTCGCGCTCGATGTCGGCGCTGATGCGCTCGGCGGTCTGTCCGGTGTGCCGCACCAGCAGCTCCTCCAGGAGGGCGCGGGTGCGCAGCATCTCCTCGGCCTGGAGCTCCAGGTCGGAGGTCGTGCCCTGGATGGGCTCGCTGAACGAGGGCTGGTGGATGAGCACCCGCGCGCCCGGCAGCGCGAAGCGCTTGCCCGGGGCCCCGGCGGCGAGCAGCACGGCGGCCGCGGAGGCCGCCTGGCCCAGGCAGACCGTCTCGATGTCGCAGGTGACGAAGCGCATGGTGTCGTAGATCGCCGTCATGGCGGAGAACGAGCCGCCGGGCGAGTTGATGTAGAGCGAGATGTCCTGGTCGGGCCCGGCGTGCTCGAGGTGGATGAGCTGTGCGATCACGTCGTTGGCCGAGGTGTCGTCGATCGGGCTGCCCAGGAAGACGATGCGCTCGGACAGCAGCTTGGAGTACGGGTCCATGGTGCGCACCCCGGAGCTGGTGCGCTCGGTGAACTCGGGCAGGACGTAGCGCGCGGTCGGGCGTTCCATCGCGTCACCTCTCGGTGTCAGGAGACAGGGCAAACGACGACCTGTAAAAAATGTACAGGACGTACATCTCGTTATGATGGGGAGCATGGCCTACGAGATTCCGGTGACGCAAGCCCGAGCAGAGCTCGCCGAACTGATCAACCGCGTTGTGTACGGCGGCGAGCGCGTGGTCGTGACCCGGCACGGAAAACCGCTCGTGGCCCTGGTCTCCGCCGATGACCTGCGGCGACTGGAGGAGCTCGAGCAGGCCGCGGCGGGTGCCGAAGAGCAGCAGGTGATCAGCACGGTCTCGGCCGTGCGCCCGGGGATGTCCGCTCCCGGCGAACGGCGGCGGTTCGGCATCGCGGCGGAGCACCATGGCGACATCGCGGCGGAACATCGCGGCCCGGGCGCCGGCGGCCGGCGCCCGGGCCGCGAGGGGTGACCGGGGGAGGGTCCTCACCACCCGCCGGGGCGGGCGGCGGGCCGGAGATATGGTGGCAGCGGGAGCAAGGCGCACGGCCGGCGCCAAGGGCCGACAACGCTGATTCGGAGTGCACTGTTATGGGCGTGAATCCGGCACCCTCGCACCGCCGGTCCCGCGAGGCCGCTCACATGGCCTGCGAGGTGATCGAACTGCTCGAGGTCCTGTGGGAGCGGGGACGGGACGCCGTCTCGTCCTCTCCCGTATCGGCGTCGCAGCTACGGGTGTTGTACAGCCTGGACCGCGAGGGGGGCATCAACCTCCGTACCCTCGGTGAGCTTTTGGGGTCGGCTCCTTCGTCGGTGAGCAGGCTGTGCGACCGGTTGCAGGCTCTCGGCTTCGTGGAGCGCGCGCCCAGCCCGGTCAGCCGGCGGGAGCTGGAGATCCGCCTGACCGGCCACGGCAAGGCGTATCTGCTCGAGCTGCGGGCCCGGCGGGAGGAAGTCCTGTTGGCCGCCATAGCGACCATGACCCCGACCGCCCGCAAGGCGCTGCTGGAAGGGCTCAAGGGGTTCCGCGGTGCGGTGGAGGAGACCGCCACCGTCCGGCGGCGGGACGCGGAGGACAGTACGGTGCGGCTGGCCTGAGACTTCCGCCCCGTGCTGGTGCGAGCGCCCCCACGCCCGATGCGCCACCGTCCACCCCTCATGTGTCACAGGCCGCCGCCTGAAGCGCGCCGGAGCAGCCCCCGGCGCGGAACGAGCCTCCCTAGAATGTTGTCACTCGGTCACAGTTGTCAAATGGCAATGATCGGCCTGCTCGGCCGTCACCCCGCTGACCCCGCTTGTCCGTCGCCTTCCCGTCCGTACCAGTCGAGGCAGACCACCAGGGCGTCGTCGTCGAGCGGCGTGTCACCGCGGAAGCCCGCCAGTTCGCGCAGGACCGCCTGCGGCACCTGGGTCGGCGGCAGCAGCCTGGTGTTGCCCAGGGCGCGGACCAGCGCCCGCTCCGCATAGCGCTCACCCGCCGGGGACACCGCGTCGTACAACCCGTCACTGCCGAACAGCAGGCGGTCGCCGGAGCGGACCGTGAAGTGCTCGGCGACGTAGACGGTGTCCTCGAACATGCCGAGCGGCAGCTGGGCGTCGAACCGGACGGACTCGACGGTGCGGTCCCGCTGGCGCCACAGGCGGGGCGACCCGGCGTCCACGACCTCCACCTCCCCGGTCGCGAAGTGGAAGCGCAGCAGCAGCATCGACACATAGGCGGCGCCCCGGTAGTGGGCGTAGACCGCCTGGTCGGCGAGGCTGGCCTGGTCGACGAGGTCCAGTCCCGCGCGCCTGGCGTTGCGCAGGGCGTTGACGGCCAGATTGGTCAGCAGCGCCGCCTCGATGCCCTCGCCCATGCCGTTGGTGACGGTCAGGGTCAGGTGATCGGCCGAGGCGGACCAGTCGAAGTTGTCGCCGAAGATGGCGTACGCCGGCTCGAGGTGGGCTCCGAGGGAGAACTCCGGGCGGGTGCAGGAATGGCCGGGCAGCAACTGCCACTGAAGTTCGGCGGCGAGGGTCAGCCGGGTGGCCCGCCGGGCCAGGAGGTAGAGGTCGGTGTCGCGCCCCGCCACCAGGATCTCGTGGCCGAGCGCTTCGCAGATCGACTGCAGGTCCTGAAGGGATGCCTGGTGCAAGGCGTCGGCGGGCAGCCGCACCGACAGGACGCCCATGCGGTCGCCGCGGATCGTCATCGGCAGATGCACATCCGCCGAGCCCCGGGTGGTGTCCTCGATGACGCGCGGCTCCTGTGACCCGAAGGCGCGGCCCTGGGGGCTGCCGTGGACGGGCACCGGCTCCGCGTCGTCGGGTCCGGACCCCACGACCTGGAGCGATCGCATGCCGTAGTCCACCAGGCGCAGTTCGACCCGTTCGGCGCCGTACCGCTCCGTCAGGGCAGTCGTGACGACATCGAGCAGGGCATGGGGTGCGGCTGTGCGCAGAGCCCGCTCGACCGTAGCAATATTGTCCACATCGTCCTGCTTCTCGAATGCGCCGGGACCGCGGCGGCCACGGGCCGGCGTGCTCTTGCCGCGCCGACATGCGACGAACGGTGCGGTCGCGACGGATGGACCGTCGCGACCCCCGAGTGATCGTCACGCCGCATTCTATGCACCACGAGGACAACAATTGTCTTACGACAAATATTGCGATAACCAGGAGCCCGGGCGGGTGACAGCGGCCCGGACCCGGTGGCCCGTGCCGTCGGGCAATTGATTGGATGGGGCGGCAGCGGCCGCCTCCAGGGTGCCCCGGACGGGGCCGAGGACGGTCATCGAGGCTGGAGGGGTGTGCATGTCCGGTGGTTTCCGGGTCGACGCCGTCGCCGGGCAGGTGCTCGCGCTGCACGGTGAGCTCGACCTCGAAGGGGCGCCCGTCCTGGAGCGGGTCGCGGGCGAGGCGCTGGCGCGGCGGTCCGACCGGCTGGTCCTCGACTGTCGCGGGGTGACCTTCTGCGACTCCAGCGGGCTCAATGTGCTGCTGCGGCTCCACGGCCGGGCCGGGCGGGTGGGGGCCCGGCTGGTGCTCGCGGGGGTGCCGGAGAGCATGCGCCATGTGCTCCGGATCACCGAGACCGAGCGGCTGCTGGCCCTGGCCGGGACGGTCGACGAGGCTCTCACGCGACCCGTTCCGTGACGCCCTCCCGGAGCCCTTTATCACATTCTCCTCGTGCCCGGCCGGAGTTGTCACCAGGGCTTTCCCGCATGTCCGCCTTTGTGGTGGCGGCCGGGCTTCGCTGATAGTTGCTGGGCGGCAACTGTGGCAGTATGACGCTCAGAGCGCCTGATCACTTCCGTGTCGACGGCTCACCGGACCCGTGACCGCGGGGCGAGGCGGTGAGCGGACCGCTACATGAGGGGCGGAGAATCATGGCAGCGAGTTCCGGCGCGGGAAGGCGTACGACGACGCGTTCCGCGACCGGCCGGAGTGCCGGACCGGTCGCGGAACCGGAACTGAGGCAGTTGCTGGCCGGCCTCACGGCGGTCAGGGACGGCGACTTCGGCACCCGTCTGCCGGCCGACCGCGACGGGCTCCTGGGGGAGATCGCCGCCGTCTTCAACGGCATGGTGGACCAGCTGGCGCTGTTCACCTCCGAGGTGACCCGGGTGGCCCGGGAAGTGGGCGTCGAGGGCCGCCTCGGCGGTCAGGCCGAGGTGCCCGGCGTGGACGGCACCTGGAAGGACCTGACGGAGTCCGTCAACGCCATGGCGGGAAACCTGACCACTCAGGTGCGGGACATCGCCCAGGTCGCCACTGCGGTGGCCAAGGGCGATCTGACCCAGAAGATCACGGTCGAGGCCCGGGGCGAGATCCATGAGCTGAAGGACACCATCAACACGATGGTCGACGAGCTGTCGGCGTTCGCGGACGAGGTGACCCGGGTGGCCCGCGAGGTGGGCACCGAGGGCCGGCTCGGCGGGCAGGCGCGGGTCCCCGGCGTCGGCGGCACCTGGCGGGACCTGACCGACTCGGTCAACTTCATGGCCGGCAACCTCACCGCCCAGGTGCGGTCGATCGCCCGCGTGGCCACCGCCGTGGCCCAGGGTGATCTCACGAGCAAGATCGACGTGGACGCCCGCGGCGAGGTGCTGGCGCTGAAGACCACCATCAACACGATGGTCGACCAGCTGTCGGCGTTCGCGGACGAGGTGACCCGGGTGGCCCGCGAGGTGGGCACGGAGGGAAACCTCGGCGGGCAGGCCACCGTCAGGGGCGCCTTCGGCACCTGGAAGGACCTGACCGACAACGTCAACGTCATGGCGTCCAACCTCACCAGCCAGGTGCGGTCCATCTCCCAGGTGGCGACCGCGGTGGCCCGGGGCGATCTGTCGCAGAAGATCACCGTCGAGGCCAAGGGCGAGGTCGCGGCGCTCGCCGGGGTGATCAACACGATGGTCGACCAGCTGTCGGCGTTCGCGGACGAGGTCACCCGGGTCGCCCGTGAGGTCGGCACCGAGGGCATGCTCGGAGGGCAGGCGCAGGTGCCCCATGTGGCGGGCATCTGGAAGGACCTCACCGAGAACGTCAACTCCATGGCGAACAACCTGACCAATCAGGTGCGCAACATCGCCCAGGTGACCACGGCGGTGGCCCGGGGCGACCTCACCCGCAAGATCGACGTGGACGCGCGCGGCGAGATCCTGGAGCTGAAGACCACCATCAACACGATGGTCGACACGCTCTCCTCGTTCGCCGCCGAGGTGACCCGGGTGGCCCGCGAGGTGGGCAGCGAGGGACGGCTCGGCGGGCAGGCCGAGGTCGAGGGCGTCCACGGGACCTGGAAGCGGCTCACCGAGAACGTCAACGAGCTGGCCGGAAACCTGACCGGCCAGGTGAGGGCCATCGCCGAGGTCACCAGCGCCGTGGCCGAGGGCGATCTCACGCGCTCCATCACGGTCGACGCCTCCGGAGAGGTCGCCGACCTCAAGGACAACATCAACGCCATGGTGCGGTCCCTGCGCGAGACCACCCGCACCAACCAGGAGCAGGACTGGCTCAAGACCAACCTGGCCCTCGTCTCCGGGCTGACACAGGGCGGGCGCGAGCTGACGGCGGTCGCCGAGTCGGTCATGGACGAGCTGGTGCCGCTGGTCGGCGCCCAGTACGGCGGCTTCTACCTCGCCCGGGACACCCCGCAGGGCCCGGAGCTGCACCTGATCGGCTCCTACGGGCTGCCCGCCGGGGACGAGGACCGGCCCGTGCGGTTCCGGCTCGGTGAGTCGCTCGTCGGTCAGGCGGCCCGCAGCCGCCGCACCATCGCCATCGACGAACTCCCGCCCGGCTATGTCACCGTCTCCTCCGGCCTCGGCGCGGCCGAGGCGTCCAGCCTGATCGTGCTGCCCATCGCGGTCGAGGACCAGGTGCTCGGCGTCATCGAGGTGGCCTCGGTGACCCGGTTCACCGCCATCCACCGGGACTTCCTCCAACAGCTCGCGGAGATGATCGGTGTCAACATCAACACCATCGTCGCCAACGCCAGGACCGACGAGCTGCTGGAGGAGTCCCAGCGGCTGACCGCCGAACTCCAGGCGCGCTCCGAGGAGCTGCAGGCCCGCCAGGACGAGCTGCAGAGCTCCAACGCCGAACTGGAGGAGAAGGCGGCGCTCCTGGCGGCGCGGAACCGCGACATCGAGACCAAGACCCGGGAGATCGAACAGGCCCGCCAGGAGCTGGAGGAGCGGGCCCGGCAGCTGGCCCTTGCCTCCAAGTACAAGTCGGAGTTCCTGGCCAACATGAGCCACGAGCTGCGGACCCCCCTCAACAGCCTGCTGATCCTCGCCCAGCTCCTGGCGCAGAACCCGACCCGGAACCTCACGCCCAAGCAGGTGGAGTACGCGAGCGTGATCCACTCCGCCGGGTCCGACCTGCTCCAGCTGATCGACGACATCCTCGACCTGTCCAAGGTCGAGGCGGGCAGGATGGACATCAAGCCCGAGCGGGTGCCGCTGCGGCGCCTGCTCGACTACGTCGAAGCCACCTTCAGGCCCCTGACGGCCCAGAAGGGCCTGGAATTCCACATCAGCGTCTCGCCCGCCGTCCCCGACGAACTGGTGACGGACGACATCCGCATGCGCCAGGTCCTGCGCAACCTGCTGTCCAACGCGGTCAAGTTCACTGAGACCGGAGCGGTGGAGCTGCGTATCGCGCCCGCCGCCGAGACCGGTCTGCCCCAGCAGGTCCGCGAGCACGGGCCCGTGATCGCCTTCCGGGTCGTGGACACCGGGATAGGGATCGCCGAGCACCAGCTGGAAGCGATTTTCGGGGCGTTCCAGCAGTCGGACGGCACCCCGAGCCGCGCTTACGGCGGCACGGGCCTCGGCCTGTCCATCAGCAGGGAGATCGCCCATCTGCTCGGTGGTGCGGTACACGCCGCCAGCACTCTCGGCGAGGGCAGCACCTTCACCTTCTACCTGCCGGTCGAGCGCCACACCTCGCCCGGCGACACGCCACAGGCCGCGGACGCGCCGCGGCCCGCCCAGGAGCCGTCGGCCGCCGCCCGGCCCGGGCGGCGCGGTCTGCTCGTGGTCGAGGAGCGGCCGCGCGGTCTGCTGTCGCTGCTGGCCGAGAGCGTGGTCGACGGGGCGGCGGACCGCGACCGGACCGGGGACGCGCCGGGCCCGGTGCGGCTGCGCACCGCCGTCGGGCCGCAGGAAGCCGCCGCGGCGCTCGCCGCGGAGCCGTGCCACTGCGTGGTCCTGGACCTCGGCATGCCCGACGGGGCGGCCCTGCGGTTCCTCGAGGAACTGGGCCGGACCCCGGCCGCGGAACGGATCCCGGTGCTCGCCCACCACACAGAGCCGCTGGACCCCCACTGGGAGCGGCAGCTGGCGGACTGGTCCGAGGGCAGGGCGTGGGAACTGCTGCCGAGCCTCGACGAGCTGCGCCGGCGCATCGCGGTCCACATGACCCCCGACGCCCAGCCCCCGGTACCGCCCACCGCCCCGACCGACGTCCCGCGGGCCCGGCCCGCGGAGGCGGCACCGTCCGCGCAGACGGACCCGCCCGCGGACGACCTCGCCGGGCGGGTGGTCCTCGTCGTCGACGACGACAGCCGCAATGTGTACGCGCTCACCGGCATCCTCGAACTGCACGGCATGCGCGTCCTGCACGCCGAGAACGGACGCGAAGGCCTGGAGACACTGTCCCGGCACCCCGATGTCGAACTGCTGCTGATGGATGTGATGATGCCCGAGATGGACGGCCACTCCGCGACCGCGGCGATCCGGTCCATGCCCGAGTACGCCGACCTGCCGATCATCGCGGTGACCGCCAAGGCCATGGCGGGCGACCGGGAGAAGGCGCTGGCCGCCGGGGCGAACGACTACATCACCAAGCCGCTGGACGCCGACGCGCTCGTGACCCGCATCCGCCGCTGGCTGCACCGGTGAGCGGGTGCGAACAGGGCCTGGACGCGCTGGCCGCCACGGTGGCGCGGCTGCGCCATGAACTCGCCGCGGCACAGCAGACGGCCGACGCGCGGTCACTGATCGGCATCGCCACCGGCATCCTGGTCGAGCGCGGCCACGGCGGCCCGACGGCGGCCGCCCACCATTTGGAGGAGCTGGCGGAGACCGCCGGGCTCCCGCTTCTGGAGCTGGCCGCGGACATCGTCAACGGGGCGGCCGGGGACGAGGTCGCCGAGGCCCTGCCCAGCCGCGCCACGTCCCCCGACGACAAGAGCCCCACCCCGCCCGCCGTCCTGCGGCTGCGGTCGGCCGAGGCCGGCGCGCTCACCGAGGACCCCCAGTCCGTGGTGGACACCCTGATCGAGCAGGTGCTCGCCCCGCTCGGGGCGAGCGCGGTGGCGCTGTGGACCGTGGCCTCCGGCGGCGCCCTGACCCTCGTCGGACACGCGGGTTTCCCTGGGGGCGAGGCGGCACGCTGGCGTTATGTGCCGCCCGGCATCGGCGTCCCCGCCCAGCGCGCCGTGACCGAACGCCACTCCCAGTGGTTCGGGGAGCTGCCCCCCGAGGTGCCGGGGATAGGGAAGCACCACGGCAGCGACGGTGCCCGAGCCGTGCTTCCGGCCGAGCTCGCCGGCCGCATCCTCGGCGTGCTGGAGGTGTGCTGGCCCCACCCCCGCCCCCCGCTGCCCTCTCCGGTCAGCCGCCAGCTGAACGCGCTGGCCGACCTGTGCGCCCACACCCTGCCCGACTCCCAGGCAGCCGCGGCCGGCACCGCCGAGGACCCGGTGGTCCCGGCGAACGCCCTGATGGAGCTGGCCGACGGCCTGCTCGACCCGGTGCTGGTCCTGCGCCCCCTGCTCGACGGGCACGACCACGTGGTCGACTTCGACATCGCGTACGCCAACGAGCGCTTCGTCGATCCGGCCGGCCGGCCGCGCTCCATGATCACGGGCACGCGGCTGCTGGAGGCGTATCCGCTCACCGCCCGCGAAGGCGGACTGTATGGACACGCGCTGCGGGTCCACGCGACGGGGGAACCGTTCCGCGCGGAGCGGACGGCCCTGAGCGTCCTGGCCGGCGACGCCTCCTTCACCGGGATCGTCACGGTGGGCATGGGCCGGTACGGGGACGCGGTGCTGCTCACCTGGCGGCTGGAGAGCGAGGCCGCCCGGCTCGCCTCCCTGCTGGAGCACGTCCAGCGCCTCGGCCGGATCGGCGGCTTCCAGCAGGACACGATCGGCGGCGAGGTCCTCTGGGACAGCCAGCTCTTCTCGATCTTCGAGCTGCCGCCCACGGCCGCACCCGTTCCGGTGGAGCGGCTGGCCGAACACGCGCACCCCGACGACTCCGTGCCCATCGGCCGGTTCCTGCGCACACTGCTGCACCACCGCCACTCCGCGTCCACGGATTTCCGGCTCCGGCGAGCCGACGGGTCGGTGCGCCACATCCGCGTCGTCGCCGAGCCGGTGGCCGATCAGGCCGGCAGGCTGCTCGCGGTGCGCGGGGCCTACCAGGACTTCTCGGCCCAGCACTGGACGGAAGTGGCGCTGGCGGCCACGCGCGACAAGCTCGCCGACACCGAGCAGCAGGCCGCTGAACGCAACCGCCTGGCCCTCCAGCTCCAGCGGGCCATCATGCCGTCGTCCCCGGCCCCGGTCGACATCACCGGGCTGCACGTGGCGGTCCGCTACCGCCCGGCCGAGGAGGGACACCTGGTGGGCGGCGACTGGTACGACGCCGTGGTCCTGCCCGGCAAGAAGGTGCTGCTGGCGGTCGGCGACGTGGCCGGCCACGGCATCGAGGCGGCCACCGGGATGGTGGTCCTGCGCAACGCGCTGCGCGGACTGGCCACGACCGGATGCGGCCCGGCCCAACTGCTGGGCTGGCTGAACAGCGTGGCCCACCATCTCACCGAGCATGTGACGGCCACCGCGGTCTGCGGCATCTACGACCCCTCGACCCAGACGCTGCGGTGGGCGCGGGCCGGTCACCCGCCACCCGTCCTGATCCACGACGGAACCGCCACCGCCCTCCCGCTGCCGGGCGGGATCCTGCTCGGCGCCGTCGCGGAGGCCCGGTACGAGGAACACCGGATCTCCCTGTCGTCCGGGGACCGGCTGCTGATGTACACCGACGGGCTGATCGAGCGGCGGGACACGTCCGTGGAGAAGTCGCTCGAACAACTGCTGGCCATCGCCGGCGCGGCCACGCCGGAGCTCGCGGAACACCTGGACCTCCTGCTGACGCACGCGCGGTCCGACACCGACGACGACACCTGTCTGATCGGGATCGATGTGAGCTGAACCCGCGAGCCGAGCCCGGCATCTCAGGCGGGCAGCAGCCTGGCGCGCAGTCGGCCGATGGTCCGGGTCAGCAGGCGCGAGACATGCATCTGGGAGACGCCGAGCCGCTCGCCGATCTGCGCCTGGGTGAGCTCGTCGACGAACCGCATATGGAGCAGCCGCCGGTCCCGGTCGCCGAGTTCGGCGATCAGCGGTGCCAGCGCGTGGTAGTTCTCGACGAGCTCCAGGGAGGGGTCGTCGGCGCCGATGAAGTCGGCCAGCACGGACTCCCCGTCCTGGCCGTCGCCGCCCAACGTGGCGTCCAGGGAGGCGCTGCTCTTGCCGTTCGACGCTATCCGCGCCTCGATGACCTCGTCCTCCGTCAGGTCCATCAGCGCCGCCAGCTCGCTCACCGTGGGAGTGCGCCCGAGGCGCGAAGCGAGCTCGTCCGTCGCCTTCATGAGCTCGACGCGGGCCTCCTGGAGCCGCCGCGGCACATGGACCGCCCAGGTCGAGTCCCTGAAGAACCGTTTGATCTCGCCCACGATGTAGGGCACGGCGAAGGTGGTGAACTCCACCTCGCGGGACAGGTCGAAGCGGTCGATCGCCTTGATGAGACCGATCATGCCGACCTGGACGATGTCCTCCATCTCTTCGCTACGGCCGCGGAAGCGCCGCGAGGCGAACCGGACCAGCGACATGTTCATCTCGATGAGGGTGTTGCGCACGTAGGCGTACTCGTGCGTGCCCTCCTCAAGGGTCGTCAGCTGGTCGAAGAGGGACTTGGACAACGCCCGGGCGTCCCTCGGCGCGACGCTTCGCGGATCGACATCGTGCGGCAATCCCGTCAGGCTGGTTTCGTTCGCCGTGGACATGCTCGCCGCGGACATCGTCATAACCCCTCCCTGCTCTGGCCGGACCGGACGCCGATTGGTCGTGGGGCGCTTCTGTCCAACGAATCGCGGGTTATGCCTACGATTTCGGTCACAGCCCTCGGGCTCCGCCTGCCCGGCGAGGCGGGTGAGTGAGCGCGGCGTCGCCGGGAAGCCGGAGAGGAAGGGCGAACCAGACCGCCGGAGGGAGGCCAAGTGACCACCGTCGACCGACACATGTCGGTGCTCCCCAGCCCGGGCACCGCCGCGGTGGCACGCGATGCCGTGCGGAAGCTGCTCAGCCGGCACCGGCCCCCGGTGCCCGCCCGGACGCTCACCGACGCGTTGCTCCTCACCTCCGAGCTGGCCACCAACGCACTGCGCCACGCCGGCGGGATCACCGTCTTCGGATGCGAGGTGCAGGGGAACCGGCTCGAGATCACGGTCGAGGACGCCAGCGACGCCCTCCCCACGGCCCGCCCCCCGAACGACCCGTCCGTACCCGGCGGCCACGGCTGGCCCATGGTGTGCATGCTGGCCTCCGAGGTGACGGTGAGCGCGCTCCCCGGCGGCGGCAAGCGCATACGAGCCTTCCTGCCGCTGAGCTGACCACCACCCCGGCGAGCCGCGGAAACGAGGCCCGCCGGGCAGCTCGGCCCGCTCGTGCCAGTTAACGCGGTGGAAACGCCGCGGATCTAGGGTCCGTCCTTAGAAGAGGGCCGGGACGAGTGTGAGGTGGGAAGCGTGCAATTGACCCCGCACGAGCAGGAACGACTGCTCATCCATGTGGCCGCCGACGTGGCCGGGAAGCGGCGGGCCCGGGGAGTGCTCCTCAACCACCCGGAGGCCGTCGCGCTGATCACCGCGCACATCCTGGAGGGCGCCCGCGACGGCCGTACGGTCGCCGAGCTCATGGCCTCGGGCCGTAAGGTGCTCACCCGCGAGGAGGTCATGGAGGGCATCCCCGAGATGATCCACGACGTCCAGGTCGAGGCCACCTTCCCGGACGGCACCAAGCTCGTCACCGTCCACCAGCCCATAGCCTGACGGAGGGCGCCTCCCGTGATACCCGGAGAGATCCTGCACGCCGACGAGCCGATCAGCCTCAACGAAGGCCGCCCCGTCACCCGCCTCACCGTGCTCAACGCCGCCGACCGGCCCGTCCAGGTCGGCTCCCACTACCACTTCGCCGAGGCGAACCCCGGCCTCGACTTCGACCGCGCCGCCGCCCACGGCAAGCGCCTGCACATCGCCGCAGGCACCGCCGTGCGCTTCGAGCCCGGTATCCCCGTCGAGGTCGAGCTGGTCCCGATAGCGGGCGAACGCGTCGTACCGGGGCTGCGTGGCGAGACAGGAGGGCCGCTCGATGACTGAACTCAGCCGCGCCGCGTACGCGGATCTCTTCGGGCCGACCGCCGGGGATCGTATACGGCTCGCCGACACCGACCTCCTCATCGAGATCGAGGAGGACCGCGCCGGCGGCCCCGGCCGGGCCGGGGACGAAGCGGTCTTCGGCGGCGGCAAGGTGATCCGCGAGTCCATGGGCCAGTCCCGCGCCACGCGCGCCGAAGGGGCCCCCGACACCGTGATCACCGGCGCCGTGATCCTGGACCACTGGGGCGTCGTCAAGGCCGACGTCGGTCTGCGCGACGGCCGGATCACCGGGATCGGCAAGGCGGGGAACCCGGACACCATGGACGGCGTCCACCCCGACCTCGTCATCGGGCCGGAGACCGAGGTCATCGCCGGCAACGGCAAGATCCTCACCGCCGGGGCCATCGACGCCCACGTCCACTTCATCTCCCCGACCATCGCCGACGAGGCGCTTGCGGCGGGCATCACCACCCTGGTCGGCGGCGGCACCGGACCAGCCGAGGGCACCAAGGCGACCACCATCACGCCGGGCCCCTGGCATCTGGCCCGGATGTTCGAGGCGCTGGAGGGCCACCCCGTCAACATCGGGCTGCTCGGCAAGGGCAACACCGTCTCGCGCGAGGCGATGTACTCCCAGCTGCGGGGCGGCGCCCTCGGATTCAAGATCCATGAGGACTGGGGAGCCACCCCCGCCGCCATCGACGCGTGCCTGGGGGTGTGCGAGGAGAGCGGCGCCCAACTCGCCATCCACACCGACACGCTCAACGAGGCGGGCTTCGTCGGCGACACCCTCGCCGCCATCGCCGGGCGTTCCATCCACGCGTACCACACCGAGGGCGCGGGCGGCGGGCATGCGCCGGACATCATCACCGTGGTGTCCCAGCCGAACGTGCTGCCCAGCTCCACCAACCCCACCCGCCCGCACACCGTCAACACCGTCGACGAACACCTCGACATGCTGATGGTCTGCCACCACCTCAACCCCGCCGTCCCCGAGGACCTCGCCTTCGCCGAGTCCCGCATCCGGCCGAGCACCATCGCGGCCGAGGACATCCTGCACGACCTCGGCGCCGTCTCGATCATCTCGTCCGACTCCCAGGCCATGGGGCGGGTCGGTGAGGTCGTGCTGCGCACCTGGCAGACCGCGCACGTCATGAAGCGCCGGCGCGGCGCCCTGCCCGGCGACGGCCGCGCCGACAACCACCGGGCGCGTCGCTATGTCGCCAAATACACCATCAATCCGGCCGTCGCCCAGGGCCTGGACCACGAGATCGGCTCCGTGGAGACCGGGAAGCTCGCCGATCTGGTGCTGTGGGACCCGGCGTTCTTCGGCGTCAAGCCGCAGCTGGTCATCAAGGGCGGGCAGATCGCGTACGCGCAGATGGGCGACGCCAACGCGTCCATCCCCACCCCGCAGCCGGTCCTGCCGCGCCCCATGTTCGGCGCGATCGGCCGCGCCCCGGCCGCGAACTCGGTCAACTTCGTCACGCAGACCGCGCTCGACGACGGCCTGGCGCAGCGGCTCGGCCTCGGCAAGCGGTTCGCCCCGATCCGCAGCACGCGCGGCGTCACCAAGGCCGATATGCGGGAGAACGACGCCCGCCCACGTGTCGAGGTCGACCCCGACACCTTCACGGTGACCATCGACGGGGAGCCGGTCGAACCGGCCCCGGCGGCGGAACTGCCCATGGCCCAGCGCTATTTCCTCTTCTGAGGTGAACGGGCCTTCTGAGGTGAACGTGCCGACCATGCCTGTGCCCGAGGGCGCCGCGACCTCCCCGGGCGGGCCCGCCGCCCGGGCGGCCCTGCTCGTCCTCGCCGACGGCCGGTTCCCCGCCGGAGGCCATGCGCACTCCGGCGGTGCCGAGGCCGCCGTCAAGGCGGGCCGGATCCGGGACGCGGCGTCGCTCGAGGAGTTCTGCCGGGGCCGGCTGCACACCGCCGGGCTCACCGCGGCCGGGCTCGCCGCCGCGGCCGCCGCCGGGCTCGACCCGCTCCTGCTCGACGAGGCCGCCGACGCCCGCACCCCGGCCCCCGCGCTGCGCGCCACCGCGCGGCGGCTCGGCCGCCAGATGATGCGCGCCGCACGGGCCACCTGGCCGGGTCCTGAGCTCGACGCCCTCGCCACCGCCCGCCCGCGCGGCGCCCACCAGCCGATCGTCCTCGGCCTCGCCGCGCGCGCCGCCGGGGCGAGCCCGCAGGACGCCGCGCACATCGCCGCGTACGAGTCGGTCAGCGGGCCCGCGACCGCCGCCGTACGGCTGCTGAGCCTGAATCCCTTCGACGCCACCGCCGTGCTCGCCCGCCTCGTCCCCGAGCTCGACCAGGTCGCGGCGCGGGCCGCCCAAGCGGCCGTCCGCGCCCTCGACGAGGGCCCGGACGCGCTGCCCGCAGCCTCCGCGCCGCTGCTCGACATCACCGCCGAAGCGCATGCGGCCTGGCCCGTACGCCTCTTCGCCTCGTAGGAGCCGCCAAGCCGCCACAGCCGTCGAGCCGCCACTGCCGCCAAGCCGCCACAGCCGCAGCGCCACAGCACCGCCGCAGGCGCCGCGGCGGCGGTGCACGCCCCGCCCAAGCCCCGCCCCTGAGCAACCCCCGGAGCCGTCATGCATCTCGACCACGCGGACACCGACGTCTACCCGCAGCGCCACACCTACAGCGCCGCCGACCCCCGCCGCCCCGACGGCACCCGCCGCGCCCTGCGCATCGGCCTCGGCGGCCCGGTGGGTTCCGGGAAGACCGCGACCGTCGCCGCGCTGTGCCGGGCGCTGCGCGACGAGCTGTCCATCGGCGTGGTCACCAACGACATCTACACCCGCGAGGACGCCGAGTTCCTGCTGCGCAACGCCGTCCTGCCGGCGGAGCGCATCACGGCCGTGGAGACCGGTGCCTGCCCGCACACCGCGATCCGCGACGACATCTCCGCCAACCTCGAGGCGATCGAGGACCTCGAGGACGCCGCCGGTCCGCTCGGCGGCCTCGACATCGTCTTCGTCGAGTCCGGCGGCGACAACCTCACCGCGACGTTCTCCAAGGGACTGGTCGACGCCCAGATCTTCGTCATCGACGTCGCGGGCGGCGACGACATCCCGCGCAAGGGCGGCCCCGGCGTAACCACCGCCGACCTCCTGGTCGTCAACAAGACCGACCTCGCGCCGTATGTCGGCTCCGACCTGGAGGGCATGGCCCACGACGCACGCGCCCAGCGCGGCGATCTGCCCGTCGCCTTCACGTCCCTGGTCGCCGAGAACGGCGTCAAGCCGGTCGCGGACTGGGTACGCGACCAACTGGCCGCCTGGACGGCGGCCGACGCATGACGGCGCCCCCGCCCCCGCTCCACACATCCGGCCCGCGCCCCACACCCCCCACCCCAGGCGTATCCCTCCCCGCCCCGGACCTGCCGACCCCCACCTCCGGCGTCCGCGCCCTCGCCCGCATCGTCGCCGAGGCGGACGGGCGGGGCGGGACCGGGCTGCCCGTGCTCGTCGGGGACGGGCCGCTCGCGTTGCGGCGGACCCGGGCGGTGGGGGCCGAGGCGCGGGTGACCCTGGTGGGGGCGATGAGCGCTCCGCTCGGTGGGGACCGGCTCGCTCTCGATGTGGTGGTGGGGCCGGGGGCGCGGCTGTGTGTCGGTTCGGCGGCGGCGACCATCGCGCTGCCCGGACGGTCGGGCGAGCCCGCCCGCTACGACGTACGGCTCACCGTCGGCGACGGCGCGACGCTGTGCTGGCATCCCGAGCCGCTCATCTCGGCGCGCGGCAGCGACCTGCGGATGACCTGCCGCGTCGAGCTCGCCCCCACCGCCCGTCTGGCGCTCCGCGAGGAGCAGGTCCTCGGCCGGGCAGGAGAGCCGCCGGGCCGGCTGACGACCCGTCTGACGGTGCACCGGGCCGGGCGGCCGCTGCTGGACCAGGAGCTCGGCTACGGGCCGGGGACGGCCGGCTGGGACGGCGGGGCGGTCCTCGGCGGACATCGGGCGGCGGGTCAGCTCCTGTTCGTCGACCCGGCGTTCGAGGAGCGGCCGGTGCCTGTCCGGCAGCTCGGCGAGACGGCGGTGCTCACTCCGCTGGCGGGACCCGCCGCGCTGGTCACCGCGGTGGCGCCGGACGCGCTGCGGCTGCGGAGGCTGTGGGAGGGGGTGGCCGGCGGCGGTGTGCGTGGCGATGTGCCCGGGTGGTGCGAGGCCGCTCAAGGGGCCGCCGATGGCAGGATGTTCATGGATTGACAAAGAAACGCTGATTTCATGCTTTGCCCTGTACCGACCGGTCGGTGAGGCGCGAGGATCCTCTTGACACTCTGTGATCATCGCCGCCACAGCGCGGCGCGAACCAGCAGGGGGATTACCCACGTGAGACGTACAGCAATGCTCGGCGCGGCCGGCGGCGTGCTGACCGGGGCGCTGATAGCCGGCGCCCTGGCCACACCCATGGCCAGCGCGAAGGGGCGTACGCCGGGGGGAGCAGCGGAGGCGCGTGGCGTTCAGATCGCCGCGGCCAAGGCCGCGGCAGCGGGCATCGACTGGCAGGACTGCCCGGTCGACTGGGGCCTGGAGAAGCCCATCCAGTGCGGCTACGTGACGGTCCCGCTCGACTACGCCAAGCCGCACGGCCGCACCATCAAGCTCGCCGTGGACCGGATCGGCAACACGGGGAGTGCCGGCGAGCGCCAGGGTGCGCTGATCTACAACCCGGGCGGGCCCGGCGGCTCCGGCCTGAAGTTCCCGCGCCGGGTCACCACCAAGAACCCGCTGTGGACGAAGACCTCGAAGGCGTACGACTTCGTCGGCTTCGACCCGCGCGGGGTCGGCCACTCCGCCGCCATCTCCTGCGTCGACCCGCAGGAGTACGTCAAGGCGCCGAAGCCGGACCCGGTGCCGGACAGCGAGGCGGACAAGCGCGCACAGCGCAAGCTCGCCCGGGAGTACGCGCAGGGCTGCGCGGAGCGCAGCGGAGGGATGCTGCCGTACATGACGACGCCCAACACGGCTCGTGACATCGACGTCATCCGGGCCGCGCTGGGCGAGAAGAAGCTCAACTACCTCGGCGTGTCCTACGGCACCTACATCGGGGGCGTGTACGCGACGCTCTTCCCGACGCATGTGCGCCGCATGATCGTCGACAGCGTGGTCAACCCGTCGCGGGAGAAGATCTGGTACCAGGCCAACCTGGACCAGGACGTCGCCTTCGAGACCCGCTGGAAGGACTGGACGGCGTGGGTCGCCAAGAACGACGCGACCTACCACATCGGCGACACCCAGGCGAAGGTCCTCAAGCAGTGGGAGACGCTGCGCGCGGCCGCCAAGAAGCACCCGATCGGCGGGGTCGTCGGCCCGGCCGAGCTGGTGGGCTTCTTCCAGAGCGCGCCGTACTACGACTCCTCCTGGGCCCCGGTCGCCGCGGTGTGGAGCGCCTATCTCGCCGGTGACGAGAAGCAGCTGGTCGAGGCCGCGGGCCCGGATCTGTCCGACACCGCGGGCAACATCGCCTCGGAGAACGGCAACGCCGTCTACACGGCGGTGGAGTGCGCCGACGCCAAGTGGCCGACCAGCTGGCGCACCTGGGACCGGGACAACACCCGGCTGCACAAGGACTACCCGTTCATGACCTGGGCGAACGCCTGGATGAACCTGCCGTGTGCCACCTGGTACGCCCCGCAGCAGACCCCGCTGGAGGTCGGCGCGGACAAGGGGCTGCCCAAGACGCTCATCGTGCAGAGCACGCGCGACGCCGCCACCCCGTACGACGGCGCCGTCGAACTGCACAAGCGGCTGAAGGGCTCACGTCTGATCACCGAGAAGGACGCGGGCTCGCACGGTGTGACCGGCCTGGTCAACCCGTGCGTCAACGACCGGGTGGACGCCTATCTGCTGAAGGGAACGGTGGACGCCGCGGATGTGACGTGCGGCCCGCACGCCACGCCCGTTCCGGCCGCCGCGAAGTAGCCGGCACCGGCCGAGGCCCGGGTCCCGCTTCGGGGGTACGCACCCCCAAAGCGGGACCCAGGGTCCGTCAGCGCCCGAAAACGTCGGCGAACGCGGCCCGCGTCGGCGAGTCCGCGCGGCGGTCGAGCACGGCGAAGACGACCCGCTCGAAACGCCCGGCGAAGCGCCCCGGGGCCACCAGATGGGCGCGGAACGCCTCGGCCACCGCCGCCGGGTCGTTCCGGAACACCCCGCACCCCCAGGCGCCCAGCACGAGGTGGCGGTACCCGTGCGCGACGGCCACCTCCAGCACCCGCCCGGCGCGCGAGGCCAGCGCCCCGGGAAGGCGCGAGGTGTCCATGCCCCGCTGCGCGACGACCCCGGCGTTCGGCGCGGCCGAGGTCAGGAAGCCGACCTCGTACCAGGCGTCGAGCAGGGCGCCCCGGTCGTCACGGAAGACCGGCACGCCGGGGGAGTGGATGACCCGGTCGCTGTAGAAGGGGCTCGGGTCGGCCCGGTGCGCCGCGTAGAACTCCGGTGCGGCGCGCAGGCACGCGTACAGCGCCGAGGCCCGGCACAGGGCCTCCTCCTGAGCCTGGGCGCCGTTGAGGTAGCCGCCGCCGGGGTTGCGGGCGGAGGCGAAGTTCAGCACCGCCACGGCCCCGTCGGCCCCGTCTCCTTCGCCCACCAGCCTGCGCGCTGCCTCCAGGCTGCTCTCCCCGGTGACCTCGAACCGCGTGTCGCGGTCCTCGGCGGGGGCGGGGCCGCGTCGGCTCGCCACCGTGTGCGCCGGCTCGTGGAGACGCGTTCCCCCGATCGCACGCTCGATGTGCTCGGCGAGACGGACTTCGTGTCCGCTCGGTGTCGTATAGCCGCCCTCGGCGACGATCCGCTCCGTCTCACCGGCGATCGCGCGCAACCGCCCGCTCATCCGCTCATCTCCGTGTCTTTGTGCATCGGTGCGAGGCTACGTGCCGGGTGATCACGGCGCGACGGAATTACCGCCCGCCCTCGGCCAGCCACGCGTCCTCCGCGGCGTAGTCGAAGAGATCGCGCGGGTACGCCTTCGACAGGAGCGGGAACACCTCCCGCCAGCCGCGGCCGTCCGCCAGCTGACCGGCCGTCCACTCCACCGTCTCCGGCAGCGATTCGGCGTATCCGGTCGCCGCCCGGTAGCCCAGCTCGCGCTCCGCCGCCGAAATGTCCATCACCAGCGGCAGGGCCGTGCTCCAGGGGGTCTGTCCCAGGCCCGGGCGCGGCGGCTCGCCGTCGATGGTGATCAGCTCGCTGGTGGCGCCCATCGCCGCGTCCACCGCGGCCGCGATCTCGGCGACCGTCGGCGCCTGGGGGTCGCCCGCGTTGAGCGCTCGGGAGCCGGGCTTGCGGGCGGCCAGGCGGATCAGCTCGGCGAGGTTGTCCACGTGCACCGGGTGGAACCGGCTCGCACCTCCGTGGGCGAGGAGGCGCACCGGCCGCCCGTCGAGCACCCGCTTGACGAAGTACGCCTCGCGGGGCAGGGGGCTGTACGGGCCGTGGATCGCCCCGGCGCGCAGCAGCGTGGTCGGCAGCCGGTCCCCGGCGTTCAGCAGCTCCTGCTCCAGCGCGGCCTTGGCCGTGGCGTAGGTGGCGTCGCCCGGCGCGACGGTCGGCTGCGACTCGGGGATCGGCACCGGGTAGTGCGGGAAGCCGTCCGGCTCGCCCTGGGTGTCGAAGCCGCGGCCCCGGTCGTCCTGGTACACGGCGCAGCTGGAGATCACCACCGCCGAGCCGATCCGGTCCGCGAGGCCGAGCAACTGCCCGGCGTGGCGCGTCCCGTAGGCCACACAGTCCAGCAGCACATCGCAGCCGTCCCCGAGGGCCGCAGCCAGCGCGGCGTCGTCCTCCCGGTCCACGGTCACGGTCTCCACGTCCTCGGGCCATCGCTGGTCGCGGCCGCCGCCGCGCGAGGCGGCCCGCACCTCCCATCCGTCCGCGGCGAGCGCGCGCACCGCCGCCCGCCCGATCTGTCCCGACGCCCCGATCACATATGCGTTTCCCCTGCTCATGCCCGGACGCTACGAGTCCCCCGGGGCCCGTGCCAGGCCCGTTCGCCCTGCGCTGATCTGCTCTGGGCAGAGCGGCCCCAAGGCTCAAAAGAGTTCGAAGAGGCAATGAAAATGAAAGAACCTGATCGATTCCTGTGCCGTTTCAATTCGTACTTCTATGCATTACCGAGAAAAACGCATATTCGTCTCGGCAACTGCCATAAGCGCTATGCTCCTTGGCTCATAGCGAGCGCTTCGCGCCCGGTTTCCCCATCATTCCCTCTGCTGTTCTCTGCCTGTTCTTTAAGGACGCCCATGGTTTTTGCTGGCTCGTCACCCGGAGGCCGGCGGCCCGCCTCCGCACTCGTATGGCTGATCCCACCCGCGGCGACGGCGCTGGCCGCCGCGCTGGCCGTGGTCCGGGTCCCCACCGGCGCCCGGACGGCGGTCGCCTGGTGCGGCCTGGCGGCGACGCTCGCGGTGGCCGTGGCGGCGGCGGAGGCGGTGCGCCGCGGGCGGGCCATCGCGGCCCTGCGGCTGAAGGCCGCCGAGCGGGAGGCCGTGCTGCGGCAGCGCCTGGTCGACCAGGAGGTGGAGACCAGGCGGCTGGCCAAGGAGGTGCTTCCCGCGGCCGTCGAGCGGCTGCGGCGCGGCGCGGAGACCGCCGACGTGATGAAGGCCATCGACCAGGCGCCGTGCCTCGACCCGGACTTCGCGTCCGCGCACCGGGCGGTCCTGGCGGAGCTGCTGCACACCGTACGGGTCGAGGAGGACCTGAGGGACGCCGCGCAGCGGGCCTTCGTCAACATCGCCCGCCGCGTCCAGGCCATCACCCACCAGCAGGCCTACGACATGCGGGAGATGGAGGACAAGCACGGCGCCGACCCCGAGGTCTTCAACGATCTGCTCCAGCTCGACCACGGCAACGCGCTGATCGGCAGGATGGCCGACAGCATCGCCGTGCTCGGCGGCTCCCGCCCGGGCCGCCAGTGGCGGAGCCCGATCCCGCTGTACAACGTCTGCCGCGGCGCGATGTCGCGGATCCTGGAGTACCGGCGGGTCACCCTGCACTCGGTGGCGGACGTCGGCATCGTCGGCCCGACCGTCGAGCCGCTGATCCACGCCATGGCCGAACTGCTGGACAACGCCACCCGCTACTCACCGCCCAAGACCCGGGTGCACCTGACCGCGGTCGAGGTCCAGTCCGGGGTCGCCATCGAGATCGAGGACGCCGGGGTGGGCCTGACGGAAGAGGCCCGCAGACGCACCGCCCTGGTGCTGGCCCACGCCGCGACCGGACTCGACCTCAACGACCTGGGCGAGACACCGCGCCTGGGGCTCGCGGTGGTCGGCAGGCTCGCCCACAAGTACCGCTTCCAGTTCTCGCTGCGCCCCTCCGCGTACGGCGGTGTCCGCGCGGTCCTGGTCGTACCGCAGAGCGTCATCTGCACCACCCCCGCGCCCGGCGGCATGATCGCCAGGGCCGCCAAGCTGCCCCCTCCCAAGCCCGTGACCCGGGCGACGCCCAACCCGGGGCCGACGCGCACCCCGATGCCGACGCGAACCCCGGGGCCGACGCGCACCGGCGGCCCGTCCGACTTCGGTCGCGTCACGGTGCCGCAGAACACGGTCGGACTGCCCCAGCGCCGCCGCCGGACGCCCCAGGTCACCCGGCCCGTCCGGCGCGAGAGCGGCGCCGAGCCCGCGCGCCCGGCGCCGGCCGAGCCGCCCGTGGAGCCGGGACTGTGGCTGGCCCCGTTCTTCAACGGCATTTCCGGTGCGGCCGAGCACACCGAATCCGGCGGCCGTCCGCACCGTGATGAATCGTCGAACATCTCGCACGAGTCGGATAAGGGTGAATAGGCAAGTGACGCAACCGCGGTACAACATGGACTGGATGCTCCGGGACCTGGCGACCAGCGTTCCGCAGACCCGCCACGTGGTGCTCCTCTCCTCGGACGGCCTGTGCATGGCGCAGATCGGCGCCGACGAGGAGACCGCCGACCGGCTGGCCGCCGCCTGCGCGGGGCTGCAAAGCCTCTCGGGGGCGATCGCCGCCGAATTCCCCGAGGGCGACGGGCGGATGAAACTGGTCGCCATCGAGGTCGACGGCGGGTTCTTCTACCTGATGGCGGCGGGCACCGGGGCGTATCTGGCGGTGCTGGCCGAGGACACCGTGGACGCCGGGCTGATGGGCCAGTGCATGAGAAGCCTGGTGGCCCGGCTCGGCGAACACCTCAGCAGCCCGCCACGCGTCGACGGGCGGACGGCATGAGCGAACCGCGGGAGCGCCTTGCCGAAGGCGTCCCCGAGCGGCTGTACACCCTCCCCGACGACGACGAGCCCCGGTCCGGGCGCGCCGACGTCGAACTGGTCACCTTGATCGTGGCGCGGGCCGAGCCGGAGCCGGGGACGCGCCCCGAGTGCGCGGCCCTCCTGCGGATGTGTCAGTTCCCGCTGTCCGTCGCCGAGATCTCCGCGTATCTGGCCCTGCCCGTCTCCTCGGTCACCGTGCTGCTCGCGGACCTGCTCGGGAACGACCAGGTGGAGACCCGGGCGCCGGTCCCCGCCGCCGCGCTGCCCGACCCCGAACTCCTCCAAGCGGTGATGCATGGACTACAGAAGCTCTGAAGCGCTCGTCGGCCCCGGAACGGCCGTCGGCCCCGACGCGCTCATCGGCCCCGGAGCGCCCGTCGGACCGCGCAGCGAGGACACCCTGCCGTCCTCGGTGAGCGCGGCCGTCAAGGTGGTGATCGTCGGGGGGTTCGGCGTGGGCAAGACGACGATGGTCGGCTCGGTGAGCGAGATCCGGCCGCTGACCACCGAGGAGACCATGACCCAGGCGGGGGTCGGCGTGGACGACGTCGCCGGGGTGGAGCGCAAGACCGAGACCACCGTGGCCATGGACTTCGGCCGGATCAGCCTGAACGACCGGCTGGTGCTCTACCTGTTCGGCACGCCCGGCCAGGAGCGCTTCTGGTTCCTGTGGGACGGCCTGTTCGAGGGCGCCCTCGGTGCCGTCGTGCTCGTCGACACCCGCCGCCTGGAGGTCAGCTTCGACGTGGTCGGACGGCTGGAGGAGCGCGCCGTGCCCTTCGTCGTCGCCGTCAACGCCTTCCCCCAGGCCCCCGTCTATCCCATGTCCGAGCTGCGCGCCGCGATGGACCTGCCCGACTCCGTCCCCATGGTCGACTTCGACGCCCGGGACCGCGGGTCCAGCCGCGACACCCTGCTGACCCTCGTGCGCTATCTGCACTCCCTCATCACCGTGACCCCGGAGACCCCGTGACCCCTCCCTCCGACCACCTCGGCACGGACCACCTCGGCGCCGCGCCTCCCCCCGGGTGCCCCGCCCACGCCGCCGTCCGCTCCGGCACCGTGGGGGACCTCTTCGGGCCCGGACACGAAGCCGATCCAATGGGCTTCTACGAGTGGCTGCGCGCCGAGCACGGCGCGGTGGCCCCCGTCCGGCTGGCCGGCGATCTGCCCGCGTGGCTGCTGCTGGGCTACCGGGAGAATCTGGAGGTGGCCCGTACCCCCTCCCGCTTCTCCCGCGACTCCCGCCACTGGGGCGACTGGCGCGAGGGCCGCGTCGCCCCCGACTCGCCGCTGCTGCCGGTGGTCGGCTGGCAGCCCATGTGCACCTTCGCCGACGGCGCCGAGCACGAGCGGCTGCGCGCGGCGCTCACCGAGAGCATGAACCGCTTCGACCGGCGCGGGATCCGCCGCCAGGTCACCCGGTTCACCCACCAGCTGGTCGATCAGTTCGCCGCCGACGGGCTCGCCGACCTGGTGACCGGGTTCGCCCAGCAGCTGCCCATGCTGGTGCTCACCCATCTGCTCGGCATGCCCGACGAGTACGGTCCGCGCCTGGTCCAGGCCACCCGGGACCTGATGATGGGCACGGAGACGGCCATCAGCAGCAACGCGTACGTCACCGAGACCCTGGAGAACCTCGTGGCGCGCAAACGCGCCGAGCCCGGCGCGGACCTGGCCACCTGGCTGCTGGACCACCCCTCCGGGCTGACCGAGGAGGAGGTCGTCCAGCATCTGCGGCTGGTGCTGCTCACCGGCAACGAGACCACCACCAACCTGATGGCCAACACGCTGCGGACGGTGCTCACCGACCCGCGCTTCCGCGCCTCCCTGGCCGGCGGCCAGATGACCCTGCCGGACGCCATCGAGCATGTGCTGTGGAACGAGCCGCCGCTCGCCGTGATCCCCGGCCGCTGGGCGACCGGCGACACGGAGCTGGGCGGGCGGCAGATCAGGGCCGGGGACATGCTGCTGCTCGGCCTGGCCGCCGGAAACGTCGACCCCGCCGTACGCCCCGACGTCGCCGCGCCCATGTACGGCAACCGCTCGCACCTCTCCTTCAGCGGCGGGCCGCACGAATGCCCCGGCCAGGACATCGGCCGCGCCATCACCGACACCGGTATCGACACCCTGCTGCTGCGCCTGCCCGATCTGTGGCTGGCGGTCCCGGAGACCGAGCTGAGCTGGACGGCCTCATGGATCTCCCGCCACCTGGTGTCGCTGCCCGTCGAGTTCACGCCGCGCCGGGGCGACTCGGACACCGTGGAGACCGAGACGAGCCTGCTGACACCCCACTCGCCGGCCCGCGCCCTGCCCCGGCCGAGCTCATCGGAGCAGCCGAATCCCTCGGAGCAGCCGAACCCGTCGCAGCAGCCGGAGGCCTCCGCCCCGCGGGCCAGGCCCGGGGCGCGGCGCTCCGGGCGCCGGTCGTGGTGGCGGTCGCTGTGGCGCGGGCTCAGGCCCGGGCCACCACGACCCCGACGGTGAGCAGGCCGAGCACCACCCAGCCGAACCAGAGCCACCCATTGCTGCCGAGGGCCACCGAGTACGCGGTCACCAGGACCAGGCCCCCCACCGTGCACGCTGTCATCGCCTTCGCAGATCCGGGCATTCCCCGCAACCTCCTCAGCCCCAACGGCCCAGGAGGACATGGTCGTACGGAACCGCCCTCACCGCTAGAGAGCGTCAGCGGTGAGGACGGTGGGAACGGTCGGATGGCGCCGAGCGGTCGGACGCGGAACGGTCGGATGGCGCCGAGCGGTCAGCGGCCGCGGGCCTGGAGCGACGCCAGATAGGCGTTGTACGCCGCGAGCTCCTGGTCGCCGTCCCGGTCCGCCGTACGGTCCGCGCGCCGCGCCTGGCGCTGGTCGGACTTGTACCACTGGGCGAGCAGCGCGACCAGGACGATCACCGACGGGATCTCGCTGAAGGCCCAGGCGATGCCGCCCGCCGCCGTCTGGTCGGACAGTGCGTCGACGCCGAGCGAGGCGGGCGGGTGCTCGTAGGTGCCGACCATGGGCTCGCTCGCCATCATCAGGGCGATCCCGAAGAAGGCGTGGAAGGGCATGCCCGCGAAGAGCTCCAGCATCCGCATCACATAGCCGGGCCGGTGGGGGCCCGGGTCCACGCCCATGATCGGCCAGAAGAAGAACAGGCCCACCAGCAGGAAGTGGGTCATCATCGCGATGTGCCCGGCCTTGCTCTCCATGAGGAAGTCGAAGAGCGGGGTGAAGTAGAGCCCGTAGAGGCTCGCGATGAACATCGGGATCGTGAACGCCGGGTGGCTGACGATCCGCACATAGCGGCTGTGCAACAGCGCGACCAGCAGCTCCCTGGCGCCCTTGCGCCCGCGCGCGGCCGTCGGCAGGGCCCGCAGGGTCAGCGTCACCGGGGCGCCCAGCAGCAGCAGGATCGGGGAGACCATGCTGACGACCATGTGCTGGACCATGTGCACGCTGAACATGACCATGCCGTAGTCATTGAGCTTGGTGCACATCACCAGCGCGATGGTGAGGACCCCCAGCACGAACGAGACGGTCCGGCCCACCGGCCAGCGGTCGCCGCGCCGCACCAGCCGCGCTGCGCCCCAGCCGTACAGGGCGAGCGCCACCAAGCAGCCGACCAGGAAGAACGTGTCCCCGCCGAACTCCAGCCCTCGCGCCAGCGTGAACGGCGGCAGATCCATGGGCATGCCGTGCCCGCCGTGATCCATGTGTTGTTCTCCCGGTCGGCCCCTTGTTGCGCCTAAGCCGGCGCCGCTCTCGCGGACCTGGTTGCTCGCCGTGGTGGTTGCGCAATCGGTGGTTGCGGGGTCGGCCGCCGGTCTTCGGCTGATGCGGTACTCAGAGTACGCACTCGGCCTCGGCGTACCGCTCCGCGGGTACCGTCTTGAGGTGCTCGACGGCCTCCGCGAGCGGCACCAGCGTGATGTCCGTGCCGCGCAGCGCCGTCATCTTCCCGAATCCGCCGCGGTGCACGGCCTCGACCGCGTGCCAGCCGAACCGGGTCGCCAGCACCCGGTCGTACGCCGTCGGCGTGCCGCCCCGCTGGACATGCCCCAGGATCACCGGCCGCGCCTCCTTGCCCAGGCGCCGCTCCAGCTCGATGGCGAGCTGCCGGGCCACCCCGGCGAACCGCTCATGGCCGTAGACGTCCGTGCCGCCCGCCTCGAAGTCCATGGTGCCCTCGTGTGGCTTGGCGCCCTCCGCCACGACCACGATCGCGAACTTCTTGCCCGCCTCGAAGCGCGCCCCGACGACCTTGGTCAGCTCGTCGATGTGGAACGGGCGCTCCGGCACCACGATCGCATGGGCGCCCGCGGCCATGCCGGAGTGCAGCGCGATCCAGCCGGTGTGCCGCCCCATGACCTCGACGATCAGCACCCGCTGATGCGACTCGGCGGTGGTCTTCAGCCGGTCCAGGGCCTCGGTGGCCACCCCGACCGCCGTGTCGAAGCCGAAGGTCACATCGGTGGACGCGATGTCGTTGTCGATCGTCTTGGGGACGCCGACGATCGGCAGTCCGGAGTCCGACAGCAGCCGGGCCGCCTTGAGCGTGCCCTCCCCGCCGATCGGGATGATCGCGTCCAGGCCGAGCTCGGCGACATGCCCCCTGGCGCGCTCCACGCCGTCCCGCAGCCGGGTGGGCTGGACCCGGGTGGAGCCGAGGATGGTGCCCCCGAGCGCCAGGATGCCGCTCACGGCGTCCAGGTCGAGCTTCCGGTAGTCGCACTCCAGCAGGCCCTTCCAGCCGTCCTGGAAGCCGATCACCTCGTCGCCGTGGTCGACGACCGCGCGGTGCACGACGGACCTGATCACAGCGTTCAGGCCGGGGCAGTCGCCGCCGGATGTGAGCACACCAATGCGCATGGCCCTGATACCTCTGCAGTGTGGGCTGACGGCCGGACCACGGCGTCCGGCGGGAGACCCCGCCACCCTACAAGCGAGGGGGGTGGCGGGGTGGTGGTGTGTCCGCCATGCGGGCGCTTACGAGGGCTGGGTCGCCGCCGCGATCCGCTCGTTGCGCAGCGCCTCGTACCACTGGTCGTTCACCGGCGGCAGCGCGTTCACATCCAGCGCCAGCTTCAGCAGCAGGTCCGCGATGTGCGGGTTGCGCGCCATCACCGGGCCGTGCATGTAGGTGCCGAAGACGGTGTCGTTGTACGCGCCCTCGGTGCCGTCGCCCGTGCCGTTGCCGTTGCCGAAGCGTACGCGCGCGAAGGGGCGCGCGGTCGGGCCCAGGTGGGTGACGCCCTGGTGGTTCTCGAAGCCGGTCAGCGGCGGCAGCCCCAGCCGGTCGTCGATGTCGCCCAGCACATCGCCGACGCAGCGCTCGCCCTCGCCGCGGGTGCTGATCACATCGAGCAGCCCCAGGCCCGGCTCGCGCTGTCCGAGGTCGTTGATGAACTCGTGCCCCAGGATCTGGTAGCCCGCGCACACCGAGAACACGATGGCGCCGTTGGACACCGCGCGGTTCAGCCCGCCGTCGCGGCGCAGCCGCTCGGCGGCCAGCCGCTGCGGCCGGTCCTCGCCGCCGCCGATCAGATAGATGTCACCGGAGGTCGGGATCTGCTGGTCGGAGCGGACGTCGAGACGGGAGACGTCCAGCCCGCGCTGGCGCGCCCGGCGCTCCACGACCAGCGCGTTCCCCTGGTCGCCGTAGGTGCTCAGCAGGTCCGGGTAGACCCACACCAGGCGCAGGCTGTTCTGGTTCATCCGTCGCAATTCCCTCATGCCCTTTTCGCTCGTGCGGACTTGACCGTGCGGACTCAGTTGCCCACGCGGCGGCGCAGGTCCTGGAACGCGGTGTAGTTGGCGATCGTCTCGATCCGGCCGGGCGGGGCGATCTGCACCGCCTCGTCCAGGGTCTGGCAGACCCGGAAGTCCAGCCCGGCGACCTCCAGCCGCACTGCCAGGTCCAGCTTGCGGTCGCCGATCACACAGATCGGGTGCCCGGCGAGCCGGGTGTAGTCCACGTCCCACAGCCAGGAGGTGTCGGTGCCGTCCGCGCCGCGGGCGTTCACCGACAGGATCACCGGGGTGGGCGGCGGGTCGATCAGGGAGAAGGTCTCCAGCCAGCCGGCGGGGTTCTTGGCCAGCAGCAGCCGCAGCTGGCGCTCCTGGAAGCTGACCACGTCGTACCGCCCGGCGACCGCCTGGACCTGGTACATCCGCTCCAGCGCCACCTGCGGCGGCACCCCGAAGGTCGCGGCGACGGCCGCCGAGGTGGCGGCGTTGGCCTTGTTGGCGCGGCCGGGGAGCTGGAGGTGGATCGGCCAGGCCGAGCCGTGCGGGTCCAGGACGTAGTCGCCGTTGAGCGCCCAGGTGGGGATGGGACGGCGGAAGCCGCAGTCGGCGCAGACCCAGTCGTCGCCCGGGCGCTGCAGCACGCCGCCGCACGAGGGGCAGGACCAGGCGTCGTCCTTCCACTCCTGGCCCGCCGCGACCCAGACCACATTGGGCGAGGAGGAGGCGGCCCAGACGATCAGCGGGTCGTCCGCGTTGGCGATCACCACGGCCTTGGTGCCGGACAGGCCCTCACGCCACTTCTCGGCGAGCATGCGTGTCTCGGCGGCCCGGTCGAGCTGGTCGCGCGAGAGGTTGAGCAGCGCGATGGCCTTCGGTTCGGTGTCGCGCGCCACCCCGGCGAGGTACTTCTCGTCGACCTCGATCACGCCGTAGCGGGCGTCGGAGCCGCCGGCGAGGGCCGAGGTGATACCGGCGGGCATATTGGCGCCGAGCGCGTTGGAGACGACCGGTCCGGCCGCTCGCAGCGCCTCGGCGATCAGCCGGGTGGTCGTGGTCTTGCCGTTGGTCGCCGACACCAGGATCACGTCCAGGTGCCGCGCCAGCCTGCCCAGCAGCTCGGGGTCGAGCCGCAGGGCCACCTTGCCGCCGATCACCGATCCGCTGCCGCGGCCCGCCGCCCGCGACACCGCCGCCGCGGCCTTGCCTGCCGTCACGGCCAGCTTGGCCCGCGGCGACAGCGGCTCCGAGTTGCCTGCCATCGTCTTCGTCCTCCTCGCATACCGGCGCCGCTCTTGCCCCCTGAGGCGCCGGTGGTACGCCCCCTCCGCGCCGAATCGCCAGCCGGGAGGCCACGGTCGGGGATCAGCCTATCGAGATCCGGGCGCTGTCCCGAATCTCACCCGCACAACCTGCACCTGTCTCCCGCATCTCCGCGGTCCCCGACGCCGGGCGCACCCCCCCCGGCTGTCGCCGGTATGTGCCCCGCGCGGGGGTCTCGGACCGCCCCTGTGGGCCGAGGCCTCAGGCCGTCGTCCGAGCCCGCCGCGGCGGCGCGCGCCCCGCGCCGGGCACGTAGGCTTTGCTGCCATGCGAAACGGCGCGATCCCCGGCAGTCGCGGACTGGTGCGGCCGATGCGGCTGCTCGGCGATCCGGTGCTGGCGACGCCCTGCGAGGAGGTCACCGCCTTCGACGCGGCCCTCGCCCGGCTGGTCGAGGACATGTACGCGACGATGTACGCGGCGCAGGGCGTCGGTCTCGCCGCCAACCAGGTCGGGGTGGGCCTGCGGGTGTTCGTCTACGACTGCCCGGACGACGAGGACCGCCGCCACCTGGGGCATGTGGTCAATCCGCGGCTGGTCGAGGCCGACGGCGTGACGGTGCGGGGGCCGGAGGGCTGTCTCTCGCTGCCCGGTGTCGAGGCGGGCACCCCGCGCTTCGACCGCGCGGTCGTGGAGGGCGTGACGGTGACCGGGGAGCCGGTGCGGGTGGAGGGCACGGGCTTCTTCGCGCGCTGTCTGCAGCACGAGTGCGACCACCTCGACGGGCGTCTGTTCACCGACCGGCTCACCGGCCTGCGCCGCCGCCGGGCGCTGCGCGCGGTGCGGCGGGCGCCCTGGGCCGCGGAGGCCTAGGCCTGGCCCAGGTCCTGCCCGGGCCCGCGGCCCGGTCAGGGCTCAGAAGCCGGGCGCGCCGACGCGGTCGTCCATCGTGGTCAGCCGTCCCCACAGCAGATCGGTGAGGTGCCGCACCAACTGGGCACGGGAACAGGGCCGTTCGCGCAGCCACCAGTCGCCCGCCGCGTGCATCATGCCGACGATCCCGTGTCCCCAGACGCGGGCCAGCTCCGTGCCGCCGGGGCCGAGCTCGAGCCGATCGGCGATCACCTTGGCCAGCTCCTCGCCGAGGCGGCGCAGCACCGGGGCGGAGTGGCGGCCGACGTCGAAGCCCTGCTCGGCCTGCGGGGCGTCCTCGGCCGGGTGCATCAGGAAGCGGTAGACCTGGGGGCGTGCCTCTATCGCCGCCAGATAGGTGTCCAGCGTGGCCTCGACGCGCTCCCGGCGGTCGTTGGGGGCGTCGAGGGCGGCGCGCAGCGAGGCGAGCAGCGCGTCGGTGTGGCGCTTGGCGAGGGCGCGGTAGAGCCCGCTCTTGTCGCCGAAGTGGCGGTACAGGATGGGTTTGGTGATGCCCGCCTCCGCCGCGATGGCGTTCATCGAGGCGTCGGGCCCGTCCCGCAGCACCACCCGGTCCGCCGCCTCCAGCAGCTCCTTGCGCCGCCGCTGGGCCGCCTGCTGCTGATCGTCGCGCTGGCTGGTGCCGGTGTCCATGAAGTCGCCTCCCGCCCCCTGATGCTTCTTTGACGCCTGCGAAACGTAACACCCCGGCCCCGGCGGTGGGGTGGATCGGCTGGGGGAGTTGACATCGTCTACTCGCGGGTAACAGACTCTTGTTACCGACGGTAATAGTGAGGTGGAGGGGTAATGCCGGAATTCTCGTTCGAACTCGACGACGACCAGAAGGCGGTCCGCGACTGGATTCACGGATTCGCGGCCGACGTGATGCGCCCGGCCGCCGCTGAATGGGACGAGCGGGAGGAGACCCCCTGGCCGATCATCCAGGAGGCCGCCAAGATCGGACTGTACTCGCTGGACTTCTACGCCCAGCAGTACTTCGACCCCACCGGCCTCGGCATCCCGATGACGATGGAGGAGCTCTTCTGGGGCGACGCCGGTATCGCGCTCTCCATCGTCGGCACCTCCCTGGCCGCCGTCGCCGTCCTCGCCAACGGCACCGAGGAACAGGTCGGCACCTGGGTCCCGCCCATGTACGGTGACGCGGACGATGTGAAGGTCGCCGCGTTCTGCTCCTCCGAGCCGGACGCCGGGTCGGACGTCGCCGCGATGCGCACCCGGGCCGTCTACGACGAGGCCAAGGACGAATGGGTCATCAACGGCACCAAGACCTGGGTCACCAACGGCGGCATCGCGGGCGTCCACGTCGTCATCGCCTCCGTCGACCCTGACCTGGGCGCGCGCGGCCACGCCTCCTTCGTGGTGCCCCCGGGCACGCCCGGCCTCTCCCAGGGCCAGAAGTTCAAGAAGCACGGCATCCGCGCCTCGCACACCGCCGAGGTGGTCCTGGAGGACGTCCGCGTCCCCGGCCACTGCCTGCTCGGCGGCAAGGAGAAGCTCGACGAACGCCTCGCCCGCGCCCGCGAGCGCGCCCGCACCGGCACCGAGCGCGGCAAGAACGCCGCCATGGCGACCTTCGAGGCCTCGCGCCCGGCGGTCGGCGCCCAGGCGGTCGGCGTGGCCCGCGCGGCGTACGAGGTCGCGCTCGAGTACGCCAAGAACCGGGTGCAGTTCGGCCGGCCCATCATCGACAACCAGGGCATCGCCTTCCAGCTCGCCGACATGCGCACCCGGATCGACGCGGCGCGCCTGCTGGTGTGGCGCGCCTCCTGGATGGCCACCGCGGGCAAGCCGTTCGCCGCCGCCGAGGGGTCGATGTCCAAGCTCTTCGCCGGGGAGACGGCGAAGGCGGTGACGGCCCAGGCGGTGCAGATCCTCGGGGGCAACGGATTCACCCGTGAGTACCCGGTGGAGCGGATGCACCGCGACGCCGCGATCTTCACCATCTTCGAGGGCACGAGCGAGATCCAGCGGCTGGTCATCGCCCGCACCCTGTCCGGTATGCAGATCCGTTAGGCCCCTGTCCGGGCGGTCGCCGCGGCCGTGACATCAGCGGCTGCCGGCGAGCGGCCCCAGCGGCGCATGGCGGGGCGCTCGACCAGCGCGTACAGGCCCCAGGCCACGAGGACGGAGACGAGGAGGCCGCCCACCAGGAACAGGATGCCGACAGGCGTCGACCACATCGGTCCGGAGGGCTGGCCGAAGGCGTTGGGCTGCGAACCGAACGCCCGGTGGCCGTACTTCAGGACCATGTGGTGGACCAGGTAGAAGGCGAACGAGATCTCCCCGAGCCACACCATGGGGCGGCTGCTCAGCCAGGTCCGGCGGCCCTTGACGTCCGACGCGGCGGCGGCCGCGATCAGCAGCGCGAGGGGGATGACGGTCGGCGTCCCGTAGTCGTAGAGCGCGGGGTGCTCGATGTGGATGGTGCCCACGTACGCCACGATCCCCAGCAGCGCCGCGGGCAGGACGCCCAGGCCGATCCACCGGCCGGTGAGCACGATGCGGGCCATCAGCATGCCGAGGACGAACTCCAGCAGGCGGCACACCGGGAAGACGTAGACGAAATAGATCTGCTCGTACGACACCGGCAGGGTCGGGTAGGGAGGGTAGCCCGATACGAGGTGCCGGGAGATCACCGGCACCAGCACGATCAGGCCGGCGATTCCCGCGGCGGCGTACCAGAGCCTGCGCGGCGAGACCCTGCCGATCACCTTGATGAGGAGCGGGAAGGACAGATAGAAGAACAGCTCCACCGACAGCGACCAGCTCACCTCGTTGCCCGTGGACACATACGCGGTGTCCGGCACCCAGGCCTGGAGCAGGAACACGTTGGGGAGTGTTTCGGGAAACGCGATCGCCGTGCTGGTCAGCGACATCAGGATCAGGGCGGCGGCGAGCGTGACCAGATGGTTGGGGAAGATCTTGACGATCCGGCGGCGCCAGAATCTCCCTGTGGTGTCGGAGGGCCGCGCCGACCAGGTCAGTACGAATCCGCTGAGGATGAAGAAGAACGAGACGCCGACCGGGCCGGCATTGCTGAACCAGCGGTAGTAGTCGGCGGTGACCTCACCGTCCCGGAAGACGGCCACCGCCGATCCGTGCACCGAGAACACCATGAGCGCGGCGAGGAACCGCATGCCGGTCAATGAGGGCAATCTGGAAGCCGTGGGTCGGGACATCACAGGCCCCCGTCACGACGGGATAAACGGCAGACAATATGGCGTCGACGCTCATTCACGACTCTGTTCCCCCGTTACGCCGGCATGCTAGGCCGGATATGTCCGATGCCTTTCACCGCGCAAAAGCCGCATGGCGAACCGTACCTCGCATGGCCGCCAGCCGTTCAGGGAGGACCGTAGCAAGTTCACACTTCTTCCTGTCAAGGAATCGGCAATTCTATTCCGCGAAGCGTTGCGATGCCGGGGCAGCCAATTCAGTGGAAAATGCTCGCTATCCAGACAGAGCCGCCGCTCCCCGGTCCGCACCGGGGAGCGGCGGCCCGGCCGGGGAGGAACGGGGCCCTCAGAGCTTGCGCGCGACGCCCCCGTAGACGTCCGTCTTCTCGACGGGCGCGTCGGCGGGCTCGGGGCGCCACAGGGGGCAGGACACGATGCCCGGCTCGATCAGCTCCAGACCGTCGTAGAAGCGCGCGATCTGCTCGGGGCTGCGCAGCACGTACGGGACCGCGCCGGTGTCGTCGTAGCCCTGCTGGGCCTGCTTGAGCGCCCGGTCGGTGTCCGTGCTGTCGTAGTGCACGAAGTAGCTGCCGGAGGGGAGCGCGTCCTGGAGCCGCCGCGCTATCGTCCGGGCCTCGTCGTAGTCCTGGACATGGCCCAGGATGCCCATCAGCATCAGCGCGACGGGGCGGCTGAAGTCCAGCGTCTTGCTCGCGGCCTCGAGGATTCTGTCCGGCTCGTGCAGATCGGCGTCGATGTAGTCGGTGACGCCCTCGGGGGTGCTGGTGAGCAGGGCCTGGGCGTGCCGGAGCACCAGAGGGTCGTTGTCGACATAGACGATCCGGGCCTCGGGGGCGACCCGCTGGGCGACCTGGTGGGTGTTGTCGTACGTCGGCAGCCCGGTGCCGATGTCCAGGAACTGGCGGATCCCGGCCTCCCCGGCCACATGCGTCACCGTGCGGATCAGATACGCCCGGGACGCGCGGGCCATCACCTCGATGGTCGGCGCGACCTCGCGGTACTGGTCGCCGGCCACCCGGTCGACCTCGTAGTTGTCCTTGCCGCCCATCCAGTAGTTCCAGATGCGGGCCGAGTGCGGCACGGACGTGTCGATCTTGCCTAAGGCCGCCTGCCGACCGGGGGTGGACGAGCCGTGAGTCATCTGGTGATTCTCCTGCCATGCGTGAGGCCGTGCTCGGGGCTCCAACTTAACCCCGGGGCAGGGTACTTCGCCGCGCCCCGGTGCACGGTGCACACCGGGGCGTGCTGGGCGAGGGTGGTGAAGGCGCGCTCATAGGCGGCGGCCGCCGCCTCGGTCTCCGCCGTGGCCGCGGCCGCCCTGGCGCCCCGCTTGGCCGACAGCTGCGGGAACGCGGCCGGAGCCGCCGCCACATGGACGAACGCGCCGCCGCGCTCGGCCACCGCCTCGGCGAAGTCGAAGGCCTCGATCCATGTCACCCGGGAGTGTCCCCGGCGCAGCGGCCCGTAGACGAGCTCGCCGACGAACCCGGAGTCCACCGCGAGCGGCCCGGCGAGCCGCAGCAACTCGCGGTACGGCCGCACCGGGTCGAGCGCGGGCAGCTCGGTGGGCGTGCGCTCGACGGCGAACCCGTGGCGGCGGACCAGCCAGGTCAGCAGCCCGGCCCGGGCGGCGCCGGCACAGCCCTCCACGATCAGAACGCGGTGGCGCGCGGCCTCCTGAAGGTCCATCCCCGCCACCCCGGTCATCTCACAGCCGTCCGTCGATCTCGCACGGGGCATTCAGTGTGCGCGGCCCGCCCGCTCGAGGGGAGCCCGGGGCCGGGTTGTGCGGTTGTGCGGGCGTAGTGGTTTCCGGGACGGCCTGCCGCAGTGGCTCGCCGGGGTGGCGGGGCCCTTCAGGCGATGAGGAAGTCGGCCCGGCCGGCCTTCGCGGCTTCGAGGAACGAGGCGACCTCGGCCCGGGAGTAGATCAGGGCCGGTCCGGTGGGGTCCGTGGACTGGCGCAGCGCGACACGGCCGTCCGGCAGCCTCTTGGCCTCGATGCAAGTGCCGCCGTTGGTGCCGCTCCAGGGCTTCTCCCAGCCCTCCGTGCCGAGGTCCATGGCCGGCATTCCGCTGTAGACCGGGTCCGTCATGTTCAGAGCTCCTTACGCAGTTCGGCCAGGATGGGAATCGTCTCGCCGACCGGCTCGGCCTGGACGGCCATCCGGTCCAGCACCTCGAGACAGGTGACGACTTCGCCCGGCTGGTCCACATAGACCGCGCCGGTGACGCTTTCGGTGTAGACGACGTCGGGCAGTTCGGTGAATCCGAAGCGGAAGTAGTGCAGGGGGCCGAAGGCCCCGGGGTGCGGCCCCGCCGCGAACCGCATGATCTGCAGCCGGATCTTGGGCATCGCCAGCGCCTCGACGAGATGGTCGATCTGCCGGCGCATCACCTCGGCCCCGCCGACCGGGCGGCGCAGCGCGGTCTCCTCCACGATGGCCCAGATGGCCGGGGCGTCCGGTTTGGAGAGCAGGCCCTGACGCTTGACGCGCAGGGCGATCCGGCGCTCGATCTCCTCGTCCGTGTCATTGGGGAAACCGGCGCGCAGCACCGCGCGGGCGTAGTCCTCGGTCTGCAGCAGCCCGGGGATGTAGTGCGGTTCGTAGGCGCGGATGACGGTGGCCTCGCTCTCCAGGCTCACATACGCGCTGAACCACTCCGGTACGACATCGCGGAACTGGTGCCACCAGCCGGGCTGGTTGGCCTCCCGGGTCAGATCCAGGAAGTCGTCGATCTCCGGTGAGGGGACGCCGTAGGTCCGCAGCAGCTCCTTGACGTACGGGATCTTCAGGCCGACCTCGGCCTTCTCCATCCGGCGGACCGTCAGCGGAGTCACCTCGACGGCCCGGGCCGCCTCCTCGAAGGACACCTGGGCCTGCTCCCGCAAATGGCGTAGGCGCTTGCCCAGGACCATGCGTAAGACGGTGGGGGCGGCGCTCCCCGGCCGTGCCTCACTCACGTCCTGCCTCCCGGAATCACCGTCATGTGGGTGCAGTGTGCCATGACCTCGGAGCACCGGACAGAGCGATGCGGATCGTTCTGAAATTATCAGGACGAAGCTTGCGAGCTGAGTCTGTCGGCGCGCATAGTGGGGCACGTGACCCATCTCACGCACCACGGCTGGTGCCCTCAACCACCTTTTTCCGCTAAGGCGTTACGGGCACTCGGCAGCTCGGCGGCGCGCGGCAGTGTCATCGGCCTCAGGTGGCCGCGGTGACCGGCGGCGCCGCGCCGGGCACCCGGCGCCGGAGCTCGGCCACCAACCAGGCTCTGGCCGCGGCCCTCAAGGAATCCGGCTGCTCGTACGCCTCATTGGCCCTGCGCGTCAATGAGCTGGGCCGCCGTCAGGGACACTCCTCCAACTACGACAAGGCGTCCGTCACCCGCTGGCTGCAGGGCTGCCAGCCGCGCGGTACGACGCCGGAACTGATCGCGGCCGTGCTCTCCCACCGGCTCGGCCGGCCGGTGGCCCCCGCCGAGCTCGGCTTCATCCCCGACCGGCAGCGCCCGGTCGTCGCCAGGGCGCTGGCCTACCGGGAGGACGTGGCGGAAACCTTGCACACGCTCGCCGAACTCGGCTCCACCGACATATCCCGCCGCAGCCTGCTGGGCGCGGTCCCCTTCGTCGCCGGCGCGCTGGTGACCCCGCAGCGCGAATGGCTGCTGTGGCTGGTCGAGAACCAGGGCACCGGTCCAGCCGCCGGCAATCCCGCCACCGGCGCTCCGGCCTCGGCGGCCGACGCGGGCCGGATCGAGCAGGTCCGCGCCGCGATCGGCATGTTCGACGAGATGGACAACCGCTTCGGCGGCGGCCAGGTCCGCGCCGGCATCGTCCTGTACCTGTCGACCGAGGTCGTCCCCATGCTGCAGCGCCGCGGGGTGGCCCCGGGCGAGCGGCGCGAGCTGTTCACCGCCGCGGCCAAACTGGCCGCGATGGCCGGCTGGAGCAGCTATGACCACGCCGAATACGGCCTCGCCCAGCGCTATATGACCCAGGCGCTGCGGCTGTGCGCCGAAGGCGGCGACCGGGTCCTCGGCGGCCAGATCCTGGCCGGCCTGTCCCATCTGGCCACCAATCTCGGCCAGCCCCAGGCGGGCGTCGAACTCGCCCGGGTGGGCGTGGCCACGGCGAAGCACGCGGGCAGCCCGCTGGGCCTGATGCGGCTGCACGCCATGGCGGCCCGCGGACACGCCGCCCTCGGTGAGCCCCGCGAGGCCGCCCGCGCGCTGCGCTCGGCGGAGGCCGCGCTGGACGCCAGCCGGGGCGCCGGGGAGGAGTCGGAGTGGGTCCGCTTCCTCGACCACCACTATCTGGACGCCGAGGCCGCGCTGTGCTTCCGCGACCTCGGCAGCGCGGCGCAGGCCGAGCGCGCGGCCGATGAGTCGGTGCGGGCCAACGGCGACCGGCGCCGCCGGCAGGCCATCAGCCGCTCGGTCCTGGCCACCGCCCATCTGCAGCAGAACCGGCTCGACGAGGCGATCGGCACCGCCGACGAGGCGCTGAGCGCGCTCAGCGGTGTGCACAGCGAGCGCTCGGTGCAGGCCCTGCGCGACTTCCGCACCCGGCTGCGGCCGCACCGCGCGGAGCCCATGGTCCGCGACTTCGAGCTCCGCTCCCGGGCCCTGCTCGGCGCGGCGGCCTGAGCCGCGCCACGGCGGCGCTCCCGCTCCGGCTCCTTCCGGGCCCCACCGCCATGCGGCCCGGAAGGCGGCCTCGCCCGGACCCTGCTCCACCGGGGGTGTGCAGGGCCCGGGCGAGGCCAAAGGGCCTAATAACCCTCCGGGCTGGGCGCGTTCTGGGCCCGGTCGACCGGGACATGGGCGCCGGAGACACCGCTGGAGGCGTCCGAGAGAAGAAACGCGACGACCCGCGCCACCTCCTGCGGCGCGACCAGTTCACCGCTCGGGAACTCCGCCGCGAAGCGGGCGAACGCCTCCGGCTCCGCGCCGCGCATCCGGTCCCAGCGCTTGCCGGGGATGAGCATCGACCCGGGGGAGACGGCGTTCACCCTGATCCCGTCGGGCCCGAGCTCGCGGGCCAGCGAGGCCGCGAGATGGATCTGGGCGGCCTTCGCCGCGCCGTACTGGGCCTGC
Organism: Streptomyces sp. NPDC007917; assembly: GCF_042959105.1. NCBI lineage: Bacteria > Bacillati > Actinomycetota > Actinomycetes > Kitasatosporales > Streptomycetaceae > Streptomyces > Streptomyces sp. NPDC007917. The sequence goes on from NZ_JBIBKK010000003.1 coordinate 185,358, forward strand.
GGCCCCGGCTTCCAGCCGGAGATGGAGGCGATGACCACGACCGACCCGCCCCCGGGCCCGCGCGCCCCGCGCAGATGGGGCACGGCGGCCCGCACCAGCCGGGCGGTATGGCCGACGTTCAACTCCCAGGTGGCGGCCCAGTCGTGGGCGTCCGCCTCTTCCAGGCCCCCGCCGCGGGCGCCGCCGGCGCAGGCCACCACGCCGTCCAGACCGTCGAAACGTTCCGCCGCGCCCTCGACGAACGCCTCCAGCAGACCCGGCTCGACGACATCGAGCGCCCGGGTGAACAGAGCGTCCCGCCCCTGGCCGGGCAGCGACTTCTCCAGGGCCGCCAGATCGGGCGCCGTCCGCGCGCAGGTGGCCACCGAGGCGCCGTCCGCCAGCAGCAGCCGTACGACCTGTTCGCCCAGGCCCCGGGTGCCCCCGGTGACCACGATCCGCTTGCCGTTCACACCGGACCGCGCGGCCGGGCAGGGCCCCTGCCGGCGGTCCTCACTCACGCTTGCCACGCCCGGACCGTACAGTCCGCACGGCGTGCGACCCGAACCACTACGCCCGTACAACCGAACAACCCCCGTGCCCCCTCGCCGACCGGACCGTCCAACCGTTTGTCTACGTGAACGGTGACCGACGTAGTCCCGCTGTCTTCGAAGGAGGAATCCATGCCGCAACCCGGCAGCCACCGCGACCGGGCCGCAGCCGCCCGTGGCAGCCGGCCCCGGCGGGCGGGCCGAGGGGCGCGCACCCCTCGCCCCCGGCGCGGATGCCGCGGTGGGGGACGTAGGCATGCGCTTACCCGCTTACCGGGGCACCAACCACCCACGCCGCGGACGCTATCGGTGCGAGGGGCCCGGCAGACCCGACAGCTCAGACAGGTGCCACAGGCTCGGCCGGCGGGGAGGGGCCGGTGATCTCATTGGCGACCCGCCGTTTCTTCCGGGCCGAGTTCCCCGCCCGGACCGACCGGGCCTTCGCCGTCCGCCGGATGCTCACCGCCTTCCTGAAGTACTGGCAGCTCGACCACGCCGTGGAATGCGCGGTGCTGGCCACCAACGAGCTGTTCGCGAACGCGGTGGAGCACGGCAGCAGCGGCCCCGGCGACACCGTCACCGTCACCGTGGGCGTGGAGCCCGCCGGGGACGAGCTGCGCATCGAGGTGGCCGACGGCTCGCCCATCCGGCCGGTGTTCCGTACGGCGGCCGAGACGGAGGAGTCCGGGCGGGGGCTGGCCATCGTCGACGGCCTGGCGAGCGACTGGGGCACCGATCCGCCGGACGGGGACGCCGCGGGCAAGAAGGTGTGGTTCACCCTCGCGCTCGGGCGGGCGCGGTAGGGCACCGGCGGCCGGGCCGAGGGCGGGGCGGTGTGACCGGAGCGGACGAGTCAGCAGGGAGACCGGAGGCGATATGCGTGGGCGAGGCACCGTGGAGACCGCCGCGGCCGACTGGCTGCTGTCGTCGGTCGGCGAGGAGCCCGGCCGGGTGCGCGTGCAGTGGGCCAGCGGTGACGGCCTCGCCGACCTCCCGGTGGGCCCGCTCTTCGACCTGGTCCGGATGTCCGAGGGCACCGGGATGGCCGTGGTCCGGGCGCTGCGGTGCAGCGACGCGGTCGTCGGTCCGGTGATGCTGGCCACCGCCAGCCATGTGCTGTCCTTCCTGGTGCCGCCCGGCTCGGCCCACGAGTGGAAGGCCTGGCTGCGGGGGTCCGGCCACGGCCGCCGCCGCGCCGTGGCCGCCGCCGGGCCGGGCCGGGTGCTGCGCTGCCCCCGGCCCGGATGCGTACGGCAGGGGCACGTCTGGCTGGTCAGGCCGGGCGGCCCGCTCACCGACAGCCGGGTGCTGTGGGCAGCGCTGCGGGACAGTGCGCCCCCGCGCCCCCGGGACCGCGCCTCGTACGCCCTGTTCCGCTAGGCAGGGTCCGCCTCGGCCCAGTCCGCGCGGTGCTCGACGGCGAAGTCGCGGAAGGAGCGGGGCGCGCGCCCGGTGACCCGGAGCACCGTGTCGGTCACACCGTCCACTCGGGCGCGGTCTCCCGGACGAGCCGGTGCAGGGCGCCGAGACCCGGCATCCCGGCGGTGACCGCGGAGGAGCTGAGCAGCACCACGCGCCGTACGCCCCCGCGGACCGCGTCGGCCAGGAAAGGCTCGACCAGCCGCAGCGGCTCGGCCTCCGCGACCGGGGCGATCAGGTAGAGATGGGGTCACTCCGCGCAGCGCCGCGACCCCGAGCTGGCTGCCCCAGGACACGGACCGCGAGACCTGGGTGTGCGCGGCGGGGCCTGGAGAGGTATGACAGAAGAAGGGCGCGGAGAGCCTTCTAGGCCGCCCGGCCGATCGCTGGTGCCGCGTCGGCCCGCCCCTGCGTACGGGTAGCGGGAATGAGGTACCGGGATGACTGCGCAAGACCGCCCGCCGGCCGCGCGAGCCCGCCCGCGAGGGGACGGTGAAGCGGAGCTGAACGATCTCGCCGCCCCGGGAGGCCTGCTCGATCTGCTACGGGTCGCCGCCGTGGTACTGGACAGCGACGGCCGTATCGCGCTGTGGAGCCCGGAGGCCGAGCAGCTGCTCGGCTACCGTGCCTCCGAGGCCCTGGGCCGCAACGCCGCCCGCCTGCTGGTCGACCGCGAGAACCGGCGGTCCGCGGTGGAGCTGTTCGCGCGGGTGCAGGCGGGCAGGATGTGGGCGGGCGTCTTTCCGGTCCGGCACAAGGACGGCACCGCCCTTCGGGTGGAGTTCCGCACCATGGGCCTGCGCGACTCCCGCGGCGACGCCTACGCCCTCGGGCTCGCGGCCGACGAGGGCACCGTACGGCAGCTGGAGACCGATCTGGCCGTCTCCGGCTTCCTGGTCGAGCAGTCGCCCGTGGGCCTCGCTGTGTTCGACACGGACCTGCGGTGGATCCTCGCCAACCCGGCCCTGCTGGAGATGAACGGCCTGACCGAGGTCGACCTGCGGGGCCGCCGCCTGACGGACGTGCTGCCGGGGCTGGAGGCCTCCACGATCGAGGCCGCGATGGAGCACGTCATGGAGACCGGGCAGCCGCTGCTCGACCAGCAGACCGTCGGCCGGACCCCGGCCGACCCGGACCACGACCACGCCTGGTCGGAGTCGTACTACCGGCTGGAGGACCCCAGCGGGCGCGTGCTGGGCATCGCGATCTCGGTGATCGATGTGTCCCGGCGCCACCGGGAGGCCAGCGAGGTCGCCGAGGCCCGCGAGCGGCTGGCCCTCATCGCCGAGGCCGGAGTCCGCATCGGGACCACCTTGGACCTGCGGCAGACCGCCCAGGAGCTGGCCGATGTGACCGTGCCCCGGCTGGCCGACCTGGCCGCCGTGGATGTGCTGGACGCCGTGGTGCGCCGCGAGCCCGTGGCCCGGGTGGGCGCGGACGGCTGGGCCCGCTTCCGGGCACTGGCCGTGGCGGCGGGCTATCCCACCGACGCCGTGCACGCGGCGGACCCGGTCGGCGAGATCGCCCGGTACGACCCGAGCCGCATGATCACGCGCTGTGTCCGCGACGCTCAGCCGATCTTCCTGTCCCAGGTGACCGACGCGGACCTGCGGAGCATCGCACGGGACGAGGCGTCCGCCGCCGTACTGCGCAAGGAGGGCGTCCACTCCTATCTGGCGGCCCCGCTGATCGCCCGCGGCAGCGTGCTCGGCACCCTCAGCCTGCACCGCACGATCAATGCCCGGCCCTTCGACGAACAGGACCTCACCCTCGCCTGCGAGCTGGCCACCCGCGCCGCGCTGTGCATCGACAACGCCCGCCTGTACGCCAGGGAGCGCGACGCGGCGCTCACCCTGCAGCGCAGCCTGCTGTCCCAGCAGCCGCGCGACCTGGACGGCCTGGAGATCGCCTCGCGGTATCTGCCCGCGGTCAGCGCGGCCGGCGGCGACTGGTTCGATGTGCTCTCGCTCAAGGACGGCAAGGTGGCCCTGGTGGTCGGGGATGTGATGGGCAAGGGCATCCACGCCGCGGCGATCATGGGCCAGCTGCGCACCGCCACCCGGGCCTTCGCCCAGCTCGACCTGGCGCCCGCCGAACTGCTGCGCCACCTCGACGACATCGCCACCACCCTGGGCGATTCGATCGCCACCTGCCTGTACGCGGTCTGCGACCCGCGCAGCGGCCGGTGCCGGCTGTCCACCGCCGGCCATCTGCCACCGGTGCTGGTGCGCCCCGGCGGGCGGGCCGAACTCCTGGACATGCCCAGCGGCGCGCCGCTGGGCGTGGGCGGTGTGCCGTTCGCCTCGGTCGAGTGCGAGCTGTCACCGGGGACCCTGCTCGCCCTGTTCACCGACGGTCTGGTCGAAAAGCGCCACCAGTCGATCGATGTGGGCCTGCGCACCCTGCTGGAGCTGCTGGGCCGCCAGCAGGGCCCGCTGGAGCGGACCTGCGACCAGGTGCTGGCCGCCCTGCACGGGGCGCCGGACGACGATGTGGCGCTGCTCCTGGCGCGGCTGCGCGATGGTTCACCGCACGGGGGAAGCGCGGGTTAGCGACGTACCACCCCCCGGCGTCGGCGGGCGACGCCGGGCCGCCCCGGCCGGCTCACTTCTTCGCGCGGCTGGGCTGCACCCGCTTCGGCTCGCCCTTCGCCTTCGGATGCTCGGGCGGATACGGCAGATCGCCCAGGCCGTGCTCCCGCTCGTCCCGGTCGGCCAGCTCCAGGGCCGCCTCCAGACGGCACACCTGCCGGTCCATGTCGGCGTGCACGTCGCCCAGCTCCCGGAACCGCACCGGCATGGTGGCCAGATCGAAGTCCCGCGGCCTGGCGTCGGGCACCTCCTCCCAGCGCAGCGGCGCCGAGACCGGGGCGTGCGGCCGGGGGCGTACGGAATAGGCGCTGGCGATGGTGCGGTCGCGGGCCGTCTGGTTGTAGTCCACGAACACCTTCTCGCCGCGCTCCTCCTTCCACCACGCCGTGGTGATCCGCCGCGGCGCGCGCCGCTCCAGCTCACGCGCGATGGCGATCGCGGCGCGGCGCACCTGGGTGAAGGTCCACAGCGGCTCGATGGGCACGAACACATGCAGCCCGCGGCCGCCCGAGGTCTTCGGCCACCCCCGCAGCCCCAGCTCCTCCAGCACCGGCCGCAGCTGGCCGGCCGCCCACACCGCGTCCTCGTAGTCGGTCCCCGGCTGCGGGTCCAGGTCGATCCGCAGCTCGTCGGGGTGGTCGGTGTCCTGCCGCCGGACCGGCCACGGGTGGAAGGTCAGGCATCCCAGATTCGCCGCCCAGACGACGGCCGCGGCCTCGGTGGGGCAGATCTCGTCCGCGTGGCGCCCGCTGGGGAAGGAGATCCGCCCGGTCGGAATCCACTCGGGCAGGTTCTTCGGCGCCCGCTTCTGGAAGAACGACTCGCCCGCTACGCCGTCCGGGTAGCGCTCCAGCATCGTCGGCCGGTCCCGCAGCGCCCGCAGCACGCCCTCGCCGACGGCCAGGTAGTAGCGGGCGACGTCCAGCTTGGTGAAGCCCCGCTGCGGAAAATAGAGCTTGCCGGGGTTGGTCAGCCGTACCGTGCGCTCGCCGACCGTGAGCTCCGCCGTCTCTCCCATGGATTCAACGCTAGGCCCGCGGGCCGCGGGGCACCTCCCGGCGGGCGCCGGGGAGGGGAGGGACAGACAATCGGGGCATGGACCTTCCGGTCATGCCGCCCGTGGAGCCGATGCTGGCCAAGTCCGCGGCCACCATCCCGCCCGGCATGTGGTACGAGGCGAAATGGGACGGCTTCAGGGCCCTCGTCTTCCGCGACGGCGACGAGATCGAGCTGGTCAGCCGCTCGGGCAAACCGCTGACCCGCTACTTCCCGGAACTGGTCGGCGCCCTCCTGGCGAATCTGCCGCCGCGCTGCGTCCTCGACGGGGAGATCGTGATCGCGCGCGGGGGCCGTCTGGACTTCGACGCGCTCCTGGAGCGCATCCACCCCGCCGACTCGAGGGTGCGCCATCTCGCGGAGGTGACCCCGGCGAGCTTTGTGACCTTCGACCTGCTCGCACTGGGGGACGAGTCCTTGATGGACACCCCCCTGCGGCAGCGGCGGGACGCGCTGACCGAGGCGCTGCGCGGCGCCGCGGACCCCGTCCACACCGCGCCCTGGACCGATGACCTGGCCCTCGCCGAGCGGTGGTTCCAGCAGTTCGAGGGGGCGGGTCTGGACGGCGTCATCGCCAAACACCCCGGCCTGGGCTACCGGCCGGGGGAGCGGGTCATGGTCAAGGTCAAGCACGAGCGGACCGCGGACTGCGTGGTGGCGGGGATGCGGCAGCACAAGTCAGGCCCGGTCGTCGGCTCGCTGCTGCTCGGCCTGTACGACGCCGCCGGCCGGCTCCAGCACGTCGGCGTGTGCGGCGCCTTCTCGATGCGGCGCCGGCAGGAGCTCATGGCCGAACTGGAACCGCTGCGGATGGACACCCTCGCAGGACACCCCTGGGCCGACTGGGCCAGTGAGGAGGCGCGCACGCCCCAGCAGGCACGCCGGATGCCCGGCGCGCCCAGCCGCTGGAGCGGCGTCAAGGACCTGTCGTGGATGCCGCTGCGGCCGGAGCGGGTCTGCGAGGTGGCGTACGACCACATGCAGGGCGACCGCTTCCGCCACACGGCCCGTTTCCGCCGCTGGCGGCCCGACCGAGAGCCGCGCGGATGCACCTACGCCCAGCTGGAGGAGCCGGTCCGCTACGACCTGGGGGAGGTGCTGGGCTCCTGACAACCTGGCGGCTGGGCTCCTGACGCCCCCTCAGTGCCCCTCGGCGCTCCCTGAGCGCTCCGGGAGTGCTTCCGTGCGACCCCGGTCAGGGCCGTATCAGGGCCGCCGGGGGGACCGGCGGGATCCGCCCGGCCCTCCCGCGGGGGCCGCGGTCATGTCCAGGAACCAGTCGCGGGCCGCCGCGGCGGCCTGGGCCAGCGTGCCCGGTTCCTCGAACAGATGGGTCGCGCCGGGCACCACATGCAGGGAGTGGGGCGCCGCCAGCATGGCCGCCGCCTGCTCGTTGAGCCGCAGCACCTCCTGGTCCTCGCCGCCCACCACCAGCAGCACCGGAGCGCGGACCCGGGAGAGCACCCCGCCCGCCAGATCGGGGCGGCCGCCGCGGGAGACCACGGCCCGCACCCGCTCCGGCCGCTCAGCCGCGGCCACCAGCGCCGCCGCCGCGCCCGTACTGGCGCCGAACAGCCCGACCGGCAGGGCGGCGGTCGCCGGGTGCCCGCCGAGCCAGTCCACCGCCGCCACCAGGCGCCTCCCCAGCAGGGGGATGTCGAAGCGGTGCTCCGCGGTGATCGCGTCCACCCGCTCCTCGTCCAGGGTGAGCAGGTCGAACAGCAGCGTCCCCAGCCCCGCGTCCTGCAGCACCTCGGCCACCGAGCGATTGCGCGGGCTGTGCCGGGAGCTGCCGCTGCCGTGCGCGAAGGCCACCGCCCCGCGGGCGCCCTCGGGCACCACCAGATCGCCCACCAGCAGCGCGCCGTCCGCGGCGATACGGGCCGTCTCCGAGACCATCGGCCACCTCCTGCGCGGCCGGGCGGGGCCGCCCGGCGGGGTCAGGCATGGGCCAGCAGGCCCTGCCTCAGTTCGCTGTAGAGCCGGGAGAGCCTGCGGGATATGTGCATCTGCGAGAAGCCGAGGATCTCGCCGATCTGGCTCTGCGAGAGGCCGACGAAGAACCGCAGATACAGCACGTAGCGGTCCTGTTCCGAAAGGTGGGTGATCAGCGCCCGCAACGCCTCCCGGTTGACGACGCGTTCGATCGCCGCGTCGTCGGCGCCTACCGTCTCCGCGAGCAGCCGCTCCTCGGCGCCCTGCACCGCGGCGTTGAGGGACAGCGGGGTGCAGGAGGCGCTGGCCTCCAGGCCCGCCTTCACATCCTCCTTGGGCATCCCGGTGCGGGTGGAGATCTCGGTGATGGTGGGGGTGCGGCCGCCGAGCTCCTGCTCGAGGGCGTCGCGGGCCGAGCGGGTGCGGGAGCGGACTTCCTGGATGTTGCGGGGCACGTGCAGGGTCCACAGATAGTCGCGGAAGTGCCGCTTGAGTTCACCGGTGATGACCGGGATCGCATACGAGGGAAAAGCGTGGCCGAGATCGGGGTCGTAGCGGTCGACCGCCTTCACCAGGGCGAGCGAGGCGACCTGGGTGAGGTCCTCCATGTTCTCGCCCTTGTTGCGGAAGCGCAGCGCAAGGCGTTTCGCCACGGGCAGCCACGCACAGATGATCGCCTCGCGCAGGGCGTCGCGCTCCGGCCCCGACGGCAGTCGGGAAAGGCGCGCGAAGTCACCGTCGGTATCGGGAGTGTCGTCATGGCGCCGGTGGCGAGTCGCGGTTGCTGACATGGTCACTCGTCTCCGTGGTCCGATGTCACATCCTGCCCGCGGCACATCGATGCGCTAATGTCCCGCTGCGCTCGGCCTCTCTGGTTGATCCAATTCAGGGTCGCCACCAGATTCGCACGGTCCCGAATGCCTCGCAATTCGGCTGAATTGCCCCGGTTGCGTCCCCCGTGCGGGGGAACCTGACCGGAGCCGGCTGGTTCGGCCCGACCGCGGCGGGTACCCGGACGCGATGGACGTCACCCTTCGCCTCGCGCAGCGGCCCGAGGCCGATGAACTGCTCGGCCGCAGCCCGCTGGCCGCGCTGACCGGCATGCTGCTCGACCAGCAGGTGCCCATGGAGTGGGCGTTCTTGGGGCCGTACACCATCGCGCGGCGGATGGGCGCCGACGATCTGGACGCGCACGAGATCGCCGCCTGTGACCCGGAGCGGTTCGTCGAGGTGCTGTCGGCCAAGCCCGCGGTGCACCGCTATCCGGGGTCCATGGCCAAGCGGGTGCAGCAGCTGTGCCAGTACCTGGTCGACCACTACGACGGCGACGCGGCCGCGCTGTGGCGGGACGCCGCCACCGGCGAGGAACTGCTCGGCCGGCTGAACGCGCTGCCCGGCTTCGGCAAGCAGAAGTCGCAGATCTTCCTGGCGCTGCTCGGCAAGCAGTACGGCGTGCGGCCCGAGGGGTGGCGCGAGGCGGCGGGCCCCTACGGCGAGGAGGGCTCGTACCGCTCGGTCGCCGACATCACGGGGCCCGAGTCACTGGACAAGGTCCGCGCCTACAAGCAGGAGACCAAGCGGGCCGCCAAGGCGGCGACGCCCAAGCGGACCACTTGATTCCAGGGCTCGGCTCCCCGGCCACCGCCGGGGAACCTCAGCGCGCCTGCTGAGTGAGCGGTCCGGGCGCGGGGGAGGGGTCCGGGACCGGATCGGGGCCGGGCGGCTGCGGCACCGGGTGCGGCGGCGGGCCCGGCGGTGGGCTGGGCGGCGGACCCGGGGGCGGCCCGGGCGGCGGGCTGGGCGCGGGGTCCGGCGGCGGGCCGGGCGGCGGGCCGGGCGTCGGCCCCGGCTCGGGACCCGGACCGGGCCCGGGCTCCGGCCCGCCAGGGCCGGGCGACGGGGTCGGCGACGGCGGCGCGGGCTCGCGGTCGGCGGGGGAGAGGTGTCGGGGATCGGGCTGCCGGTTCACGGTGACCTCCAGAATTCCTACGACGGTCACTCATCCATCATCCATCGTGACGCGAGTGCCCCGCCGTCAGTCGGCCATGCCTCCCCGCCTCACCGCGCGTCGACGAGAACGACCTCGACCCCGGCCGCGCGCAGCGCCCGCACCTCGTCCTGATCGGCCGCGCCGTCCGTCACCAGCGTCCACCCCGGAGGCAGCTGGACCCAGGTGTGGAAGGGGCGGCGGCCGATCTTCGCCGCGTGGGCCAGCACGTAGACGGCGTCGGCCCGGCGGGCCATCAGCTCCTTGAGCCGGGTCTGGCGCAGGTCCGCCTCGCACAGGCCGTCGCCGGCGGTCACGCCGTCGGCGCCGAGGAAGACCCGGTCGAAGGTCATCCGCTCGAGCGCGGCCTCGGCAAGCGGTCCGACGAAGCTCTGGCTCAGCGGGCGCAGCGTGCCGCCGAGGCATTCCACCCGTACGCCCTCCACGTCGGAGAGCTCCTGCAGCGCGGTGAGCCCGGTCGTCGCCACCGTCAGATCCGCGGCGGCGCGCAGCTCATGGGCCAGGGCGCCGACGGTCGAGCCCGCGTCCAGCAGGACCGTCTCGCCCGTACGGATCCGCTCCGCCGCCCACCGGGCGATGGCCCGCTTGGCCTCGAAGGCCTCGCCGGTGCGCTGGCGCAGCGACGCCTCGGGGTGCGCCACCAGGGCCATCGCCCCGCCGTAGGTGCGGGCCAGCCGCCCGGCGGCGGTCAGTTGGGCGAGGTCGCGGCGGATGGTGGAGGCGGTGACCCCGAAGGTGCGGGACAGCTCCTCCACGCTCGCCAGGCCCGTGGTGGTGGCGAGGTGGACGATCTGGTCGCGGCGGCCCCGGGCTCCCTGGGCGGGCATCGTCACTTCGTCACTCGTCCTTCTGGTGCTTGTGTCACCGGGCGGGGGCCGAGGACATCTCGGCCGCCTGCCGCAGGGCCTCGATCATGCTACCGGCGTCCGCCTTGCCGGTACCGGCGATGTCGAAAGCGGTGCCGTGGTCGACGGAGGTGCGGATCACGGGCAGCCCGACGGTCAGGTTGACCCCGGCCTCCAGGCCGAGCACCTTGACCGGGCCGTGCCCCTGGTCGTGGTACATCGCCACGATCAGGTCGTAGTCGCCGCGGCCGGCCAGGAAGAAGGCGGTGTCGGCGGGGAGCGGGCCGCGGGCGTCGATGCCGTCGGCGCGCAGCACCTCCAGCGCGGGGACGATCTTCTCCTCCTCCTCGCCGTAGCCGAACAGCCCGTTCTCGCCGGCGTGCGGGTTGATGCCGCACACCCCGATCACCGGGTCGGGGTTCCCGGCGCGGACCATCGCCTCGTGGCCGCGGCGCACGGTGCGCTCGACGAGGCCGGGTTCGATCCGGTTGACCGCGTCGATCAGGCCGATGTGCGTGGTGACGTGGATGACCTTCACGGTCGGGGTGGCCAGCATCATGGACACCTCCTCGACGCCGGTGAGATGGGCGAGGAGCTCGGTGTGGCCGGGGAAGAGGTGGCCGCCCGCGTGCAGGGCCTCCTTGTTCAGGGGTGCGGTGCAGATGCCCTGCACCGCGCCGCTCATGGCCAGTTCGGCGGCCACCCGTACGTACTGGTAGGCGGCGTCCCCGGCCACCGCGGACAGCTGCCCCCAGGGCAGGTCGGCGGGGAGCAGGTCCAGGTCGATGACGTTGACCCGCCCCGGGGTGAACTCGGCCTCCTCGGGCCCGGAGACGGACACGATCTCGCAGTCGAGGCCCCGCAGCCGGGCGGCCTGGCGCAGCCGCGCCGCGTCCCCGATGACCACCGGGCGGCAGCGCCGCAGCGTGTCCTGGTCGAGCAGGCCGGGGACGATCACCTCAGGCCCGATGCCCGCGCCGTCGCCCATGGTGACCGCGATGAGGGGAAGCGGGCCGTCGGCGGGGGATGCGGGGTTGGCGGATGGGTTCATGGACGGGCCTTCCGTTGAGTCGGGTGGGGGCGCAGCGCGTGGACGATCTGCCGCAGTGAGTCGGCGTCGCCGAAGCTGCCCGGGCGGGTCACGACGGATCGCCCGTCGGGGGTGCGCAGGTGCACGGCGCCGTGGTGCACCTGGCCGACGGGGTGGAGTTCGGTGACGCCGAGCGCGTCCAGCACCCGCCGGGCGGTCTCGCCGCCGGTCAGGACGAGGTCGGCCGCCCCGTCGTGGCGGGCGAGAGCGGCGGCGACGAAGCGGGCGAGGCCGTGCACCAGGCGCCGGGGCGAGAGGGCGGCCGGGACCGGGCCGGGCGCGGGGGTGAAGACGGTGACCGCGGCGTGGAGCGGCGGCGGTGCCACCGGCGCGGCCGAGTCGTCGGCGCACAGGGCGTCGAGGGGCAGCCGCTGGACGGCGGCGCCGTCGGAGGCCAGCCGCCGGATCTGCTCGGCGGCCGAGGGCTCGGCCGTGCCGACCACGACCAGCAGCGGCCGCGGGCCGACCGCCTCGCGCTCATGTTCCGCGCGGGCCTGCCGGACGGTGGCTTCCCGGGCCTCCGAGACCGTCGCCGCGGGCCGGGCGAGGGCGTGTTCGACCGTGCCGGGCAGGGCTTCGATACGGACCTGCCGCCCCGGGCCGGCCGCGACCGACGTTGCCGGGGATGGCGCGGCGGTCTTGGCGTCGGGCTCGCCGCCCGCCAGGTGGCGGCCGAGGGCGGCGGCCAGGCCGCCGGAGCCCACCAGGCGGGTGCCGGGCCCGTCGGCCAGCGCGGCCTCGACGATCGCGTCCAGGTCGGCGTCGGTCTCCGCGTCGCAGACGGCCACCCGCCCCTCGGCCAGGGCGGTCCGCAGCGCGATCAGCAGGGTGCGCCGGGAGCCGCGTACGGCCGTGAGCGGGACGAGCGCGGTGCGGGCCGGGGCGAGCGCGTCCGCCACCGAGTGCGGTGGCGGCACCGGCTCGGCGCGCCAGGCGTCGCTGTGGTGCAGCGGGGTGGCGCCGAGGTGGACGACGCCCGCGCGCACCGCGCGCCCGGCGGCGGGCAGCGCGGGGGCGACGACCACGCCCGCGCCGTCCGCGGCGAGGGCGGCCACCTCGGCGGCCACATTGCCGCGCAGCAGTGAGTCGATCTTCTTCAGCACGAGGGTGTCGCCCGGGGGCGGCAGGGCCAGCGCGGCGCGGACCGCCTCGGCCGCCTCGGCGGCGGGCAGATGGCGCGAGTCGAGGTCCAGCACGGTCGCCTCGCCCGGGTGGCGCGGGGCGGCCGAACCCCCAACAAGCACCACCCGACTGCGCGTTGTGCGCGACTCAAGCCCGGCGGCCGTCTCGGCCGCGCCGGACAGGTCGTCCGCGACGGCGAGCAGCCGCCTGCTGGGCGTCGGTTCCACCGGTACCTCCTCGAACGACCAGGGACAGCGAGGGACAGCGCAGAAGAACGGCGCAGAACCGCGGGGACGGCGCAAGACGGCACCGCGCCGCCCCGGCGGTCTCGATGATGACACACCTTGCGCGAAGTGTGCGAGGGGTATTGCGTGAAACGCGCATCCATGTCACGGTGACGCCGCGACACCAAGACCGTCCGGGAGCAGAGAGCGCGGGCGACGCCGCGGGCCCTGCCGCCGGACGGTCTACGACCCGCCCGGCGGCGATCCGGGCGGATCGAGCGAGCCGGTCGCTCCCCTGAAATGCCGAGAGGTCGACGATGACCCGTATCTCATCCGGTCCCCACCCCAGTCGGCGGACCGTGCTGCGCCTGGGCGCGAGTGCCACAGCCGGCCTCGCCCTCGGCCCCCTGGCCGGGTGCGCGGGGCCCACCGGTGCCCCCGGCCCCGGCACCATCAGCCTGGGGCTGAACCGCTCCCTGGTCAGCCTCGACAACAAGCTCAACCAGTTCGACGCGGCGGTCACCGTGCAGCGCGCCGTCCGCCAGGGGCTCACCCGGATCGGCAAGGGCCTCGAGACCGAGCTGGTGCTCGCCGACCGCTTCGAGATGACCGAGCCCACCCGCTGGACGGTCCGGCTGCGCGAAGGAGTGCGCTACTCCGACGGCACCCCCGTCACGGTCAAGGACGTGGCCACCGCCCTGAAGATGTACGCGGGCGTCAACGGGTCCTTCCTGATCGGCCTGTTCCCCGAGCTGCCCACCGTCGAGCCGGTGGACGGGCGCACGTTCCATCTGCGCACCGAACACCCGGTACCGATCCTCGACCAGCTGATGGCCAACATCCTGATCAGCCCGGCTGCCAAGAACCGCCCTGAGGAGCTGACCGGCGGGGTGGGCTCGGGCCCGTACGTCGTCACCTCGGCGAACTCCGGCACCGGCGAGTACTCCCTGGCCGCCAACCGCAACTACTGGGGACGGCGCCCCGCCGTCGAGAAGGTGCGGGTGCGCTTCGTCCCCGAGGAGTCCAGCCGCGTCGTCGCCGTGCGCAGCGGCGAGCTGGACGTGATCGACACCATCACCCCCGACTCGGCGGAGCAGCTGCGCGGCCTGCCCGGCGTCCGGCTCGACCGCACCTCGGGCACCCGGGTCAACCAGCTGTTCTTCAACTTCCGCAAGCCCCGGGGACATCCGCTGGCCGACCCCCGGGTGCGCGAGGCGCTCAGCTACGCCATCGACGGCGAGGCCCTGGTGCGCGATGTGCTCACCGGCTCCGCCCAGCAGGCCGAGGGCGTGGTCCCGCTGGCCCTCAAGGGCGCGGTGCGCACCGGGTCCTATGTCCACGACCCCGGCAAGGCCCGCAAAAAGCTGGCCGCGCTGGGCGCCGGCGACCTCAAGGTGAAGATCATCTGGGAGTCGGGCGAGTTCCCCGGGGACACCTCGGTGATGGAGGCCGTGCTGGAGATGTTGCGCGCCGTCGGCGTCCGCGCCTCCCTGCAGCAGTTCCAGCCCGGCGGCGACATCCTGCAGTGGCGGCAGGGCCGCCGCGGCGACTGGGACGTCCTGGGCAACGGCTACTCCGTCCCCACCGGCTACGCCAGCACCAGCCTCCAGGGCATGTACGGCGGCACCCCCGAGAAGGAGAAGACCCGGGACACCTACCAGGGCTATGTCTTCCCCGAGATCGCGGCCCGGATCGCCGACGCCTCCTCCGAGAGCGACGAGAAGACCCGGAACAAGAAGCTCGCCGCCGTCCAGAAGGCGATCTGGGACACCCGACCCTGCCTGTGGGCCTTCATCCCCAATGTGGTGCTGGCCCGCCGCACCCGCGTACACGATGTGCGGCTCCTGCAGGTCAACTCCTACGACCTCGCCGCCGTGCGCCTGGAGGGCTGAGCCGTGATCCGCTATCTGCTCCGCCGCCTCGGCCAGAGCGTCCTGACCATCTTCCTCACCCTCTCCACCGTCTTCGTGCTGGTGCGCATGGCACCCGGCGACCCCGCCGCCGCCCTGGCCGGCCCCAACCCGACCAGCGAGGACCTGGCGCGCATCCGCGAACAGTTCGGCCTCGACGACAGCCTGCTGACCCAGTACTGGGTCTTCCTGCGCGACCTGTTCACCGGCGACCTCGGGACCAGCTACTCCTTCCACGCCCCCGCCTTCGACGTGGTGCTCGACCGCGTCCCGTACACCATCACCCTCTCCGCCGCCGCGATCGCGCTCACCACGCTCGTCGCCGTACCGCTCGGCGTCTGGATGGCCCGCCGCGCCGACACCAAGCGCGAACTGGGCGCCAACGTCCTCACCATCGCCGGACAGTCCATGCCGGACTTCTGGATCGGCGTCATGCTGCTGACCGTCTTCGCCGTGCTGGTGCCGGTGCTCCCCGCCTCCGGGTTCACCACCTGGGGCGGCCTGGTCCTGCCGACCGTCACCGTGGCCGTCCTCCAGATGGCGCTGATCTCCCGGCTGGTCCGCCGCGAGATGGTCGCGGCCCTGACCTCCCCGTACATCACCGTGGCCCGCTCCCGCGGCGTCTCCGAGCGCGCGCTGACCTGGCGCTACGCCCTGGGCAACTCCGCCATCCCGGTGCTGACCGCGCTCGGCACCCGCTTCGCCGCGATGCTCAACGGCGTCGTGGTGGTCGAGGTGGTCTTCGGCTGGCCCGGCGTCGGCTCCCTGGTCGTCCGCGCCCTGGAGACCCGCGACTACCCGCTCATCCAGGCCACCGTCCTGGTCACCGCCGCCCTGGCGGTCCTCGTCCAACTCCTCATCGACCTGGCCTACCCGCTGCTCGACCCGCGGGTACGCCTGGGAAAGGCGGCCTGAGAGATGAAAGGCGCCCTCGAACCCCCGGCCCCGGCAAAGACGGCCCCACCGACCCGCCCCAGCGCGGTCACCGCTAAGGACCTGGGGCGCGCCACCGCCACCCGGCGCCGCCGCAGCGCGAGTCTGAAACTGTGGGCCGGCGCCGTGTGCACCCTGCTGGTGGTGGTCCCGGTCGCCCTCGCCCAGGTGCTGCCGCTGGCCGGAGCCGACGACCAGGACCTCTCCGCGCGCCGGCTGCCGCCGCTGACCGACGGCCACCTCTTCGGCACCGACCAGCTCGGCCGCGACCTGCTCTCCCGGGTGCTGCACGGCGGCCAGGTGTCGCTCGCCATCGGCGTGCTCGCGGTCGTCGTCTCCGGCCTCATCGGCATCGTGGCCGGCGCCGCGGCCGGATACTTCGGCCGCTGGGTCGACACGGTCGTCTCCCGGCTGCTCGAGGCCCAGATGTCGCTGCCGCTGCTGATGATGCTGTTGCTGGTCGTCGCCCTCTTCGGCCCCTCCGTCACCGTCATCACCTGCGTGATCGCGGTCGCCCAGTGGCCCGAGGTGGCCCGGCTCACCCGGTCGCTGGTGCTGGTCGAGCGGGAGAAGCCGTACGTGGCCGCCGCCCGGGTGCTCGGACTGCGCCAGGTCGCCATCCTGGCCCGCCACATCATCCCCAACATCGTCCGCCAGGCGTCCCTGGTCGTCCTCCTGCTGCTCGCCCAGGCGGTGCTGCTGGAGAGCGCGCTGAGCTACCTCGGCGCCGGCCCCCAGCGGCCGTTCGCCACCTGGGGGCGGATCATCTCCGACGGCCAGGACTACATCACCACCTCCTGGTGGCTGGTGACCCTGCCCGGCCTCGTCATCGTGCTCCTGGTGGTCGGGGTCAACCTGCTGGGCGACGGTCTGCGCGACCGCACCCGCCGACGCGTCACGGAGGCGTCCTCATGAGCGAGACGAGCGAGCCGGCCCCCCTGCTGGAGGTCGAGGAGCTGCAGATCGAGCTGATCACCGACCGCGGCGTGGTCCGCGCCGTCGACGGCGTCGGCTTCACCATCGCCCCGGGCGAGACGGTCACGCTCATCGGCGAGTCCGGCTCCGGCAAGTCGACCACCGCCATGGGCCTGCTGAGGCTGCTGCCCGACGGGCTGGCCGTGCTGTCCGGCACCGCCCGGGTGCTCGGCTGCGACATCATCGCCGACCCCAAGGCCATCCGGCGGATCCGCGGCCGCGGCGTCTCCCTCATCCCGCAGGACCCGATGACCGCGCTCAGCCCCGTGCACACCATCGGCCACCAGCTGGGCGAGGCGCTGCGGCTGCGCCACCCCGGACTGTCCAGGGCCGAGGCGCGCGACCGCGGCATCGAACTCCTCGGCCGGGTCCGCATCCCGCGCCCCGAGACCCGCTGGAGCGCCTATCCGCACCAGTTCTCCGGCGGCATGCTGCAGCGTGTCCTCATCGCCATCGCCCTGGCCGCCGAGCCGAAGCTGCTGGTCGCCGACGAACCGACCTCGGCCCTCGACGTCACCGTCCAGGCAGGCGTTCTGGACCTGCTCATGGAGCTGCAGGAGCGCACCGGTATCGGCATCCTGATGATCACCCACGACCTGGGCGTGGCCCGGCTGGTGTCCGACCGCATCCACGTCATGCGCGACGGCCGGTTCGTGGAGTCCGGCCCGGTCGAGCGGATCGTCGACCACCCCGCCGAGCCGTACACCCGCGGCCTGCTCGCCGCCGTCCCCACCCTGGGCCCCTGGGACGAGTCCACCCATGAGGCCCCCGCCGCCGCACACCGGGAGGCGCTGTGACCACACCCCTGCTGGCCGTCGAGGACCTTGTCGTCGAATACCCCGTCCACGGGGGGAAGTTCCGCGCCGTGGACGGCGTCGGCTTCACCGTGGAGCGCGGCGGATCGCTCGCCATCGTCGGCGAGTCCGGCTGCGGCAAGTCCACCATCGCCCGCTCCCTCGTCCGGCTGCTGCGCCCCACGGCGGGCCGCATCCTGCTCGACGGCACCGACATCGCCACCCTCCCGGAGCGGCGGCTGCGCCCGCTGCGCCGCCGGGTGCAGATGATCTTCCAGGACCCGTACGGCTCCCTGGACCCCCATCTGAGTGCCGAGGAGACCGTGGCCGAGCCGCTGCGGCTGGCCGGCGTCACCTCCAAGGCCGAGCGCGCCCGCCGGGCAGCGGAGCTGATCGACCAGGTGGGGCTGCCCGCCAGCGCCCTCCACCGGCGCCCCGGCGAGTTCTCCGGCGGGCAGCGGCAGCGGATCGGCATCGCCCGCGCCCTGGCCAGCGACCCCGAACTGCTGGTCTGCGACGAGGCCACCTCCGCGCTGGACGTCTCCGTCCAGGCGCAGGTGCTGAGGCTGCTGCGCGATCTGCAGGCCGAGCGGCAGCTCGCCTACATCGTCATCTCCCACAACCTCGGGGTGGTCCGCGAGATCAGCTCCGAGGTCGTGGTGATGCACGGCGGACGGATCGTCGAGTCCGGCCCGACGCAGACGGTCCTCGCCGGGCCCGCTGAGCCGTACACCAGGGCGCTGCGCCGCGCCGCCCTCGACCCGACGACGATGCGGGGGCGCAAACCGCGCGCCGTGGTCTCCGCGATCGTCACCGCGTCGGCGCAGTCACCGGAGACGGCCGAGTCGCCGGACCCCGCCACTTTGCCCTGACCCACCGTCCCCCACACCCGGCGCGCCAGGTCAGGCGCGCCGGGGCGCAGGCCGAAGGAGCCACCCCCTGATGACCCACCCCGACAGCACCTCCCGGACCACCACCCCGGCGCAGGCCGCCGAGGAGCTGCGGACCGACGGGCGGGTGCGCGAGCGCCCGGACGACCCGGCGCGCGCCGAGGCGTTCCTGCCGGCCCCCGCCGTGCAGAACCACGCCGCCAATCTCGCCGTCCTGCCCGGGGGCGACCTCGGGTGCGTGTGGTTCGGCGGCACGCAGGAGGGCGTCGCCGACATCTGCGTGTGGTTCTCCCGGCTCGCCCCGGGCGCGGACACCTGGACCGACCCGGTGCGGCTCTCCGACGACCTGGCGCGCTCGGAGCAGAACCCCGTGCTGTTCTCCGCGCCGACCGGCGAGCTGTGGCTGCTGCACACCGCCCAGCAGGCGGGCCATCAGGACACCGCCGAGGTACGGCTGCGCACCTCGGCGGACGGGGGCGCCACCTGGGGGCCGACGCGCACGCTGTTCCCGGCCACCGCGGTGGGCGGTGTCTTCGTGCGCCAGCCCCCGGTCGTCCTCGAAGACGGCCGGTGGCTGCTGCCGGTGTTCCACTGCGTCGCCACCCCGGGCACCCCGTGGGTGGGGGACCACGACACCAGCGCGGTGATGATCAGTGACGACCAGGGGCGGACCTGGCGGGAGCGGCCGGTGCCCGGATCCACCGGATGTGTGCACATGAACGTCCACCCGCTGCCCGACGGCACCCTGCTCGCCCTCTTCCGCAGCCGGTGGGCGGACGCCGTCCACCGTTCGCACTCCCGCGACGGCGGCGAGACCTGGAGCGAGCCGGTGGCCACGGAGCTGCCCAACAACAACTCCTCCATCCAGTACGTCCCGCTCGCCGACGGACGGCTCGCGCTGGTCTACAACCACAGCAGCGCCGCGGACGCCACCGCGCGCCGCGTCTCGCTCTACGACGAGATCGACGACGACGGCCAGGCGGGCGAGTCCCCGGCCGCCACCGCCCCGTCCGAGGTGGCCGACGGCGGCAGGACCGCCTTCTGGGGCGCGCCGCGGGCCCCGATGACCCTCGCGCTGTCGTCCGACGGCGGCGACACCTGGCCGCACCGCCGGGATCTGGACACCGGCGACGGACACTGCCTCACCAACAACTCGCGCGACCGGCTCAACCGCGAGCTGTCCTACCCCTCCGTGACGCAGACACCGGACGGCGCGCTGCACATCGCGTACACCTACCACCGCCGGGCCATCAAGTACGTACGGGTGGCGCCGGATTGGGCGGCCGATGTCTGAGCCACGCCACGCGGTGGTCACCGGCGCCAGCTCCGGGATCGGCGCCGCGATCGCCGCCCGGTTGCTGGACGAGGGGTGGCGGATCACCGGGATCAGCCGTACGGAACCGGTGTCCGCGGAGCGGATGCGCTGGCTCCCGGTCGATCTGGCGCGCCCGGAGGCGCTGCGGGACGCGCTCGGGCCGGTGGCCGGGGTGGACGCGATCGTGCACGCGGCGGGTGTTCAGCGCTCCGCCCGGCTCGGCGGGCTGTCGGCGGCCGACGGGGAGCTGATGTGGCGGGTCCATGTGCGGGCGGCCGAGGTCCTGGTCGACACCCTGGCGGACCGGATCACCGACGGCGGGCGGGTGGTGCTCGTGGGCAGCCGCACCATGACCGGTGTGCCGGGCAAGAGCCAGTACGCGGCCACCAAGGCGGCGCTGGTGGCCATGGCCCGGTCCTGGGCCGCGGAGCTGGCGCCCCGCGCGGTCACCGTGAACGTGGTGGCCCCCGGCCCCACGGACACCCCGATGCTGCGGGACCCCGGCCGCAGCGCGACGCCTCCGGTCGTGCCGCCGCTGGGCAGGCTCGTACGGCCCGAGGAGGTCGCCGGGCTGACGTCGTTCCTGCTTGGTCCGGAGGGCGGCTCGACGACCGGTCAGACGCTGGTGATGTGCGGGGGAGCGTCGCTGTGACGCGTCCGCGGGGCCCTTCGCCCAGCGGCCTCTGGTCATGACCCTGTCACGAAACCTCTCCCTGCCGTTCACCTTGGGAGATCGGCTCTCTGACACGCTTTCGGCGATCGAACGTGAATCGGGGAGAGGACCGCCTGTGCACATCACCCGTGTGACCCGCTGGAAATCCCTGGCCCTTCTGGTCTGCGCGGTGGCCGTGACCGCCACCGCGCAGACCCCCGCCACCGCCGGCGCCGCGCCCGCCGACCCGACGCGAGCCGGTGGCTACGACGACACGTACTACAAGGACGCGATCGGCAAGACCGGGGAGCCGCTCAAGGACGCGCTGCACAAGATCATCAGCACCAACAGCAAGATCTCGTACAGCCAGGTGTGGGACGCCCTCAAGAACACCGACCAGGACCCCCGCAACTCCGCCAACGTCATCCTGCTCTACAGCGGCCGCTCGCAGAGCAAGAGTTCCAACGGCGGCAACGCCGACGACTGGAACCGGGAACACGTCTGGGCCAAGTCACACGGCGACTTCGGCACCGCGACCGGTCCGGGCACCGATCTGCACCATCTGCGCCCCGAGGACGTGTCGGTCAACAGCACGCGCGGCAACAAGGACTTCGACGAGGGCGGCTCCCAGGTGTCCGAGGCGCCCGGCAACTACACCGACGCCGACTCCTTCGAGCCCCGCGACGCCGTCAAGGGCGATGTGGCGCGCATGATCTTCTACATGGCGGTGCGCTACGAGGGTGGCGACGGCTTCGCCGACCTCGAGGTCAACGACAAGGCGGGCAACGGAAGTCAGCCGTATCTGGGGCGGCTGTCCGTGCTGCGCAAGTGGAACGACGAGGACCCGCCGGACGCCTTCGAGCAGCGGCGCAACCAGGTGATATACGACGACTACCAGCACAACCGGAACCCGTTCGTCGACCACCCCGAGTGGGTCGGCGAGATCTGGTAGCCGCGCGGCCCCAAGGCCCGCCCCCAGACCCGCCCTCATCCCTGTCGGCAGCCCCGTCTCAGCCCTGCCGGGCCATCGGGAACAGCTCCGCGGCGAGGGGGCGGGTCTGCAGCGAGGGCAGCAGCAGCGCCCACAGATCGGCCAGATGGTCCTCGATGGACCGGCGCCGGTCCAGGGCCTCGGAGACGGTGTGCACGCCGAAGAAGGCGCAGACGACGGTCCGGGCGGCGCGCTCGGGGTCGATGTGCGCGGCGAGGTCGCCCTCGGCGTGCGCCCGCTCCAGCATCTCGGTCACGGCGTCGATCCAGCCGACGAAGGGCGGCGGGAGCGGCGCCGCGATGAGGGTGCGCTCCGTCCACAGCCGCGCCCCCGCCCGGACGACGATGTCGTCGCGGAACGCGCGGGCCACCGCGAAGCTCAGCCGCACCAGCCGCTCCAGGGCCGGGGCGCCGGTGGCGGTGGTGTACTGCTCGATCAGCGGTGGCCAGGTGGCGAAGTGTCCCTCGACGACGGCGAGCGCGAGTTTCTCCTTGCTCGCGTAGTGGAAGTAGATGGCGCCGCTGGTGTGGCCGGACCGGGTGGCGATATCGCTGATGCTGGTGCCGGCGTAACCCCGTTCGTCGAAGAGGGAAGCCGCCGCTTCCAGGAGGGTTCGGCGTGTCTGCTCGGCCCGCTCTTGCACGTGGTGTCCGTCCTCGCTCCGTCGCGTGCGATGCGTTGTCGGGGTGAACTTAGCGGACTTGTCGCATGTCATGGAGGTGAAGACCCACAGGTCCACGATTATTGGTATTTTATGGCGATCATTGGTGAGGTGCGTGGTGTCCCGGAGCCGCCGGAGCCCTCGAAGGGCCCTGGGCGCCGGCAGCGCCCGCCGCGCGCACAGGCCCCGGAGCCGTGGGAGCCGGCAGCGCGGCGGCTGAGCTGGTCCCGCACCGTGGCGCGCGAGGCGGTGCACCGCGCCTCGGTGGCCGAGGTGCTGCTCACCGACGTCCGCGCGCTCGGCGGAGACCGGTTCGTGGCCGCGGCGCAGTGGCCCCGCTCCCACCCCACCTTCCCGCACGGCCCGGACGGCCGCCACCACCCCCTGATGGTCGCCGAAACCCTGCGCCAGCTGGGCATCTATCTGCCCTCCCGGCACTTCGCCACCCCCGCGGGGGCGCGCTTCGTGATCAGGGACCTGTTCTTCGCGCTCGACCCGGCCGCCGAACCGCGGGCCGAACACGGGGCCACCGATGTGGTCTGCCGCGCCGCGGTGACCGATGTGCGCACCACGCCCTGCGGCCGGTTCGTCTCCGGGCTCCGGCTCGACATCCGGCTTCTCGCGGGCGGGACGCCCTTCGCGCGGGCCGGTGGCACCGCGCGCTTCCTGGCCCCGGAGGCGTATCGGACGGCCCGTCGCGCGGCGCCCGCGGCCGAGCGGCCGCGGGCCGGCGTCCTCGCCCGGCCGGCGCCGCGATCGGTGGCGGTGCCGGCGGCGCGCGACGTCCTGGTGGTGCGGGAGGCGGGCATCTGGCGGCTGGACCCGGCGGACCTCCGCCACCCCTTCTTCTTCGACCACTGGAGCGACCATGTGCCGGGCCTGGTGCTGCTGGAAGCCGCCCGCCAGGCCGCCGCGTTGGCGACGGAGGGTGTTCACACCCGCCCCGTCGGCTGCCGGTTCCGCGCCCTGCGGTTCACCGAATTCGCCCCGCCTGCCCGGGTGGAGTGCGTTCCGCACGGCAGGACCTGTGTCTTCCGGCTGAGGCAGGCGGGGGAGCGGACCGTGGTCGGCGTCCTGCAGTACCCCTGAGCGCCGAACACCTCGTCGACGGGCAAAGCACCGACGAGCGCAAGAGCGACGAACAAAACGCCGACACATAGTAGTTTCTTGCTTACTGCGGGTCATCAAACTACCGTAGTGATCGTTATCTTTCGGGCAGGCGACTCTCCGCCTGTACGGCTTCCCGCATCGCGCACGCGATCAGGCGCCCGCGCGTCGGACGGCAGCGGTTGGCGCATCCGCGCCTGAGCCGCCGGGAACCCCACTGCGCTGCTCCCCGCAGGTACAGGCACCCCCTGCGCCGATTCGTCCACTCCCATGGAACGGCAGGCAGATGACAGCCAACACGCTTCTCGCTTGGACCCCCGCCGCCGTCGTCTTCGACTGCGACGGCACCCTCATGGACTCCGAACGCCACTGGGAAAAGGCGCGTGAAGTGGTGCTCAGCCACCACGGCAGCGCCCCCGACCGGGAGTTCGCGCAGGCCACCAAGGGCCTCCACTACACCGAGTGCGGCCGTATGCTGGCCGAGTACGCCGGGGCCCCCGCGCTGGCCGAGCAGATGACCGAACAACTCCTCGCGAGCTTCCGCCAACTGGTGGCCGACGACCCGGTCACCATGCCCGGCGCCACCGAACTCGTCCGCAAGGCCGCCGCCTTCGCGCCGCTGGCCGTCGCCAGCAACTGCCCGCGCGATGTGGTCGAGGCCGGGCTGTCCCGGGCGGGGCTGCTGCGGTACTTCCGCCATGTGCTGGTCCCGGAGGGGGAGGTGCGCCCCAAGCCCTATCCGGACGTCTATCTGGAGGCAGCCCGCCGGTGCGGCGCGGCACCCGGCGACGCCCTGGCCGTGGAGGACTCCCACTGCGGCTTGGTGTCCGCGGCCCGGGCCGGGCTCAGGGTCCTCGCGGTGGGTCCGCGCAATCCCCTGCACGACGCCGACGACGCGGACGAAACACCACCGGTGGATCTGTGGGTCTCCAGCCTCGCCGACCCCGACCTGCTCAAGTGGGCGGAGAGCCGCAGACCCTGACCTGCAGTCAGTGGTGCCGGGCGTGCTCGGCGTGGCCCTTCCCGGGCTCCGTCTCCATGCCCTCGTGTTCCGTGCCCTCGTGTTCCGTGCCCTCGTGTTCCGTGCCCCCGTGCTCCATGCCCCCGTGCTCCATGCCCCCGTGGAAGGTCCCGGTCTCGATGGTGCCGCCGAGCTTGACCCGCAGCGGCTTCAGGGAGTCCTCCGAGGGGGCCGTCACCGACCAGCGGTAGCCGACCAGATAGGTGCCGCCGTAGTCCTTGGACTCCGACAGCCAGGCGCGCTTTCCCTTGTCGGTGGCGAAGGTGACCAGGGTGTACTGATCCTTGCCGGCCTTGCACGCCGCCTGGCGCAGCTCCTCGGCGTCGGTCACGACGTTCGCCTTGCAGCCGATGGCATGGGCGATCTTCGTCAGCGACGCGGGTCCGCCGGAGTTGTCGCCGGACTTCCCGGCCGACGGGGAGGCCTTCTTCTGCGCGTGGCCGGAGTGGCTCTGCCCCTCGCTCCCGGCGCAGCCGCTCACCAGCAGCACCGCGCAGAGCGCGGTGGCACGCAGTACGTGTGACACGTCAACCTCCCGATGGTGGTCCGGCGGGGTGGCCCGGTGCGCCCGTGGCCTCGGGCCCCCCGCCCGGTGGACCGCTGTTTCGTACGGACCGCTGTCTGTGTATCACTCCGAGGCGGCCGCGCCGGCCTTCTTGGCCTTGTCGGTGACCGCGAACCACAGCCCCTGCTTGCCCTGTCCGTTGGTGTCGCCGGGCTTGGTGTCCCCGGTGAACGTGTACAGCAGCCAGCAGTCGAAGGCCAGCTGCTTGGAGCCGTCGGGCCTGGTGAACGTGGTGAGCTTCTTCGGGTCGACCCCGGCGACCTTGCTGGTGTCGACGGGCTTGACGGGCTTCCAGGTCTCCAGGCAGGCGTTCAGGCAGCCGGTCTTCATCGGCCAGGCGCTGTCCTTGTCGAACCGGTAGACGGTCATGCCCTGGCCGTCCACGACGATCTTGCCGAGCTTGGCGTTGCTGGTGACCGAGAGCTGGAGGCTTTCGTCCTGGGCGGCCTTCTTCCCGGCCGGCTTGCCGTCGGGCGCCAGCGCGTTCCAGGTGCCGCCCACGCCGTGGCCCTTGGTGTCCCCGGCCTTGGTGTCCCCGGCGAAGCGGTACACCGGCCAGCCGCCCAGGGTCAGCTGCTTGGTGCCGTCGGCGCGGACGACCGAGCCGAGCTCCTTCTCGGCGATCCCGGTGCTGACGGAGGCGTCGCTCGCCGGCACCGGCGGCCACTTGGTGGCGCAGGCGTCGTTGCAGCTGGACTTGGGGGAGGCGCCCGAGGTGTCCTCGTCGAACCGGTAGAGCGTCCAGCCCTTGCTGTCGGTGACGACCGAGCCCAGCTTGGGGACGTCCCGCACGGACAGCTGCTTGGCCGGGCCGGTCAGCGCGTCCTTGCCGGAGCCCGAGGCCGCGTCGCCGCTGTCGCCGCCGGCCTCGTTGCCGCTGCCGGCGCTGGTGCCGTAGCCCGACGACCCCGGGGTCGCGCCGATGCCCACGGTCTGGGTGCCGCCGATGGGCTGGACGTTGGCGCTGCCCGAGGACTGCTTCTCACTGCTGCCGCACGCCGCGGTCATCAGGACCATCGCGACGGAGGCCCCGGCGAACGCGATCTGCCGCTTCTTCATGCCCACTCCTTCAAGCTTGCGGTCCGGCGGCTGTTTTGCGCCGACGTCACTTGCATACGGAGGGGGTCTCGGCGGGTGTTCATGGCCTCCGGAATTTGTCATCAGACGCAAAAACAACGGTGTTCGTTGAGCACAAACGAATCGACGGCCGTTCCATGACGGCCGTCGAGAAGAGGAGGCGGGAGGTGTGGCTATCCCTCCATGCGCAGCGCGAGAGCGGGGCAGCGCCGCACCGCGCGGACGGCCTGCCCGCGCAGCTGGCGCGGCACACCGTACTTGGCCCGGTTCGGGTAGCCGTCGATGCCCAGCTCGATCACCTCGGGGAGGATGTCCGCGCACAGCCCATGGCCCTGGCACAGCGTCCAGTCCACGAGGAGCTGCTCCGCGGCGTCCCGCTCGTCCCGCCGGGTGGCGGACGGGCCCGGGGGCAGGGCCAGCGGCCCGGAGGGGGCGCCGTCGGTCAGCGGCAGCACCCCGAGCGTGGGACGGCCGCACCCGGGGCCCAGCGCGTGTTCCCGGAACTCGTCCGGAAACGCCTCCAGCGCGGTGGTCACGAAGCCGGCCGTGCCGTCGGGGTGGCTGCAGGCGCCGCGGCGCTTCACCGACTCGATGTACGCGCTGACGCTGTCCAACGCCGCCTGGCCACCGCCCCGTTCGACCTGGCCGATGGCGTCCGCGAGCGCCGGCAGCCCGATGAAGCAGGGCCCGCACTGGTTGGCGGTCTCACCCGCCAGCCAGCGCGCCACCCGGGCGGTCTCGCCGACCGGGCAGGTGTTCTCCGGGATCGGCAGCACCGCTCCGGCCCCGAGCCGCGCGTTGTACTTCTCCATGGACTCCCGGGAGATGTTGACCGACGCGAGGCTGTCGGGCAGCAGCCACTTTCCGTGGTAGCCGCCCACCAGCACGCCCTGGCCCGGCGTGAGACCGCACAGCTCCAGGACGTAGGTGAGCGGCACCCCGAACGGGGTCTCCATCACGTACTTGCCGCCCACCGTCAGCAGGGTGGTGCCGGGCTCGGTGGGCAGCCCCACCGAGCGGAACGGCAGGGCGCCCATCCGCGCGGCCACCGCGAGCTGCGCGAACGTCTCGGTGTTCGACAGCAGGGTCGGCAGCCCGCCCAGGCCGCTGTCGCTGGTGCGGATCTTGCGGCCGTTGGGGATGGCCGGGGCGCCGCTGACACCGTTGATGACGGCGCCGCCCTCGCCCGCGACGAAACGGTCGTCCGTCACGCTGACCTGCACCCGCGGCCCACTCGGGCCGCGCTCGGCGATGGCCGCGCTCAGCGACTCCTCGACATCCGGCCGGTGGACGGCGATGACCACGTCGTCGGCGCCCAGCGCGGTGGCGGCCAGCACGGCCCCGTCGATGACCAGATGCGGGGTGTGCAGCAGCAGCGCGGTGTCCTTGAGACAACTGGGCTCGCCCTCACTGCCGTTGACGACCACCGCGCAGCGGCCGTCCCGGCGGCCCGCCGACTCCATGACGGCCGTCAGCTTCTTGGCGAACGGAAAACCCGCGCCGCCTCGGCCGCGCAGGTCGATGTTCTCCGCGAGGGCCACCAGCTCGTCCGCGCGCAGCGCGGGCATCGAGCCGTGGACGGTCAGGTGTCCGACGCGGTCGAGCCGGTATGTCTCGTCGAGACCGGCCAGCAGCCGGGGCGGATCGATGCAGGCCAGTCTGGGTTTGGTCGAGATCACGCGCCCCACCCGCGCGAGGCGCCGAGGGGTTCGCCGTCACGGGAGGAGGCCCCGCCGGCCGTCCGGGGCGCGGACGGCATGGACCCGCGGGCCCCGCCGCCCTGGGCACCGCCCACGGCGTTCATCTGGCCGGTGATGATGGCGTCGCGCTCGCTGCGCTCGGCCCGGCGGCTGGCCAGCCGGATCCACAGGGTGATGGCCACGGCGGCCAGCGCCATGACATATCCGGCGGTCGCCCAGTCCTTGGCGGCGCGGCCGCTCTTGAGGCCGTGGATCAGCGCGGCGCACCACGCGGGGTACGCGGCCACGTGCAGCGCTCGCCACCAGCGGTACCGCCAGCGGGACTTGCCGGCGGAGGCGAAGGAGCTGCGTACCGCTCCCGTCACCGCCGCCGTGATGAACAGGTATCCGGCCAAGGTGCCAAGTCCGATCAGCACAGGTTTATTTGCGTCAGCGAACGGTACCACGATGGCCGCGGCGCTCGTGTGACTCTCCGCCACCTTCACCCACACATGGAGGGCGAGAAAGAGCAGGCCGCCCACCGCGGCGCCGCGGTGGACACCCTGGGCGAGCAGCCGGTGCTGCGAGTGGAGGATCAGCCGGTCGGTGGCCGCCAGGCCCCACAGCACGGCGCTGCTCAACGAGACCAGTGCGAGGACACCGGCGCCGAAGTCCAGGAAGGCCCAAGTTTTCGAGAACGCACCGGCGTTGCCGGCCACGATCAGTGAGAGTATGACCGCCGCGACAGCGGCGTACAGCGCGGTGTGGCGCGGCCAGCCGATGCCGGCCCGGACCGGGCGGGCTCGGCGGTCGGCTCGTCGGCCGCCGGGTCCCCCGGGCCCTTGTGGCATGGTTGATCCGCCGTGGCGAGCCCTGCGGCGCGGCCCCGGAATCGGGGGAGTCGGCGGCTGGGGCATGGGCATCGAAAGCCTCCCGATCGCGCCTGATCGCGCGAGTGACGAGTACGTCAAGTCGTCTTTGGGTACGGCAGCATCTCCGAACTACACGTGATCTCCATAAGATTTGTCGTAATGTGACAACTTCTTGTGGACCACCACTGCCCACACCGTCTTGGGCTGCTCCACTGTCATTTCGATGGCAAAGACCCGGCAAAGCGCCGGGACCGGCAGGGGAGGGGTTCCTCCAAGATTCATCGGAGGACCCTCGACTCCCTTTTCCGGAGTGGACGAACCGGCGACGGAGGCAACCTCCACGGGCCTGACCGACCCCCCAACGGCCAGGCCTCCCCCCGGCAAGAACGAGGTAATGATGGGCGAACTCGCGAACCGCATCTGGTCCCCCCGTCCCCCCCGTGGCGAGCGGACCCGCGTCCTGCGCAATGAACTCCCGTCCCTGGCCGAAGAAGTGGTTGAGACCCTTCGGCGCAGAATTCCGGGATTCGCCGACCTCTTGGAGGACACTGAGCGTGACAAGGTGCGATGGACCGTCGAACAGGCTCTCTCGACCGCACTCGGCTACCGGACCCCAGGTGAGGAGGCCACCGAACACGCGGTGGCCGACAGCGCCCGCGGCCGTGGCCCCCTGACCGAGGTACCCCCCGAGCGGGCCAGGCGCGACCTCTTCGACGCCCTGGTCGGCGAGGCACCCGTATCCGAGCGAGCCCTGGCCGAACTCTCCCGGGCCGCCCGCTGGCCACTGCCCGAATCGGTCCAGGCCATCGCCCTGCCCACCCCGGGCGAGGCGCCCCAGCTGGCCGCGGTGTTCGGCGACACCCTGATCGGCGCCGTCGGCGACGAGCTGTGCCTGCTGATTCCCGACCCCGACACGGGCACCGACACCGCCACCGGCCCGGACACTCCCCTGACCGAGGGAGCGACCGCCGAGCCGGACACCGACCGGGACACCGCCACCGAGACCGCCTCCGCGCGCGGCGCGCTGGAGACCGCGCTGCGGGGCCGTACCGCCGCCGTCGGCCACGTCGTTCCGCTGAACGACGCCGCCTCCTCGGTGCGGTGGGCACGGCGGCTGCTGACCATGACCCATGCGCGCAGCGGCCCCGAGGCCCGGATACTCTTCGTGGACGACCACCTCTCCACGCTGCTGCTGCTCCAGGACGAGTCGCTGGTACGGGCGCTGGCCTCGCGGTGGCTCAAGCCACTGGCCGGGCTGACCCCCCGGCAGAGCGAGCGGCTGCAGATGACCCTGCTCGCCTGGCTCGAGGGCGGTGGCGCACCCGAGGCCGCCAAGGCGCTCAAGGTGCACCCGCAGACGGTGCGTTACCGGCTGCGGCAGATCGAGAAGCTCTTCGGGCCGGGCCTGCGGGACCCGCGCATACGCTTCGAGCTGGAGATGGCGCTGCGCGGCCGCCGGCTGATGGCGCAGATGGACCGGATCCGGCGCCACTACTCCCGGGTGGTCACCCGCAGGGGCCGCGGAGCGCCGACCGGCCTTCGGCCCGTGGGCGGCATCGCGAGGGAGGCGCGCGTCAACGGACTGTGAGCCGGGGGGCCGTATGAGCCCCCATCATGGAACTGCCGGCCGCGATCCGCGGCCGGCAGTTCCATGTGCGCGCTTGTCGTCCGGGGCTCAGCCCCGGCACCCCGCGGAGTCAGCAGAGCCCGTGGAGTCAGCGGACTCCGCGGCCCGGGTGGTGTCCGGCATGGCCGCGTTGAGGGCCAGCAACTCGGTGTACGCGTGCGAGCAGACGCCACACTCGGCCAGATGGCGCGCCAGCGCCCGGCCGCGTACGGCGCCACGCCGCACCGACGCGCCGATCATGGAGCCGAAGTGGCGGCAGCGGTCGTCGTCCCCGGCCGCGGACCGCACATGGGCGCGCAGATACGCCTCGCGCAGCCCCTCGCGGGCGCGGAAGGCCAAGGAGGTGAGACCGCTGGGGGACAGACCCATCAGCGCGGCCACGCGCTGATGGGAGTCGCCCTCCACCAGCGTGTGCCACAGCACGGTCCGCCACCGCGCGGGGAGGGCCTGGAAACTTCGGACCAGCATCCTGCGGTCCTCGTCGGCCAGCAGGTGCTGCTGGGGGTCCGCCTCGGTCGACTGCTGCCGCCAGGACTCGAAGTCCGCGGTGAGCAGCACCTGACGCTCGCCGGCGCTCCACTCGATCGCGGTGTGGCGGATGACGGTCAGCAGGTACGGGCGCCAGGGGCCACGCGGGCCGCCGCCCGACCGGACGGCCTGGAAGGTGCGGATGAACGCCTCGGACACAAGGTCCTCGGCGTCGTGGAGGGCTCGGCAACAGGTGCGGGCATAGGCGAACGCCGCCTCGCGGTGGCGGCGGTAGAGGAGGTCACCGGCCGCCGGGCTCGCGGCCCCCAGGCGGTACCCCTCCTGGAGCCGCTGGGTGAGTTCCTGGTCCGAGGGCGTCGGTTCGCGGCCTCGGGGCTCCGGCCCCGCCCGCGCGGGTGACCGCTCGGGTAACGGCTCGGGATCGGACCCGTCGGGTAAGTGCTCGGGATCGGAACCACCCGGACGGTCCGTGTGATCCGGGTGTCCGGCGGCCGGATCGCCGGCGGCCGCGGCAGCCTCGTGCCGCGCGGTCTCGTGCCGGGCCGGAACGCGGCGTGCGCCGACCGGAGACCGATCGGCGCACGCCTGGGGTCGGTGGGGCATCAGCCGCACTTCTGCCCGCTGTTGATGCACTGCACGGCCTGGTTCATCAGCTGGTCCGACATCACGTTGATGAAGTCGTCGTGGTCGGTGATCGGCTTGTGCAACTGCTCGGGGAAGCCGTCGACCGCGTACGTCGCACCCGCCGGGACCTCATAGGTGATTTTGTTCACCAGCTGGGGGATCGCCTGGAAGCCACCCGGGCAGGAGCCGTCCTGCTGAGCGAAGGCGACGTGGTCACGGTGGTTGGCGCTGTCGATGTTCTTGCCGTCCCAGCAGCTCTGGAAGGCGAAGCTGCGCACCACGTCGCTGCCCTGCGGGCAGATCGGGTACTTGTCGGTCAGCTGGCGGTCCTCGAAGCCGGTGCAGCTCCAGTGTGCGTTGGCGTTGGCGGTGCCGTTGGTGAACGCCTTGGCGTCACCGGTGATGATCCGCAGGAAGCGGGGCATCGCGGTGACCTTGCCGACCGGGCTGCCCTTGAACTCGATCGTGGAGCTCTTGGGGGTGAGGATGCGGCCGACGTTCCCCTCGAGGCCACCGCCGAGCTGGTTGGCGTCCTTCTCCTGGGTGCCGTCCTGGACCCGGACCACCGGCCAGTAGTACGTGGACTGGTCGCCGTTGGTGCAGGTGGTCTCGCCCGCGGCCAGACTGTCGTTGGTGGAGTTGGCGTTCGTGGTCTTGTTGCCCACGTAGTCGTGGGTGTGGTGGGCGCCGTTGCCCACGCCGGGCGCCACGATCACGTTGTCGGTGTTGCGGATGGCCTGCTCGTTGACACCGCACTCCGAGACGAAGCTGCCGGTGGACGCGTTGCCCTGGTTCTGCGGCTCCTTGACGTTGGGCTGCACCTTCGTGATGTCGACGAAGTCCTCCGGCGAGGGGCCGTTGCCCTGCTGCCCGCCGTTGCCGCCCTGGTTGTTCCCGCCCTGCTGGCCGCCGCCTTGCTGGTTGCCACCCTGCTGGCCACCGCCCTGCTGGCCACCGCCCTGGTTGTTCCCGCCCTGCTGGTCGCCACCTTGCTGGTTGCCCTGCTGGCCGCCGCCCTGCTGGTTGCCGCCCTGGCCACCGCCACGGCCCTTCCCGGCGAAGTTGGTCTGCATCTTGCAGGCACTCATCTGCTCGAGACCCGCGGGGCGTTGAGCGCTGCGGCCGATGGCGATCCCGATGCGGTCCAAGGTGGCCGTGCGCTGCTGCTGGAGCGTGGTGAGCACGGAATCCGTGCCCGCCTCCTTCTTCGCCATCCGCTGGTAGGCGTTGGCCACCTGGGAGTCGAGCTCGGCCAGGTTGCGGTCGACCTCGGCGCGGGCCTGCCGCGGGACGCTGCTGAGCTTCTGGCCCACGTCGGGGCAGCTGATCGTGCCCGCCGTCGCCGACAGCGTCCGCTCCTCGCCGGAGCTCTTGTCGCCGCTCGCGGACGCGTTCGCCGCGATGACGGCCGCGCCACCGCCGCCGAGCGCCAGCGCGGCGACGATGGCCACGGTCTTGTTCGTGAAACGCCCGCGTTTATGGGTCTGTTGCCTCATGAGATCACTTCACTTTGTGTTGAGGGCCTCGAAGTCGACAAGCCCGGTGTCCTCAAGGACCGTGATGTGGTCGAGAACGACTGCGTTGGCCCTTGTCGCGAGGGACCTGACCATGGAGTTCTCGCTCTGCGCCCGCACCTGGGCCACCAGGCCGAAGACCTTCCCGTGCGCGGCGCGCAGGCGGTTGGCGAACACACGCTGGAACTCGGCCGGTGAGGCGGCGTTGGTCATTTCGTTGAGCCAGCCCTGCTGCTGCTCGTTGGGCTGGGTGGGCAGGTCGATTCCGAGAGCCTGGCCCACCTCGTTGGACCGGCGGTCCAGCTCGGTGTGGCCCTCGATGAGGTGTTCGCCCGCGGTCTTCACGGCGTCGGTGTTGCCACGCTCCTGTGCCATGCGTCCCGAGGGGAGTTCCCACAGGCCGGCGAGCTTGACCTTGCGGACGAAGTCCCTGTCGACCGCGGTGAGCGGCCCGTATTGCGTACTGATGGTTCCTTTGCCGTCGTCGGTGACCCCGCTCGGGAGCGCCGCAGCGCTGCTTTCGCCGAACAGGCTCACGGGGATGAGCAGTGCCGCGAGCGTCATGGCGAGCGCACCGATGATGAGCCCGGTCCCGATCGTGCGGCTGGAAGCAATGGATCTGCTGATGACTGATCGCACAGCGCCCTCCTTGGTTCGGAGTGACACCGGACGCTAGTGCCTGGTGTGGGCCGGGAGTGGAGAGCTCATCACCAATGAATAAAGACCTGACAGCGATCTCTGCTTGCTGGTACTCTGCCGAACTGTTTTGTGTCCCGCCCCCTGAGCTGGTGCTTTACGTCCGTTTTACCCAGTCGGGGGCGGGAGTCGCTCGGCCGGGGCGCTGAGCGCCGCCGGGGTCAGCCCTTGGCCAGGGCCTTGAGCCGGGCCAGGCTGCCGTTGAACCTGTTGTGGTCGCCCACCACCGGCCCGGAGGACGTGTACTGCCAGATGGTGTGGGTCTTCCACCCGGCCGGCAGCGCCCCCGGCGTGGACGCGTAGCGCGCGAGCCACAGCGGGTTCTTCGCCCCGAACGCGCCGCTGTTGCCGGTGCAGGACTTCCACCAGCTGGTGGTCGTGTAAATCACCGGGTCACGCCCGGTGCGCTTCTTGACCCGGGCGCTGAAGTCCTTGATCCAGGTGACCATCTGGGCCTTGGTCCTGCCGTAGCAGGACGCGCCGTACGGGTTGTACTCGATGTCCAGCACGGGCGGGAGGGTCCTGCCGTCGGCCGACCAGCCGCCCCCGTTGCTCACGAAGTAGTCCGCCTGCGCGGCGCCGCCGGACTTGTTCGGCAGGGCGAAGTGATAGGCGCCGCGGATCATGCCCTTGTCGGCGGCGCCGTTGTACTGCGAGGCGAACTTGGGGTTCTTGTACGTCGTGCTCTCGGTGGCCTTGACGTAGGCGAACCGGACGTTCTTGTTCCAGAGCGACGTCCAGTTGACCGCGCCCTGGTGGTTGCTGACGTCGACCCCCTCCACCGAGGCGGCCGCCGTGGCCTTGGGTATCGCCTTCGGATCGCCGCCCTCGTGCTCGGCGACGGTCGAGCCCATCCAGTCCCGCTCCGGGTGGGCGGGGGCCTGGGCCCGCGCCGCGCCGCCCTTGGGCCCCTCGGTGGTCGAGGCCATGGCGGGCACTAACGAGGCCGCGGCGGCGGTGACCGCGAGGGCCAACCCGCCCATGGCGTAGGGCGAGCGCAGGGCGGGGCGCTTCCGATGGGCACCCCTGCCGGTCTGTGCGGACATCTGTTCCTCCGAACTCGGTGTCACGTGGGGGGAAGTGCGGTCCGGCGAAGATACGCGCGTAGATCGGGTGGGTGGAAGGGGTGCGCGAAGGAATTCGCGGATTCGCTGAACGCCCCGCCCGCCGCGTCCGTACCGATGGACGTGAAGCCCGAGCACGCACCGCGAAGGTGCTCCCCGGAAGACGCGACCCGCCCGGCCCCCGGCCGCGCCGCCGCGGCCCCGCGCATCCGGCCGTGGGCCGCCCCGCGTCGCCGCGCCCGTGTCGGCGCCGGTGCGGTGGTGCCGGCCGTCGCGGCCGTGGCGCTGCTGTCCGCGGGATGCGGATCGGACGCCGAAACCGACAAGGCGTCGATCGGCAAGGGCGGGAAGGGCAGGCCGAGCGCGAGCGCCCCGGCCGCCCGCCCGGCCGGCGTCGAGAAGCTGGCCAGGACCATGGGCTGCAAGCCGGAGATCACCACGGACGTCGACGACTACCGTCAGGGCGTCTGCCACCTCGGCAAGAAGAACTACGTCTTCCTCAGCTTCGTGACCGCCAAGGGGCAGCGGGACTGGCTGGACTACGCGCAGATGTACGGCGGGAGTTTTCTGGTCGGCAACCGCTGGGTCGTCTCGGCGGAGTCCATGAGCTCCCTGAAGGCCGCCCGGGACAAGCTCGGCGGCGCCATCGAGAAGTCCACCGCCTACAAGTCCTCGCCGTCCGCCTCGGACCCGCCCCCCTCGGGCTGAGCTGACGGCCGGTCCCACGCCCTTTTGCCGTCCCCGATCCGCCCCGTCTCTGTCCCCTATATACAGGGCCCGATTCAGGCGGCATACAGGGCCCGATTCAGGCGGCCCTATATAGGGGACAGAGAGGGGGTGAAGGGCGTCCCCTCCGCGCGCCCGCGCCATCCCTTGACAGGCCCGTCGGATGCTGGATTACTTGATCGCGTCGCACGGTTAAACCGAATGTTCGGTCGGTTCATGAGGTGGTGCCAGACATGACGGTGTCGACGCATACGACGGGGGGCGGGCGCCGGCTGGGATCACCGCCGCCGGCCGAACTCCTGGACGCCGCCGAGCGGATGGGGCCCGAAGAGCTGCGCGAGACACAGCTCGCCCGGCTGCGGGCCACCCTCAGGCGGGTGTACGACCATGTCGAGCCGTACCGGGCGAAGTTCCGCGCGGCCGGAGTCGAGCCCGAGGACTGCCGCACGCTGGAGGACCTGGCCCGCTTTCCCCTCACCACCAAGGCCGATCTGCGCGACACCTACCCTTTCGGCCTGCTCGCCGTGGACCGCTCGCGGCTGCGCCGCGTCCACGCCTCCAGCGGCACCACCGGCCGCCCCACCGTCGTCGGCTATACGGAGAACGACCTGGCCATGTGGGCCGAGGTGGTCGCCCGCTCGCTGCGCGCGGCCGGCGGGCGCCCCGGTCAGATGGTGCACATCTCCTACGGATACGGCCTGTTCACCGGTGGCCTCGGCGCGCACTACGGCGCCGAACGGCTCGGCTGCGCCGTCGTTCCCGCCTCCGGCGGCATGACGGCCCGCCAGGTGCGGATCATCGAGGACTTCAGGCCCGAGGTCATCATGGTCACCCCCTCCTACATGCTGACCCTCCTCGACGAGTTCGAGCGCCAGGGCATCGATCCGCGCACCACCTCCCTCAAGGTCGGCGTCTTCGGCGCCGAGCCGTGGACCGAGGAGATGCGCCGGGAGATCGAGGAGCGCGCGGACCTCCACGCCGTGGACATCTACGGGCTGTCCGAGGTGATCGGCCCCGGCGTGGCCCAGGAGTGCGTGGAGACCAAGGACGGGCTGCATGTGTGGGAGGACCACTTCTACCCCGAGATCGTGGACCCGCTCACCGACGAACCGGTGGCCGACGGGGAGGAGGGCGAGCTGGTCCTGACCTCCCTGACCAAGGAGGCTATGCCCGTCATCCGCTACCGCACCCGCGACCTGACCCGGCTGCTGCCCGGCACGGCCCGGCCCGCGTTCCGCCGCATCGAGAAGATCACCGGCCGCTGCGACGACATGATCATCGTGCGCGGGGTGAACCTCTTCCCCAGCCAGATCGAGGAGATCGTGCTGCGCACCCCCGGCGTCGCCCCGCACTTCCAGCTGGTGCTGACCCGCAGCGGCCGGATGGACCGGCTGACCGTCCAGGCGGAGGCGCGCCCCGGCGCCACGCCCGAGGCGCGCGCGGCCGCCGAGCGGACCATCGCCCAGGCGGTCAAGGACGGGGTGGGCCTGACCGTCGAGGCGGCGGTGGTGGAGCCGGAGTCGCTGGAGCGCTCCGTCGGGAAGCTCCGCCGGGTCAAGGACCTGCGCTGAGGGCTCATCGGCTCAGCGCAGGTCACCGCGGAGCGGCACGGTGAGGGGGTCGGCGGAGCGCGAGCGGGTCACATACTGCGGGACCGGGGCGGCGTCGGTTCCGGTGTCCCGCACCAGCCCGTAGCGGATCGCCCTGTCCCCGGGCGGCTGCTGGATGTCGCGGAGGATCGCGGCCCGGTCCACGCCGGAGACCGCGAGGTTGTAGTCGGCCCAGTCCTCGTTGAGATGGAGGGTCACACTGCCGTCGAGGTAGTAGTACTCGTTCTGCCACATCTGCTGGGCGCCGGCCGGCAGGGTGTCGAACCCCGTGGCGGCGCTGCCCATCCCGGTGTGCGGCCGGTCCGTGGCCCCCGGCACCTGGTCGTCCATGCGGCGGCCCCCGCCGGAGGCCACATGGAACAGCCGCCCGCTCAGCCCGGTCCAACTGGGCATCCTCAGTTGGCCGGACCGCGCGGCGGGCACGAGCCCCCAGCGGACCCGGACATACCCCTGCCCGGTCAGCGTCACGTACTGGGCGTTGTTGACCATCACATAATTGCCGGGGCTCGGCTGTTCATAGCTGCCGGAACCGGTGATCGGACGCCCCTCCGGCCGCTCCGGCAGGGGACCGGGGCGGGCGTCAACAGCCGGGGCCGCGTCGGCCTTGTCGACCACCGTGCCGTACAGCGAGCGCGGGCGGGCCGGGGCGGAGGCGGACCGGGAGGGCTTCGGCGTGCGCGACGGGGGCCGGGAGACCGCCTCGCCCACCTCACCGGTCGGCGCCGCCGACGACGCCCCGGGCACGGCGGGCGCGGTGGACGCCGCGGCGGACGGCGGGCGCCCCGGGTCCGCTGCGGATCCGGGCCCGGACTGGACGTACAGGGTGGCACCGGCGACCGCCAGACCGCCCGCGGCGGCCATCGCCACCACCGGCTTCGCCGTGGCCTGCGCCAGGATCTGGGCCAGTTTGCCCCCAGCGGTCGTTGACGACGAAGCCGCCGCCGCGCCCGCGGCGGCCACCGCGGGCGTCCCCGAGGCGAGCTGCCCCAGCGCGTACGCGGCCAGCCCCGCCGGCAGCGGCACCAGGGCCATGCCCACCAACAGCCCCTCGGCGGGCACCAGACCGGCCGCGGCCACCGCGCACTCCGGGCACTGCCCGACATGGCGGGCCAGGCGCTTGCGCCACAGCGCGGACGGCCGGCCGTGCCACGGCTTCACCAGCGCCGACAGCTCGGGGCAGCGCGGCGACGCGCGCAGCGCCCGCACCACGCCCCGGGCGGTGTCCAGCCGGCTCTTGACCCGCTGGACCCGCACCGCGGCATGGGTCGGGGGGAGCTGACAGGCCGCCGCGAGCTCGGCGCGGGTCAGCTCGCCCGCGGTCTCCAGCCACCACAGCGACAGCACCTCCCGCTCGTCCCGCTCCAGCCAGCGGGTCGCCTCCACGACCTCCCGCCGCTGCCCGGACAGCCCGAGCCGCAACACGGTCAGCTCGGCGAAGTCCGAACCGGGATCGGCCACCTCGGCCACCTCCTCCAGATGCCCGGCCCGCGCCCCCGCCCGCCCCTCCCGCCAGCGCTGGCGCACCTGGTTCATGGCTATCGCCACCAGCCAGGACCGGAAGCGCTCCGGGTCGGCCAGGCCCGCCAGCCCCGTTACCGCCCGCAGCATCGTCTCCTGTACGACGTCATCGACGTCCGCGTGGCCGTCCAGGGCCCGGCCCACCACGTTGTAGACCAGCGGCAGGTACTCCTCCAGCAGCTCCGCCAGCGCTCGCTGGTCCCCGGCCCGCGCCGCCGCGACTACCGCGGCGTCCGACTGCTCCTTGGTGCGCACGCGCCACCTCGCTCCTTCCCGATTTCGGCGACCCCACCCCGGTCATGTAGGGGCGCCCCCCACAGGAGACGGAGCCGCGCTGGTCTGGATAACACAAATCCCGGAAAGCTTCCTGCGCCCCGGAACCCCGCCGGGCTCCGGGCCGACTACCTGCTCACCGGCATTCCACCGGAGGACCGACCTGGGAGGGATTCATGGCAGGTGTGGACAACGGCCGCCGCAAACTGCTGAGGGCAGCCGCGGTGGGAAGCCTCGGCGCGGGGCTGACGACGGTCGCGGCGGCCCCGGCCCGGGCCCAGCAGGCCCCCGAGGAGGACGGCGCCGCGGCCGGCGGGGCGTCCGGGCGGCCGATTCGGGTGGCGGTGCTGCTGTACGAGGGCTTCACGGCGCTGGACGCCGTCGGCCCGTACGAGGTGCTGTGCCGCGTCCCCCGTGTCTCGGTGACCACGGTGGCCAAGCGGGCCGGGCGGGTGCGCACGGACACCGGGGAGCTGGCGCTGGTGGCCGAGCGGTCCCTCGACGAGATGCCCCGGGCGGAGGTCGTGCTGGTGCCGGGCGGGGGCGAGCGCGGCACCACGGCCTCGATGGGCGACGAGGCGATCCTCGACTGGCTGCGCCGTATGCACGAGCAGACGGTGTGGACCACCTCGGTGTGCACCGGGTCGCTGATCCTGGGCGCCGCCGGGCTGCTCCGCGGCCTGCCCGCCACCACGTACTGGGCCGCCCGCCCCTCGCTGGCCGAGGTGGGCGCCATCGACACGCCGGGACGGTTCGTCGAGACGGGGAAGATCATCACCGCCGCGGGCGTCTCCGCCGGGATCGACATGGGCCTGCACCTCGCCGCCCGGCTGTCCGACGAGAAAACCGCCAAGGCCATGCAGCTCGCGGTCGAGTACGACCCCGAACCGCCGTACGACACCGGCAGCCCCGACAAGGCCGGCCCCGAGCTCCAGCAGCTCGCCCTGAAGCTGTTGGCGGACGCCGCGACCTGACACATGGCGGCGTGCGATGCCGCGGCCATGCGTCGGTGATCCGGGCCGGGCTGCTCAGCCGCGCCGGGGCAGCGGCTGCTCGGTCCAGATCACCTTGCCGTGCTCGGTGTAGCGGGTGCCCCAGGGGGCCTCAGGCCGCCTGGGCGACGGTCGGGCGGCCGGTGGACGGGGGCGCCATGACGCCGCCGCGGCGCAGAACGGCGTAGCCGACGCCGATGCCCACGGCCACCGGCCACTCGATCGCGTCCGCGGCGCCCAGGATGCCCAGGCCCACGTACAGCGGCAGACCGCCCTTGGCGGGCAGCCACCGCCGGGCCACGGCCACCGGCAGCAGCGCCGCGTCCATCAGGCCGCCCGCCATGCTCCGCATCGTGGGGACGGTGACGGTCACGGACCGCTTGCCGTCGCCCGCCTCGGGCCTGGCCGGCTTGCCGGCCTTCGTCATGGCCTTGGAGCCCTTCGCGGGTGTGCCGGCCGAGGCCTTCGCGGGTGTGCTCTTCGCGGCGGCCGCTGACTTCTGCCGGGCCGTCGTCGTCTTCTGCCGGGCCGCTGTCTTCGTCTTGTCCGAGGGCCCGCGCTTGCGGGCGGTGGTGGGAGTACTCACAGATCTCACGTCCACACATGGTTGACGTAGCGGTAATTCCTCACTTTTCAGGGTAATCGGGATCCATCTTCTGCCGAACTGGGTGCCGGGTGGGGGCGGCTGCCGGGCGATGTGAACAGGAGGCCGCGCCGATGTCACAAGCACCACGGTCACAACCGTCCGAACAGCCGGAACAGCCGGAACGACCGGGACCGCGCATCCCGGCGCCCCCACTGCTGGGACCCCTCACCGGCGGGATGACTGCCGGCCTGCGCGGCGCGGCCGGACTCCTCGGACGGCTGGCCAGGCTGCCACGGCGCGGAGTGTGGTCCTACCCCGGGCGCTGCTACATCGAGGTCCGGGGGGTGCACGGCATCGGGGGCGAGCGGGTCGGCCGCCGCGTGGAGACGGCGCTCGAGACACACCCCCGCGTCCGGTGGGCGCGGGTCAACGCCCCCACCGAGCGTGTCGTGGTGTCGCTCGCCTCCCCGCCGCCGCGCGAGTCCGAGCTGATCGCCCTGGTCGAACAGGCCGAAGCCCACGGAGCCGCCGCCGAGGCCGAGGAGTTCGACGAATGGCGCCCGGAGCCGCACCACCCCTCGGAAGGCGCCAACACCCCCGCGTCCCTCTCCGCCCTGACCGCGGACGCCGTGGGCCTGACCCTGTCCACCGCGCTGCGCCTGGCCCCCTGGCTCAAACTGCCCACCGAAGTGGGTGCGCTGGCCTCTCTGATCCAGCACCACCCGCGGGCACGCCGGCTGGCCGCGGCGATCGGCGGCGCCGAGCGGGCCGACCCGGCGCTGACCGCGATGAGCGCGCTGGCCCAGGGCGTGGCCACCCGCGGCGGAGGGCTCGCCCTGGACGTGGTCGAGCGCCTCGCCCAGTGGCGGGAGGCCGACGCGGAGAGCGCGGCCTGGGAGGCGGCCGAACCGCATCTGGTGCACGGGCCGCGGGACGTGGCGGCCGAACCGATCATCGTCGAGCGGCCCGGACCGCCCCCCAGGGACGCCACCGCGCTGTACGCGGAGCGGTCCATGCGGGCCGGCGCCGTCGCCGGCGCGCTCGCCGTGCCGTTCGCCGGCCCCCGCCGCGGGCTCGCCGTGGCGCTGGCCTCCGTGCCCAAGGCGACGGGAGGCGGCCGGGAGGGGTTCGCGACCAGCCTCGGCCGCTTTCTGGCGCTGCGCGGCGTGGTGGCCATGGACCGCGGCGCGCTGCGGCGGCTGGGCCAGGTCGACACCGTGGTGCTGGACGAGGAGGCGCTGCGCAGCGACCGGTACGAGCCCGTCGACGTGGATGTGCTCGACGGGGCCGAGGCCGCGCCGATCTCCGAACGCCTCTTCGACCTCTTCGACCCCGACGGCCCCCTGGAGGTCCGCGGGAACGGCCAGGGCTGGTCGCTGGGGCCGCTGGACCAGCTCCATCTGACGGGCCGTACGGGCAGCCAGGCCGCCTCCCGGCTGCGCCGCAGGGGCAGCGAACGCGTCCTCGGCCTGGCCAAGGGCCGCCGCCTGCGGGCCGTGGTGGGGCTGGCCGTACAGACCGCCCCGGGCGCCGAGGCCGTGGCCGCCGCCGCCCGGCGGGCGGGCGCCCGCGTCGTCCTGGCCACCGACCGCCCGCACCCGGCGTTCGCCTTCGCCGACGCGGTGATGCCCGCCGGAGGACGCCTGGTGGCCTCGGTACGCGCCCTGCAGGCCGACGGCGCCGTGGTGCTCCTGCTCTCGGGCAACCGCCGGGCGCTGGGCGCCGCCGACTGCGGCATCGGCACCCACCGCGAGGGCGAGCCCCCGGCCTGGGGAGCGCATCTGCTGGTCGGTGCTGACCTGGAGTCGGCCGGGGTGATCGTGGACGCCGTGGGGGTGGCGGCCCGGGTCGACCGGGACAGCGCCGTACTCGCGGCCGGCGGCAGCGGCGTCGGCGCCGTCGCCGCCCTCCAGGCCCCGCGCCGGCAGGCCGCCGCGCGCGCCACCGGCGCCGGCAACATCGCCGGCACCATCGCCTTCTGCATGGGCACCTGGCGCGCCCGACAGCTCATAGCGCGCCCCCTCGCCCCGCCGGTGACCTCCGTCCCCTGGCATCTGATGCCCGTCCCGCGCGTGCTGGAGCGCCTGGGCACCCCGCCCGGCGGCCTCGCCCCGGCCGAGGCCGCCGCCCGCGCCCGCGCCCCCGGCGCGCCGCGCACCGGCGAGCCGCCCGGCACCACCCTGCCCTCGGCGTTCATCGAGGAGCTGGCCAACCCCCTCACCCCGGTGCTCGCCGCCGGGGCCGCGCTGGCCGCGGCCGTGGGATCGCGCACCGACGCCGCCCTGGTGGCCGCCATCACCGGGACCTCCGCGCTGGTCGGCGGGGTCCAGCGGGTGCGGACCGAGCGCGCCCTGGCGGAGCTGTTCTCCCGCTCGGCCATCGGGGCGCGGGTACGCCGCGGCGGCACCGAGCGGCTGGTCGCCGCCGGTGACCTGGTGGCCGGCGACATCGTCGCGCTGCGCCCCGAGGACGTGGTGCCCGCCGACTGCCGGCTGCTGGAGGCCGAAGGCCTCGAAGTGGACGAGTCGTCGCTGACCGGCGAGTCCCTGCCGGCGGCCAAGGACCCGGCGCCGGTGGCCGCCGCGGACATCACCGGGCGCCGCTCGATGCTCTACGAGGGCACCACCGTCTCCGCCGGGCGGGCGGTGGCCGTCGTGGTGGCCACCGGCACCTCCACCGAGGTCGGCCGCAGCCTCGCCACCGCGCGCCAGGCCGCGCCCGTCACCGGCGTGGAGGCCCGGCTGACCAGACTCACCCGGGCCAGCCTGCCCATCGCCATCGGCTCCGCGTCCGCGGTCTCCGGAGCCGGGGTGCTGCACGGCCGCAAGCTGACCGACACCCTGGCCTCCGCGGTCAACCTCGCCGTCGCCTCCGTACCCGAAGGGCTGCCGTTCCTGGTCAACGCGGCCCAGCTCGCCGCCGCACGCCGCCTGGCCGACCTCGGCGCGCTGGTGCGCAACCCCCGCACCATCGAGGCGCTCGGCCGCGCCGACGTCCTGTGCTTCGACAAGACCGGCACCCTCACCGAGGGCAACCTCCAGCTGGCCGCCGTCGGCGACGCGGAGGTGGAGCTGCCCGCCGACCGGCTCGACACCCCGCGCAAGGCGGTGCTCGCCGCCGCGCTGCGCGCCACCCCGCCGGCCCGGCAGGCGGAGCCCATGGCCCACCAGACCGACCGCGCGGTGATGGCCGGAGCCCGCCGCGCCGGCGTCACCGTACGACACGGCGCCCCCCGCTGGCGGCGCACCGACTCGCTGCCCTTCGAACCGTCCCGGGCCTACCACGCCACCGCGGGGCGCACCTCCCACCGCATGCTGCTGAGCGTGAAGGGCGCACCGGAGAACGTGCTGCTCCGCTGCGCCCGCCGGCGGACCCGGGACGCGGAGACCCCGCTGGACGGCGCCGCGGCCAAGGAACTCACCGACCGCGCCGAAGCGCTGGCCGGTGCCGGCCGCCGG
Organism: Streptomyces sp. NPDC007917; assembly: GCF_042959105.1. NCBI lineage: Bacteria > Bacillati > Actinomycetota > Actinomycetes > Kitasatosporales > Streptomycetaceae > Streptomyces > Streptomyces sp. NPDC007917. The sequence continues at coordinate 228,797 of NZ_JBIBKK010000003.1, forward strand.
GTCCTGGCCGTGGCCGAACGGCCCATGGCGGGCGACGAAGAACTCACCGACGAGGCCGTACAGGACCTGGTCTTCCTCGGCTTCATCGCGCTCGCCGACCCGGTGCGCACCAGCGCCGCCCCCGCCACCAGGCGGCTGCACGAGGCCGGTGTGCACACCGTGATGCTCACCGGCGACCACCCGGCCACCGCGGACGCCATCGCCGCGACCGTCAGCGACGTCCTCGAACCGAAGGTGTGCACGGGCCCCGAGCTGGACGAGCTCGACGACGCCACGCTCGACGAACTGCTGCCCACCGTCGATGTGATCGCCCGGTGCAGCCCGCACCACAAGGTCCGCATCGTCCAGGCGTACCAGCGCCTCGGGCGGACCGTGGCGATGACCGGCGACGGGGCCAACGACGCCCCCGCCATCCGCCTCGCGGACGTCGGGATCGCCCTGGGCCGGCGCGGCACGCCCGCCGCGACCGCCGCCGCGGACCTGGTCGTCGGCGACGACCGCCTGGAGACCATCGTCTCGGCGCTGATGGAGGGGCGGGCCATGTGGGCCTCGGTGCGCGCCGCGCTCGCCATCCTCGTCGGCGGCAACCTGGGAGAGGTCACCTTCAGCGTGGTCACCGCCGCCCTCACCGGCGGCACACCGCTGAACGCCCGGCAGATCATGCTGGTCAACCTGCTCACCGACCTCGCGCCCGCGCTCGCCATCGCGGTGCGCGAGCCGACCGGCCAGACCGGCGAGCGGCTGCTGCGCGAAGGCCCGCACCGCTCCCTGGGCACCGCCCTGACCCACGAGATGCTGCTGCGCGGCGTCATCACCGCCCTCGGCGCGGGCATGGCCTGGTCAGGCGCGCGGCTCACCGGCCGCTCCCGCCGCGCCGGCACGGTCGCGCTCGTCGCCCTGGTCGGCACCCAGCTCGCCCAGACCCTGGCCACCGGCGGTCTGGACCGGCACGTCCTGATCGCGGGATTCGGCTCGGCGGCGGTCCTCGCGGGCATCGTCCAGACACCGGGCGTCAGCCAGTTCTTCGGCTGCACCCCGCTGGGCCCGGTGGCGTGGGGCATCACCATGGGCTCCATCGTCACGGCCACCCTGGTCGGCTCGGCGCTGACCCCGCTGGTGCGGGGCACGGCCGCCTAGGGCCGGCGGTGCGGCCGGGCGTACGGGGCTCACCAGCGTACGGCCGAGAAGTCGATCGGGCGGGGCCGCAGCGCCCGTACCCGGTCCGTAAGCCCCGCCAGGCGGCGGGCCGTCTCGGCCGCGGGCAGCCGCTTGCGGTCCCCGTGGCCGGGCAGCAGCCATTCGAAGCGCAGCCGCGGGGCCGAGCGGGCCAGGGACGCGGCCAGCTCCTCGATGGAGTACCAGGTCACGCTCTCCACGACCTCGATGTCCGCCGTGGTGCGCGACCAGTAGAGGCTGTCGCCGCTGAAGCAGTACCGCTCGTCCGCCACGTACAGCACGCTGCCCTCGGTGTGCCCGGGGAGCGGATGGGCGACCACGCCGTCTGTGACCTCGGCCGGCTCGGTGCCGCGCAGCACGCGGTCGGCGTCCGGGGCCGAGGCCAGGTCGCCCTCGTGGATCCACAGCCGGGCGCCGAAGCGGTCCGCCCAGCGGCGGCCGTGCGCCGCGTGGTCGCGGTGGGTGAGCAGCACCTCGGCCACCGGACCCAGCGCCTCGTACCGCTCCGCCAGCGACTCGCTCCAGCGCGGGGTGTCGACCATGACGTTCCCCGACGGGCGGCGCAGCAGATACGAGTTGGCCGCGGCGGTGTGCGTCGAGTTGTGTCCGCACAGCCAGACAAAGTCGTCCAGGGCCAGCGGAAACGGGTCGAGCGCCGGGTCGAGCCGCTGCCCGGACGGAGGCCGGATCGACCGGGTGTGGCAGGCGTACGCGGCGGTGTGCAGCAGCCTGGTCTCGGCCTCGTCACGCGGCTGGCGCAGCACCCGCGAGCGGCCGTCGGCCTCGCCGATCAGCCCGGGGGCGAGCTGCCGCGCCACATCGCAGTTCGTACAGCGGTCGTCCACGTGCCAGCCGCCCTGCCAGCCGCTCTCTTCGAGGGTTGGGCGCGCCCTGTCGCTCATGGTCCAGGTCCTTCCGTCCGCGTCGATCACGGCCTGTGCGCGGCCGCTCACATCATGGATATCCCGGGGGCGGCGCAAAAAAGAAGGGGGGCCGGACCTTGTTGTTTTCCCGGGAGGGGACTCTGAGCGACAGTGACACACGCGGAAGGTTTGTGGTGATATGCCGGATCAGCGGCTGTCGAGCGCCAGCCGGACCGCGAGCCCGCCGAAGATCACGGCCGACGCCCGCTCCAGCCGGCGGCGGAAGGAGGGCCGGCGCAGGAGCTTGTCCGCCAGGCTCCCGGCGGCCAGGCCGACCGTGGCGTCCACCGGCAGCCCGACCATGATGAACAGCCCGCCGAGGGTCAGCAGTTGCAGCCACACCGGCCACGCCGCATCGCCCACGGTCAGGAACTGCGGCAAAAACGCCAGGTAGAACAGGATGACCTTGGGGTTGGCCACATTGGTGAGCGTCGCCATCAGATAGAGCTTGCGCAGCGGCCGCCGGGGCGCGGTGGCCCGTACGGGACCCTGGCCGGCCTCGCCGGGCGTACGGCGGCCCGCTCGCCAGGAGGTGACGGCGAGGTAGATCAGGAACACGGCACCGGCCAGCCGCACCACCTCCAGCGCCTCCGGAGCCGCCCGGAACAGCGCGCTCAGACCGAGCGCCGCCGCGAGCGTGTGCACGGCCAGACCGGTCGACATGCCGAGGGCGGCCACCAGCCCGGCGCGGCGGCCTCCGGCCGTGGCGTTGGCCACGATGAAGAGCATGTCAGGGCCGGGGGCGATGCTGAGCAGGAAGGCGGCCGCCACGAAGGCGGCGATCAGGGAGAGTTCCATGCGGCGAGTATCACCGCGGTGACGAGGCCGGCCAAGGCGATTTCAGGGGGCGAGACGCGGTCGCCGGGACGCGGTGGCCGGCACGCCGGCCGTCAGCGATCGGTGAGCGCGCGGCCCGGGCCAGGGGCCGGGGAGCCGCCGCCTCGCGGCCCCCGCGCTGCGTGCGGGGCGCCGCTCGCCCGGCCTGCGGGGCCGGCGACCCCGGGCGCGGGACCGTCGGCGCCCCCGGCACCGGCGGCCGGGCCGCGGAAGGACGGGCGGTGCCTGGAGGCGGCCCGCCGGTGGCCGGGGCGCGGCGCGCGGGGACATGGAGCGGTGAGGGGCGTGACAGGGGCCGGCCCGGGTGGCGGTGCGGGGACAATGGGCGGGTGACCTACCGCTACCGCGTCCTCGGCGCCACCCGGGCCGTCCGCCCGGACGGCACCGAGGTGCCGCTCGGCGGCGCCCGGCTGCGCGCGCTGCTGGGCGCGCTGGCCGTGGGCGGCGGCCGTCCGGCGTCCACGGCACAGCTGGCCGCCCGGGTCTGGGGCGAGGACGAAGCGCCGCCCGCCGACGAAGTGGCGGCGGTGCAGGCGCTGGTGGGCCGGTTGCGGAGGGCGCTGGGCAAGGAGGCGGTGGCCTCGGTGCCCGGAGGCTACCGCCTGGTGGCGGAGCCGGACGACATCGACCTGTTCCGCTTCGAGCGGCTGGCGGCGGAGGGCTCCGCCGCGATCGCCGCGGGCGACGCGCGCCTGGCCGCCGCGCTGCTCGACGAGGCGCTGAAGCTGTGGCGCGGCCCCCTGCTCGCCGATCTGCCGGGCGCGGCCGGAGGGGCGTCCCCCGCCTCGCGCGGCGGCCCCGCCGCCGTACGGGCCGAACGGCGCCACGCCCAGGCGCGCCGCGACCGCCTGGCGGCCGAGGTGGCGCTGGGCCGCGCGGAGGGCGCCCTGGCCGAACTCGCGGCGCTGGCGGGCCAGGAGCCGCTGGACGAGCCGCTGCAGGCCCTGTGGATCCGCGCCCTGCGCACCACCGGCCGCCGTGCCGAGGCCCTGCAGGCGTACGAGGAGGTCCGCCTCCGGCTCGTCGATCGCCTCGGCGCGGACCCGAGCGGCGAACTGCGCGCCCTGCACGCCGAACTGCTGGCCGAGGACGCGGCCCCGTCGCCTCCGCGCGGCCCGGCGCGGCCCGGCGGACCGGGCGGCACGCGGCCACGGGACGGCGCCGCGCGGGACGGTTCGGCATGGCCCGGCGTGAGCGGCGCCGCCGACCTCGACGAGCTCCCCGGGCGCGGCAGGCGACATCGGCCGGGGAATCTGCGGCCCCGGCTCACCACCTTCGTCGGGCGCGAGGCCGAACTGGGCGGACTCGTCGGCGAGTTGCGCACCCGGCGGCTGACCACCCTGATGGGCCCCGGCGGCGTCGGGAAGACCCGGCTGGCCCTGGAGGCCGCCGAGGCGGCGGCCGGGTCCGGCGCGGACGGGGCGTGGCCGGGCGGGGCGTGGTCGGGCGGGGTGTGGGTGGCCGAGCTGGCGCCCGTACGGGGCGGCGAGGCCGTGGCGGAGGCGGTGCTGACCGCCCTCGGGGCGCGCGACACGGCGCTGCGCGGGCCCGGCGCCCGGGAGCTGCGCGCGGCCGAGGGAACCGCGCCCGGCCCCCTCGCCGAGCTGGTGGAGCACTGCGGCCGGCGCCGGATGCTGCTCGTCCTGGACAACTGCGAGCATGTGGTCGGCGCCGCGGCCGAGCTGGTCCAGTCCCTGCTCACCGGCTGCCCGGGGGTGACCGTGCTGGCCACCGGCCGGGAACCGCTGGGCGTGCCGGGCGAGTGGGTACGGCCCGTCGAGCCGCTGCCGCCCGAGGTGGCGCTGCGGCTGCTCGCCGAGCGCGGCGCCGCCGTGCGCCCCGGGTTCCGGGTGTCGGACGACCGGCCCGCGTGCGAGGAGATCTGCCGCCGCCTCGACGGCCTGCCGCTGGCCATCGAACTGGCCGCGGCCCGGCTGCGCGCGCTGACCCCGCGCCAGATCGCCGACCGGCTGGACGGCCGCTTCCGGCTGCTGACCGGTGGCCACCGGACCGCACTGCCCCGTCAGCGGACGCTGCGGGCGGTGGTGGACTGGTCCTGGGACCTGCTGGACGACGACGAGCGGACCGTGCTGCGGCGGCTGGCCGTCTTCTCGGGCGGCTGCGCGCTGGAGGAGGCCGAGGCCGTCTGCGCCGGGGCCGTCTGCGCCGAGGGCGTCTGCGCCGGGGGCGCCTTCGACGCCCGGAGCGACTTGGCCGGGCCCACCCCGAAGGACACCCTCGACATCCTGAGTTCCCTTGTCGACAAGTCGCTTGTGCTCGCCGTCCCCGAGGGCAGGGACGGGATGCGCTACCGGCTGCTGGAGACCATCGCCGAGTACGCGGCGCAGCGGCTGGCCGAGGCCGGGGAGCGGGAGGCCGTCGAGCGCCGGCATCTGACGGTCTACCGCGAACTGGTCCGCATCGGCGACCCGCTGCTGCGCGGCCCGCGGCAGGCGCACTGGCTGGAGCGGTTCGAGGCGGAGCACGACAACGCACGGGCCGCGCTGCGGCGCGCCGTGGAGCTGCGGGAGGAGCAGGAGGCGCTGTGCCTGGCGCTGTCCATGAGCTGGTTCTGGCAGCTGCGCAACCACCAAGGGGACGCCCGCTCCTGGGCGCCCGCCGTCGCCGCGCTCGGCCCCGACCCCTTCGTCGCACCCGTACGGACCGCCGTGCCGCTGGCCGACCCCTGCACCGCCCAGGCGCCGCCCTGGTCCGAGGAACAGCTGTGGGAGGCCAGGCGCGGCGTGCGGCTGATGGTCTTCGCGAGCGACGGGGCGGGCGCCGCCTCGGCGTACCGGGAGGGCTCCCAGGAGTATCTGAGCGGGATCGTCGACGCCTACCGGCCGGGGCTGCCGCAGACCTGCCGTCAGCCGGGCTTCCTGTGGTTCTCCGCCCAGCTGCTCGCCGGCCGGGCCATGAGCCTCGGCGAGACCCTGGGCGCCATGGTGCAAGGCTGCCGGGAGTTCGGACACGTCTGGGAGCTCGGCTTCGTCCTGCTGCTGCGCGCGAGGCTGCGGTACGACCACCCGGACGGCCCGGAGCGGTCGGCGGGCGACGCCGACCAGGCGCTGGCCCAGTTCGAGCGGGCCGGTGACCCGTGGGGGATCGCCGAGTCGCTGTCCGCGCGCGGCGAGGCGTACGAGTGGCAGGGCCGGTACGGGGAGGCCGCCACCGACTTCGCGCGCGCCATCGGGATCTCCGCACGGGGCGGCGCCCACGCCCAGATCCCCGCGCTCAAGGCCAAGCTGGCCTCCGTACGGCTGGAGACCGCCCGGGACGCGCGGGAGGCGGCCGAGGCCGAGCGGCTGCTGCGCCAGGCGGTGGAGGAGTCGGGCCAGTACGCCGGGGAGGCCCTGGACACGGCGCGGCTGATCCTGGTCCAGCACCTCGGCCGCACCGGCCGCACCGGCGCCGCGCGGGACCAGCTCGACCAGATGGAGCAGGCCATTCCGGCCACCGCCCCGGCGTTCTTCACCGGCATGACGGCGGGCCTGCACGGCTGGCTGGACTGCCTGGACGGCGCGTACGAGCGCGCCCAGGACCACCTCCGGCGGGCCGTGCGCGCCCTGGAGACCCTGGCCTACCTGGTCGCCCCGCATCTGATCGCCGAGCAGTTCCTCAGCGCCGCCTGGGCCAAGGCACACCTGGGCGCGGCGGAGGACGGGGCACGGCTGCTGGGCGCCTACGACCACGGGCCCGCGATGGAGGGCTTCTGCTTCCGCTCCTTCTCGGCCGCGGGCGAGGTACGGCAGCGGGCCGAGACGGAGCTGCGCCGGGCGCTGGACGCGCCGACGTACGAGCGCGCCTACGCCGAGGGCGGCGGCCTCGCGGTGAAGGAGGCCGCCGCCCTCGTGTGACGGCGCCGAACCCTCAAAGAAGGGCCACCTCAGCCGTTCGGCGCCGCCCCGGCGTCCGCCACCCGCTCCCGCGCCTCGGCCAGGTCCTCCTCCGTCGGGGCGTCGTCCTGGGTGAGCTTCAGCCGCCAGTAGCCGGTGAAGTCGACCGACCGCCGGTCGATGCCGCGCTCGTCGACCAGGTGCCGGCGCAGGCTCCGTACCGCCCCCGCCTCACCGGCCAGCCACGCGAAGACCGAGCCGGGCGGGAAGACGGCCGAGCGCACCGCGTCGAGCAGGGGCCCGCCCGGTCCGGCGGGGCGCCCGCCCCGGTGCAGCCAGTGCACCTCCACCTCGCCCGCGGTCGTGAAGCGCTGTTCCTCCGCCGCGTCGGCCACCTCGATGTACGCCACCGCGCGGGCGCCCTCGGGCAGCGCCTCGATCAGCGTGCCGATCGCGGGCAGCGCGGACTCGTCACCGGCCAGCAGCGTCCAGTCGGCCCCGCCGAGCGGCACGGGGCGGGCGAAGGCCGCCGAGGGGCCGAACATGCCGAGCGTGTCGCCGGGTTCGGCCGCCCGCGCCCAGCGCGTCGCCGGGCCGGCCTCACCGGACCCGTCTCCGACCCCGACCCCGTCCCCGTCTCCGTGCAGGACGAAGTCGATGTCCAGCGCCCGGCGCCGCGGGTGGTGCGCCCGGATGGTGTAGCTGCGCATCCACGGCCGCTCGTCCTCGGGGATCGCCTGGTACGCCTGGTACCACCGCATCACATCGCCGTCCGCGCCGGGCTCCGGGAGGATGGGCGCCGACTGGCCGGGCCTGGGGAAGTACAACTTGACCTGCTGGTCGGGCGCGTCGCAGACGAAGTCGGCGAGGTCGTCCCCGCCGAAGGTCACGCGCGCCATGCGCGGGGTGATCCGCTGGACCTCGGTGACCTGGATGAACCGGACGGGCAACGACTGCTGCACCGAACCTCCTGAAGGCAGTAGGGCTTGGACCGGGCGGCACACCGGGTGTGCCGCCCGTGCCCATGACGGTCCCAGCCGCTCCCTACAACCGGTCGACAGCTCGCCTACAGATCACCGTAAAACTCGCGCGGCCGTCCCCTGCCGTCCCGCAGTCGCCCCAGCAGGCTCGCCGGATACTCGATGATCCAGTAGCTCACCACCGCGCCCACCGTGGCCACCGCCAGGACGACCGCCACGGCCGGCGGGAAACCCGCCGGGCCCGCGGCCGGCAGCAGACCGCCGTCGTAGAGGGCCAGCATGATCGGCTCGTGCCAGATGAACATGCTGTAGCTGATCAGCCCGAACCAGGTCAGCGCGCGGGCCGTCAGCGCCCGGTGCAGCCGGGTCCGCCGCCGTACGTGGAGGGTGCCGAACAACAGCACCGTCCACAGCAGGGCGGCGAGCGGGTGGTAGAAGGTGAACGCGGCGTTCTCCGGGGCCGAGTACAAAGACAGCAGATACAGGCCCGCCACCGCCCCCACCTGGAGCGCCGGTGCCGTACGCCTGCCCAGCCGCCCCTGCTCCCCGAGGCCGACCATCACCACCGCCAGCGCCATGCCCGCCGCGAACCCGCCGAAGCGGGCCTGCGGGCCGAAGTACACCGGCCAGTCGGTGTGCGGCACCTCGAACCCGTAGCGGGCCACCGCGATCCACACCAGCGGCGCGGCGTACAGCAGCAGACATCCGCCCGCGCACAGCGCGACGCGCGTAGCGCGTCGGCGAAAGGGCCGGCAGGCGCGCACCGCCAGCGGCCCGAGGGCGACGAGCGCGAGGTAGAACAGCACCTCCAGCGACAGCGACCAGGTCGGGCCGATGGTGTAGAAGATCTGCTCCCGGTCGAAGACATGGGTGAAGGTCAGATGGGCGACCAGGTCCCGCCAGTTGCCCGGCAGCTCCGGGTTCCGGCTCGCCCAGACGACCAGTACGGCGAGGAAGTACAGCGGCAGGATCCGGATGGCCCGCCGGAACAGGAACGCCCGGGCGGGCCGGGTCGAGCCCCCGTCGATCGCGGCGCGCGCGTACGACAGCGTCAGCAGGTACGCGGACATCACGAAGAAGAGGTCGATGACCTCCAGGGAGATCAGGGAGCCGAGGTACCGGTTGCCGACCGGCGGATGCGAGCCGCCGCGGTCGTAGGTGTGGTACTGCTGCCAGACGTGGAAGACCACCGTGCTCAGCGCGGCCAGGCCGCGGTAGCCCTCGATCTCGCCGGCCGGGCGGCGGGTGGGCCCCTCCTTGGGCGGGCGGGGTGGCGCCGGGGTCCGCTCCTCGGCGGGGACGGAGTTCACGGTCATCGTGTGCGTGCTCATAGGTCCGCCGCCTCCTTCGCCGCCCGCGGGGTGACCCGCCACTGCCGGTCCCGCACCGCCTCCTTCAGACACGCCTGCCGGGCCACGATGTTCTTGAAGTGGGTGTAGAAGACGGTCGACACCAGGAAATACCGCCAGAACCACCTTCTGCGGCGGCGCAGCTCCGGCACCGCGAGCCGCCAGGCGAAGGCGGCCTGCACCACCCCCGCCGACAGCGTGAACAGCATGGCCAGCAGGCAGACCGGCACCGCCCAGTCGAGCCTTCCGGGGCCGCCCGCCTTCCACACCGCGTACATCAGCACCGGCAGGATCTGCAGCGTCAGCCACGGCTGCACCTCACGCCAGCCCAGCAGCACCAGCAGCCCCAGCTTCTGGCGGAGGGTGAAGGCGGGGGAGCGCAGGGCCCGCCACAGGTGGCGGAGCGAGACCTGAAGCCACCCCTGGGCCCAGCGCGACCGCTGGTTCCACAGCGACCTGAGCGTGGTGGGCGCCAGCTCGCGCGAGATGAGCGTGCGGTCCATGGCGATCCGCGCGCCCTCGCCGAGGGCGCGGATCGAGGAGTCGATGTCCTCGGTCAGCATCGACCCGTGCATCCGGGTGCGGGCGAGCAGATCGGCGCGCCAGAAGCCGTTGGAGCCGCCGAAGACCCCGAAGCCGTACAGCCGGGTCCGGCCGGGGTGGCTGACCGCGTAGATCGCCTCGAATTCCACCGCCACCAGCCCCGCGACCCAGGAGCTGTCGCCGTTGCGGACCACACAGTGGCCCTGGACGACGTCATAGCCGTTCGAGAGCCAGTGCCAGGCGTGCCGGAAGGCGCCGGGGGCCGGGTGGTGGTCGGCGTCGAAGATCCCGACCACCTCGCCGCGCACCCGGCTCACCGCCGCGTTGATGTTCTGGGCCTTGGAGGTGGAGCCCGGCACCGGGAGCAGCACCAGCCGGGGGTCGCGTCGGGCCATCTCGCGCAGGGTGTCCTCGACCGGCAGGGGGTGCGGCGTGTTGTACGCCAGCACGATCTCCAGGTCGTTCGGGTACTCCAGGCGCAGGAACGACTCGACGGTGTCGACGATGGTCGCCGCCTCATTGGGCAGATAGGCGGCGATCACGGCACTGGCCGGGGGATACGGCTGCGCGGGCCGCTCGGGCCGGTCCACCGAGTCGAGCGCGAAAAGACACTCCACCACGATCAGCGCCGCGGACAGCAGCAGACCGGCCACCACCACCCAGTACATCGCCGACCCCAGGTCCCATCCCAGCTCGTACATCCGCTGGTACAGGACGAAGGGCACTCCCACGCCGAGCAGCAGCACCAGGACCGGGGAGAGGGCCGATATCAGCGGGCGCAGGGCCAGGGAGAACGGACGCCGCCGCCGGTGGCGGCGCGGCGCGGCGCGCATCCACGGCGCGTAGCGCACCGGGCGCAGATCCCGGTGGCGCAGCGACTCGGCCACCGCGTCCCGGGCCTGCTCGACGGCCTGGTGGTGGCCGGCGCACTCGGCCAGCGGGGTCCAGCCGATCGCGGGCGTCAGCCGGACGTTCTCGTCGGCGACGATGAACCGGGTGCCGGCCACGGTGCCCGCGAACTTCTGCAGGCTGCGCCGCGCGGCATCCTCGTCCACGCCGGGCAGCAGCATCAGCAGACGGCCGTCGTCGTCCCAGCCGAACCGGTCGCAGACGCCGCCCAGTTTCTCCGCCACGCCGGCCAGCCGCTCGGCGACCTCCCGGCGGACCCGTGGCCCCAGCCGGGACTCCAGGACGCCCATCTCGGCCACTTCCACCACGGCCATGACCCCGGCGCGCCGGCCGGCCACGGGCCGCTGCAGCTCCCGGCCGAGTTCGTCCAGGAAGTGCGGGCGGGAGTAGAGGCCGGTGCGCGGGTCGAGCAGCAGATTCTCCACCGGGACCGGGACCCTGCGCAGCTTGGCCTCGATCCGGGCGGCCAGTTCGACCGGGGCGAAGGCGTCGGTGACGCAGTCGTCGGCGCCCTGCCGCAGCATGTCCGCGACGCCGGTGGGCCCGGGGGCGGCCGTGACCATCAGCAGCGGCAGCGCCCGGCCCGCGGGGACGGCGCGGACCTCGCGGATCACCTCGAGGCCGTCGTGCCCGTCGTGCTCGCCATATTCTGAGGGCTCGCCGTCCAGCGCGACGATGGCGTCCGGGGGCGCCTGCTGGACCCGCAGATCGACGTCCCCGGGCAGGGCGTGGCTGACCTCGTGCCCGGTCGAGCGCAGCGTGTCGGTCAGCCGGTCGAGTCTGGGCCCCGGCGCGCCGACGGCCAGCACATGGCCGGTGGGGCGCGGGGCGGGCGGTGGGGGCTGGGCGGGCAGGGGGCGGTGCGAGGTGAGCACCTGGCCCGGACGCTCAGGCATACGTGGGTCCCATCCTGTTCGGATCGTGGGGGCGGACCGAACACAACTAGTGGCGCCGACCGGTGAGTTGTGGGGGTGCCGGTCGGTCACACCAGTCTCAGTGGATCACTGTGACACCGCACGTACAAGACCGTAAGGCTGTCATGAAGGGGTCGTATCCGGGAGTCCGTACCCGTCCACGAGGGCGCGGGCCGCCCGCGTGGCCCGGTCGGCGACCTCCGCCGCCACCGCTCCGGGGTCGCCGAATATCCCGTCGAGCAGGAGCGCGACATAGCCGCGGGCCACCGCCGAGAGCGCTTCGAGCAGTTCGACGGCGGCCTTGGCCCCCTTGATCCGGGGCACCACCTCGAACGCGCTCGGCAGCAGCAGGTCGATGAACTCCCGCGTGCTGTCGCGCAGTTCGAGGTGGTCCGCGCGCAGGCCGGGGGCGAAGAGCAGATCGAAGCCGCCCCGGTGGACGGCCGCGGCGCGCACATAGCTGCCGGCGACCATCGCCAGGCGCTCATGGGGCGAGGAGGCCGTGGCCATGGCCTGCAGATGGATCGCCCGCAGCCGGCGCGCGACCTCCAGGGCGGCCGCCGCCAACAGCGCGTCGCGGTCGGCGAAGTGCCGGTACGGCGCCCCGGGGCTCACCTGGGTGCGGCGCGCGGCCTCCGCCACGGAGAAGCCGCGCACCCCCACCTCGTCCACGATCTCCAGCGTCGCCCGGACCAGCGCGGCGGCCAAGTCGCCGTGATGGTAGGCGCCGCGTTCTCTGCCCCCGCTGCGTGCCATCCGGCTGACCTTACCGGACGCCCGATCCGCGCTCCCCGGCCAGGTCGCGCATCGCCCGCAGGGCCTCGCGCGAGCGCTCGATACGGATCGGCAGATCGCGCACCCGCACCCCGGTGGCGTGGTGGAAGGCGTTCGCGATCGCGGCCGCCGAGCCCACGATGCCCAGCTCGCCGATGCCCTTGCCACCGACCGGGTTGAGCCGGTCGTCGCGCTCGTCCAGCCAGTGCACCTCCATCCGCGGCACATCGGCGTGGGCGGCGATGTGGTAGCCCGCGAAGTCGTGGTTGGCGAAGTCGCCGAACACCGGGTCCCTCTCGCCCACCTCCAGCAGCGCCATCGAGAGCCCCATCGTCATCGCCCCCAGGAACTGCGAGCGGGCCGTCGTGGGGCTGAGGATCCGCCCGGCCGCGAACACCCCCAGCATCCGGTCGACGCGGATCTCGCCGGTGTCGCCGTCCACCCGCACCTGGGCGAACTGCGCGCCGAACGTGTGGCGCGAGAGGTCGGCCCGCTTCTGGAGGTCCTCGGTGGTGTCGGCCACCACCTCCAGGCCGCCGTCCGGGACGACACCCCCGTAGCCGCGCACCTCCTCCACCAGCGCGCGGCACGCCTTGTGGACGGCCCAGCCCCACGAGGACGTGCCCATCGAACCGCCCGCGAACGCCGCCACGCCCAGCGACGCCCGGCCGATCTCCAGCCGCAGCCGGGTCAGGGGCACCCCGAGCGCGTCCGCCGCCACCTGTGAGAGCGCGGTACGCGCGCCCGTACCGATGTCGACCGCGCCGATCCGCACCACGAAGGACCCGTCCGGCTCGGCGCGCGCCGTGGCCGTCGAGGGAAAGGTGTAGTCGGGGTGGTGCGAGGCCGCCATACCGGTGCCGACCAGCCAGCGCCCCTCCCGGCGGACCCCCGGCGCCGGATCGCGCCGCTCCCAGCCGAACCGCGCGGCGCCCTCGCGCAGACACGCGACCAGGCCGCGGCTGCTGAACGGCTTGCCGGAGCCCGGGTCCAGCTCCGGTTCGTTGCGGACGCGCAGCTCGATCGGGTCCATGCCCAGCTCGACGGCCAGCTCGTCGATGGCCGACTCCAGCGCGAACATGCCCGGGGTGTGGCCGGGCGCGCGGAACCAGGCGGGCGTCATGATGTCCAGCGGCGCCACCTTCACGGTGGTGCGGACATCCGGCGCCGCGTACATCATCCGCGTCGAGGACACCGTCTGGTCGGCGAACTCCAGCATCCTCGACCGCGGCTGCACCGACTCGTGGTCGATCGCGGTCAGCCGGCCGTCCCGCTCGGCCCCGAGCCGGACGCGCTGGATCGTCGGCGCCCGGTGGGGGACCAGCGCGAACATCTGCTGCCGGGTCAGCGCGACCTTCACCGGCCGCCGTACGACCCGGGCGGCCATCGCCGCCAGGACGGCGGGCGAGCGCGGAATGCCCTTGGACCCGAAGCCGCCGCCGACGTGTTCGGCGATCACCTCCACCGCGTCCGGGTCGAGCCCGAACAGCCCGGCCATCAACTGCGCGGCCATGTGCGGGCCCTGGCTGGAGTCGTGCAGGGTCAGCCGGCCATCCTGCCAGGAGGCGATGGTGGCGTGCGGCTCCATCGGGCTCGGATGCTCCACCGGGGTGGTGTACGTGGCGTCGGTGCGCACCGGGGCGGCCGCCAGCGCGCGCTCCACATCGCCGCGCTCCTCGAACCCGGGGCCGCCGTCGGTCACCCGCTCGGGGACGTACGCCGCCTCGTCATCGGCGCGCAGCACCACGTCGTGCGGCTCGGGCGCGTAGCTCAGCCGCACCGCCGCCGCGGCCTCGCGCGCCGACTCCAGGGAGGTGGCCACCACCGCCGCCACGATCTGGCCGTGGTAGGCCACCTCGGGGGACTGCAGCACGAACAGGTCGGCGCTCACCTCGGCGTCCGCGTCCAGCCGCGGGGCGTTGCCGGAGTCCAGGACCGTCAGCACACCCGGCAGGGCGAGGGCCGCGGACGCGTCCACCTCCGTCACCCGGCCGCGGGCGATCGTCGACTGCACCGGCCACACATAGGTGATGTCCGGGGTCGGGAACTCATAGGCGTAACGCGCCTCCCCGGTGACCTTCTGGGGCCCGTCCACACGGGTCAGCGGCGCGCCGATCGTCTGCTCGACGGTGGTCATGCGCGGTCCTTCCTCGCGACCAGGTCGCGGATGGCGGCGACGATCAGATCAACGGACAGATCGACCTTGAACCCGTTGTCCGGCAGCGGACGGGCGGCCGCCAGCTCGGCCCGCGCCGCCTCGCGCAGCGCCTCCTCGTCCGGGACCCGCCCCCGCAACAGGCCCTCCGCCACCCGGGCCCGCCACGGGCGCGGCGCCACACCGCCGAGCGCGATCCGGACGTCCGCCAGCCGGCCCGCCTCGTCCAGGCTCACCGCCGCGCCGACGCTGACCAGCGCGAAGGCGTAACTGCGGCGGTCGCGCACCTTGCGGTAGACCATCGACGCGCCCGGCGGCGGCGCCGGCAGCTCCACGGCGGTGATCAGATCGCCGTGGGCCAGCACGGTCTCCCGCTGCGGCGTGTCCCCGGGCAGCACGTACAGCTCCTCCACCGGGACGGTGCGCGTGGCGCCGTCCGCCGAGCGCAGCCGCACCACCGCGTCCAGCGCGACCAGCGCCACCGCCATGTCGGACGGGTGGCCTGCCACGCAGTGCTCGGAGGTGCCGAGGATCGCGAGCTCGCGGTGCGCGCCCTCGATCGCGGGACAGCCCGAGCCCGGTTCGCGCTTGTTGCAGGGCTTGGTCACATCCTGGAAGTAGCCGCAGCGGGTGCGCTGCAGCAGATTCCCCGCCACCGTGGCGACCGTGCGCAACTGCCCCGACGCGCCCGCCAGCAGCGACTGCGACAGCAGCGGGAAACGCTCCCGGACGCCCGGGTCGCCGGCCAGCTCGCCGTTGCGCACCGCGGCGCCGATCAGCGCCGAGCCGTCGGCGCGGTGCTCGATACGGTCGTGGTCCAGCCGCGAGACGTCCACGACCAGGCCGGGACCGGCGACGCCGAGCTTCATCAGGTCCACCAGGTTGGTGCCGCCGCCCAGATACACGGCGTCGGGCCGCTCGGCCACCAGCGCGGCCGCCTCGGCGGCGTCGCCGGCCCGCACGTACGTGAACTCCCTCATCGCGCGCCCCCGTCCGCGCCCGCCGCCTCCAGGACCGCTTCCACGATGCCGCCGTACGCGCCGCAGCGGCACAGATTGCCGCTCATCCGCTCGCGGACCTCCTCGCGGTCCAGTGCGGCGACGCCCGTGGCGGTGGCGGTGGCGGTGTCGGTGGCGGTGTCTACGGTTACCTGGCTCGGCCAGCCGCGCCGGGCCTCGGCGAGCGCCCCGATGGCCGAGCAGATCTGGCCCGGGGTGCAGTAGCCGCACTGCAGCCCGTCGTGGTCGAGGAAGGCGCGCTGCACCGGGTGCAGTTCCGCGCCGGGCGCGAGATCCGCCACCCCCTCGATCGAGACGATCTCCCGCCCCTCGGCCGCCACCGCGAACATCAGACAGCTGTTCACCCGCTCGCCGTCCATCAGGACGGTGCAGGCGCCGCACTGCCCGTGGTCGCAGCCCTTCTTCGTGCCGGTCAGGCCCAGCCGCTCGCGCAACACATCAAGCAGGGTGGTCCGGTTGTCCACGGTCAGGGCGTGATCGGCGCCGTTGACACGCAAAGTGATGTCGCTACTCGGAGACGAATGTGAGAGGCTCATACATCCAATGTATCAATCTCTTACATGAGTTGAGGGTATTTCAGACATGTCAGAGGCAGAGACGCCGCCGGCGGCCGAGGAGGCGTACCGGTGGTGGCGGGCGGGCGAGCCCTTCGCCCGTGCCACCGTCGTGGACACCTGGCGCTCCTCGCCCCTGCCACCGGGCACGAGCATGCTGGTCGGGCCGGACGGCTCGGCCGTCGGCAGCGTCTCCGGCGGCTGCGTCGAGGGCGCGGTCTACGAACTGGCCCAGGAGGTCACCGCCTCGGGCACCCCGGTGCTCCAGCGCTACGGGGTGAGCGACGACGACGCCTTCGCGGTCGGGCTGACCTGCGGCGGAGTCATCGACATCTACGTGGAGCGGATCGACCCCACCGGGTTTCCCGAGTACGGCGAGGTGGCCCGGGCGATCCGGGCCGGCGCGCCGGTGGCCGAGGTGACCTGCGTGGCCGTCGACGGCCCCGACCCCGCGGGCAGACTGGGCCGCCGCCTGGTGGTCCGGCCCGACGGCACCACCGGGTCGCTCGGCTCCCAGCGGCTGGACGCGGCGGCCGCCGAGGCCGCGCGCGGCATGCTGGCCGGCGGGCGCACCGGCACCCTGCGCCACGGCTACGACGGCCGGCGCCTCGGCCAGGAGCTCACCCTGTTCGTGTCCGCCCACGCCGCGCCGCCCAGGCTGCTGGTCTTCGGCGCCGTCGACTTCGCCGCGGCACTGGCCCGTATCGGCGCCTTCCTCGGCTACCGCGTCACCGTCTGCGACGCCCGGCCCGTCTTCGCCACCCGGCGCCGCTTCCCCGACGCGCACGAGGTCGTGGCCGACTGGCCGCACCGCTATCTGCGGGCCGAGGCGGAGGCGGGCCGGCTGGACGAGCGGACCGTGGTCTGCGTCCTCACCCACGACCCCAAGTTCGACGTGCCCCTGCTCGAGGTCGCGCTGCGCCTCCCGCTCGGCTACATCGGCGCCATGGGCTCCCGCCGCACCCACGAGGACCGGCTGCGCCGCCTGCGCGAGCGCGGCCTCGGCGAGGACCGGCTGGCCCGTCTGGCCTCGCCCATCGGCCTCGACCTGGGCGCCCGTACCCCCGAGGAGACCGCGGTCAGCATCGCCGCCGAGATCGTCGCCGACCGCTGGGGCGGCAGCGGCACCCGCCTGACCTCGCGCACCGGGAAGATCCATCCGGCGGCCGAGGGCTGAGACGGCCGTACGGCGCGGGGCGGGCCGGGGCCACAATGGGTCCGTTTCCGAAGATGGATGTAAGGGGAATCGAGTCAGCCGTGGAGACCGCGAGAAACACCGAGGAGGAGAACGGCCCGGCGCGGGAGGGCCCGCCCCCGGGACCGAGTGGGAAGGGGCCGGGCGGGAAGGGGCCGGGCGGGAACGGGCCGGGCGGGCAGAGATCGGCCGCGAAGGGGTGGCGGCGGTGGGTCATGGATGTGCGGCCCCTGCGGCACCGTCCGTTCCGCCGGCTGTGGGCGTCCACCTCCATCACCACGATCGGCAGCCAGCTCACCGCGGTGGCCGTGCCCAAGCAGGTCTACGACCTCACCGGCTCCTCGGCCTGGGTGGGCTACGCGAGCTTCGCGGGGCTGCTGCCGCTCGTGGTCTTCGCGCTGTGGGGCGGCGCGGTCGCCGACCGGGTGGACCGGCGGACCCTGATGCTGGTCACGGGCGTCGGCATCGCCGTCATCTCGGTGCTGTTCTGGGCGCAGTCCGCCGCCGGGATCCACTCGGTGGCGCTGCTGATGGTGCTGCTCGCCGCCCAGCAGGGCCTGTTCGGCATCAACTTCCCCGCCCGCAGCGCCTCGATAGCCAGACTCGTCCCCGCCGAGGAACTGCCCGCCGCGGGCGCCCTGCAGTCCACCGTCGCGCAGACCGGCATGGTGCTGGGGCCGCTGCTGGCGGGGGCGCTGATCCCGCTCATCGGCCTGTCCACGCTGTATCTGATCGACGCCGTCGCGCTGTGCTTCACCCTGTGGGCCGTATGGCGGCTGCCCGCCCTGCCCCCGCTGGACGCGGGCGGCGCGGCCGGCGACGGCAAGGCGCCCGCCCGGCGGCGGGCCGCCGGTCGGGAGGTGGCGGACGGGTTCCGTTACATCGTGGCGCAGCGGGTGCTGCTGCTGTCCTTCCTCGCGGACATCGTCGCGATGGTCTTCGGCATGCCGCGGGCGCTGTTCCCGCAGCTGGCGTCGAGCACATACGCACCCTGGGGCGAAGGGTTCGCGCTCGGGCTGCTGTTCGCGGCGATCCCCATCGGGGCGGTGGCCGGCGGGCTGCTGTCGGGGACCTTCTCGCGGGCCCGCCGGCACGGGCTGATGGTCAGCGCCGCCGTGGTGGTGTGGGGGCTGGCCATCACCGGGTTCGGGCTGAGCGGCGGACTGTGGTGGGCGGCGGCCTTCCTGGCCGTGGCGGGGGTCGCCGACATGGTCTCCATGGTCTTCCGCGGCGCGATCCTCCAGTCGGCCGCCACCGACGACATGCGCGGCCGGATGCAGGGCGTCTTCACGGTCGTGGTGGCCGGCGGCCCGCGCCTGGCCGACCTGCTGCACGGCACGGCAGGCTCGCTGTTCGGCCCCCGGGCGGCGGTGACCGCGGGCGGCCTGCTGGTCGCCGTCATCATGCTCGCCCTGACCGCCGCGGTCCCCTCCTTCCGGCGCTACACCGGCTGAGGGCGCGCCGGGCCCGGCGCGCCCT
Source organism: Streptomyces sp. NPDC007917 (assembly GCF_042959105.1). Lineage (NCBI taxonomy): Bacteria > Bacillati > Actinomycetota > Actinomycetes > Kitasatosporales > Streptomycetaceae > Streptomyces > Streptomyces sp. NPDC007917. The sequence continues at coordinate 247,440 of NZ_JBIBKK010000003.1, forward strand.
TGAGCCGGCAGGCGGTCAGACGCGGTCGGCCGCGATCAGGACGTACTGGAAGGAGCCGTCCTTGTAGGAGTTGATGAACGCTTCCTCAATGCCCGTGACCAGTGAGGACGTGGCCCGCAGCGCCCAGTAGGGCAGGGTCGCGGGGGTGAGGTCGATGACGGCCTGCGGTACGAGCCGGTTGTCGGCCATGGCGCGCAGATACTCCCGGCGGGAGTGGATGTTGCACTCGAAGTGCGCGTTGATCTGGGAGACCCACTTCGAGGGCTGGCCGTAACGCGGGTTCCAGCAGCCGGTGATGGTCACATAGCGACCGCCGACCGCCAGGATGCGGGAGTGCTCGGCGAACAGGTCGTGCAGGTCGACGTACATGCTCGACTCGTTGTTCCACGAGGCCGCGGCCTGCCCGGTCTCGAAGGGCGTGCCCAGCATGTTGCAGACGCGGGCGTGGACGTAGTCCTCGATGCCGAGTTCGCGGGCGCGCCGGTTGGCGAAGTCGGCCTGCTTGGCCGACAGCGTGACGCCCTCGACCTTGCACCCGAAGCGCTGGTGGGCCATGACCATCGAGCCGCCGCGGCCGCACCCGGCGTCCACGAGCGTGTCGTCGCGCTCAACGGGGCCGAGGTGGTCCAGGAGGAGTTCGGCCTGCGCCGACTCCAGGCGGTGGAGCTCGGCGATCAGCCTCTTCTCGTATGCGCTGTCGCCGGCGTCGCCGAGGGCGGCGTGGTCGACCTCGCCGATGCCGTAGTGGTGGTGGTAGAGGCCGTCGACATCGCCGAGACGCAGGTTCACGGGCCTGGCCTCGCCGTCCCAGTAGCGGGCGATGTCCCCCTGGTAGGGCGTCATCGGACCGGGGATGAACACGGAGGAGCCGGTGGAGGTGGCGACGGTGGAGAGATCGGCGCTGGTCACGGATAAGTCCATTCTTCTCACCAGAAGTCGGGCAGGCTGTAGCGGTAGGTGTTGGTCTGGTGCCAGTAGTGGTTGCCGTCGACCCACACGGCCACGCCCCGCACGAAGCGCTGCACGCCGGGGACGGGGCAGGTGGCGGCCAGGGCCGCGGCTTCGGCCTCGAAGTCGTGCATGAGCTCGTTGTGGACCTCGACCGCCTTCAGATAGGCCTCGCGTTCGGAGATGCCCTCACGTTCGGCGATCACCACGGGCAGGTTCAGGTGCCGGCCGGGGGCGGCGAGTTCCTTGGTGTACGAGTACAGGTCGTTCACGATGGTGGTGGCGTTCCCGGCGAGCGCGATGACCCGCTGCATGGCGGGCTGGGCGTGCAGATCCGCGGGCAGTTCGTAGCCGCCGACGGTGTCGGTGATGGTGGGGCAGGGGCGGAAGTTGTTGAACTGGCGCATCGCCAGGTACTCCCACACCTCGGGGACGTGGTCCGTCTGGGCCCAGGCGGCCTCGGCGAGGTACCCCATGTGCAGACGGGCCATGTCGTGCCGGAACCGGTCGGCCTGGGAGGGGCTGGCCGCCTGGAGGAAGTACTCCATGGCGGAGCGGTAGGCGCGGCGGGGCGCGTCCGAGTGGAGCGACCGCGCCCATTGCGGTTGGTACTCGGCTGTCGTGTGCAGGGGGTCGAGGGCGGTGTGCGCCAGCAGAAGGCGTCCGCCGAGGCCGATGGGCGAGCCTCCGTGGTCCTCGCAGTAGCAGTCGTCCACCGCGTTCTCGGCGACCATCAGGCGCGTGGCGAGCATCAGGTGGTCGACGGTGGGAGCGTCCGGATGGCAGGCGACCATGTAGCGCCCCACGGAGAAGCCGTCGAACTGGTCCTCCCAGTCCTCGGGGTACAGATCGACCTCGTCCAGCGCCCAGGCCTTGATCCGGCGGCTGACCTCCTCCACCCGCGCGGGGTCGGGCTCTGCCACCGGGTGGTGGTAGAGGCCCGGGACGGGGTTGCCTTCCGCCGGGGCTGCCGGCAGCTCCGGCGGCGCCGGCGCCTCCTCGCGCCGGGCCAGGTGCAGACTGGCCGTGCCCAGGCCGCTGGGGCCGCGCAGGATCCGCTCCAGGACGGTGCTCGGTGCCTCGAAGCGGGAGGCAGCCGCAGGCAGGCTCGACTGCGGGGGGGAAGGCTCGGGGGCGGGCATCCAAGGCTCCTTCTGGCTAGTCGTGCCTGCTGGCGATCTGCACGTTCTCCAACACGCCGAGCGCGTCCGGCACAAGGATGGCGGCGGAGTAGTAGGTGGTGACGAGATAGGAGATGATCGATTTTTCGTCGATGCCCATGAAACGCACCGACAGGCCCGGTTCGTACTCCTCCGGCAGGCCTGTCTGGCGCAGACCGATGACGCCCTGGTTGTCCTCGCCGGTGCGCATGACGAGGATCGAGCTGGTGTTCTCCTTGGTGATGGGGATCTTGTTGCAGGGCAGGATGGGGACGCCGCGCCAGGCCGGGACCTGCTGCCCGCCGAGGTCGACGTGGTTCGGGTAGAGCCCGCGGGAGTTGAACTCACGTCCGATCGCCGCGATCGTCCTGGGGTGGGCGAGGAAGAACTTGGAGCCGCGGCGGCGGCAGAGCAGTTCGTCGAGGTCGTCCGGGGTGGGCGGGCCTGAGTGGGTCTGGATGCGCTGCTTGAAATCGGCGTTGTGGAGCAGACCGAACTCCCGGTTGTTGATCAGCTCGTGCTCCTGGCGCTCGCGCAGCGCCTCGATGACGAGCCTGAGCTGTTCCTCGGTCTGGTTCATCGGCCCGTTGTAGAGGTCGGCGACCCTTGTGTGGACCCGCAGGATGGTCTGCGCCGCGGAGAGCTCGTACTCGCGCGGATTCAGTTCGTAGTCGACGAACGTCCCGGGCAGCTCGGGCTCGCCGGTGTGGCCGGCCGACATCGCGATCTCGGCCTCGCCATGACGGGTCTGCCGCTGCTGGAGGCGTGAGCTGAACCGCTCGATGTGGGCCTGGAGGCTCGGCGCCGTCGACAGTACGGCGGCGAAGTCGGCGCGGGACAGGGTGAGCAGGGTGCCGGCGGTCTCGGCGGTGGCGGTGTGGTCCCACCGGGCGTCCCCGTCCAGCAGGGCGCTCTCACCGAACCGGTCGCCGTCGGCAAGGACGGCGACGGTGAGCTCGTCGCCGTACTTGCCGACGGAGGTCTGGCTGACGCGGCCGTGGGCGATCAGGTGGATCTGCTGGGCGGGCGCACCGCGCTCGACCAGCACTTCGCCGGCCCGAAAGTCGCGCTGGACGCACTGGTCGGCGAGCGCGGTCAGCACCTCCACGTCCTCGAAGCCGCGCAGCAGGGCCAGTTCGCCGAGCTCGCGGGGGATCACCCGGACCTCGGAACCGTCCTGGACGAACTCCACGCGTCCGTCGCCGACCGTATAGCTCAGCCGGCGGTTCACCCGGTAGGTGCCGCCCTTGGCCTCCACCCAGGGGAGCGTCCGCAGCAGCCAGCGAGAGGTGATGCCCTGCATCTGCGGGGCGGACTTGGTGGTGGTGGCGAGGTTACGGGCAGCCGCCGTACTCAGGCTGGACTGCCGAGGCGGCTCCGGCTGTGCTTCCGGGCTGGTGTCAACAGTCATCGGGCGAACTCTCCTTCGTACGGGCGGTGGCCGCGTGCGTGCGCGCCACCGGGAAAGAGGAAAGGAGGGGGATGCATCCGGGAATCCGTCCAGATCCCGGGGAACAGTAACGGCCGATACGCCCGGCGGGCCCGGGGAAGCCGTTGCCATTAACTCGATCCGATGATCTGACCCGTCATAATGTTTGCCTGGGTCACCGACGATATTCGGACACGGTCGGCCGGTCTGCCCAATGCGGCCCCGGGGGTACCGTGATGATCAACGGACGGCCGTGGTCATGACACCCCACGCGAGCCCGGCCGGAACCGCCGAGCGGCACAGGAGACGCCCAGCATGCCCACCCTGCCCCAGCAGCCGTCCGCGGAACCGCCCGGCCGGCACATGGTCGTCTGCGGCGACGACGCGCTCGCCCACCGCCTCGCCGCCGAGCTCAAGGACGTCTACGGGGAACAGGTGACCGTCGTCATCCCCGCCACCCCCTCCGCCTGGGAGCCACGGCCGGTGCGGAGCGCGGTGCCGGGGGCCGGGCGCGGGCGGGCACGGGCGGCGGCGCTCTTCGGGCGGGTGACGGCGGCCGTGGGCCGCCCGTCGCTGTCCCCGCCGGAGCCCGCCGCCGCGCGTTCGGGCGCGGGCATACGCGTCCTGGAGGCGGCCGAGCCGGACGACGAGGTGCTGACCGAGGCCGGGGTGGACCGGGCCGCCGCCCTCGCGCTGGTCTACGACGACGACGAGATCAACATCCATGCGGCGCTGCGCGCCCGCCGCCTCAACCCCCGGCTGCGGCTGGTGATCCGCCTCTACAACCGCAAGCTCGGCGAGCATCTGCGGGAACTGCTCGACCAGGCCGCGGCGGTCGCCGACCCCGGCCTCGACGCGGCGGACCTGGACGCCTCGACCACCGTCCTGTCGGACGCGGACACCGCCGCGCCCGCGCTCGCCGCCACCGCCGTCGCGGGCACCAGCAAGGTGATCCAGGCCGACGGCCTGCTGCTGCGGGCCGCCATCCACACCCCGCCCGGCCGCGACGAGATCGCCGACCCCGGGCTGTGCACCCTCGCCCTGCTCTCCTCGACCACCAACGACCCGGCGGGCCAGGAGGGTTCGGACAGCAGCGGGGCCGAAGGGCCGCGCATGCTGCCCGACGACCAGGACGTGGCCGCCGCGACCGGGCGCCGTACGGTGGTGCTGGAGGCCGTCTCGCACACCGGCCCCGCGCTGCCCCCGCGCCGGCTCGGCGGCCGGGGCGTGCCGCTCGGCTCGCTGTTCTCCCGCCGGCTGCGGCGGACCATCGCCGGGTTCGCCGCGGCGCTGGTGGCCCTCGCCGTCGCGTCCTGGCAGATCACCGGGGAACACCCGCTGCGCGCCGCCTATCTGACGCTGCTCGACATCCTCGGCACCGGCGACCCCGCGCTCGGCGAGCCGCTCGCCCGGCAGATCCTGCAACTGCTGTCCGGGCTGGTCGGCCTGATGCTGCTGCCCGTCCTGGTGGCAGCCGCGCTGGAGGGGCTCGGCACCTTCCGGACCGCGTCCGCGCTGCGCCGGCCGCCCCGGGGGCTGTCCGGCCATGTCGTATTGCTCGGTCTCGGCAAGGTCGGCACCCGGGTGCTGGCCCGGCTGCGGGAGCTGGACATCCCGGTGGTGTGCGTGGAGGAGGACCCCCAGGCGCGCGGCATCGCGCTGGCCCGTCGGCTGAGGGTGCCCACCGTCCTCGGGGACGTCACGGAGGAGGGCGTGCTGGAGGCCGCCAAGATCGAACGGGCCCACGCGCTGCTCGCGGTCACCAGCTCCGACACCACCAACCTGGAGGCCGCGCTGTACGCCCGCTCGCTCGAGCCCGGCCTGCGGGTGGCCATGCGGCTGTACGACGACCGCTTCGCCAGAGCCGTCTACCGCACCCTGAGAGCCGCGCACCCGCACGCCCTGACCCGCAGCCGCAGCGTGTCCACCCTGGCGGCCCCGGCCTTCGCGGGCGCCATGATGGGACGCCAGATCATCGGCGCGGTGCCGGTCGAGCGGCGAGTGCTGCTCTTCGCCGCGCTGCCGGTCGCGGGCCATCCGCAGCTGGCGGGCCGCACGGTCGCCGACGCGTTCCGGCCGGGCGCCTGGCGGGTGGTCGCGCTGGACACCGCGGACGCCGACGGCGGCTTCCGCGATCTGGCCGTGGCGCCCCCGGACGACGGCAGCGGGCGGCAGCGCGGCCTGGTGTGGGACCTGCCGCCGGACTACGTCCTGCGGCCCCAGGACCGCGTGGTGCTGGCCGCCACCCGCCAGGGCCTGGGCGAACTCCTCGGGCGCGGGCCGGTGCCCGCCCGTACGGACGCCCGTACGGACGCCCGTACGGACCCCGCCGCGCGGCCCGCCACCCCTGGCCCGGCCTGAGACAGGGCCTTTCGCGTCAGGACGGGCCCGCCCAGTCCAGCGTGGGCGCCAAAGCACCCTCCAGGGTCAGCAGCCACCGCTTGACCGCGAGCCCCGCCTCCCCGCCGCCGAAGCCGCCGATGCCGTCGGCGGCCACCACGCGGTGGCACGGCACCAGCAGCGAGATCGGATTGGAGCCCATGATCGACCCCACCGTGCGCGCCGCGAGCGCCCGCTGCTCCGGGTCCGCCGCCTCGAACGCCCCGCTACGCTCGGCGAGTTCGCCGTAGGTGATGGTGCGTCCGAACCCGACGGTCCGCTGGAGCGTACGCAGCACGGTTTCCTGGGCCCCGGACATCAGCCGCCAGTCCAGTGGCAGCTCCAACTCCCGCCGCCGCCCGGCGAAGTACTCGGCGAAGCGGTTGATTACCGCCGCCGCCCTGCGGTCGCCGGAGGCCTCGGATATCAGCGGCCCCGCCGGCAACCCGGCCGCGCCCTGCGGGGTGTAGGCCGCCGCCGCCACGCCCCGGTCGGTCACGCCCACCCGCATCCGCCCGGTGGGAAGCGGCGTCTGCACGGTCACCCACATCACGCTCACCCGGCGACCCTACTGGGCCCCACAGACAACCGGCCCGGGCCGGGTGCCGTACGGGGCCGGCAGCCGTCAGGCGCCCCGCAGCTGGCCGTGGTCGCCGGTTCCGTTGACGGAGGACGGCGGGCGGGTGGGGCGCTCCAGGATGCCCCGGGCGTCGCTCGGGATCGCCTCGGGGGCCGGGCCGGGCGGTGCGCCCGTGGTCTCCGCTGCGCCCTGGTAGGGCTGGACTGAGCCGTTGATCTTCTCGATCGCCTGCCGGGCCTGTTCACCGGGGGAGCGGGCGGTCAGCGGCGCGGCCGGGGCCGGGGCCGGGGCGGGGGCGGCCAGCGGCTGGCCGCGGTCCTGGTGGGCGGGCTTGGCGTGGGCGGCGGGGGCCGGCCGGCCGCGCAGCCGGTGGCTGACGGCCTCGTCGAGGCTCACCGGGCGCTGCAGCTGGGCGGCCAGCCGGCCGGCCTCCTGGCCGAGCCTGGCGATGTCCTCCCAGGACAGATGGAGCACGAGGCGGAGTTCCGCTTCTCCGCCCGGGAGAGCTTGTACGGGAGGGGTAGCCGGCTCGTTCACGATCGGATCTCCAAGCGTCGGGCGGCTGCTGGGCCGCTGTCGGGTCGGCGTCGCGCGCCGTGCACCGGCGCACAAGGGGTGGTACGTGCTCCGGCTCCCTCCCGTTCAACGTCTCGTTCACCACCTCGTCGTTTTTCCTCCGGCCGTCGGCAGCGCCCCGGGGGCCGCTCGGTACTGATCGAATGATCGCTACTATGGCCGGGTTCTGGAAAAGCCGATCACGCCGGGCGCAACCGGTCTCCCGTGACCGGCGCGGACGGCGGAGACAGGCGGTGGGGCATGCGGGAGCCGGCACGGGGCAGGCAGGCGCGGATCGTGGGACTCGTGGAGGCCCGCGGGCTGGCGCGGATCACCGATCTCGCCGATGAGCTGGGGGTCTCCGTCGTCACGGTGCGCCGGGACATCGAGGAGCTGGCGCGCCGCGGGGAGCTGCGCCGCGGCCACGGGGTGGCGCGCTCGCTGCGGCCGCTGCCCGAGCCCGGCGGGGGCACCGGCGACGCGGTCGGCATGGTCGTCCCCGAGCGCAACACCTATCTGACGGAGGCCGTGCAGGGGGCCCGGGAGGCCGCCGAACAGGCGGGTCTGCGGCTGGCGCTGCACATCGCCGCCGACGAGCCGGGCGCGGGCCACCGCGCGGTCCGCCAGGCGCTGGACGCCGGGGTGCGCGGTCTGCTGCTCGCCCCGCGCTGGCGCACGGCGGCGGAGGCGGTGGCGGACCACGCCTGGCTGTCGGCCCTGGATGTGCCGGTGGTGCTGGTGGAGCGCCGCCCCGAGCGGGGCAGCGCCATCTACGGCCTGGACTCGGTCCGCGCCGACCACGGCCACGGCGTTCACCTGGCCCTGGACCATCTGCTCTCCCTGGGCCACCGGCGGATCGTGCTGGCGGCGCGCGACGACAGCCCCACCGCACGGGTGATCCGCGCCGAGTTCGCCGCGCAGACCGCGGCCCGCGAGATGGCCGAGGGGTGCGTGACGATCCTCAGCTCGCGCACCGCGGGCCCCGATCCGAGCGTCACCGACGCGGGCGCCGCCGATCTGGCACAGGCCCTGCGCGAGACCGGGGCGACGGCGACGCTGATCCACAGCGACATGGACGCGCTGGTGCTGCTGCAGCGGCTCCAGGAGGCCGGCATCGAGGTGCCGCGGGACTGCTCGGTGGTGGCGTACAACGACGTGGTCGCCGACATGGGGCATATCCCGCTGACCGCCGTGGCCCCGCCGAAGGCGGAGATCGGGCGCGCCGCGCTGGATGTGCTGCGCCGTCAGCTCGACGCGGCGCGCGAGGGCACGCGGCCCGGCGCCACCCGCCATCTGGAGCTGCTGCCGGCGCTCGTGGTCCGGGAGTCCACGGCGCCCGCGACGCACCGACCGTTCTGATCGTTTGACCGCTTTCGTTTCTTCTGTTCGATGTATTGACGTCTTTTCGGCCAAGCGATCAGGATTCCCCTGACTCCACCGTTCAATCAGGGGAGGGTCCATGCCTGGCCATAGACGCCCAGGACGCCCGGCAACCCGACGCCGGGCCACGGCCGGAACAACGGCACTGCTCACCCTGCTCGCCCTCATTCTGGCGAGCAGCGCGGGCTGCTCAGGTTTGTCTGCAAGCCGCGGGTCCGACACCGTCGGCGACGGCCCCGTGCGCCTCACCTTCTGGTCGGCGCTGCGCGGCAGTCAGGAGGTCGTCGACGAGTTCAACCGCACCCACACCAAGATCAAGGTCGATTTCCAGCAGGTCCCCTCGGGAGAGCAGGGCGGCTGGGCCAAGCTCAGCAACGCCGCGCGCGCCGGCAACTCCCCCGATGTGGCCACCATCGAATACCCCCAGCTGCCCAGTTTCACCATCGACGGCGTGCCCCGGGACATCACCAAGCTGCTGCCCGACTCGGTGCGCCGCAAGATCCTGCCGCAGGCGCTGGACCTCACCACCTTCGACGGGCGCACCTACGCCGTACCGGTGGACATCGAGCCGATGGTCTTCCTGTACCGCAAGGACATCTTCACCACGAACCACATCCCGGTGCCCAGGACCTGGGCGGAGTTCGAGAGTTCGGCCCGCAAGCTCAAGAAGGCCCAGCCGCGCTCCCGTATCGCCAGCCTCTTCACCACCGGCGGCACGCTCTACATGGCCGCGTACGCCTGGCAGGCCGGGGCCCAGTGGTACGACACCGCCGACGACACCTGGCGCATCACCATGGACGACGCCCCCACCCGCAAGGTCGCCGCGTACTGGCAGCGGCTGATGGACGAGGACCTGGTCCGCGTGGAGCCCGGGTCCAGCCAGCAGTGGCGGGCGCATCTGCGCAGCGGGGAGACGGTCGGCTATCTGGCGGGCGCCTGGGCCGCGGGGTCCATGATGGCGTCCACCCCCGACGGCAAGGGCAAATGGGCCATCGCGCCGGTGCCGCAGTGGGACCCGGCCAAGCCGAAGGTGTCCACCCAGGGCGGCTCGACCTTCATGGTCACCAAGGACAGTCACCACCCCAAGGAGGCCATGGAGTTCATCTCCTGGATGGTCACCAGCCCCGACGCGCTGCGCGCCAAGCTCGCCAGCGGTGTCAGCAGCGCCTTCCCGGCCGTGCCCGAGCTGGTCCCGGTCGCCCGCAAGGAGATGAACACCAGCTACTACTCCGGCCAGGACATCTTCGGCCTCTTCCAGCAGCAGGCCGAGCTGATCTCGCCGACCTGGAAGTGGGGGCCGCGGATGGTCTCGACCACCACCTCCGGCGACGACGGGCTCGCGAAGGCCGGTGTCGGCAGCGGCGACATCCTGAAGGCCCTGCGCGAGGCCCAGAACAAGACGATGCCCGACCTGAAGAGCCTCGGCTTGTCGGTCACCACCGGCTGAGCCCCTCCCTCCCGCTCAGCCCCGGCGCGCTCAAGCCCCGCCACCCCTCCGTCTCACCCCTGAGCCGCACCTCACACCGCCTAAGCCGAGGTAACCCGTGAGCACAGTCATGTCCTCGAAACGGACGGCACCGCCCTCGGCGGCCGCCGCCGACCCGCCCCGCAGAACCGGACGGCGCCAGCAGCGGATCGCCGCCACCGTTCTGCTGACCCCCTTCACGGCACTGCTCATCGCCGTGTTCCTGATCCCCGTCGGCTACGCCATCTACCTCAGCCTCTTCTCCGAGGACCACGAAGGCCTCGGCTTCGGCGGTGGGCGCACCGTCTTCACCGGGCTGCGCAGCTATCTGTCGGTGCTCCAGGACCCGAGCTTCCTCTCCGGGTTCGGCACCATCGCCCTCTACTGCGTGATCTTCGTACCCCTCGTGGTGATCAGCGCGCTCGCGCTCGCCCTGCTGCTCGACTCGGGCCTCATCCGGCTGCGGCGGACCGCGCAGATGCTGGTCTATCTGCCGCACGCCGTCCCCGGCATCATCGCGGCCGTCATCTGGCTGTACCTCTACACCCCGGGGCTCAGCCCGGTCATCAAACTCTTCGCCCAGGCCGACATCACCATCGACTTCCTCGGCCTGCACACCGTGCTGCCGTCGATCGTCAACATCGCCCTGTGGAGCGGGCTCGGCTACAACATGATCATCTTCTATGCCGCGCTCCAGGCGCTGCCCCGTGAGGTGATCGAGGCGGCGACCATCGACGGCGCCGGGGGCATCCGCACCGCGCTCCAGGTCAAGGTGCCCATCGTGCGCGGCTCCGTCGTCCTGGTGTGCATGTTCTCCCTGATCGGCGCGCTCCAGCTGTTCACCGAACCCATGCTGATGAACCAGGCCACCCCGATGGTCAACTCCCGCTTCACCCCCACCATGTACATCTACGACGCGGCCTTCCGCCGCAACAACTACGGACTCGCCTCCGCGGCCTCCGTGATCCTCCTGATCGTCACCTGTGTGCTGTCGTACGCCGTGACGCGCTGGTCGGGCCGCCGGGAACGGAGAGTGGGATGACCACGACCACACCCACCACCACCGCCGTGAACGCCTCCGCCGGATCGCCGGCCAGACCGCTCGGCAAGCCGTTCGGGCGCTCCAAACTGACCAGCCGGGGCATCGCCAACGCGGTGGTCCTGATCGCCGCCCTCTACACCATGCTGCCCGCGCTGTGGCTGCTGATGGCGTCCACCAAGAACGCCGACGCCCTCTTCGGCAGCGACATCTTCTCCCTCGGCGACTTCTCCTTCGCGCGCAACCTCTCCGACCTGTTCTCCATGGACGGCGGACTCTACGGCGAGTGGTACGTCAACAGCCTGCTGTACGCGGTCGTCGGCGCCCTGGCCGGCTCGCTCATCAGCGTCGCCGCGGGCTACGCCTTCGACAAGTACGAGTTCCGGCACAAGGAGAAGCTGTTCGGCCTCGTCCTCACCGGGGTCATGGTGCCGCCGACCGTGCTCGCCCTCCCGCTCTATCTGGTGGCCTCCAACGTGGGCATGGTCAACACCTTCTGGGCGGTGTTCGTCCCGGTCCTCTTCAACCCCTTCGGCGTCTACCTCGCCCGCCTGCTCAGCAGCGGCTATGTACCGAACGAGGTCCTGGAGGCGTCCCGGATGGACGGCGCGGGCGAGCTGCAGACCTATGTCCGGGTCAGCCTGAGGATGCTCGGCCCCGGCTTCGTCACCGTCTTCCTCTTCCAGCTCACCGCCATCTGGAACAATTTCTTCCTCCCCATGGTGATGCTCTCCGACCAGCACCTGTATCCGCTCAGCCTCGGCCTCTACACCTGGAACAGCGCCGCCACCGTCTCGCCCGAGTACTACCCCCTGGTCGTCATCGGCTCGCTGCTCGCCGTCGTCCCGCTCATCGCGGCCTTCGTACTGCTCCAGCGCTACTGGAAGTCCGGCCTCACCGCAGGGAGCGTCAAGTGATCCCACCGCACCCCCGCCCGCGCGCCGTCCTCGCCATGGCCTCCAGGACCGCGCACCAGGTGCTCGACGCGGAGGCGCTGGCCCGGCTGGGCCGGCTGACCGACCTCGACCCGGGACTCGTCCTCGACGACTTCACCACCCCGGCCGCCCGGCACGCCCTCGCCACCGCCGAGCTCCTGGTCACCGGCTGGGGCTGCCCGCCCGTCGACCGCCGGGCGCTTACCGCCGCCCCCCGGCTGCGCGCCATCGTGCACACCGCCGGGACCGTGCGCCACCACATCACCGACGCCTGCTGGGAGCGCGGGATCGCGGTCTCCTCGGCCGCCGCGGCCAACGCCGTGCCCGTCGCCGAGTACACCCTCGCCATGATCCTGCTCGCCAACAAACGCGTCCTGGACATCGCCCGCGACTACCGCGCCGAGCGCCGCCGGATCGACTGGAACGAGCGGTACCCCGGCGCGGGCAACTACCGCAGGACGGTCGGCATCCTCAGCGCCTCCGCCATCGGCCGGCGCGTCATCGAACTGCTGCGCCCGCACGACCTCGACGTGCTGCTGTACGACCCGTACATCACGGCCGAGGAGGCCCGCGAGCTGGGCGCCCGTCTGGTCCCCTTGGCCGACCTGTTCGCCACCAGTGACGTGGTCAGCGTGCACACCCCGCTGCTGCCCCGGACCCGCGGCCTGGTCAGCCGCGAACTGCTGGCGGCCATGCCCACCGGCTCCACGCTGATCAACACCGCCCGCGCCCCGATCGTGGACCAGACCGCGCTGACGGAGGAGGTGCGGGCCCGGCGGTTGTACGCGGTGCTGGACGTCACCGAACCGGAGGTGCTGCCCGCCGACTCGCCGCTGCACGACTGCGACCACGCGCTGATCACACCGCATGTCGCCGGGTCGAAGGGCGGCGAGCTCAGACGCCTCGCCGACCTGGCGATCGGCGAGGTCGAGGCGTACGCCCAGGGGCGGCCGTTCGCCCATCCGGTACGCCCGGAAGTCCTCGACCGCTCGGCGTGACGAGCGATGAGCGACGCTCGGCGAGCGACGCGTGACGCATGAGGCCGGCCACCGGATACGCGACGCCGGAGGCCGACCGCCTGACCCCTGACACCTGACGCCGGACACCGGGCCATCCCGCACAGACGCGAGTAGGAGACGCACCCCCGCCATGCCCACCCGCACCCTGCCCACCACCCCCACCGTGCCGCTCCCCTTCCCGTTCCCCGCCGACGACCGCGCCCTCAGCCCCCACACCGGGCTGACCCGCGCCCACTGGGAGGCCGTCGCCGACGGGATGCTGCGCGCCGCCCTGCGGTACGCCACCCCCGGCCACGGCCTGATCGACCTGCCCGGCCCGCCGTCGAGATCCGGAGTGCGCTCCGACGGCCTCGAAGGATTCGCCCGCACCTTCCTGCTGGCCGCCCTGCGCGTCGCGGGCGCCGGCGGAGCCGACCCGCACAGCTTCCTGCCCCGCTACACCGCGGGCATCGAGCGCGGCACCCTCACCCCAGGCCGGGACGACGCCGAGTCCTGGCCGCTGATCGGCCATCACGGCATCCAGGGCCAGCCGATGGTGGAGTCCGCGTCCGTCGCGCTCGCCCTGCGCCTGACCGCGCCATGGACCTGGAAGAGGCTGCCCGCCGCCGCCCGGGACCGCACCGAGGAATGGCTGCGCGGCGCGCTGCGCCACACCCCCGCCCCCAACAACTGGTACCTCTTCCCGCTGACCGTCGCCGGATTCCTGGAGTCCGTCGGGCGCGGCGACGCCGAGACCGCCCGGGCCGTCGAGCGCGGCCTCGACCTACTGGAGGGCTGGTACCGCGGCCAGGGCTGGTACACCGACGGCGACGGGCGGGCCTTCGACCACTACAACGGCTGGGCCCTCCACCTGTATCCGCTGCTCCACGCCCACCTCGCCGCCGACCGCGCGCTGCTCGACCACCTCGGCCCGCGGCTGCGTGAATTCCTCGAAGGGTTCTCCCTCCTCTTCGACGCCGACGGCGCCCCCATCCACCACGGCCGCTCCCTCACCTACCGCTTCGCCGCCGGCGCCGCCGTCGCGCTCGGCGCCCTCACCGACCACACCCCGCTGACCCCGGGAGCCACCCGGCGCCTGCTCAGCGGGGCGCTGCGCCACTTCCTCGACCGCGGCGCGCTCACCGCGGACGGGGTGCTGAGCCTGGGCTGGTACGGACCCCACGAGGCCACGCTGCAGCGCTACTCGGGACCGGGCTCCCCCTACTGGGCGTCCAAGGGGTTCCTCGCCCTGCTGCTCCCGCCCGACCACCCGGTGTGGACCGCTCCGGAGGAACCGGCCCCCTCCCAGGGGCGCGACCGGGTGCTGGCGCTGTCCGCACCCGGCTTCCTCGTGCAGACCACCGGCCGCGACGGGCTGGTGCGGCTGCACAACCACGGCAGTTTCAAGCTACGCCCCTGGGACGCGGAGCGGCCCCCCGGCGACCCGCTGTACGCGCGCCTCGCCTACTCCACCCGCACCGGCCCGACCAGCGCCGCCAACACCCCCGACAACCACTTCGGCCTCGAGATGCGCGGGCTGCGCAGCTCCCGGCTCCGGATCACCCCGCTGGCCGCGGGCCCCGACTGGCTGGCCTCCTCGCACATCCCGGTCTTCCCCGACGGCGGCCCCGTGCTGCCCGCCGCGCGCATCGACAGCCTGACCCTGGCCCGCGGCCCGCTGGAGCTGCGGGTGCACCGCACGGTGAACGTGCCCGCCGGCACGGCGGTCCACCACAGCGGCTGGGCCGTCGCCGTCCCGCCGGACACCGCCGCCGAGCGGGCGGACGGGGCGGGCCCGGCGGGGGAGGCCTGCGTGGCGGGGGCCCGGGTCACCGGCCGGCTGCTGCCCCTGCACGGCTGGCGGAGCTCGACGGTGCGCAGGGCCCCGCAGGGCACCGCGTACGGACCCTGGGCCCTGGTCCCCGAACTCACCGGCACCGTCGGCGAGGAGGAGTCCGGCACCGTCTTCGCCGCGCTCGCCTCGCTCAGCGGCGACCCCGACGCCCCGCCCCTGGCCGGGCTCGCCACCGCCGAGGTGAGCGGATGGACCCTCACGGTCCGCTGGCCCGACGGGAGCAGCACCGTGGTGGACTTCGGCGGCCGGGACGGGGACGCGCCACGGGTGACGGGGACGACCGCGTGACCGGCGGCCCCAAGGCCACCACCCGCCTGGGCCTGTGCTCCGTCACCTTCCGCCATCCGGACCCGGACCAGGTGATCGCCGCCGTGGCCGGGGCTGGCCTCACGTGCGTGGAGTGGGGCGCGGACCGCCATGTGCCCGCCGGGACGAGCGGGCCGCCCGCCGGGTGCGCGAGGCCACCGAGGAGGCGGGCCTCGCGGTCGCGTCGTACGGCTCGTACTACCGCGCCGGGGTGAGCGACCCGGAGGAGTTCGACGCGGTCCTGCGCTCGGCGGTGCTGCTCGGCGCGGATACGGATCTGGGCGGGGGCCACCGGCACCCGCGAGACCCCGCCCGAACAGCGTCGGCGGATCGCCCGGGACACCCGGCGCACCGCCGCGCTCCTGCCGGGGGAGGCGGCGACCCTGCGAGCGCTCGTGGGTGGGTGAGCCTCTTCGCGGCTCGGTTCGCCTTCGGGTGGTACGGCCGCCGCACCCGGCCGCGCGCGGTGTGCCATGACCGGCTCCGACCCGACCGTTGCGTACGCTGACCTGGCCGTCTGCCGAAGCGGCCGGTTCGACCCAACGGTTCGACAGGAGTACGCACGTGATGGCCAGCTCCGCCCCTGCGGGCCCCGGCGCCGGGGGAGGGATGCGGGGGCGTCTGCGCACCTGGATGCTCGAGGGCCTGGCCGACATCGCCAAACAGCAGCCGGGCCCGTACGCCGAGGTGCAACACCCGGGGCGGCCCTGGTGGAAGGTCATGTGTCTGACCGGTGTGGACTACTTCTCCACCCTGGGCTACCAGCCGGGCATCGCCGCCCTGGCGGCGGGCGTGCTCTCCCCGGTGGCCACGCTGGTGCTCGTGCTGGTCACCGTCGCCGGCGCGCTGCCGGTGTACCGGCGGGTGGCCGAGGAGAGCCCGCACGGCCAGGGCTCGATCGCGATGCTGGAGCGGCTGCTGTCGTTCTGGCAGGGCAAGCTGTTCGTCCTGGTGCTGCTGGGGTTCGCGGCGACCGACTTCCTGATCACCATCACCCTCTCGGCGGCCGACGCCACCGCCCACCTCGTCGAGAACCCCAATGTCGGCGGCGCCCTGCACGGCCACGAGGTGCCCGTCACGCTGGCGCTGATCGCCCTGCTCGGCGCGGTGTTCCTCAAGGGCTTCACGGAGGCCATCGGGCTGGCGGTGGTGCTGGTCGGCATCTATCTGGCGCTGAACCTGATCGTCGTGGTGGTGGGCCTGGAACAGGTGGTCGCCGAGCCCCACGTGGTCTCCGACTGGACCCGGGCGCTGACCACCGAGCACGGCAACCCGCTGCTGATGATCGGGATCGCGCTGATCATCTTCCCCAAGCTGGCGCTGGGCCTGTCCGGCTTCGAGACCGGCGTGGCCGTCATGCCGCATGTCGAAGGGGACCCGGGCGACACCGAGGAGCGGCCGGCCGGGCGGATCCACAGGACCAAGAAGCTGCTCACCACGGCCGCGCTGATCATGAGCGTCTTCCTGATCGCCACCAGCTTCATCACCACCCTGCTGATCCCGCAGCGGGAGTTCGAGCCCGGCGGGGCCGCCAACGGCCGCGCCCTCGCCTATCTGGCCCATGAGCACCTGGGCAACGGCTTCGGCAGCGTCTACGACGTCTCCACCATCGTCATCCTCTGGTTCGCCGGCGCCTCGGCCATGGCCGGGCTGCTCAACCTGATGCCCCGCTATCTGCCGCGGTACGGCATGGCGCCGCACTGGGCGCGCGCGGTGCGGCCCATGGTGCTGGTCTTCACCCTGATCGCCTTCCTGGTGACCTGGATCTTCGACGCCGATGTCGACGCGCAGGGCGGCGCGTACGCCACCGGGGTGCTGGTGCTCATCTCCTCCGCCGCCATCGCCGTCACCATCGCCGCCCGCAAGGCCCGGCAGCGCCGCTGGACCGCCGTCTTCGCCGCCATCGCGGCGGTCTTCGTGTACACCACGGCGGCGAACGTCGTGGAGCGGCCCGACGGTGTGAAGATCGGCGCCTGCTTCATCGCCGGCATCATCGG
Source organism: Streptomyces sp. NPDC007917 (assembly GCF_042959105.1). Taxonomy (NCBI): domain Bacteria; kingdom Bacillati; phylum Actinomycetota; class Actinomycetes; order Kitasatosporales; family Streptomycetaceae; genus Streptomyces; species Streptomyces sp. NPDC007917. The sequence continues at coordinate 264,466 of NZ_JBIBKK010000003.1, forward strand.
GCTCTCCCTGATGTCCCGGGTCGCCCGCGCCTTCGAACTGCGCGTCACCGAGGTGGAGCTCGACCCCATGGCCGACCGGTTCGTCCGCGACATGGCCCACCGCACCATCCGGTTCATCGCGAACGAGCCGGACCGCCGCGACGTGGCCGAGTACCGCGACAAGCTCCGCCAGATCCGGGACGACAACGACCTGCCGGCCGAGGAGGACCTCATCTTCGTCGAGGTCACCGTCTCGGACCCGTCGGAGTTCGAGGCGGAGCTGCGGGTGTGCGGGGAGGTGCTGCACGGCCGCTACCGGGTGCTGACGGTGGTCAGCTCCTCCATCCCCAACGCGCTGGCCGGGATGCTGCTGCACGTACGGGATCTGACGGGCCAGCGGCCGCACATCTACTTCGAGTGGACCGAGGGCAACCCCATCGCCCACTTCCTGCGGTTCTTCCTCTTCGGACAGGGGGAGGTCGCGCCCGTCACCCGCGAGGTGCTGCGCGAGGCCGAGCCGGACCGCGCCCGGCGGCCGCATGTGCACGTCGGCTGAGCGCCCGCATGCGCATGTGGGCTGAGTGGCCGCGGTTCCCCGCGCGTCAGCGGCGGGGCGGCAGCCGGTGCAGCTCCACGCCGGTCAGCCGTCCCGCCGACACCTCGGCCGTCATATAGGTGCAGTGGGGTTGCCGGCGCCGGTCGGTGGGGGAGCCGGGGTTCAGCAGCCGCAGCCGGTCCTCGGCCACCGAGTCCCACGGGATGTGGCTGTGGCCGAACACCAGCACGTCAAGACCGGGGAAGCGCGCGGCGCAGCGCGCCTCCCGGCCCCGCGCCGCCCCGGTCTCGTGCACGACCCCGAAGCGCACCCCGTCCAGCTCCGCGTACGCCACCTCCGGCAGCCGCGCCCGCAGCGGCGGGCCGTCGTTGTTGCCGTACACCCCGATCAGCCGCCGGGAGCGGGCCTCGAGCAGGTCGAGGGTGGCGGTGTCCACCCAGTCCCCGGCGTGGATCACCACATCGGCGCGCGCCACGTGCGCCAGCAACTCCTCGGGAAGCCGCTTGGCGCGCAGCGGGACATGGGTGTCGGACATCAGCAGCAACAGCACGCGGCGACCGTACCGCGCCACCGCGCCACCGCGCCGCCGTCCCGGACGCGGCGCACCGCGGCCAGGGGGAATATCCGCCGCCCCGGAGGGGAAGTACGGTTTGAGAAATAGTGTGCCAAGCGGCCCGGACCGGGGTCGGAGAGGCGGGCGTACATGGCGGGGGAAGCGGCGGACAACCGGTATCCGCGGCCGGTGGTGTCGGCCGCCGAGGCGGAGTGGGTGTGGCGGCTGCTGTCGGTGCAGGCGATGGAGCAGGGCACGCGGGCGGAGACGGTGCGGCTGGCCGTGGTGGTCGGGCTGGCCCGCGCCACCGGCGCCCGGTACGGGGACCTGCTGCGCTGCACCACCGACGCGCTGGACCTGGACGCGGGCTGGGTGACCATCGAGCACGGCAAGCACCGCGTCCCGCGCCGGCACGGCCTGGACCCGGGCACGGTCATGGTGGTGCGGCGGTGGCTGCGGGTGCGTCAGGAGCTGTGCGCGGAGCTGGAGGGGACGGTGCCGAGGGCGTTGCTGCTGACGGTGCACCACACCCATGACAACGGGGTCACCGTCGCCGCCGGGCTGCCCATCACCCGCCAGGGCCTGGTGCTCTCCTGGCGGCGCTTCGTCCACCGCACCAACGCCGCCTACGCCGCCCGGCGCCCCCCGCTGCCCACCCGCTTCGAACAGCTGCGCCGCGTCTGGTCCGCGGGCTGAGCCGGCCGGCGCCGAGCGTCACCGCCGGCCGAAGAACTCCACCTCGGCGATGGCCACCCGGCGATCCGACCGGACCCCGTACGCGCCGCCGACCGTCAGCCGCACCCGTGTGACCTCCGTCCCCGCGACGTCGAAGGTCTGCTGACCGGGCTTGTCGTTCAGCCTGACGGTCCTGGTGCTCCGCTCCCCGCCGGAGGAGACCAGCGTGACGGCGAGCTCCGAGGGCCGCGCCTGGGTCAGGAACTCGGCCTCCTTCGCCGAGCTCCCGGGGGTGATCAGCAGTTTCCGCAGCCGTACCGGCTGGTCGAAGTCGGCCTCCAGATACTGGCCGTCGGCGGGGCCGCCGGTGGCGGGCGCCCAGTACCGGTTGTTGTAGCCGTCGAAGGCCGCACGGGCCGGATGCCCCGGTGCCTGGGTGGAGCCGCGGAACTGATCGGCGTGCAGCGGTTTGGGATCGCTGGTCCGGTCCTTGGTGAAGGTGAACACCTCCGAGAGCTGCCCGCGGCCGAACCAGGCCGCCGCGGCCAGGACGATCAGCACGACCGGCAGCATCAGCCGGGGCCGCGGCCGGCTCCTGAGCCTCGGCCGGCTCCCGGCCGTCAGCGGGCGCTGGGCCCCGCGCCGGAAGATCCGCCGCCACCAGGGGAGCGGGCGGTTCGCGTCGGGCGCGGACGCGACGTCGAGCAGCGCGCCGCAGCGTACGCACAGCCTGCGGTCGTACGGGGTCTCCGCCCGGCACCGCGGGCACGGTCGGCGCGGTGCGGCGTCCGGGCGGGGCGGCACCGGCGGTGTGGCCGGGGCGGCCGGGGCGGCCGGGGCGGCCGGGCGGTGGTGGTCCGGGCCCGGGTCGGGCGCGCCGTCCAGCGGGTCTCCGGGGCGCCGAGGGGCGGCGGTCGGCTCCGGCGCCGCCCCCTCCCGCTCCCACTCCAGGAATCCCTGGCACGACACGCAGAACCGCGCCCCCGCCGCATTGCGATGTCCGCACTCGGGGCAGGTCATGACGGACCAGCCCCCTCCGCCGCGGACACGATCTCCACCCGGTACGGGACGTGCGCCGGAACCTCCGCCGCGACCAGCTTCTCCACCCGCGCCCGGTCGAACCTCTCCGGATCGGGCACCCGCAGCCGTACCGTCACCCACGGCCGGGCGGAACCGGGCAGCGCCGCCCCCGGCTCCGAGGACCACGAGGTGCCGCCGCTCTCGCTGATCTCCGGTTCGATGCCGGTCTCCACCCGTACCGCCGCCGCCAGCCCCTGCCGGGTGCCCCGCTGACGGTGACGGGTCACGGCCGTGGCCACCACCGCCCGGCGCTGATTGACCGGGCGCTCCTGGTCCACCTCCACCGCCACCCACTGCGCCAGCCAGGCCAGCAGGTCCTCGGGGGCGGTGCGCGGCTGCAGATGCGCGGGCAGGTTGTCGAGCGTGAGCAGCACCGGCGCCAGCACCTCGTCCAGGGCGCTCAGGAAGCGTTCGAGGAATTCCTGGCCGTGATAGACCGCCGGCAGCTGATGGAGCAGGGGATGGGCCGTGGGCAGCCCGGGAAGTGGTCCGCGCACTCAGGCCTCCCGTACCCGGAGCTGGTGCTCATAACTGAACACCAGCGCGTGCCGGTCGAGTTCGATCTTGTTGGTCGCATCGCCGCGCCGCCCCGTCACCGGGTCGGCGGGGAACAGCCGTACGTCCTCGACCAGATCGACCCCGGGCACCTGCTGGAGCACCGCGAACACCTCACCGGAGTGGACCGGCCGCCCGAACGGCCAGCCCTGCCCGTCGGGGCCGCCGGTGAGCGGGTTGAAGTAGCCGTACAGCGCGGTCAGGGCCGCGTCGCGCAGCCGTTCGGCGGCGCTCCAGCGGCTCGGCGATACGGTGGCGACCACGGTGACGCCCTGGTAGTAGGGCGGTTCGACGGACAGCCGGGCCCCGATCGGGCGCCGCTCCTCCAGATGCGCGGCCAGCCTGGCCAGGGTGGCCGGCGGTGGGATCAGGTCCTCGAACCGGATGCGGCCCTGCTCGTCGTCGCCGCCCGCAGGCACCACCAGCAGCCGTACCCCGCCTGTCTGTGCCCCGCCTGTCTCTGTCCCGCCCGCCTGTGTCCCGGTGCCGTTCCCGTGTCCGTCTCCACCGCCCCCGGACCGGTCCTCGCCCGCGGGTATGCAGGCCACCCGGGCGGCGTCCGGCGCGAACTCGCGGGCGAGCTGTTCGTAGTCGTGCGGCACCACGGCCCGGTGCAGGGTGCGCAGTGTCATCGGCCCGCGCACCCGGGCGTTCTCCATGGTTTCGCCGTCCACCCCGCCCAGCGCCGGCCGCCGGTTCTCCACCCGCGCCACGTACGGCAGGGAGCTGCGCAGCACCCGCAGCGCGCCGCGCGAGACATTGCCGCGCCGCCCGCCGCCGGTGCGGTAGGCGCGCACCCGTACCGGACACCCCTTGGGCGGTACCGCGCCGAACAGCCGCAGCGTGCCGTCGGCCTCCCGGACCGCCGGGGCGAAGTCCACCTGCCCGGAGTTGGGGTCCACGGTGATGTGCCGGTCGTACGCGGTGGAGTGCGCGAAGCTGTCCACCCGGGTCCACTCCAGCCAGCCGGGGCCCTCCGCCACCTCGACCACGAACGGCTCATCGCCCGCCACCACCGGCGGCCGGGCGACCTGGAAGCTCTGCCCCGGCACCCCCTCGGACAACCCGAGGGTCTCCTCCACGACCTTCTCGGAGTGCTCGGCCTCCACCGTGCCGCCGATGGTGAACGCGGCGGCCTGGCGTACCGTCGGGGACGCCACATAGGTGGGCTGGTCGGGCGCGGCCCGCAGCAGCCGGCAGCGCAGCCAGCCCGCGGACCGCCGCGCCACCACCGAGCCGGTGTGGGTGGCGGGCAGGTGCAGGATGACCTCTCCTGCCTTGTTGAACCCGCCGGTGTCGTCCTTCTCCACCTCGCACGCCACCCAGGCGTTGCCGTCCCATGCCTCCCACAGCAGGGGCGGGCGGCGCGGGTCGACGCCCACCCCGTCCACCCGGCAGTCAAGACGCAGCACCACCGCGCAGCCGGGCACCGGATCGGACAGTCCGAGGTACAGGCTGTCCCCGGGAGTGGGGGCCGGGCCGAAGCACGGCACATCGCGGCCCAGCGCCAGCTCCTCCGAGCGGTCCGCGGCGTCGCCGGAGGCGGGCCAGGTGGCGAGGTGGGTGAGCTCGCACGGCACCACCGAAAGATCCCGGCTGGTGGTGAAGACCACCGCGTCCTCGGTCTCGGTGCGCACGGTGGCGATCTCCGTCCCGGCCCTGACACGCACCGGCTCCGGCTGCGGTGCGGAGAGCCAGAAGGTGGCGTCGGCGCGCGCCGCCGTGGGCGGGTACAGCCGCACCCCGATCAGATCGAGGAAGGCCAGGTAGTGCTTGTCCGGTACCCGGTTCAGCCGGTAGACGAGCTGGTCGACCATGGTGGCGAACGCCTCGATCAGGGTGACTCCGGGGTCGGAGACGTTGTGGTCGCTCCACTCCGGGCAGCGCTGCTGCACCAGCCGCTTGGCCTCGTCCACCAGGGCCTGGAAACGCCGGTCGTCCAGGTTGGGGCTGGGGAGCGTCATAGGCCCTCCTCGCCGGTCATGTGCCCTCCTCGCCGTGCGGGATCACATAGAACGGGAACACCAGGTTGCGGGGGTCGTTGGCGCCGCGCACCGCGTAACTGATGTCGATGTACAGCACCCCCTGGTCCGCCTCGTCGAACCGGACGGCGACCTCCGCCACCTCGATGCGCGGTTCCCACCGCTCCAGGGCCAGCCGCACCTCGTAGGCCAGCTGTCCTGCCGTACCGGCGTCGGCCGGCGCGAACACGTAGTCGCCCAGCGCGCAGCCGAACTCCGGCCGCATCGGGCGCTCACCGGGGGAGGTGGCCAGGATCAGCCGGATCGACTCCTCGATCTCCCGCTCGTCCCTGACCAGCGCGATGCTTCCGGTGGCGTCCGTGCGGGGCGGGAACGCCCAGCCCGCGCCGATGAACTGGCGGCCCATGCCCGGTCACCCGCCGATCTGTACGCTCGGGCACCCGGTGGTGATCGGGGAGCCGCAGCCCGCCGTGTCGCCCACGCGGGCCGCGGGCTGCCCGCCGATCAGGACGGTGGAGCTGCCGGGCGGCTCGATCCGGGACGGCGGATGGGCGGGCGAACCGCACTGGTGGGGGGTGCCCACGGTGGCCGCGGGCCGGCCGCCGATGAGCACGGTGGGCTCGCCGGGCGGGCCCACCGTCCCGGGGTGGGCGGTGGGATCGCCGACGCGTGCGGCTGCTGGCATGTGCGTGCCCCCTGACTGTCCTGGTCCGTTCGGGTGTGCTGGTGTGCTGGTGTGCTGGTGTGCTGTGTCCGGTCGCTGTTCTCGGTGGTCAGTTGATCCGCACCAGGGGTGCGTTGACCGACAGGGAGTTGCCGCCCTTGATCTCGGTGCGGTTGGTGCTGCCCACCGCCACCTGGCCGCCCTGCACCTCCACCGTGCCGCCGGTGGACAGCTTCACCTGGCCGTTGCCGCCGTCCACCCGCACTCCGTTGCGGGCCGTCAGGTTGACCGAGTCGCCGCCCAGTTCGAGCGGGCCCTTGCCGGCCTCCAGCGTCACCCCGCTGCCCGCCTTGATGGAGACCTGTTCCTTGGCCTCGATCTCGACCGTGCCGTCGCTGTGCACGACGATGGTGGTGCCCTTGCGATCGAGGTTGATCTTGAGTTTGCCGTCGCCCGTGACCAGCCGCACCCCCTGCGGGCCGTTCGCGGCGTCGAGCAACTCCAGCTTGTTGCCACCGCGCGAGCCGAAGGCGCGTTTGTTGACCGCCCCGCTGGTGGGGTCGACCGTCTCCGCGTCCTGCCCGTCGCCCTGGCCCTGGCCCTGCGCCTGGACGGGGCCGAGGCCCGGCGGCTGCCCCTGGCCGCCCTGCCCCTGCCCCGGCTTGTCCTTGCCGTTGTACAGACCGGCGAGCACATACGGCCGGTCCAGATGCCCCTGCTCGAACCCGATCAGCACCTCGTCGCCCACCTCGGGGATGAACGCCTCGCCGCCCGCCGTCCCGCCCGCCTGCGCGGTCCGCGCCCAGTCGCTGGCGTATTCGTCCGACAGCCACGGGAAACGCACCTTGACCCGGCCCAGACCTTCCGGGTCCTTGGTGTCGGTGACCGTGCCGTTGGCCAGCCCCGAACACCGCGCGCCGGCGTCCGTACCCCCGCCGGAGCCGCCGCCCGTCAGCCCGAACAGCGAACGCTCCTGCTGCCCGGAGACCGTCACCCAGGTCTCGTAACCGCGCACCGGGTCGAAGACGTGCCGCGAGGAGGTGACCGTATAGCGGCCCTCGAAGGGCTTGCCCACCCCGGCCAGCGTGACCGCGCCGCCCGCCCGCACCTCGGGATTGCCCCGGATCACCGCCTCCAGCTCGGCGAACGACCCCGCGATCCGCGCCGCCAGCGCCCGGGCCGCCTGGTCCACCTGCGCCTGGCTGCCGTACGGGGCGTCGGAGACCACGAAACTCGCCTCGCCGAAGGGCCGTGCCACCTCCGCCGCCGTCAGGCCCAGGTCAAGCGTCGCCGCCGTCCCCGCGTCGGCCCGTCCCACCAGCGGCTGTTTGGCCCGTACGTCCCAGCCCCGCACCTCCACCGTGGACACCTGCTCGGCGGCGGACACTCCGGCCCGGCAGCGCAGCAGATTGTCGCCCATCTCCAGCACCAGCGGATCGCGGGCGGCGCGCGCCGACACATCCGGGGCGCCGCCCGCCTCGGTCGGCTTGGCGATGTGCAGCCGGCCGTCCGTCACATACGCCTGCGCGCCCGCCTCCTCGGCCAGGGCGCGGACGAACTCCCAGTCGCTGATGTTGGGCTGCGCCACATGCTCCAGCACCGGCCCGGTGACGTCCATCTTCCCCGGGCGCAGCCCGGCCCGCCGGGCGACGCTGGTGCAGATGTCGGACAGCGTCATGTTCTGGTAGCTCGCGACCCGGCGGCCGCGGAAGAGGCGGTGCGACTCGTCAAGGCCGCGGACCACGGTGAAGGTGCCGGTGTCGTCGATCTCGACCTCCAGCGCGGTGACGTTTCCCGACAGCAGCGGGCGCGGGGACGGCCCGCCGCCCGCGCCGGCCAGCAGCCGTACCTCGGTGCCGATGGTCAGCCCCGCCTGCTCCAGCAGCGTCCGGCCGGGGTCGCGGAAGCGCAGCACGAACAGATCGGGCAGGGTGCGGCTGTCGTCCACGTACCCCTCGACCAGGGTGTTGGCGAGGGCGGGCGGGAGTGGACGGCCGCCGAACTCCACGACGAGGGCCTTCGCCACACTCTGGTTGACCATGCGGGCCTCACCGTCCCCTGTCGTGGTTCACGCCGTGGCCGTGGGCCGTGGCTTCGAGACGATCCAGCTCATCGAGGGCGGGGAGCAGCAGCTCACGGCCGCCTGCCAGGCGCATCGGATCGTCGATCCCGTTCGCCTCCGCGATCACCCGCCAGGCGGCCGGATCGCCGTACTCCCGCCACGCCAGCAGCGGCAGCGTGTCACCGGCCCGCACACGGTGCACCCGGCGGGCGTGCAGGGCGCCCGAGGTCGGGTTCTGGCCCGGGGTGTCCCCGGTGATCTCCTCCATCGTCACCTGGCACACCGCCCGGATCGGCACACCGGAGGTGGTGAACAGCGTGTACTTCGCCTGCACTTGGCTCACATAGCCGGGAAAGCCGGTCAGCCCGCCCCAGTGGAACACCACCCACGGCGGCGAGGAGCGCTGCTGCTGCCGGGTCTCACTGGTCGGTACGCAGCAGGTGAACAGCTGCTCCACGGAGGTCACGACGCTGGTGTCCTGGGTGTCGCTCGCGTCGAAGAACATCTCGACCGTCAGCTTGCTGGGCTGCGGCCCCTGGTACTCCGGTGGGCCCGCGCTCCTCGCACCCTTGGCGGGGCTGCGTTTCCACGCCGCCGCCTTGGTCAGGCTCAGCTCCTTGGGGTTGAACTGGAAGTCGATACGTCCGCAGGGGCCGCCCGGGGTCAGACCGCCGCCGGGTGGCGGGGTGCGCAGCTCCAGGTACGCGTGTTCCAGCTTGGGCCGCGCCCCGCCGCCCCCCTTGGCCGCGGCGGCCCCGCCCGCCGCGCTGAACGCCACGGGTGAACTCATGACCCCGGCTCCATGACATAACCGTGGTGCGCGATCTCAATGGTCTCGATGGCCACTTTCGGGGACTCCGGGTTGAACGAGGGCCCGGTCCAGCGCACCGGCACGACCTCCAGCAGCCCCCACTGGGCCACCTTGCGGCCGTCGCCCGTGCGCGCCTCGATATGCGCGGTCCTGCGGCGAATGCCGGTGGTCATGCTCGCGAACCACTTGGCCACCTTCTCGGTGTCGCGGGTCAGCGGCCGGGACAGCTTGATGTTGGGGTACTTCAGCCGGGTCGGCAGCTGCCACAGGTGGAAGTTGTTGCCGCCCTCCTCACGCTGTTCCAGCACCACTTCACAGCCCAGGCCCTCGCAGGTGTTGAACGAGCCGAGCTCGATGCCGTCGACGGTGACGACGAAGCAGACGCTGACCGCCGGGTCATCGGTAACGGCCACGCCGTCTCCCCTCTCTCCGCACTTGTCAGTGCCTGGTGTTGATCAGAAAACCGGCCCGTTCGCGCTCCAGCCGCAGCTCCGCCTTGAGCAGTCGGCTGAGCGGTGCGAACAGCGCCCGGACCAGCTCGTCGTCGACCTTCGGCGGCCCGCCTCCGCCCTCGCTTCCGGGGGGTGGGGCGGTGGCCGCAGGAGCGGTCGCCTCGGAGCCTTCCGGCGGCTCGGGCGGGGGCTCCGGGGCGGGCTCCGGGGTCGCGGGCTCGGCGGTTTCGACGTCGCGCTGGACGGGGGCGGGAACCGGCGAAGAGGGCGGCGGGGGCTGGAACACCACCGACCCATCGGCCATACGCCGCGCCACCCCCGCGGCAACCGCCACCGCCCCGGCATCCACCAGCCGCCCGCCCGAGGGCGTCGCCGGCCCGGCCGTGACACCTGCTGCGGAGCGGGAGACAGACGGGGACGGGGGCGGGGGCGGGGCCGCCGATACGACGGACCGCTGAGCCGAGGGCACTCCTGAGGCGCCAACCGCCCTTTCCGCCGCGGCTCCTGTGCCGAGACTCGTGGCGCCCGGCGGATCGTTCGGCCCGTCGCTGGGGCCGCTGTACGGACCGCTGTACGGATCGGACCACCGCACCGGTACGACCGGAGGCCCGGCGGCGGGGGAAACTCTCGACGAGCCGTCGGTCGACGGCGGCCGCACCCCCGAGAAAAGGGGCACCGACCGCTGCGCGACCAGCGGCACCACCGGGCCCACGGCCAATGCGGGCGGCCCCTCCGCCACCGGGGACCCGGCCGCCGAGGCCCGCTGGATCGGCACCGGTGGCCGGTGCGCGGCGGAGGGCGAGGGCACGGACGCGGGTACGGCGGCGGACGCGGGCTCGGCCGAAGCCGGGGGTCCGGGCCGGGGCGCGGCGGGCGTCGGCGCGGGCGGCACCGGCCCGCTGTCGGCCGTACGGACCTCCAGCGGATCGTCGCCGAGCAGTGGCCTGGCCACCGCCGTCTGCTCCGCCTCCGCCTCCGCCGCACCGCTGCCGGGCTGGTCCAGCGGTACGGCGCCGGTGCTCGCGGCGGGTGTGCGCTGCGCGGTGGGCGGCAGCCCGGCCAGCGGCTCGCCGAGACCGACGGTGTGCGGCCGGGGAGGCGTGGGCGCCGCGGAGCGCCGCTGGAGGGAGGGCGGAGTGGTTTCCGTATGCGGGACGGCCCCCTGCGCGGGTGCCACGGGCAGCGTGGGCAGTTGACGTATCCGCATGGCGGGAGCGTGAGCGGAGATCAGCGGCTCCACGGCGCCCGAGTCCGCGACCCGCTGCAAGGCCACGGCGGGGGTTCCGGACGGCTGTGCGTCGCCGCCGCTCCGGGGCGCGTCGAACACTCGGCTCACCATCGGCGTCTCGGGTCCGCCGACCGTGGTGTCAGCGTCCGGTGCCTGGGATGTCCCCGGCGTGGCGATGCCATGCGCCAGGCCGGACGGTGCCTCGGGGCTGACGAGGTGGCCCAGCGGTGTCAGGAAGGACGCGTCCCGCCACGTGTCCAGCGAGCCGCTAAATCCGCCGGGGTCGGTCACCAACTCGGGCTGAGTCACAGTACGTTGCAGGGCGGGCAGCTCAAGCCACCCCGGTACGGCCGGGGCGGCCGGCATGTCAGGTGTGGCCGGCGTGGCTGACGCGGCCGGACCCTGCTGGGGACCACCGCGCCGCATCCCACTCCACCAGGACAGGAATCCCATGCGCCCTCACCGCTCACTCAGCCGGGCGATGTGGCCCACATAGCGCAGCCGGTCGGGGTGTTCGAGGTCGAGGATCTGGTCCAGGGGCCAGTGGAAGTGGTAGGCGAGGTACGCGACTTCCTCGTGGAGCCGGTCGGCCGCGTACGTCACGATTCCCCCAGGCGACCACCACCGGACAGGTCCACCGCGAAGTTCTCGTGGCAGGAGGGGCAGGTCACCGCGGCGCGGGTGTGCCCCTCCGCGTTGATCCTGCGGTAGAAGTCCTGGAGGAAGGCCAGATCGGAGGCGAACAGGTCCTCGACCACACCCGGGTGGACATCGTCGATCGTGCCCAGGCGTGTGATCACACGGGAGATGAGCACCACGGACAGATACGCGGAGTTCTCCCGGACCCGGTCGTCCCGCAGCGGAATCAGCTCGTCGCGGGCGGTCGCCAGCCGCATCACACCACTGCGGTGCACCGTGCCGGACTCGTCCACGTACCCGCGCGGCAGCTCGAAGGCGAACTCGGTCCGCAGTGTCTCCCGGCCTTCATCCCGGCCCGTACCGGCGCCGGGGCCGGGCGGCAGCCCGGTGGCCTCCTCCTGCCGCGCGGACGGGGCGAACGCGCGCCGCATCAGTCGACTTCCACACTCTCGTAGGTGATCGACAGTTTCTCGGTCAGCACGGAGGTGTCCCCGGCCTTGAGCGTGCTGATCTCCAGCGACTTCGGCCAGGCGTTGATGAGTTTGTAGCGCTTGATCGGCATGCCCTCGTAGTCGTAGACGATGATCGAGCCATTGCGGCGGGCGCTGACCATCTTCCCGAACCGGGAGTCCTTGATCCACTGCTCGAAGCTGTTGTCCTCGGTCAGCCCGCGGGTGACGGTGACCTCACCGGCCTTGGGCCGGCCCGGGAGCTTTTTGATGGCGTACTTCCCGTCCGCGGTGTTCTGCTTCAGCTCGATGACGTCCTGTTCCATCTTCAGACCACTGACCTCGGTGATCTGCCGGATCAGAACGCTGTCGAATTCCAATCCGAAGGAATGGCCCACGGAACTGTCGAATTCGGCGAGCGGCATACGACCTCCTCAAGTCGGACAGTCATTCGGTCGTGGTCGGTCACTCGTCGACCCCGCCGGTCCCGGCGGAGAGCTGGGCGAGCCGGAACACCACGAACTCCGCGGGCTTGACCGGGGCCACTCCCACCTCGCAGATGACCTGCCCCGCGTCGATGCTCTCCGGCGGGTTGGTCTCGCGGTCACACTTCACATAGAAGGCCTCGTCCGGGGTCACCCCGAACAGCGCCCCCTTGCGCCACTCATTGACCAGGAACGCGGAGATCGTGCGCCGGACCCGGGCCCACAGGGCGTCGTCGTTCGGCTCGAACACCACCCACTGGGTGCCGGCGAGAATCGACTCCTCGAGATAGTTGAAGAGCCGCCGCACATTGAGATAGCGCCAGGCCGGATCGTCCGCCAGCGTCCGCGCCCCCCACACCCGGATGCCACGGCCGGGAAAGGCCCGGATGCAGTTCAGCCCGATCGGATTGAGCAGATCGTGCTCGCCCTTGGTGATCTGGGTCTGCAGCGCGACCGCCCCGCGCAGCACCTCGTTCGCCGGCGCCTTGTGCACCCCGCGCGAGTCGTCGTTACGCGCCCACACCCCGGCGACATGCCCGCTCGGCGGCACGAACGCGTCGCGGCCGGCCGCCGGGTCGAACACCTTGATCCACGGGTAGTACATGGTGGCGTACTTGGAGGCGAAGCCGGTCGTCTCCTCCCGCCAGGTCTTGATCTGGCGCGGGCTCAGACCCGGCGGGGGATCGAGGATCGCGATCCGGTCGCCCATCGCCTCGCAGTGCGTGATCAGCCCCCGCTGGACCGAGATCACCGACTCCAGATCCAGCAGCCCGCGCTGGTAGGCGCTCATCAGATCCGGCGCGGCCACCATCGTGATCTCTTCGACCGCCTCCAGGCCGCCGAACCCGGTGCGCTGGTCGGGGTCGCCGACGTACGAGTCCGCCGACAGCGCGTCGGGCACCGCCGCCCCGGGCCCGGTGCCGGGGCCCACCACCAGGGTCACCGCCTGTGCCTCGGGCCGCGCGGGCGCGGCGCCCTTGCCGGGCTCCTCCAGCCCGATCAGCCGGGACCGCGCCCTGACCTGGGTGGCGACGTTCTCCTTGCTGCGCTTGGTGGTCACGTTCGGATAGGTCTCCACGACCGTCCCGTCCCGCTTGACCACCACCGTGAAGACGTCCTGCGGCGGGTCCTCCCCCTCGGGGTCGGCCACCTCGACGGTGATCTGCCCGGTGACGCCGGGGAGGGCCCGTACGGTATAGGGCCCGAGCTGGGCGGTGGGCCCGGCGCCGATCTCCTTCGGCGCGCCCGCCCCCGCTTCTCCCTGGCCTGCCGTGTCTGCAGCGTCCGTCTGACCGGCTCCGCCGATGCGTACGACGTAGCAGATACCGCCGCCGTTGGCGAAAAAGCCGTAGACGGAGGAGGCGAGATAGGTCCCCTCGACGAAGTCGCCGAAAACGCTCGTGAACTGGGTCCAGTTGGTGACGAGCGTCGGCTCGTTGAACGGCCCTTTCTGCGCGAACCCCATGAAGGCGGCGACGGAAGTGCCGACCCCCTCTATGGGCCGCGACCCGGATTCCACCTCTTCGACGTAGACACCCGGGGACAGGTATGACGGCATGCCACTCTCCTCGACCGGGGAAACGAAGCGATTCTTCCCGGGCAAAGGATCAATGGGAAAGGGCTTTCGGCCGCCCCCGCGTACAGAGCCCTCTTCCCGAAGGTGCAGCCGCGGTTCTTTCCCCATCGGGCAGGCGCATCTGCCCCCATCGTTGCCCCGCCGTCGGCGCCTGCTGAGCGCTTGGGCGCAGCAACCTGGCAGACCTGCCGCGGACGCGGTGCCGGCCGCCGGCGTTCGTGCTGACCCCGGGCGAGGCCGCGGACAGCCCGCAGCTCATCCCCGTGCTGGGCAGGCTACGGGTCCGCGGCCCCGTCGGCGCCGAGAACTCAGTTCGAGTGCCGCCGACCGTCTCGGACCCACGTCACCACAACCAGAGCTGCGGTGATGTACATCAGGACGCTGAAGGTGGCTACGGATTCGACGTACTGCGCGTAGCCCTCTGCGCGCAGTTGGAGCGCGAGGGAACCAAGCGCGGTCCCAAGCGCCGCGGTAGCGGCGGCCATGGCGACGAACGGGCCCTTCGTCATGGGTACTTCCTCCAAGCTACGAGACGATTGATCAAGACCGAGACTACACATGCAAGGCGATGTCACCGAAGCGGCTGTGTACGGCCGGCGCCACGGCCGTTGAGGCGCCCGGCCCGCCCGGGGTCTGCGCGGTGGGCATGGCGTCGCGCTCGTGGGGATCACGGGCGTTGGAGGGCCTGGCGGAGGGGGACCAGGATGGAGTCCGGGCGGTAGGTGTCGGCCCAGGTGAAGCGCAGGAGGGTCAGGCCGGGGACGAGGGTGGCCAGGCGGTTCTGGCGGAAGCGGTCTTGGTAGAGGGCCTGGGGTGTGCCATGGGGGCCCTGGCCGTCGGCTTCGATGCCGACTCGCTGGGCCGGCCAGCCCAGGTCGATGCGGAGGATTCGGCCACGCTCGGGGTCCGGGACGGGCCACTGGGGGAGGGGTGGGGGCAGGCCGTCGTCCAGGCAGATCAGGCGGATGCGGGTTTCGAGGGGGGATTCGGCTCGGGCGTCGGCCAAGGGGACCCAGGCGCGGGCCTGGCGTGCGCCGGGGCGGCCGGAGAGGTGGGCGGGGAGGGTGAGGCGGTCGGCGGCTGTGAGCACGCCTTGGTGGAGGGCGGAGTCCAGCACGCTCACCGCCTCGGCGCGTTGGAGCTGCAGGAGGAGGTCCGCGCAGGTGCGGGCGGGGGTGGTCAGGGGGATGCCGCGCAGTGTCGTGTGGGCGTTGTCGGGCACGGCGGTTCGGTAGACCTGGACGCCTCGGCGGCTGCGGATGGTGCCGTGCGGGGCGGCCAGGTGCAGTGTGCCGTCGTCCGGAGGGAGGCCCTGGATGCCCAGCAGCCGGGCGGCTGTGGGGCCCGCCGCCATGACGTGCGAGCCGCAGGTGAGGAGGAGGCCCCGGACCCGGGCCGGCAGCGATGGCCCCCGCGCGTCCCGCCCGACCCAGTAGCTGCCCCGGCCCAGCGGCACCCACTGGCCCGCCCGGATCATGCGTCGGACGTCCGCCCGCTCGGTGCCGGCCGCGCGGAGCTGTGCGAGGGTCACCACACAGTCCTGCCCGGTGGCCAGGGCGCGCACGCTTCGCAGGACCTCGCTGCTGATCGTCATGCTGCACTATGGCGTGGAGTTCCCGATCGCGTGTGAGCCTGTGGATAACCGGCCGGCGGCTCAGGACAGCAGGGACATGTAGGGGCCGAACTCCGAGGCCAGCGTCAGGCGGCCGAGCTTCTGGTACTCCCGCTGCACGGCGTGGATCAGATCGGACATGGTCACCGCGTGGCCTGACTCGGCGGCGAAGTAGGCGGCGGTGACCGCGATTGAGCGGATGTTGCCACCGGCGAGTTCGAAGGACTCGGCGCAGAAGTCCAGGTCGAGGTCGGTGGCGCGGGGGAGGGCGGGGCCCAGGCAGCGGTCCCAGAGTGTGCGGCGTTGGGGGGCGTCGGGGAGGGGGAAGTCGATGGCGAGGTCGAGGCGGCGGGTGAAGGCGTCGTCGAGGTTGGCGCGGAGGTTGGTGGCGAGGATGGCCAGGCCGTCGAAGGTCTCCATGCGCTGGAGGAGATACGCGCTCTCGACGTTGGCGTAGCGGTCGTGGGCGTCCTTGACCTCGGAGCGTTTGCCGAAGATCGCGTCGGCTTCGTCGAAGAGCAGGACGCCGTTGATTCCGGCCGCTTCGGAGAAGATGCGCTCCAGGTTCTTTTCGGTTTCGCCCACGTACTTGTCGATGACGGTCGCCAGATCGACCGTGTAGAGGTCCAGTCCCAGGTCGGCGGCGATGACTTCGGCGGACATCGTCTTGCCGGTGCCCGAGTCGCCCGCGAAGAGGGCGGTGACGCCCCGGCCCCTGCCTCCGCCCGGCCGCATGCTCCATTCGCCGAGCACCCGGTCGCGGTGGCGGGCGCGGGCGGTGAGTTCGCGGAGTTGGGCGAGGGTGTCCGGGGGGAGGACGAGGTCGGGCCAGCCCACGGCGGGTTCGATACGGCGGGCCAGGCGGTCGAGACCCGCGGCGTTCTGGGCGCGGGCTCCGGCGCGGACGTGGTCCGGGCGCAGGGTGCCGCCGTCCAGCATCGCGGACTGGGCCGCGCCCTGGGCGGCCCGGGTGATCTGGTCCGGGGCGAGGAGGAAGGGGGACAGGAGGCGGGTGATGTCCAGGTTCGGGGGGATGTTGCTCAGCGGCTGCTCGTGATCGGCTGCCATGCCTTCTGGCGGCTCGGCTCGGGCCGCCGTCCGGCCCCTGGTGCGTTCGCCTTCGTACGCCGCCGACCACAGCGCCGCCCGCGCCGTCGGTTCCACGCGCGGGGCATGGAGCAGCAGTGGCGGGTGGGTCGACCAGGCCGCGTCCCAGGGGGCGCGGCCGACCAGGACGACCGGGAGGGGGATGTCCGACACCGCGCGGATGACCTCGGGGTTGTCGCGGGTGAGTGCGTCGATGGGGGTGCACACCAGGCCGGAGGCCGTCAGGCGGGCTTCTCTGGCGAGGATTCGTACCGCGTCGGCGGGGCTCGGGTCACGGGCCAGGGCTTCCAGGTCCACGCCCAGGACGCCATGGCCCGCCCGGCTGAGGGCGGCGGATGCCAGGGCGGTGCCCGCGCCGCCCTGGTCCTCGCGCAGATACACCAGGCGGACGCCGGAGGCGAGTGAGCGGGCGAGCGGGGCCGGGTCGCCGACCGCCGCCGGTACGTCCTGCCAGGGGGCGAGGAGGCCGACGATGCGCGGATCGGGGGTGTCGTCGCCGAGGAGATGTGCGGTGACGCGGTCGGGGACGCGCAGCGCGCGGGCCAGGAAGGGGCGGTCCGGCTCCGCCACGAGGAGGAGACCGCCGGCGCGGAGGGGGCCTTGGGGGGACAGGCGTGAGCGGGCTCCGGCGTCGGCGGGGGACAGGCCGCACAGGCCGAGCGCCAGGCCGATGGTCGGGCGGCGGCGGGTGACGTCGTCGTTCAGGTAGCCGTAGAACTGCTCGAAGCGGTCGTCCAGATCCGGGATCAGCGCGATCAGCAGGATTTCGATGTCCAGGGCTGTGAGGCCGAAGTCGCCTGCCAGGGAGTGCAGTCGGGGTGGGCGGCCGGACCGGGTGGCGGCGTCGGCGCGTGCTTCCGCTTCGGCCAGGAATGCGGCGTCCGTGTCGTCGGGGGCGGTGACCTTGAGTTGGCGGCCGTGTTCCAGGAGATGGTGGATCGTCTCGTCGGTGAGATACAGGCCCCGGAAGGCGTCATCGGGGGCCGGGTCCGTCTGCTGCCTGGCGTGGACGGCCCGCCTCACCCGTTGCTCGATGAGGATCGCCCGGTCCAGGAGGTGACGCAGGCTCGGGTCCGGGAAGGGGGGCCCGGGCGGGGTGTCCGTCATTCGGTGTGTTCTTCTGATACGCGGGAGGCCATGCCGGTGCGTGTGGGGCGGTTGTTCCGTCGTTCGACCACAGGAGTCGGGGTGCCGTACACGGGGAGGTCCCCCGGACCCGATGAGGGTTTTGTGGGCGTCCGGGCGTCCGCCGCTACGTCGGAGAAGCCGACGCGCAGGCCCTCGTCGCCGACCTCCGGGCCGGCCGGGTAGACCGGAGACTCGGTGACCGGCACGCTCACCACCAGGTCGAGGGAGGGCTTCAGCTCCCCGCCCAGCGCGCTCCACACATCCGCGAACGACCGGTCCTCGGGAGGCGGCAGCGCGATCGTCATCGGGACCGGCACGCCGAGTTCCGCGAGCGTGCCGGTGAGCCGTTCGGCGGGCAACGCCTCGTAGCGCAGCAGGCAGGAGAGGAGCGAGGAGAGCAGACGGTGCTCGTCCTCGGGGCGCTTGGTCCACGCCGTGATGAGATACGAGAGCTTGAAGTAGCGCGGTGGGCGGCGCCGGGCCACGATCGTGCCCCGCTCGTCGTATTCATTGAGCAGACCGCGCTCCCGGCGGCGCATGTCCTCGCGGATGTCGTACAGATACAGATTGACCGTGGGGGCGTTGACCTTGGCGGCCCAGTCGCGGGTGGGCGCGTCGAACACGACCGTGATCTGGCTGCCGCCCGCCAGGGCCTCCGTCCGGAACATCGCGCGCAGCGCCTCGTCGACCTCGTGGATCACCGGTGCCGTCACCCCCGGCCCGCGAAGTCGGGCGGCTGCAGGCCGCGTTGCACGATCAGCACCGGCTTCTCCAGCCGGTCCAGGCCCCGCACCGAGGCGCGGAGCTCGCGCGGGCCGAGCTGGTCCTTGCGCAGGACCAGCACCTGCGCCTCGAAGGTGCCGTCGCCATCGACGCGTACGGTCGAACGGGCCGCGGTGATGCCTGGCTTCCAGGTGAGCGAGACCGTGGCGCCGGGCGGGAAGTCCTTGCCGCGCGCCACCGCCACATCGCCGGGCCTGGCGACCTTCGGGGTGACGGTCAGCTTGGGCTGCAGGACGCGGATGCGGGCCGTGTCCGTGTTGTCGGCGCGCCTGGGGTCGCGTGGGGAGCCGGTGACGAAGACGCGGATGTCCCCGCGGACGGCGGCGCGGTAGACCGCGGACTGCGTCACGGTCAGGCGCTCGCCGGGGGCGAGGGAGCAGGGGGCGGAGCGGGTGCAGCCGGAGAGGGCGGAGAGGCTGCGCTCGCCGGCGTCCTCGGTGCGGGGCCAGGTGGTGGTGAGCATGATGTTCTTCGCGGTCTTGGGGCCCGCGTTGGTGAGGGTGAAGCGCGCGCCGGTCCGCTGGCCCGCGTAGCGGGGGGAGGGGCCGGCGGTCGCCGTCACGGCGATGTCCGCCTGGTTCGGCACCGGGGCCGGGGTGACGGTGAAGGTGGCCGTGTCGCTTCCGGTGTTGCCCGACGAGTCCGTGGCGGTGCAGGTGACCTCTGTTGTGCCGACGGGGAAGAGCGAGCCGGAGGTGGGGGCGCAGGTCACCGGGAGATCGCCGTCGACCGCGTCCTCGGCGGTGGCGGTGAAGTCGACCTTGGTGCCGTTCTTGCCGGTCGCCTCGACGATGCGGTCGTCCACGGTGACGACCGGGGCGGTCGTGTCGTTGACGGTGATGGTGATGTGCTGCTGGTAGTCCTCGGGGGCGTGGTCCCCGTTGCCGTCTTCGTCCCCATCGCTGTCGCTGTCGCCGTCGCCGTTGCCGGTATCGCCGCCGTTGCCGGAGTCGCCTCCGTTGTCGCCGCCTCCGGCACCGTTGTCTCCGCCTGCGTCCTGGCCGCCGTTCGCCTCACCGCCGCCGCAGCCGCCGTCGGTCCCGGCGATGGCGCCTCCCAGCACCCCGGCGACCAGAGCGCCACCGCCTTCGCTGTCCGAGCCGCCCACGCCGCCGACCGCCAGTCCGGCGATCGTTCCGCCGGTGCACCCGCTGGATCCGCTGGACACACCGCCCGCCGCCCCGCCGATGAGCCCCCCGTTCCCGCCGCCGTCCGCTCCGCCAACCGCGCCGCCGATGGCTCCGGCGATGGATTCCCCGGGCTCACTGGGGTCGCTGGGGTCGCTGGGTTCGCTTGGCTTGCTGGGTTCGCCCGACTCACCCGAGTCAGAACCGCCCCCGTCCGTCCCCTCCTGCCGATCATGGAACTCCCGCGCGGGCGGCACATCCGCGGGCATCTCTCCGCTCGGCGGCTTGCCGTCGAGCAGAAACTGAACGGTGCAGCTGAGCGTCGCGCCCTGCGGGGCGTCGTCCGCCGGTTTGATGGTCTCGCTGAAGTCCGCCACCGCACCGCTGGTCACCTCCCTGCTCGCCGGGGTCAGCGAGACGGAGAGGGCGGGGTCGCAGGCGACTGCCTGATAGCTGACCGTCGTGGGCAGATTGGTCAGACCCTCCGCGATGGTGTCCGCCACTTGGTTCGCGTCGATGTTCTGGAAGAGCTTGCCGCCCGTGGCCTGGATGGCCTTGCTCGCCTGATCGGGGTCGTGTGGATCTTCTTGGTTCTGGTCAGGGCCGTTGCCGTTGTCGCCGTTTCCGTTGAGACCGTCGCCGAGTTCGGTGGCCACATCCACGCCGATGACCCGGACCCCCGCGTTCTGCAGCGCGTTGATGCCGTCACTCAGGGAGTGGCCCATGCTGGGGTCGTGGCTGGAGGCGTCGCCGACCAGGACGACGATGGGGCTCGCGCCCTCGCGGAAGACGGTTTTCCCGCCGGCCCCGTTGCCGATCTGCCACAGGGCGTTGATCCAGTCCTCGGCGGGGCCGGGGCTGTTGAGACCGCGGTCGGCGGTGAGGCCGTCGACTCCCCGCTGTACGTCGGCCAGGTTGTCCGTGAGCCCTTGGAGGACGGTGAAGACCCGGTCGCCGTCGATCTTGTCGCCGAAGGTGGTGACGGCGAAGCGGGAGTCGGGCTGTTCCTCGCGCACCCTGTCGGTGATCCGGTCCAGGTTTTCCTGGACGTTGTCGATGGTGGGCTTCATGCTTCGTGTCCCGTCGACCAGCAGCACCACATCGGGCCGCGGTGGGATCACCGGCGTACGGACCTTCTTGTCCACGGTGAGGGCGCCGCCCGGGTCCAGGGGCTCGTCCACCACCGCGGGGGTCACCGCGGGTGGCGGCGCGGCTGCCCGTCTGGCCGCCGCCGCGCCCGGAAGGACGCTGATCGTCAGGAGGAGTGTGGCGGTCAGGGCGCCGATGCGCAGGGCGCGGGCATGCGCCTCGGCACCCGCGTCGGCCCGCGGCCGCAAGCGAAGGAATCCCCGTATGGAACGCACAGAACACTCCACTCGGCATCGGCGTGCGGTGTTCCACTGTCGCGGGACGGAATGCGGAAGCGCACCGGGGCGGCAGCCAGCCCTTCGGGAAGGGCCGGCTGCCCTATGAGGCACCGGGGCCCGCGGGGCGCGTTTCCTAAATCAGACCCTGGCGCAGCGCGTATGCCACGGCGTGCGAGCGGTTACGGAGATTCAGCCGCGTCATGACGGCGTGCAGCACGTTTTTGATCGTCCGCTCGGAGTAGGAAAGCTTCATGGCGATATCGGCGGTGTCGTATCCCTCGGCCACCAGCCGTAACACCTCGATCTCGCGGGCCGCGAGCCCGGTGAAGTTGAGCCCGCGTGGTGCCAGCACCTGGCCCTGGAGCTTTCCGACCTGTTCGAGAAGGCCTCCCAGGAGATCGGGAGGGACGTGCCCCTCGCCCTGCGCCACCGCGCTGATCACTTGTACCAGGCGCTCCGGAGTGGTTTCGGCGCGCCTGACGATTCCGACGAAGCCGCATTCGGCGGCGCTGACGAGTTGTTGCTCATCGATGCGGGTGATGACCAGGACCCCCCGCGCGGTGCTGGTCCGCTGGATCTGGCGCAACATCCGTTGCGCGTCGTCGTCGAGTACGTCCAGGACGACCACGGCCACCTGCGGCGCGTGTGATTCGGCCCAGTTGATGACCGTGACTTCGGGACGGGCGCGCAATTGGCTGGCCACTCCGGCTTGCGATACCGGATCCTGGGCGCGCAGCGCTACCGTGATGCGTTCTCCGTTCGTTTGATGCACGTGTCGCTCTCTCCCCTCGGGCGACTCATGAGGGAGGGGCGTGACAATTGCGCGGATGGCGCACATGTCATGCACATAAATCATGCACATGACATCACAATGTCCTCACGTTTCCCTCCCTGTAACGGGCAACCACAGTAATGCTCTTGCTTCTCCAAGGGAATTGAACGTGCGTTCCCGGGCAACCGTGATTGCCCGAAAGTGTTCCTGCGCGGCCGGTGCCGGGATGTGATGCCGGAGTTTACGGTGCGCCGCATGAGTGTTTCGGCGAGCCTGGACGAGTCCACCGTCACCGCCCAGCCCGGCGGCGAGGCGGATATCGCGCTACAGGTGCTCAATTCGGGGGACACCGTCGAGGAGTGCCGGTTCGAGGTGGTGGGGCCGTGTGCCGCCTGGACCACGGTGGAGCCGGCGAGCCTTTCGCTCTATCCGGGGGCCACCGGCACCGCGACCGTCACCCTGCGCCCCCCGCGTACGTGGGAGATCGCCCCCGGGGACACACCCCTCGGGCTGCGGGTCGTGCCGACAAGTGACCGGAACCAGACGGTGGTTCTCGAACGCGGGGTGATGATCCTGCCGTTCACCGAAGTCACCGCGGAACTGGTGCCACGCGGATCGGCCGGCACCTGGCGCGGGCGGCACAAGGTGGCGATCGACAGCAGGGGCAACACACCGGTCACGGTCGGGCTGAGCGCGCGGGGAGCCACCGAACGGGCGCGGCTGGGCTTCGAGGCCCCCGAGCTGACCATCCCGCCCGGCCAGGCCAAGTTCGCCGCGCTCAAGGTACGCCCGGCCAAACGGCTGTGGCGGGGGACACCGGTCACCCACCCCTTCCAGGTGATGGTGACACCGCGGGCGGAGGAGGGGCACGACCCGTACGAACCGGTGGTCCTCGACGGCTCCTACGAGCAGCAGGCCATCCTGCCGCGCTGGCTGCCGCGGGTGCTGGCCGTCGCGGCGCTGGTGGCCGCCGTGCTGGTGGGCCTGTGGTACGCGCTGCTCCGGCCCACCGTACGGTCGGCGGCCCGGGAGGCGATCACCCCTCAGGCGGTCGAGTCCGCCGCGCGCCAGGCGGACAAGGAGCGCAACGCCGGCGAGCAGAAGGACGGACAGCAGGACGGGCAGCAGGGCGGCCGGAAAGGGGCGGGCGGGGGGAATGGCCAGCAGGGCGACTCGGGAGGATCCGGCGGCGACGCGTCGCAGTCCCCGGCCGGCGACGCGAGCGCGGGGCCCGGCGGAGCGGGCGGATCCGCCATCCCGACGAGCGCCCGGGTGCAGGTGCGCGACCGTGTGGGGGGCGGTTCCGCGCAGGAGACCGCGTACCAGGTCCCCGAGGGGAAGACGCTCCAGCTGACCGACATCGTCGTCCAGAACCCGCAGGGCGATGCCGGCACGCTGGTCATCTCCAGCGACGACGGACAGCTCCTCAACCTGGCGCTGGAGAACTTCCGCGACTCCGACTACCACTTCGTCACCCCCATCGAGGTGCGGGCGAAGGGCAGGGTCACGATCTCCGTCAGCTGCCGGGAGGTCGGCAGGCCGGTCAAGGCCCCCACGCCCGCGCAGTGTTCGGAGTCGCTGTTCCTCGGTGGCAAGCTCGCGCCGAGCACGGAGGCCGACGACTGACCGGGGACCGATGCCGACCGGGGCGGCCGGCGGCTGAACGACCGGTTGTCACGACTGGCTGAACGACGGCCGCCGCCCTGCCGGGTCTCATGCCTCGGGCGGAGACTCCTCCTCTTCCTCGGCCCCGTCCTCGGCCGCCCGCTGCACGAAGGAGCCCTGCACATCCGCCGGTTCCTCGTCCTCGTCCTCGTCCTCGGTCTGGCGCTGGACGAGGGCCGCCGACGGTGCGGGCGCGGGGGCGGGGGCGGGGGCCGGGGCGGCCATCGCCCGCTCGGCGTTGGCCGACGCCTCCTGCTCGAAGCGGTCGGACGGATCGCTCACCCGGATCCCGCCCGGCGCCTCCGTACCGTCGACCGGGCCGCCGCGCTGCTGTATGACGTGGGTGAGCTCATGGGCGAGGGTGGTGCGGCCCTGGGGTGAGGCCGGGTCGTAGCTGTCCCGCTGGAAGACGACGTTGTCGCCGACGGTGTAGGCGCGCGCGCCGACCTCCTTCGCCGACTCGTGCGCCGCCGAGTCCGTGTGCACCCGCACCCCCGAGAAGTCCGCCCCGAGGCGGGTCTCCATGTCGGTGCGGACGTCGGTGTCCAGAGGCTGCCCGCCGCCGGCGGAGATCACGTCGTGGACGCTCGAGCGCTGGGCTTCGTCCTCCTCCGGGGCCGGGGACGGGGCCGGGGCCGAGTCCCTGTCCCGCTGGAGCGCCGATCCGAGGGCCGTGTTGCCGATGGTCCGCTGGAGGGTGCCCATGCCCGAGCGGCCGATCACCTCCGTACGGCCGGTGGCTATGGCCTTCAACAGGTGGGGGAGGTCCGCCGACTGCTGGAGGTCCGTTCGCTCAGGCGTCCTGAAGGCCTCGTCGTGCTCATGTTCGTGCTCGTGTTCATGTCCGTGGTCGTGTGCGCGCATCTGCCGCTCCCCGGGGAATAGCGGATGTCCGCTCCCAGCGTCGCGGGCCGGGCCTGGTGTCGTCCAGGTCCGGCCCCGCCGGGGAGGGGCAGCGGGGATTGCCCCTTCGGGCAGTCACCCGCAGCCCCTCCCCCTCAGCTGCGACCGGTCATGCCGCCGTGGCGGGTCCCCCGGCCGCGCGGGCCGTGACGGTGAGGCTCGCCTTCGCCACCGCCCCGTTCACCGTGACGGTCAGCGTCGCGGACCCCGGGCGCAGCGCGGTGAGCCGGCCCGTCGCCGGGTCGTAGGCGGCGACGTAGCGCGGCCGGTGCCGGGCGTCGTCCGGGTCGCCGATGAAGAGGTTCGGCGATCCGGTCCAGTCAGCGCTCACCGGGAAGCCGACCGGCACCCGGCGTGGGTCGGCGCCCTCGCCCTGGAGCACGGTCGCGGCGACCTCGGCGTGCTGCCCGGCGGGCAGTTCGGCCGGGGCGGTGACGGTCAGCCCGTCCACATGGGCTCGGGTCTGTACGGACACCCAGTCGGGCCCGCCGGTCCACGGGGTCTGCCGGGCGCGGGCCTGTTCGCGCGCGGAGACCTGGTCGACGCCGACCATGGACCAGCCGGTGAACCCGCCCTGGCCGGGCGGGGTGGCCGGGTTCTTTCCCGAGTTGCCGTTGATCAGGTACGGCACTCCGTCGACCCGCGAGGCGTGGAAGGCCCCCACATGGCCGCCGATGAAGGCCGCGCCCTTGCCGGTCGTACGGCGGAACCGGGCGAGCCAGCCCTCCAGCAGCGCGGCCTCCTTGCGGTCGCCGAGCTGGCTGCCCTGCTGCGGGGTGGGGTCGCGCGGGGGCACATGCTCGATCACCACCACCGAGCCGACCTCCGGGTCCTTCGCCGCCGCGTCGAGCTGGGCGCGCAACTCCCGGATCTGGTCGAAGCCGCCGCCGCGCAGGCTCAGGCTGGAGGTGTCCAGGGTGATGAAGCGGGTGCCCCGGTGGTCGAAGACGCGGTGTGCGGGGCCGAATTCGGTCTCGAAGTTGTCGATCTTCCCGCCCATCACCTCATGGTTGCCCGGCACGTAATACCAGGGCACGGCGTCGCCCAGCTCCTCGGTGAGGACCTTGCGGGCGAAGGCGAGATCGGCGGGGGAGCCCTCGTCGACCAGATCGCCGTCGATGACCAGGAAGTCGGGGCGCGCCGCCTTGATCTCCCGCAGGGTGCGGCGGGCCTGGGCGACGATCGCGCTGTCGGGGTCGCGGGCCACGAACTGGGCGTCCGACATCACCGCGAACCGCCAGTCCCGGCCCTCGGTGCGCGCGGCGGTGCTGATCAGCGGGTCCGGGTAGGCCGTCTGCTCGGGCAGGTCCACGGCGGGCGGGACCTGCGCGGTGAGGTCGTCGATGGTGATGCGGCCGGTGTACTGGCGGGTGGCGCCGGTCTCGGCGAGATAGAAGCGGCCCACCTTCAGCGGATACGAGACCCCGGCCGGGACGGCGAAGTCGACGTGCCGCCAGCCGGTCCAGGTGACGTACGGGCCGCGCAGCAACTGGTCGGAGCCCGCCGCGTCCTTGAGGTGGAGCGTGGGCCACGCCCCCTTGCCGTCACCCTTGATCCACAGGCCGAACGACTGCGGCTGGCCCTCCACGGCGATCTGCTGCGGCGGGCTGACGTACGCGGCGCGGGTGGCGGTGGACTGGGTGAAGTCGTAGGTCAGCTCCAGGCCGGTGCCGCTGTGGCCGTCGGGCGTGGCGGCGAGCGAGCCGGAGGCGCGGGCCTGGCTGAACGTCCACTGCGCGGCATCGTCGAAGGAGGCCTCCTGCCGCTCCGTCAGCCCCACGGTGACCGCGAGCCGGGTGGTGGTGCCCGCCACGGTGACCTTGATCTGGCCCGCGCCCTGCCCGCCGTGGGCCTTGACGGTGAAGTCCCCCGAGTCCTGGTCCGGGGTGATGTCGAAGAGGTCGTGGTCGTAGTCGAGCCGGACGTCGGACGGTTCGACGGGCGCGCTGGTGCCGTGCGCGTCCAGGCCCACTACCCCGAAGCGGCCGGTGGCCCCCGCGTCCTTCAGGCCGATCAGCCGGGTCGTGGGCTGGATACGGTCCAGGTCGTCGAGGACGGTCAGCGTGATCTCGCCCTTCGCCGCCCCCCGGCGGGCCGTGACCTTCGCGTCGCCGCTGTGCCGGGCGGTGAAGGTCCCGTCCGCGCTCACCCGTCCGATGCGGGGGTCGGCCGAGTGCCAGGTCGCGTCGCCCTCGGCGGGGCCGTACGTCTCGTCGTACCCGGCGGCCGTCAGCCGCCGGGTCAGCCCGGGGAAGACGCGTTCGGGGTGGCCGCCCTTGACCGGGTCGACGGTGGGCGCCGCCCCGGCGGCGGCCGCGGTCTCCACCCAGAAGCCCTTGAGCCGGCCGCTGCCGTCGGGGGCGGTGAAGGCCAGGCCGTTGGGGACGGTGCGCTCGCTGCCGTCGGACGGGCTGTTCTCGACGCGCGCCGTGTCGCTGCCGGGCGCGCGGGCCACCAGCGTGGAGGAGCCGCCGCCGTCGAGGTTGAGCGCGCTGTAGGCGCCCGCGTCCTTCATCATCACGCCGAGTTCGGTGAGCGTGACGCCGCCGCTGTCGGCCTGTCGCCCGTCCACGGTGAGGACCTGCATCGTACGGCCGTCGCGGGAGAAGCCGACCGCGGTGCGCGGGGCGGCGGTGTTGTTGCCCTCGCCGTCATGGCCGACCGCCTTGCCGTCCACGACCAGCAACTCCCGGCCGCTGACGGCCGTATCCGGCACCTCGCCGCTGTCGGTGCGCGGGTGGTACTCCCACGAGACCGCGTCGCCGACGGCGAGGTCCGCCAGCGCGTCGGCTCCCGCGTCGCGGCCGATCAGCACGGTGGTGCCGGGGGGTATCGCGCCCTTGCCGGGCGCGCCGGCCACGGCGGTGACCTTGCCGTTCACGACGGTGACTTCGGCGGTGCGCTTGGTGCCGGCCCCGTCGACGGTCTGGGCCCGGTCCGCCTCGCCCCACTGGGCGGTGTACGCGCCGATGCCCTGGGCCGGCACATTGGCCGAGTTGAGGGCGGCGAGCGGACGCGGGCCGTCGGGGAGGGTGAGCGTGCCCTCGAAGTACAGCTGCAGGACCCGGCCCGCGTCGGCCGGCCCGATGCCCACCGCGCGGCCCCCGGAAGCGCCGGAAGAGGCCGAACTGACCACGCGGCCCGCGCTGATGCCGGTCCCCTCGGGGGCACCGGTCTGGTTGATGTCGAAGAAGTCGCCGTTGATGGCGGCGACCGTACGCCGGCCCGGCCCCGGGTCGTGCTCGGCGGCCAGCTTGGAGACGGGCTCGCGGGCGGCCACCTTGTCCGGGTGGAGGTAGTCGACCTTCGCGCCGCTCGCCAGGTCCACCGACAGCGAGTCGACCCGCAGCCACTTGTCGGACTCCAGCCGGTCGTACGAGGTCAGCTTCACCCCGGGGGCGACCGGCCGCGAGCTGCGGGCGGTCTCGATCCCGTCGCCGTCGACGACGGACCGCACCGAAGCGTCGCCGCGCCCACTGGCGGCCGGCGGGGCGACGGGCCGCAGCATCTCGGCGGAGGAGCGGGGCAGCGGCTCGGGAGCGGGGGAGGGGGTGCTGTCGGCGGCGGCCTGACCGGCGGCGCCCAGCAACAGGGCGGACATCGCGGCCAGTACCGCCACGGGTCTGACGAGAGCGACAGGGGGCACGGCAACTCCAGGGAACCCTCGGCTTCGCGTGGATCACACGCACAGCGCCCCAGCATCCCGGGGGGAGTTGACCTTGCGCCAGGAGTCGTCGGCAACATCCTGGGAAACTCGCGGCGCGCGTCACGGCCCGCACAGCGGCGTACGCACCGGCGTGCTGCCCGGCGCACACCGCCCCGCACGAACCGGCGTACGCCGAGGCGCGCGACGCGGCACACACCGCGCCGGGCTGACGCGTCCGGTGGGGGCTGACGCGTCCGGCGGGGGCTGAGACGCCCGGTGGGGGCTGACGCGTCCGGCGGGGGCTGAGACGCCCGGCGCGGCGCTGACGCGCCTGACGGGCGCCGAGACGCCCGCCGCGCGCAGACGCGCCCGCCGCGCGCAGACGCGCCCGGCGCGGCGCCGACACGCCTGACGTGCGCGAGACGGCCGGGTACGTGCCGAGACGCCCGACTTGGCGCTGACGCGCCCCGGCGCGGCGCCGACATGCCTGACGTGCGCGAGACGCCCGGCACACCCGTGACGTCCGACACGCGCCCAAGACGCCCAAACACGCACCGACGCGCCCGACGCGCCTCGGCCTTCGACGGGGGCGCTCAGGTGTCGACGACGCCGTCGAGGTAGACCCAGTCCCCGTCGTGGCGTACGAAACGGCTGGTCTCGTGGAGCTCGCCGGCGCGCCCGCGCTCGGTGTAGCGGGCGCGGAACTCGACGGTGCCGGTGGTGTGGAACGCGCTGCCCTCGGACGTGTCGAGGACGTCCAGGCCCTGCCAGCGCAGCGCGGGGTCGAAGTCGATGCGCGGCGGTCGGGTGTCGGGGTGCCAGCTGCGCAGCAGATACGCCTCGTCCTGGCGGACGAAGGCGCTGTAGCGGGAGCGCATCAGCTGCTCGGGGGTGGCCGCCGGGGCCTGGCCGCGGTGCAGTCTGCCGCAGCAGTCGTCGTAGGCGGCGGGCAGCCCGCAGGGGCAGGGCGCCGGGCGGGGCGGCTGCGGGCGTCGTGCGCGTCGGGACATGGCCCCATTGTGACGGGGCGCGCGCCGGCCGCG
Source organism: Streptomyces sp. NPDC007917 (assembly GCF_042959105.1). NCBI lineage: Bacteria > Bacillati > Actinomycetota > Actinomycetes > Kitasatosporales > Streptomycetaceae > Streptomyces > Streptomyces sp. NPDC007917. Next base: position 293,365 of record NZ_JBIBKK010000003.1, read on the forward strand.
GCCCAGGGGCCCGGGGCGGCGGCCGGCCACTCGGCGAGGTCGAGGGGCGGCGGAGGGTCAGTGGGGTGGGGCTGATGGGGAGTTCAGCTCCCGGTGGACCACCGTGACCAGGGCGGTGTCCTCGGCCAGGTCCTCGGCGCCGAGCAGGAGCAGCAGTGTGCGCAGGGCGTCCGGGGCCGGCCGCTCCCAGGCGCGGCGCAGCTGCTCGGCGGCCGGGTCCTCGGCGGGGGTGTCCCGGGTGGCGCGGGCCCAGGCGGCGAGCGCGGCGGTGAGCCGCGGGGTGTCGTGGCCGGTGGCGCGCAGCTCCCGCAGCGGGGCCAGCCACCGTTCGGGGATCTTCAGGGAACCGTCGGCGGCGATCTGCCGGATCCGGTGGCGCATCGCGGGGTTGGCGAAGCGGCGGACGAGGCTGTCGACGTAGCCGGGGATGTCCAGGCCGTCGGCCGGGGGCAGGCTCGCGGCGGCCTCCGCGCAGTAGGCGCGGACGGTCTCCTCGCCCCACCCGGTGGCCATGACGTCGGCCACGGTCTCGCAGCCGGCCGCCAGGCCCAGATAGGCGATGAGCGAGTGCGAGCCGTTGAGCAGCCGGAGCTTGGTGAGCTGGTACGGGGCGACGTCGGCGACGAAGCGCGCGCCCCCGGCCTCCCAGCGCGGCCGGTCGGCGGCGAAGGCGTCCTCGAGCACCCACTGGGTGAAGGGCTCCGCGGTCACCGCGCCCTCGTCGCGCAGGGTCAGGGCGCGGGCCGCGGTGCGCAGATCGCCCTCGGTGGTGGCGGGGACGATGCGGTCGACGACGGTGGAGGGGAAGGCGACCGAGGTGGCCGTCCACTCCAGCAGGCGCTCGCGCTCGCTCCATCCGGTGGCGGAGAGGAAGTCCCGTACCAGGCGGCGCACGACCGCGCCGTTGCCGGCCATGTTGTCGCACGAGACCACCGACAGGGGCGCTCCGCCGGAGCGCAGCCGGGCGCGCAGTCCGTACGCCAGCTGCCCGACCACGGTCGCGGGGGCGGGCACGCCCGCGAGGCCGTCCCGTGCCGGACCGCCTCGTACCACCTCGCCCCGCGCCACCTCGCCCCGTGCCAGATCGCTTCGCGCCAGGTCGCCGCGGATCAGCGGGTCGGCCAGGTCGAGGCCGCCGGTCGCGGGGTCCCGGCGGTAGCCCTTCTCGGTGACGGTGAGGGTGACGACGGTGACGTCCGGTGAGGCGAGCAGTCCGGTGAGGCGGGCGCCGTCGTCCGCCGCGTGCAGCACCTCGGTCACCGTGCCGACGACGCGGGTGAGCGGCCCCTCGGGGCGGCGCTCGGTGAGCGAGTACAGCCCGTCCTGGGGGCGCAGCGCGGCCACGACGGCTCCGCTGCGCTGGGTGACCCCGGCGATTCCCCACCCGCCGCCGGCACTCACCTCGGCCTGCTCCGTATAGACGGCCTGATGGGCCCGGTGGAAGGCGCCGATGCCCAGGTGGACGACGCGCGGCCGCAGCGCGCCGCGGTCGACCGGAGGCCGGAGCTCGGCGGGGACGGCGCGCAGGGTCGCCGTGGACAGCCGCTCCCCGGCGGGGGCGGGCGTGGGCCGGTCGTGGGATGTGGCGCTCACCAGTCGTGCACCGACCCGTCGGTACGGCGGCTCACCGGCAGGTACTTGGGGTCGTACGGGAAGCGGGCGGCCGCCTCCTCGTCGAGTTCGACGCCGAGGCCGGGGGTGTCCGAGGGGTGGAGGGCGCCGTCGCGCAGCTCGTAGGCGGGGTGGAACACCTCGTGGGTGAGCGGGTCGTGGGACATGTACTCCTGGACGCCGAAGTTGGGGACGGTGACGTCCAGGTGGACGTTGGCGGCCAGGGACACCGGGGACAGGTCGGTGGCGCCGTGGGAGCCGGTGCGCACCTGGTAGAGCTCGGCGAGGTGGAAGATCCGCCGCAGGTGGGTGATGCCGCCGGCGTGGACGACGGAGGCGCGGATGTAGTCGATGAGCCGCTCGGTGATGAGCTGCTGGCAGTCCCAGATGGAGTTGAAAACCTCGCCGACCGCGAGGGGTGTGGTGGTGGCCTGGCGGATCTGGCGGAAGGACTCCTGAAGTTCGGCGGGGGTGGGGTCCTCCATCCAGAACAGCCGCACGTCCTCCAGCTGGTGGCCGAGCCGGCCCGCCTCGGTGGGGGTCAGCCGGTGGTGGACGTCGTGCAGCAGGTGGAAGCCGAAGCCGAAGCGCTCGCGGACCGCGGTCAGCAGGCGGGGCGCGAAGTCCAGGTAGTCCTCGGTGGACCAGGTCTGTTCGTCGGGGAGGGAGGCGGCGGCCGGCTCGTAGACCACGCCCTTGCGCACCCCGTAGCTGCCCGGCGAGCCGGGGACGGCGGCCTGGGCGCGGATCGCGCGGTAGCCCAGGTCGCGGAAGCGGGCGACGTCGTCGAGGAGTTCGGGTATGTCGCCGCCGCTGGCGTGGCCGTAGACCATGGCCCCGTCCCGGGCCCGGCCGCCCAGCAGGTCGTACACGGGCATGCCGGCGACCTTGCCCTTGATGTCCCACAGCGCGGTGTCGACGGCCGCGATGGCGGTCATCGTCACCGGGCCGCGCCGCCAGTACGCGCCCTTGTAGAGGTACTGCCACATGTCCTCGATACGGGCCGGGTCGCGGCCGATCAGCAGCGGTACGAGGTGGTCGCGCAGATACGAGGCGACCGCGAGCTCACGGCCGTTCAAGGTCGCGTCACCGAGCCCGGTCACGCCGTCGGACGTGGTCACCTTCAGCGTCACGAAGTTGCGGCCGGGGGAGGTGACGATGACCGTCGCCTCGGTGATCTTGGCCATGCGCTGCTCCTGGGGTCGACGGTCGACTACCATACAAGTATGGCGGCTGGGCGGGTCAAGGGCCGAGCGGGTCAGGGGATGTCAGTGGATGTCAACGGACGGGAAGGGGCTCGATGGCACCGGTGGAAGGACTGCACGCGGCTCGTTCCCGGGGGCGCAACACCCGGCAACTCGTCCATGAGGTGCTGCGCTCGCGCATCGTCGCCCTGGAGCTGGCGCCCGGGGCGGCCATCTCCGAGAACGACCTGGCGGCCGAGCTCGGCGTCAGCCGCACCCCCGTGCGCGAAAGCCTGATCCTGCTCGCCGACGAAGGCCTCGTCGACATCTATCCGCAGATGGGAACGTTCGTCTCGCGCATCCGCGAACGGGACGTCGCCTCGGCCCAGTTCATCCGGGAAGCGCTGGAGCGCGCGGCCCTGCGCGACGCCGCCGGGCGGGTCACCGAGCGCGACATCGCCGACCTGAAGGCGCTGCTCGCCGCCCAGGAGGAGGCCGACCGGCGGACCGACCGGGAGGACTTCTTCCGGCTCGACGAGGAGTTCCACGCCCGGCTGATGGCCGTCAGCGGACACGGCTCCGCCTGGCCGGTGGTCAGCCAGGCCAAGGCCCAGCTCGACCGGGCGCGCCGGCTGTCGATGCCGCTGACGGACCGGATGACCCTGCTGACCGGCCAGCACCGCGCGATCGTCGAGCTGCTGGAGGCGGGCGACCTGGACCGGGCAGACGAGGCGCTGTGCTCGCATCTGCGCCTGGTCTTCAGCGATGTGGAGAAGATCCGGGCCCGCCACCCCGAACTGTTCAGCGACCAGGACGCGCCCGTCCGGCCGCGCCGCGAGACCTCCCGGCGCGGCGGCTCCCGGAGGCGGGCCTGAGTCATGCGGGATCGGGCCCCTGCGCCGACAGGGGGCGTTGCATGAGCAGCGTGTCGATCCAGCGGCCGTGTTTACGGCCCACGGCGGTCAGCCGGCCGGCGTCGGTGAAGCCGAAGCGGCGGTGCAGGGCGGCCGAGGCGTCGCTTCCGGTGTCCGCGATGACCGCGATCATCTGCCGCCGCCCGGCCCGGGCGGTCTCCGCGATCAGGGGGCCGAGCAGGGCGGTGCCCAGCCCTTGGCCGGTGGCGTCGGGGGCGAGGTAGATGGTGTCCTCCACCGTGTGCTGGTACGCGGGCTTGGGTCGCCACGGCCCGGCGTACGCGAACCCGGTCACGGCGCCGGAGACTTCGGCGACCAGGAAGGGCAGGCCACAGCCGGTGAGATCGTCCAGCCGCCGCTCCCACTCGGCGACGGAGCGGGGGGTCTCGTCGAAGGTGGCCACGGTGTGGTGGACGTAGTGCGCGTAGATGTCGGCCACGGCCTTCAGGTCGGCGTGGACCGCGGGGCGGATGGTCGCCGGCGGGGGTGTCATGGGACGCTCTTTTCGCTATAGAGGAACGAGTTGTTATTATAGAGGAATGTTGGATCTCCTGACCCTGGGCGACCGCGTGCAGGGCCTGCGGCACGAACGAGGCCTGACCCTTCAGCAGTTGGCCGACGCGGCCGAGGTGAGCGTGAGCATGCTGTCCTCGGTCGAGCGCGGCCAGAAGGCGCCCACGGTCCTGGTCCTCGCCCGGATCGCCGACGGACTCGGCGTGCCACTCGCCGAGCTGGTCGCCGAGCCCGAGGACAGCCGTGTCATCGTGCGCCGGGCGGCCGACCAGGACACCGCCGAGGAGCCCGGAGGGTGGCGGCGGACCGTCCTCACCCCTGTGGTGCCCGGCGTGAACTTCGAGTGGATCCGCACCACCCTGCCGCCCGGCTGCGACGCGGGCCGCTTCCCCGCGTACGCCCCGGGCTCGCATGAGTTCGTCGCCGTGGAGTCGGGGACCCTGCGGCTGACCCTCGGGAGCAGGGCGGTGGAGCTCGGCGACGGAGACTCGGTGTACTTCGCCGCCGATGTCACCCACGGCTACGCCAACCCCGCGCGGGTGCCGTGCGTTTACCATGTCGCCGCGCTCATCATGCGGCCCCGCGCGGCCCAGCCCCGGAGGAACGGCGCACCCTGACGGTGCCCGCCGAAAATCGATTGCCCGGAAAATCGATTGCCCGCCCGGTGAGCCCCCTGCTCTACTCGCCCCGGCACGCCCGCAGTCCGAGGAGGCGCAATGAGGAACACGTTCATGTCCATCCACCCCATCCCAGCCATCCGCGCGAAGGACATGACGTTTGTCGACCTCACCGACCCTGCCCGCCGCAAGGAGGACGACCTCCGGTAGGCACGTTCTCCGCTTCCTCCTGCCGGGCGGCGGCGCCGCCGTACTCCTGGCCCTGAGCATCGCCGCCGCCACCGCCCTGCCGCTGGCGGCACCCCAGTTCACCCGTCGGCTCGTCGACGGCGCGAGCGCCGGCGACGACACCCGTACGCTCACCCTCACCGCGCTGGCCTACCTCGCCCTGGCCGTCGCCGGACAGGGCGCCCGCACGGTCACCGCCTGGCTGGCCGGCCGAGCGGCCTGGGACGGCACCAACCGGCTGCGCGAACACCTGGCCGAGCACACCCTCGGCCTGGATCTGGCCTTCCACGGCCGGCACACCCCCGGCGAGCTGATCGAGCGGGTGGACGGCGATGTGTCCGCCATCGCCGACTTCGTCGTGGCGTTCCTGCTGGACGTCGTGGCCGGGGTGCTGCTGCTGGGCGGGGTGATCGCGGTGGTGTGCGCGGTCGACCCGCGCATCGGCGCGGCCCTGCTGGCCTACTGCGCACTGACCGGCCTCGGCATGGTCCACGCGCAGCGCCTGGCCGTACCCTCCGCCACCCGCGCCCGGGCGGCCGGTGCGGCGCTCTTCGGCTTCCTGGAGGAACGGCTCGCCGGAGCCGAGGACCTGCGCGCCAACGGGGCGGGCGAGCACACCGTACGCCGCTTCCACCAGGCGAGCGCCGTCCTGTGGCGCACCGGGCGGCGCGCCAGCGCGGTGGGCAGCGCCGTCCTGGCCGCCACCAGCGTGGCGTTCGCGACCGGCACGGCGCTCATGGCGGGCCTGTCGGGCACCCTCAGCATCGGCACCGCGGTGCTGCTGTTCCAGTACACGCTGATGGTCCGCACCCCGTTCGAGCGGCTGATCGACCAGCTGCGCCACTACCAGTCCGCCCTCGCAGGGGTGGCCCGCATCGGCTCCCTGCTGGCCGAGCGCCGCGCCCTGACCGTCCCGGCCCCCGCCAAGGAGCTGCCCGCGAGCGGGCCGCTGCGGCTGGAGCTGGACGGCGTCGACTTCGCGTGCGGCGGCGAAGACGGCGAGCCGGTGCTGCGCGGCATCACCCTCACCCTCGCCCCGGGCGAAACGCTCGGCCTGGTCGGCCGCAGCGGCAGCGGCAAGACCACCATCGCCCGCCTGGCGGCCCGGCTGTACGACCCGACGGCGGGCGCCGTCCGGGTCGGCGGCCTGGACCTGCGGGAGGTGGACACCGCCTCGCTCCGCGGCCGGGTCGCCGTGGTCACCCAGGACGTGCAGCTGTTCGCCGCCGACGTCCGGGACAACCTCACCCTGTTCCGCCCCGGGTACGACGACGACCGGCTGCGGGCCGTCCTGGCCGAAGTCGGGCTCCCCGCCTGGGACCTCGACGCCCCGCTCCCCACGATCTCCGCGGGCCAGGCGCAGCTGCTGGCCTTCGCCCGGGCCCTGCTCGCCGACCCCGGGCTCGTGGTACTCGACGAGGTGTCCAGCCGGCTCGACCCGGCCACCGAGCGCCATATCGGCCGCAGCACGGCCCGGCTGCTGGCCGGCAGAACCGGGGTGCTCATCGCACACCGGCTCGCATCGCTGTCCCAGGTGGACCGGATCGCGGTCCTGTCCGACGGCAGGATCGTCGAGCACGGCAGGCGCGAGGAGCTTCTCGCCGACCCCGCCAGCCGGTTCGCGCGGATGCTCGCGGGGGTGCGCCGATGAGCCGGCTCGCGGCGGTGACCGCCACCCTGGTCCGCTTCGATCTGCGCCGCTATCTCATCGGCGGCCTGCTGTGGATGCCGGCCAGTGTCCTGCCGCTCGTCGGCGGGCTGATCCTGCAGCGGATGTTCGACCACCTCACCGTGGGCCGGGTGCCGCTGCTGCTGTGCGCGGCGTTCGTGGGGGTGGAGGTGGTCCGCGGCCTGACCATCGTCATCGCCTGGACGTACGGCGACTACTGGTGGAGCGCGGCGGCGGCCCTGCTGCGGGGCAACGTGCTGCGCTCGATCCTGAGCGGCAAGGGGCGGGTGCCGCACTCGTCCGGGGACGGGCTGGCCCGGCTGCGCGACGACGCGGCCGACGTGGTGGAGTTTGTGGACGAGTCGGTGCCGCTGGCCGGAGCCGCGCTCTTCAGCGCCGCCGCGCTGGCGATCATGGTGTCCATCCATCCGGCCGCCACCCTGGCCCTGATCGTCCCCGCGCTCGCGATCGGAGTGGCGAGCCGACTGCTGAACCGGCTGACCGGGCGGCTGCACCGGCAGGCCGCCGAGCGCGGCGCGGCCGTCACCGGCCACCTCGGCGAGATCTTCACCGGTGTGCTCGCCATCAAGACCGCCGGGGCCGAGGAGGCGGCGCTGGAGCGGCTGCGCGCCCACAACCGGCTGCGCCGCGACGCGGCCGTCAAGGACCGGCTCGCCACCGACCTGCTGACCACCGCCACCGGCGCGAGCGTCGAGATCGGCGTCGGCCTGGTGCTGCTGCTGGCCGCCCCGGCCATGCGCCGCGGCGAGTTCACCGCGGGCGACCTGGCGCTGTTCACCATGTACATCGGCTGGCTCACCGCGCTGCCGCGGACCGTCGGTTCGATCCTCGCCCGGATGCCCCGGGCGGCCGTCTCCACCGAACGGCTCACCCGCATGACGGGACCGGACGACAGCCTGTCCCGCGACACCGGCGTCTGGTTCCACCGGGACTACCCCGCCGAGGCCCCGGCCGCCCACGACGATCCGCTGAGAACACTTCAGGCGCGGGGGCTGGCCGCCCGGCACGGACTGCACGGGGTGGACCTGGAGATCGAACGGGGCACCCTCACCGTGATCACCGGTGCGGTCGGCTCGGGCAAGACGACGCTGCTGCGCACCCTGCTCGGGCTGGAACCGCCGGTGGCCGGCACGATCCACTGGAACGGCAGCCCGGTGGCCGACCCCGGCGGCCACCTGGTGCCCGGCCGGGTCGCGTACGTCGGCCAGGTGCCGCGGCTGTTCTCCGCCACGCTGCGGGAGAACCTGCTCCTCGGCCGGGACCCCGAGCACATCGGGCGGGCGGTGGGGGCGGCGGCGTTCGACCGCGACCTGGCCGCGCTGCCCGACGGCCTGGACACGGTGGTCGGCCCCCGGGGCACGCGGCTGTCCGGCGGGCAGGCCCAGCGGGTGACCGTCGCTCGGGCCCTGGTCCGCTCACCCGACCTGCTCGTGGTGGACGACCTGTCCTCGGCGCTGGACATGGAGACCGAACAGCTGCTGTGGGAGCGGATCACCGGCGCCGCCACGCTGCTGGTCGTCTCCCACCGGCCGGCCGTGCTGGCCCGCGCCGACCAGGTCGTCGTCCTGGACCGGGGCCGGGTGGCCGGCCGCGGGACGCTGGACGAACTGCTGGAGAGCTGCGCGGAGATGCGGCGACTGTGGTCGCGGGAGACCGCGGATACTCCGGAAACCCCGGAAACCCCGGAGACCCCGGAGTCCGGCGACAAGGCGACAGCGCTCTAGCGGGACGGCCCGGGCGGAGCCCGGGGCGGGCGGGCGGCGCGGCGGCGGCGCGGTCAGCCGCTTCGCCCCGGGCCATCCGCGCACGCCACGGGCGCGCGCAGATGGCCCAGCAGTTCGTCCCCGGCCGGGTACGGGCGCTCCTCGGGCAGCAGCCGGGCCGCCGCGTCGAGCTCGTCGCGGCGCACCAGGGCGTGGACCTCGTGTGCCAGCGGGGTCACATCGGTGATCGAGACCGTCCACTCGTCCGCGTAACGGCGCGCCGCCTCGCCCGAGAGTCCGAGCTGCAGCGAGCGGTACGGCAGCGGCCGCAGCCGCAGATCGCGCTCCGGGTCCCACTGGACGCGCGCGGGAGCGGACTTCAGCGCCCGCTTCCAGGCGGCCTGGTCGGGGTGGAGCCCGCGCTCGTAGTGCGACAGACAGGACCGGCCGAGCGCCCACTCGAACCCTTCGCGGGTGATCTCGACGGCCAGGACGGTCTCCTGCCCCTCCTTGGCACCCCAGCCGCAGCGGTACATCATCCACAGGAACGACGGTTTGATCCACGTCATCCGGTCCCGTTTCCAGGCGGCGGGGAAACGGCCGTCGCGGGCCGCGGGCAGGCCGAGGTGCGGAGCGTACGCCTGGTAGACGGTGACCGTGGACTCCGTGTGGAGCGCGCGGATCCGGTGTCGCGGTTCTTGCATGGCCCTCAGGGTGGCGGGCGCGGGTCCTCGGCGGCCAGCGAATTACGGCGACTTCGGGCGGCGCGGCCGGGCATGTGGTCGGATACGGCGCATGGGTTCCGAAAGCGACGTGCTCGACACCCCTCCCGCCGCAGGCGCGGCCCCGTATGTCGTGGGGGTGGACGCCTGCCCGGGCGGCTGGGTGGCGGTGGCCCTGCGCGGCGGCCGGTTCGCGGGCGCCGATGTGGACCCGGCGCTCGCGGTGCTGCTGACGCGGGTGTCGGCGGCCGTCGTGGTGGCGGTCGACATTCCGCTGGGGCTGCTGGAGGCGGGGCGGCGCCGCGCGGACGAACTGGCGCTCGGCCATGTGGCCCCGCACCGCTCGCGGGTCTTTCCGGTGCCGCCGCGCCCGGTGTGGGAGGAGCCCGACTACGGCTCGGCCAACGAGCGCTGCCGGCGGATCACGGGTTCGGGGCTGTCGCGTCAGTCCTGGGGCCTGGTGACGAAGTTGCGGGAGGCCAACGCCTGCCGCGACGGCGGTGAGCGGCGCCTGTACGAGGTGCATCCGGAGGTCTCCTTCGCGGCCATGAACGGCGGCCGGCCCGTCGCCCGGAGCAAGAAGAGCTGGAACGGCCAGGCCCAGCGGCGGCGGCTGCTCGGCGAGCAGGACATCGCCCTGCCCGAGGAACTCGGCCCGGCGGGCCGGGTCCCCCCGGACGACGTCCTGGACGCCGCGGCGGCGGCCTGGAGCGCGCACCGGATCGTCCTCGGCACCGCGGTGAGCCTGCCCGACCCGCCCGAGACGACGCGCGACGGGCTCCCGGTCGCCATCTGGTACTGACCGGAGCGCAGGTGAACGAGGTTCAAGAGCAGGGGCCGCCCGGCCCCCTCCTCCGGGCGGCCTCCCGTTCACCGGTCCCGGCCAGGCGTCAGAGGGCGACTCCGCGCGAGCGCAGATACGCGACGGGGTCGACGTCCGAGCCGTAGCGCGGGCCGGTGCGCACCTCGAAGTGGAGGTGCGGTCCGGTGGCGTTGCCGGTGGCGCCGGAGCGGCCGATCCGCAGGCCGGCGTCCACCGACTGTCCGGGGCGCACCGCCAGCGAGGACAGGTGCGCGTACTGGGTGTAGAGGCCGTCGGAGTGGCGGATCACCACCTCGTAGCCGTAGGAGCCGCCCCAGCCCGCGGTCACCACGACGCCCGCGGAGGCGGCGCGCACCCCGGTGCCGACGGGCACCACGAAGTCCACCCCGGTGTGGTGGCCGCTGGCCCAGCGCGGGCCGCGGACGCCGTAGGACGTGCCGACCGGGCCGGTGACCGGGGACACATGGCGGCGCTTGGCGGAGGGCCGCCGGGCGCCGTGGGCCGAGGTGCCCGATGTCGTGGCCTGTGCCTTGCCGGCCTGTTGGTGGCTACTTCGCGTGGAGCGCGGCTGCTTCGGGTGTGGCTGCTTCCCGTGCGCCGCCGCCGTGCGCGCCGTACCGCTGCGGGAGGGGAGGGCCAGCCGCTGACCGGGGTAGATCTTGTTCGGGTCGGGGCCGACGGTGCGCCGGTTGGCGCGGTAGAGCGCCTTCCAGCCACCGCCCACGGACTCGCGCTGCGCGATGCGTGACAGCGAGTCGCCGGGCTTCACCCGGTACGGCCCGGAGCCGGTGGCGTGCCGCCGCGGGGCGGGGGAGTGGTGGCGGGACCCCGTGGAGTGGCCGGACCCCGTGGAGTGGCGGGAGCCGGTGGAGTGGCCGGAGCCGGAGGAGTGGCCGGAGTTGCCGCGGCTCGCGCCGGACGCGGGCCGGCTGTCGCGGGTCAGCCGCCCCCGCGCCGAGCAGACCGGCCAGGCGCCCGGCCCCTGGCGGCGCAGTACCGCCTCGGCCACGGCGATCTGCTGGGCCCGGGTGGCCAGATCGGCCCGGGCCGCGTACTTGGCGCCGCCGTAGGCCTCCCAGGTGTGCTGGGAGAACTGCAGCCCGCCGTAGTAGCCGTTGCCGGTGTTGATGTCCCAGTCGCCGCCGCTCTCGCATTCGGCGACCTTGTCCCAGGTGTCCGAGGGGGCCGCGACGGCCACATCGGCGCCCAGGAACGGCAGGACGATGCCCACGCTGCCCACGGTGAGGGCGGCACACAGGGGCGAGATCCGGCTGGGCGGTGCGGAACGGCGGTGACTTCCTCGTTGGGCCATGGGCCTGTTCCTCTCCACGAGCGTTCGACTCGCCCACCGGTGGGCCCGGCGGGCTGTACGAGTACCGCAGCCGGGCGGCGCAGGTCACAAGGCGCAGGGGGCCTCACGGACCGCCGCGCGCCGTCGAACGCCACCCCACGCTCAGCTGATGCTCCGTCAGCCGTGCACGGCAAGGCGCGCGGAGGGCCGGGGGCGCACGGCTCGGCACGGCACGAGGGGCGCCCTGGACGCGGCGGGCCCCCGGCCGCGCCCGGCCAGGCGCCGGGGCCGGGTCCGGGCCGCGTCGGGGCGCGGCGGGAAATGATTCTTTCCCGGTGTGGACGGACCGGGTAATCCCCGGGATTGGTTTACCCGCCCCATCGGTACCGCAGGCCGCGGCGGGAGCCGAAATAGGTGCGGTACGGGGGAGATCGGAGGACACCGGCGCCGGCACCGCGCCGCCGCCCGGAATCCGCCCACCCTCGCCCCGAGCCGGTCCCCCGCTCCCGCCGGGGGGATCGGGCCGGGAGGAGAGGAGAAAAGCCCTGCCGCGGCCGAGCCCACCCGTTGGAGAGCGGCGGAGAAGCGGGGGAGAAGCAGGAGGGAAGGGGGAGAGAGAAGAACGAGAGGAGAAGGGGAGAAGAAGTACGGATGCGTCATGCGCGCGGGCGGCCGGGCCTGCGCCTTCGCCGCGGCCGCAGCCCTCAGGTGACGCCCGGTGCGCGAAGGGACGTCGGGCCTGTTTCGCCGGGGTCGCCGTCGAGTCGCCGCGCGCGGCATATCGAGATCCGCCCCCGGCGGTGACCCGTTCCGCCCCGGGCGGATGGATTTGCGCCGCCTGGTACCCGGTTCGAGCGCAGGGCCGGGTCCTGGAGCGGAGCTTGGCGTACGAGGCGGGCGTATCCCGGCTATCGGCGCGGGCCTCGAATCGCCCCTCACGGGCGGTATCCCGGTGCGGCGCCGGCATCCGGAGGTCACGGGCCGGGCCCGGGGTCCGGGGCGGGGCTCCCCACGGCCGGGGCCACGCGGGGACGCGGCCCACGGACCCGCCCCTTCCAGGGGATATGGATGCCCGGGGCGTCATATGGGAGGAGCCCTGCGGAGTCACCGCCTCCGGTCCGGGGGTGGCTGCCGCCGACGGTCCGGAGCGGAGGGGGAGCGCCTGCCGCGCGGCGAGGCCTCATATCGGCGTCGCCGGCGCCCCGCGGGCAGGCGTCCCTTCTCGTCCGTATCGATTTACGGCATCCCTGATCCGCGGACTCCGCCCCGGCCCGGGGCGTGGGGCGGAGCCCGCCGACTGACGGGTTCCTTACCCGGCCGGATGGATTTGCCGCGCACCGGGCGGCGTTCGGCCCGCGTCCCGGGCCCGGGACGGAGGCGGAACCCGCCGCTGCGCGGCCGGGCCGTAAAATCGACCTTGTACCTGAACCGTCCCTTCTCGGCCGTGCGATATCCGCTCTGCCGTGCGAGGCCCGGCCCCGTCCGAGGCCCGGGGCGGAGCCGGTGCTTGGGGCCGGGCCGCAAAACGATGCCGACCGCCAGGGGTGGGATGAGCGGCGGGATAGGGAAAGATCCGCCGCACCGCCGTGCTTCTCCCGAAAAGGCGATCGCCGCGCGGGGCCGGAAACTGGCGGAGAATCAGGTGGTCCATGTATAGCGGGAGGCGCGCCGCCGCGCATACCATGTCAATCACATCGACTTCCTCCGCAGACCGCCCGCCGGGCGGCTTGTGAATAATCAACTCCCCCCGCCGCCCGGTCGGGACCCCGGAGGGCACCGGTCCCTCTTTATCCAGGGCCTCGTCCGAGGGTGGGCGGTAAGAGCCCGCGGCCGGGCTCGCACCGCCGGGGAAGCGCACCGCGCCTACGGCGTACGGCGGTCATCGCCGGGCGCCGCCGTACGTGATGTGTCGTATCCATGCGTACGTCATGCCGCTGGACACCCGACCGGGGGGCGCACGCCGCGCCCTCGCATGCCGCCGACCGCCCGTCGAACACCGGGCCGGGCCCGCTCGCCCGCCGCCGTGGGGCGGCGGCGGGCGGCGTCGGCTTCGCTTGAGGGCCGCGGTCGGCCGGGCTCAGGGCTTGCGCGCCAGGCCCGCGTAGACGGTGACCGGAGGGCCGTCGGGGGCGAGTTCCTCCTCCTCGGCGTCCGGCCGCCAGTGCGAGACCAGGACCGGCGCCGGGCCGACGGGCTCCAGCCCGTGGAAGAACCTCGCCACCTCCGCCCGGGTGCGCGGCCGCAGGGTCACACCGCCCTTGGCGTACAGGGCCACCACCCGCGCCGCCTCCTCCTCGCTGCCGTCGGCGGTGGCGTGCGAGAACACCAGGTGGCTGCCCGGGGCGAGCGCGTCCATCAGGCCGTGCACCAGGTCATAGGCGCCGTCCCCGTCCGGGATGAAGTGCATGAGCGAGATGAGGGAGAGGGCGACCGGCCGGCTCAGGTCGAGCACTTCGGTGGCCAGCTCGATGATCCTCTCGGGTTCGCGCACATCCGCTTCGAGGTAGTGGGTGGCCCCCTCCGGGGTGCTGCGCAGCAGGGCTTCGGCGTGGCGCAGCACGATGGGGTCGTTGTCCGTGTACACCACGCGGGAGTCGGGGGCGATCCGCTGGGCGACCTGGTGGAGGTTGGGCTCGGTGGGTATCCCGGTGCCGATGTCGAGGAACTGGCGGGTGCCGGCGCGGGCCAGCCACTCGGTCGCGCGGTGCATGAACAGGCGGTTGGTCCTGGCGGAGTTCCTGACGCTGGGGTCGATGTCGAGGACCTGCACGGCCAGTTGTTCATCGACGGGGTAGTTGTTCTTGCCGCCGAGTATGTAGTCGTAGACGCGGGCCGGATGAGGCCTGCTGGTGTCGATTCTGGTGGGCTCGGGCCCGGGTGCTGACATGGGGCGCTCCATGGGGGTCGGCGCGGTGGTTCAGGGGTGCGGGTGCGTCAGGAGACCAGGAAGTCCGCCTTGCCGGCCTTGGCGCCCTGGATGAAGGCGATGATCTCGCTGCGGGTGTAGATCAGCGCCGGGCCCTCCGGATCGGTGGACTGTCGGAGCGCGACCCGGCCGTCGTCCAGCTTCCTGGCCTCGACACAGTTGCCGCCGTTGCCGCCGCTCCACGGCTTGTGCCAGCCCTCGGAGCCGAGGTCGGCCGCGCGCATGCCGTTGAAAATGCGATCCATTCAGAGCTCCTTGCGGAAATCGCGGAGGATTTCCTTTGTGCGTCGTGCGGTTGCCGCCTGGGCCGCCATGCGGTCCAGGACCTCCAGATGGGAGGCCACCTCGACACGTTCGTCGAGGTAGACGGCGCCGGTCAGGTACTCGACATAGACCATGTCCGGCAGTTCGGGTACAGCGAAGCGGAAGAGGACGAAGGGCCCGTAGGTGCCCGGATGGTGTCCCGAGGAGAACTCCGCGATCTGCAGGGTGACATTGGGCCGCTCGGTGTCCGTCAGCAATCGGTCGATCTGCCCCCGCATGACCTCGGGGGTGCCGACCGGGCGGCGCAGCACGGTCTCGTCCATCACCACCCACAGATGCGGGGCGTCCTCGCGGGTGAGCAGCGCCTGGCGCTCCATGCGCAGGGCGACATGCCGCTCGGAATCCTCGGGGTCGACCTGGCCGACGGCGCCGGTGCGCATGATGGCCCGGGCGTAGTCCTCGGTCTGCAGCAGACCGGGGATGAAGTGCGGCTCGTAGGCGCGGATGACCGCGGCCGCGCCCTCCAGGCTGACATGGACACTGAACCAGTCCGGCAGGATGTCGTGGAACCGCTGCCACCAGCCGGGCCGGTTGGCCTCCTCGGTCAGGGTGATGAACGCCTCGGCCTCGCCGCCGGTGACGCCGTACGCGTCCAGCAGCATCCGCACATACGGGATCTTCAGGGCGACCTCGGCGGTCTCCATCCTGCGGACGGTGGCGGGGGCCACGTGCAGCACCTTGGCGGCCTGCTCGCGCTTGAGCCCCGCTCTCTCGCGCAGTTCCCGCAGGCGCTTGCCGAGGACGACCTGGCCCACGGTCGGGGCGGACCGCGGTTCACTCACTTCTACCTCCCGCAGCTGATGCCCGCAGTGTGTCATGCCCTGAATGGAGCGGACACACTGCACTTGCGACTCTGCACTTTTCAGAGTGCCCCTTGCCAAGTGCACAAGGCGTTACGCATAGTGGCGTCGTGATCCCGTCAACTCCCGCGGCGCCGCCCAGGCCCGGCTGTCGACAGCGTCTGGAGCTGCCGCCCACGCTGTTCGCCGATGCCGGATACGACGCCATCGCCCTGCCGGAGCGGCATGGACGTCAGGTCATGGAGCTGCTGCCCAGGGCGGGCTGTGTCTACTCCACCGCCGGCCGGTGGTGGTGGATCGTCCCGCCGCGGTCGGACTGCGGCCTCAATTGGCCTGCGATCGCCCTGTATTCGGTCGGCGCGGTGGTGACCGACGCGCCGGGGCGGCCGGAGCCGGCGGCCGAGGCGCCCCGGCTGATCCACCGGCCCGAGGGCACCGTGCCGTACACCCACCCGCTGGTGCTGCACATCGCCGTGTGCGCGGTCGCCGGAGTCTCCCCGACCTGGCCGGCCAGGCCGCGGCCGTAACGTCCCGTCGGCCCCGTCAGGGGCCGCGGCTCGCCCGGCCGGGGTCCGTCCGCGGACGGACCCCGGCGCCCGGACCCGTTGTCAGGACCCGTTGTCGGTCTGCAGATACGCGGCGGGGCGCGGATAGCGGCGCAGGGCGCCGCCGCCGGGCGGGTCGTCGCTGTCGATGGAGGGAAGTGCCGCGGCCGGAGTGGCCGGGGCCGGGGCCGGGTCGGGGGTGGAGTCGGGGACGACCGTCGGCATGTAGATGAGGGTGTCGTCCATCGACGTGTCCGCCCCGACGGAGCCCGGCGCCGGCGCGTAGACCGTCATCCCGCCACCGGCCGAGGGCTGTTGCTGCGCGGTTTGCGCGGGCCGCGCGGGCTGCGGTGCGCTCGGCTGCTGCTGGGGTTGCTGCAAGGCCTGCTGCATGGCCTGCAGCCGGGCGTAGGCGCCTGTCGTCTGCTGGGCCTGGAGGGGCGGCATCTGGCCGGCGGGGGTGTACGCGGCGGGGGTCAGCTCGGCCATCGGCTGCGCCTGGGGCTGCGGATAGGCCGCGGCCATCGCCTGCTGCGCCCCGTACACCCCATAGGTGTCCTGCGTCGACTGGAGCGGGGTGGCGGGGTACAGGGCTGGTTGTTGCTGCGGCTGCTGCGCGGACTGGAGTAACTGCTGGAGCTCGGACTGCGGCTGCGGCAGCGCGTATGAAGGCTGCTGCGGCAGCGCGTACGAGGGCTGCTGCGGTAGGGCGTACGAGGGCTGCTGCGGCAGGGCGTACGACGGCTGCTGTGGCAGGCCGTACGAGGGCTGCTGCTCCAGCGCGTAGGACGGCTGCTGTTCGAGCGAGGGCTGCGGGGCGTACCAGGCCGTGCCGTACAGCACCGTGCTCAGCCCGGTCAGCAGCCGCTGCACATCCGGCTGGGAGCGCACCACCAGCCGCATGAACTGGCTGTTGCTGCCCAGCTTGTTGCCGCATTCGCGGACCAGCACGCCGTGCTCGGACAGCAGCCGGTCACGCACCTGGGCGCCGTCGGCGCCCTCCGGGAGTTTGACGAAGACGAAATTGCCCTGGGAGGGGTAGACCGTCAGGCCGGGCAGATTGGCCAGCTGGGCGGTCATCTCCTGCCGGTCGCGGCTGAGCATGCGCAGGCTCTGCGCGTACTCCGGCTGGTATCGCTTCAGCATGAAGACGATGACCTCGGCGAAGGAGTTGAGGTTCCATTTCGGCAACCGGGAGCGGATCTGGACGGCGAGCGCCGGATTGGCCACCAGATAGCCGAAACGGACGCCGTGCAGCCCGAAGTTCTTGCCGAGGCTGCGCAGCACGATGACATTGGGCCGCAGCACCGCCTCGTCCACGACGCTCGGATAGGCCTCGGCGTCGGCGAATTCCAGGAAGGACTCGTCGATGACGATCAGGTCGAGGTCGGCGAGGGCGTCCATCATGGAGACGACGGCGTGCCGGGGCAGCAGTCCGCCGTCGGGGTTGTTGGGGTTGCAGATCACCGCGACCCGCGACCCCCTCGACCTCACGAAGGAGACGAAGGCGTCCGGGTCGAGCCGGAAGCCGTCCATCTCCGGCAGCTGGAACATGTCCACGCGCTTGCCGGTCTCCATCGGCTGGTCGGTCCACCGGCCGAAGGTGGGGATCGGCACCGCCAGGCTCTCCTTGACCAGCAGGTGGTCGATCCAGGTGATGAGCTCGGTCGAGCCGTTGCCCATCGCCATGGTCTGCGGCTGCAGCCCGAGCAGACCGGCCAGCTCGGCGGTGATGGTGTCCGCCGAGCTCGGGTAGTAGGTGAGGATGTCCCGCAGCCGGACCGCCAGCACCGCGAACATCGCGGGCGTGGGGAAGTAAGGGTTGCAGGGGATGCAGAAGTCGACGACGTCCTGGCCCACTCCCGCTCGGGCGAGTGAGAAATAGGACGGGCTGTGGTTGGTGCCACGGAACAGCTCCGTGGCATTACCGGAATTGCCGACTGCGGCAACAGTCACAGCAGGACCTCCTCGGTCACGGGGTCGTGCGGGCACGACCGTTGCTGCTCTGTCTCCAGAGCCTGCTGCATGATCCCGCAAACGTTGGGCCACTGAGGATTTTCGTGGGGTGTTTGAGAAGTTGAGGACAGGGGAACAAGTGAGCGGTTATCATTCCGCCTCAACATCCTGTTCGGACCGTTTCTGTCCGGCCACCCAGACTGCCACCTGAGCCCGGGAGTTGAACCCGAGTTTGCTCAGAATGCGCTCGATATGGCCCTCGGCGGTGCGCTGGGCGATCACCAGCGCGGCCGCGATGTCCTTGTTGCTCAGCCCCTGCGCCACCAGTCGCGCGATCTCGGTCTCCCGCGGGGTCAGCGGCGAGGGCTGCTCGCCCTCCCCGGCCGGGGCCCGGGTGGGCAGCTGGTCCTGGAGCGCATAGGCCAGTGCCTCGTCGTAGGAGAGCCTGGCGCCCTCCTTCACGGCCGCCTGGAACGCCTGTTTGCCCAGGGCCTGGCGGGTGTCCGCCTCGCAGGCCTCGTGGTAGCGGACGAGGTGGCCGTAACCCGACAGCGGGGCGCCGATCTCGTGCCAGATGTTCCGCAGCGCGCCCAGCAGCCTGCCGGCCCGCTGGTACTGGCCCTGTGACGCCGAGATCCAGGCCAGCACCTCCAGGTTGACCCCGACCCCCAGCGGATCGTCCAGCGAGCGGTTGAAGGCCAGGCTCTCCCGCTCCAGGGCGGTCGCGCGCTCGTGGTCGCCCTGACGCCACACCTCGACGCCGAGCGCCATCGTCGCGTACGCCCGGTGCCAGCCCTCCTCGTGGGCGTCGCACACCGCCAGCGACTTCTCGCCCACCGCGATGGCGCGCGGCGAGTCGCCCAGGAAGGAGTGGGCCAGGGAGAGCCGGATGAGCGCGAGCGCCAGCCCCACCGGGTCCCCGGCGGCGCCGTGGCGCGCCACGGCCTCCTCGTACAGCCCGATCGCGGACGCGGTGTCGCCGCGGCACATGGCGATCATCCCGGAGTAGAGCGCCACATAGCCGAGGATCGCCTCCTGCCGCAGCCGGCCGCCGAGCTCCCGGCACTCCTCCAGCATGGTGGCGGCCGCGTCGATGTCGGACTGGATGATGGCAAGCCAGCTGTCGGTCCACAGCGCGCGGGCGCGCGCCTCGGTCGGCTCGGGACACAGGGCCAGGCCCCGGTCCAGCCAGCCGCGCCCCTCGGCGAGGTAGTAGCTGGTGATCCAGTGGTAGAGCAGGTCGGTCGCGATGCCGAGCCCGGCCGGGGCCTGCCCGGGTTCGGCGAAGCTGTACTCCAGCGCGGCGCGCAGATTGGCGTGCTCCCGGTGGAGCCGGGCGAACCACGGCACCTGCGAGGGGCCGAACAGCTCCGTGCGCGCCGTGGCCGCCAGCCGCTGGTAGTAGTCCCGGTGGCGGCGCAGCCGTGCCGTCTCCTCCCCGGCCGCGGCGAGCCGTTCCCGGCCGTAGCGGCGCAGCGTGTCCAGCATCCGGTAGCGCACGGCCTCCGGGTGGTCCTCCCGGATCAGCACCGACTTGTCCACAAGACCGGCCACCAGGTCCAGGATCTCCTCGCGGTCGATGCCGTCCCCGCCGCACACCGCCTCGGCCGCCTCCAGGTCCAGGCTCCCGGCGAACACCGAGACCCGGGCCCACATCAGCTGTTCCTTGTCGGCGCACAGGTCGTAGCTCCAGTCGACGAGCGCCCGAAGCGTCCGATGGCGCGGCAGCACCGCCCGCGAACCCGTGGTGAGCAGCCGGAACCGGTCGTCCAGCCGGTCGAGCAGCTGCTGTACGGACAGCGCCCGCAGCCGCACCGCCGCCAGCTCGATGGCCAGCGGAATGCCGTCCAGCTGGCGGCAGACCCCCTCCACCGCGTCCCGGTTGTCCTCGGTGACGGCGAACCCGGGCAGGATGGCGCCGGCCCGCTCCACGAACAGCCGCACCGCGTCGCACTGGGCCAGGGCCGCGGCGGACAGCCGGGGGCCCTCGGCGTCGGGCAGCGCCAGCGCCGGGACGGGCAGCGTCTGCTCGCCGGCCGTGCCCAGCGCCTGCCGGCTGGTGGCCAGGACGCGCAGCCGCGGGGCCTCGCGCAGCAGCCGGCCGGTGAGCACCGCGCACGCATCCACCAGCTGCTCGCAGTTGTCCAGCAGGATCAGTGCCTGTTTGTCCCGCAGATGGTCGACCAAGGCCTCGGCCGCGGGCCGGGAGGAGTGGTCCCGAAGCTCCAGCGCCTCGTTCACGCTCTGCGCCAGCAGCCCGGGGTCGGCCAGCGAGGCCAGTTCGACCAGCCACACGCCGTCGGGGAACGCCCGGCGCGCGTCCTCGGCCACCCGCAGCGCCAGCCGGGTCTTGCCGACCCCGCCCACGCCGGTCAAGGTCACCAGCCGCGAGGCGGACAGCAGTCGCTTGACCTCGGCCGTCTCATGCCGACGTCCCACAAAGCTCGTCACCTCGGCCGGCAGCCTTCCGGTGTGCCTGCCGTTCGAGGTGCCTGATGCCACCGCGCTCATGTGATGCCTCGAACCGGTCCCGGCCCTCGGGTCTCGCGCGCTCGGACCGGGCCGCCGTTTCCAGGCTATGCCCTGGGCTTTCCGGGGCGCTCGGGGCCCGGAGGGCATTGCGTGAAGACGGTATGAAATGGGGAGAATGGCTGTAATGGGTCATTTGAGCCGTATGGTGGGGCGGGCGAGCGAGCTGTCCGAGGCCCGGAGGTTGCTCGGCCGAACGCGGCTGCTCACCCTCACCGGGGTCGCGGGGGTGGGCAAGAGCCGGCTGGCGCTGAGCGTGGCCGACCTGGTGCACGAGGACTTCCCGGACGGCGTGTGGACGGTCGAGCTCGCCGCGCTGGAGGACCCGGGCCTGCTCCCGGAGACCGTCGCGAACGCGATGGGGCTGCGCGGCCAGGCGGCCCGGCCCGCGGTGGAGGTGCTGGGCGACCATCTGAGCGGCAGGCGGGCGCTGCTGCTCCTGGACAACTGCGAGCACCTGGTCGAGCCCTGCGCGCTGCTCGCCGACCGGCTGCTGCGGCGGGCACCGAGGCTGCGTGTGCTGGCCACCAGCCGCGAGCCGCTGCGGGTCGCGGGGGAGGCGGTCCTGTGGGTGCCCTCGCTGCCCGTACCCGAACCGCGCCGGCGGCACAGCCCCCAGGAGCTGGCCCGCTGTCCGGCGGTCCAGCTCTTCGTGGACCGCGCGGCGCGGGTGTCGCCCTCGTTCACCCTCGACGCGCACAACGGCGACGCGGTGGCCCTGCTGTGCGGGCGGCTCGACGGCCTCCCGCTGGCCATCGAACTGGCCGCGGTCGGGCTGCGGACCCTCAGCCCCGGGCAGGTGCTGGACCAGCTGGACCAGTGGCTGGAGCCCGCGGCGGGGGAGCCGGCGGCGGCCCGCTCCCGCCACGAGACCCTGGGCGCGGCCGTCGACTGGAGCTTCGACCTGTGCTCCCCGGCCGAGCGGACCCTGTGGGCCCGGGTGTCGGTGTTCGCCGGGGACTTCGGCCTGCGAGCGGCGGAGGAGGTCTGCTCCGGTGACGGCGTGGACCGCGAGGACGTGCTCGACCTGGCGGCCGGGCTGGTCGACAAGTCGATTCTGGTGCGGGAGGAGCGGGACGGCGAGGTCCGCTACCGGCTGCTGGAGACGATCCGCTGGTACGGCCGGGCGCGGCTGGCCGGATACGGGCAGGCGGCCGCGTTGCGGCGGCGCCACCGCGACTGGTACCGCGACCTGGTGCGCCGGGCCGAGGGGGAGTGGCTCACCCCGCGGCAGGAGGAGTGGCTCACCCGGCTGCGCGGCGAGCTCGCGAACCTCCGCACGGCCCTGGAGTTCTGCTGCACCGAGCCCGGCGAGGCCCGCGCGGGGCTGGAGACGGCCGCGGGGATGTGGCCCCACTGGATCTGCGGCGGCAGCCTGGGCGAGGGCCGCCACTGGCTCGAACAGGCGCTGTGGCTGGCCCCCGAGGACAGCGTGGCCCGCGGAAAGGCCCTGTGGGTGGACGCGTGGCTCGCCGCGCTCCAGGGGGACACGGCCTCGGCGCTGCCCCGGCTCGACGAGTGCCGGGAGCTGGCTCTGAGGCTCGGACACGAGCCCACCCTGATCCGCGCCACCCAGCACCGGGGCGCCCTCGCGCTGTACGAGGGCGACTTCCCCCGGGCGATCCGCCTCATCGAGAAGGCGCTGGAGGGCCATCGCGCGGCCCGTGACCGCAACGGCATGATGACCGCCCTCTACCAGCTGACCATGGCCTGCGCCCTGTCCGGCGACGCCCGCGCGGCGGTCTACGGCGAGGAGTGCCTCGCGCTGTGCGAGGCCGCCGGGGCCCAGTGGGCCCGCTCCTACGCGCTGTGGGCGCTGGGCCTGCACACCTGGCACCGCGGCGACCGGCGGCGCGCGACCGCACTGGTGCGCACCGCCCTGCGGACCCGCTGGGCGGTGCGCGACGGGTGGGGGATGGCGCTGTGCCTCGAGGTGCTGGCCTGGATCGCGGCCTTCGGCGGGCAGCCCGGGCACGGCGCGCGGCTGCTGGGGTCGGCGGACGCGGTGTGGAGCTCCCTCGGCGCGACACCCTCGGGATTCCGGCACCTGGCCGCCGTGCACGACGAGGTCGCCGCCCGGCTCCGCGCCGACCTGGGGACCCGCGCGTACGCCGCCGCGTTCCGGGCGGGGGCGCGGCTGACGGCCGACGAGGCGGCGGCCACCGCCCTGCACGACCCGCCGCGCCCCCGCCCCCACGGCCGCCGGCCGGCAGCCTCGGCCGGCGCGTGAGCGCACCGTCCTGCCGCCCCGAGGACCGCGTGGCGGCAGGACGGCGCCGGGGGCACCGCCCTCGCGAGGAGCCCGAGAGGGGACGGCGGGGAGCCCGAGGGGAGACATGCGGGCAGATGCCCCCGGCCGGCCGGCGCCGGGGGCTTCGGGACCGCGGGGAGCGCCTCCGGGGCCGCGACCCTGGACGGGTACCCGTGCGGGGGTTTCTCCCCTCCCCGGGGGGTGCGCCCGGACGCATGCTGGTGGTCGTCTCGATTCCGGATTCCGCCGGAAGTCGGCGGAAGATCGAAGGCCCCAGCCATGTGTGATCATCAGCCCCCCTGTCCGCCCGCCGACGCCACCGACCACGACTCGGCGCGTCTCGTGGCAACCCACCCCGAGCAAGGGTGGAGCCTGCTGTGCAACGGCGTGGTGATCTTCGCGGACACGGGTGAACTGCTCCCCGACGGACGCGTCATCCCCGCCCCCCGTACCTCTCCGGACCAGGCCGCATGAGCTCCCCCACCGTGGCCCTGGCCCCACCGCCCGGCACCCTCCGGCGGCCGGCGCGGCGTGGTGCCCGCGCCGCAGACCGGGGGGTCTCCTGGATCTTGCCGCGCCATCCCTCCTCGGTGCCGAGCGCCCGTCGGCTGGTCCTGTCGCAGCTGGCCGCATGGGCGCTCACCGGGTCGGCGGACGACGCCGAGCTGCTGGTCAGCGAGGTGGTCACCAACGCGCTGCGCTACACCGGCGGGCCGGTCCGGCTGACGCTGTGCCTGTGTCCGGCGGACGACGCGCTGCGCTGTGAGGTGGAGGACGCCGACCCCACGCTCCCGCAGACGCGCCAGGCAGGCGAGGACGACGAAGGCGGCCGAGGCCTCTACATGATCGATCTGCTGGCCCGCTGCTGGGGCAGCCACCGGACGGGCACGGGCAAGACCGTCTGGTTCGAACTGCACGTCCGCCCCGGCGCCCAGCGGCATCGGGCCGACGACCTGTGACCTCGAGGACATAAGGCCCACGACGAAAGGAGATGCCATCGGACGGTACAGCGCATACACGCACTCCGTGATGCCGAAAACGGCCCGGGGACCGGAAGGTGAGTGCCCTCCACCGCGACTTCCGTCCCCGGGCCCCGGCATGTCCGCATCCGCCGTGGCGCGAACACTGATTCCGCAGGACATCACCAATCACTGTCGTATTGGTTGATCACCTTTGTATCACTCGTGTAGTCTCACCATCGCAGTGAGTAGCACACTTTCCGGCGCATCGCAGCGAGTTGGGGCGTGAGGGGGCTACTGTGATGGACCGGACCGACAACTCCTGGTTACCCGGCGCCCTGATCGGGCGCGACGCTGAGCTGGCAGCCCTGAGGGGCCATGCCGAGGCGGCGCGCTCCGGACGCGCCGGTCTTGTGATCCTTTCCGGCCCGGCCGGTATCGGCAAGACCACTGTGCTGCACGCCTTTGTGAACGGCGGGGCGTGTCAGGGCATGACGGTACTCCACGGCCGGTGCGGCGAGGTCGTCACCAACGCGGGCTACGGCGGCGTACGGGCCCTGTTCGGCGGCCTGGGACTCACCGAGGCCGGCGACGAAGGCGCCCCCGAGTCCCCGCTGCTGAAGGGCAGCGCCCGCCGTGCGCTGCCCGCCCTGCGGCCCGCTCCCGGCGAGGAGGAGCCGGGCTCGGCCGCGACCGTCTACCCCGTGCTCCACGGGCTCTACTGGCTCACGGTCAACCTGACGGCGCGCGGCCCGCTCGTGCTGGTCCTGGACGACGCCCACTGGTGCGACGAGCGGTCGCTGCGCTGGATCGACTTCCTGCTGCGCCGCGCGGACGACCTGCCGCTGCTGGTGGTGCTGGCCCAGCGCACCGGGGCCGAGCCGGCCGCCCCCGGCGCGCTCGCGGACATCGCGGCCCAGCCCCGCTCCACGGCGATCCGGCTGGAGCCGCTCACCGACGAGGGGGTGAGGGAGATGGTCAGGCGGGTCTTCCCGACGCCCGGCCATCTCCTCGACACCGCCTTCGTCGAGCGCGCCGCCGCCGTCTCCGGGGGCAACCCCCTGATGCTCGCCAAGCTCCTCGGCGAACTGCGGTCCATGGGAGCGTCGCCGGACGAGAAGAGCCTGGGCGCGGTCGCCGAAGTGGGCCAGGGCGTGCTCACGCTGTCCGTGCGGGCCCTGATGGGCCGCCTGTCCCCCTGGGTACGGGATGTGGCCACCGCGATCGCGGTGCTCGGCGAGGTGGACTCGAAACAGGCTGAGCACGTCGGAGCGCTGGCCGGGGTGCCCGTCGCCCTGGTCGAGGAGGCGGTGGCGGCGCTGCGGCAGGCCGAGGTGGTGGCCGCGGACCGGGTGGACCTGGCGCATGACGTGGTGCGCTCGGCGGTGCTGGACTGGTCCGCCACCGAGGAGCTGGGCGAGCTGAGGGCCAGGGCGGCCCTGCTGCTCAGCGACGCGGGGCGGCCCGCCGAGGAGGTCGCGGGCCAGCTTCTGCTGGTGCCCGTCGTGGACCAGCCCTGGATGCGGCGGGTGCTGCGGGAGGCGGCGGCCGGGGCCGAGACCCGGGGCGCTCCCGAGGCGGCGGTCCGCTATCTGTACCGGGTCCTGGAGTCGGAGCCGCACAGCGTGTCGGCGCGCGCCCAGCTGGCCAGGTCGCTGGCGGAGATCAACCCGCCCGAGGCCATCGCGCTGCTGGAGGAGGCGCTGGCGCTGGCCGAGGACGTTCGCGTGAGGGCGACCCTCGCCGTACAGCTGGGGCTGGCCTGTCTGACCGTGCAGCGGGCGCCCGCCGCCGTACGGGTGCTGGGCGAGGTCCTGGACGCGCTGGAGGCCGAGCTGGGGTCGGACCCCGACCCCGTGGACCGTGAGCTGCGCGCCCTCGTCCAGTCGGTGCTGCTGATCACCGGGTGCGACGAGAAGGCGACGATCGCCGCCGTACGCGGCCGTTTCGCGCGGATGGCCGCCCCGGCCGGGGACACCCCGGCGCAGCGCCAGACGCTGGCCATGATGAGCGTGCTGACGGCGATGGACGGGCGCTCGGCGGAGCGGGCGGTGCGTCAGGCCCGGCGCGCGCAGCGGGCGGCGGACGCCGCGACGGGCACCCTGCCGCTGATCTTCTCCGCGTTCACGCTCGGCCTCGCCGACGATGTTCGGGGCTCGCTGGAGGCGCTGGACCGCGCGCTGCGCTACAGCCAGGAGAACGCGGCGGTGTGGACGTATGTGCTCGGGCTGTCCACCCGCTCGGTGATGCTGCACGCGATGGGCGAGATCGCCGACGCCCTGGCGGACGCCCAGACGGCGGTGGAGATCATCGCCGAGGAGCGGTGGAGCGGCCATGTGACCATGCCGCAGACGGCGCTGGCCACCGCGCTCGTCGACCGCGGCGAGCCGGAGCGGGCCGAGGAGCTGCTGGAGCGGATCGCCCGGCCGAACCTGGACGGCTTCGTGATGGAGTACCACTGGTATCTGATGGCGCGTGCGCGGGCCCGGTGGGCGCTGGGCGACGGCGAGACGGCGCTCGGTCTGCTGCTCGACTGCGGCCGGTCCCTGGAGGAGACGGGGATCACCAACCCGGCGTTCGTGCCCTGGTGGGCCGAGGCGGCCTGTCTGCTCGCGGAGCTCGGGCGCCCCGAGGAGGCCGCGGACGTCGTCGAGTGGGGCGCCCGGCTGGCCCGTGACTGGGGGACCTCCCGCGCGCTCGGGCTGGCCGCGCTCGCCCGGGGCGTGACCACCGAGGGGAGCCCGGGCGTCGAACTGCTCACCGAGTCGGTCGAGCTGCTGTCCCGGTCGCCCGCCCGGGCCGAGCACGCCCGGGCCGAATACCTGCTGGGCGGGGCGCTGCTGGAGGCGGGCGATCCGCGCGGCGCGCGGGAGCACCTGCGGACCGCCGCCGACCTCGCCTGGCGCTGCGGGGCGCTCGCGCTCGCCAGGGAGGCCCGGCGGCGGCTGGTGGCCTCCGGAGGTCGGATGCGGGAGATCACCACCTCGCCGGTCGACCTGCTGACCGGTATGGAGCGTACGGTCGCGGGGCTGGCCGCGGCCGGGGCGGGCAACCGGGAGATAGCGGAGTCGCTGTTCATCACGGTGCGCACCGTGGAGATGCATCTGACCGGCGTCTACCGCAAGTTGAGCGTCAGTCAGCGCGCCGAGCTCGGCGCCGCGCTGAGCTCCCCGACCGCCGCGGGCCCGCAGGCGCCCGCCTGGGTCTCCGCGTCCCGCGGCAGGCGCTGAGCGGTGGGATGGGCCGTCCGGGCTCGCCCCGGCTATAAACGCGGTGTATAGTGCGCGCCATGCAGCTCCCCGGCCTCCCGCTCCTCGGGCGCGAACCTGAGCAAGAGGCCCTGGCCGAGGCCGTCACCGGTCTGAGCGCCCGGCGCCCGGCGGTGGTCACCCTGAGCGGCGCGGCGGGCTTCGGACAGAACGCGCTGCTGCGGTGGGCCGTCCGGTTCGCCGAGGACCGCGGTCTGCGCGTGCTGCGCGCCCGGGGCACCCCCGGCGAGAGCGATCTGCCGTACGCGGCGGTGACCCAGCTGCTGGGCCCGGCCACCGACGCCCCGGCCGCCGACACCCCAGCCGGGGGACTGTCCGGGCGCGACGGGCCGTTACCGGGCCTGGCCGAACTGCTGCGCACGGCCAGGGACCGGCCGACGCTGCTGGCCGTGGCGGATCTGCAGTGGCTGGACCCCGAATCGCTGCACTGGCTCCAGGCGCTCATACGGCGGCTGCCCGGCGCGCCGGTCGCGGTGCTGGCCGGCGCCACCGGCCCCGTATCCCTGGCCGACGGCCTCCCGGGGGCCCTCCCCGTGACCCGGCTGGCGCTCGGGCCACTGAGCCCCGCCCAGGTCGCCACCGCGGTGACCCTGGTGTGCGGCGGCCAGGCGCAGGAACGGTTCACCGCCGCGGCGGCCGAGGCCACCGGGGGCAACCCGGCGGTGCTCCACGACGCGCTTGGCCGCTTCGCCGACGCCGGACACGAACCGGTCGACGCCCGGGTGCCCCAGCTGCGCGCGATCGCGGCAGCCGCCACCGCCGACCACGCCACCCGCGCCCTGCGCGGTCTGCCCGCCCCGGTGGTCGCGGCGCTGCGCGCCCTGGCCGTCTGCGGCGACCTGCTGGACTTCTCCCTCGTCCGCACGCTCGCCCGGCCGCGCCCGACGTACGAGGCGGGGCTGCGCGAGGCGCTGGAGGCGACCGGGCTCACCGCCCCGGGCCCCGGCGCTGCGCTGCGGCTGACCGGCTCCGAGGTCCGGGCCCGGGTGCTGGAGGAGATGCCCGCCGACGAGCGGGCCGACCTGTACGCGCGCGCCGCGGAACTCGCCCACCGGGCCGCCGTGGACGACGCGGACACCGCCCGGCTGCTGCTCGCCGCCCGCCCGATCGGGGAGCCCTGGGCCGTCCACGTACTGCGCCGCGCCGGCGCCGACGCGCTGCGCGCCGCCGACCACGGCCGGGCGATCGCCTGCCTGGCCCGCGCGCTGGAGGAGCCGCTGGACCGCGAGGAGCGGGCCTGGCTGAGCCTTCGGCTGGCCGCCGTCGAGGTGCTGGAGGCGCCGGAGGCCGGGGACCGCCGGTTCGCCGAGATCCTCCGGGCACCGGGCGCGGAGCTCGCCGGACCGCGGCTGCGCGCCGCCGACCTGGCGCTGGCCCGCGGCGGCGCCGACGTCGTACGGCGGGCCCTGACGGACGCGCTGCCCGCCGCAAAGGACGGTGAACGCGACGCCCTGACCGCCCTGTTCTGGCTCGCCGAACTGGGCCGCCACGACGACACCGACCTGCTGCTGCACGAGGTCCCCCCGCTCCCCGCCCACCCGGCCTCTCCCGCCCAGGCCGGGGCACGCGCCTGGCAGCTGGCCCTGCTCGGCGAGGACCTGCTCACCACCAAAGCGCTGGCCCGCAGCGCCTTCACCGGCCGCGACCACGGCCACACCGACGACGCGCTGCTGCTGCCCCGGCTGGCGGCGTGCCGGGCGCTGTGCCTGGCAGACGAGATGGACGAGGCCGGGATGCGGCTGGACGACCTGCTCACCGAGGCCCGGCGCGGCCACGCCCGCGCCGCCGCCGCGCTGGCGCTGACCGGGCGCGGGGAGATGAACCTGCGTCGGGGCCGGCCCGACCTGGCCGAACGGGATGTCGCCGCCGCCGAGCGGGCCCTGCCGCACACCCATCTGCACCCCCTCTACGCCCCCTACGCGCGGGCCGTACGGATCCTCGTCGCGCTGGAGAGCGGCGACCGCAAGCAGACCGCGGCGCTCATGGCCCTGCCCGACCCCGACGCGTCGTGGAACACCATGGCGGGGGCCCATCTGCTGTTCGCCAGGGCGCTGGTGGACATCGCCGACGGCAAACCGGTCGAGGCGATCGATCTGCTGCTGGCCGCCGGCCGCCGGCTGCTGCGCCTGCAGTACCTCAACCCGGCCCTGCTGCCCTGGCGTTCCATGGCCGCCCGGGCCTGCCATGCGCTCGGCCACCACCAGGAGGCACACCGGCTCAGCCGCGAGGAGCTCGTGCTGGCCCGGCGCTGGGGCGCGCCGAGCGCCGTCGGCTGGGCCGAGCTGGGCGTCGGACGGGTGACCCGCGAGGGACGGGCCGCCCGGCTGCGCGAGGCCGTGCGCACCCTCCGCGCCACCCCCGCCCACATGTCCTACACCGGGGCGCTGATCGAACTGGCCACGGTGGAGCTGGACGCCGGGCGGCGGAAGGCCGCGGAGCCCCTGATCGCCGAGTTGTCCCGGCTCACCGCGGCCCAGCCCGGCAGCAGACCGGCCGCGCGGGCGCGCGCACTCGCCCAGCGGCTCGGCAGACCGCCCTGTGTCGAGATCAGCGGACTGTCCCCCGCCTGGGCCGCGCTGTCCGACGTGGAGCGGCGGACCGCCACCCTCGCGGGCCTGGGGCACGGCAACCGGGACATCGCCGACATGCTCTCGGTCACCACCCGCACGGTGGAGCTGCGGCTGAGCGGGGCGTACAAGAAGCTGCGGATCAGCGGCCGGGCCGAACTGCGTGAGCTGGTGCGCTCGATGGAGGGCTACGACACGGATGTTGCATGAGCGGGACGCCGAACTGGCGCAGATCACCGGGGCCTTACAGGCCGCCCGCGAGGGCAGGCCGTCCCTCGTCCTGCTGACCGGCCCGCTCGGCATCGGCCGCTCCGCGCTGCTCCAGCGGCTGCCCGCGCTGAGCGGCCTCAACGAGGCCGAGGACGTACGGGTGCTGCGCGCCAACGCCGCCCCGGTGGAGGAGGAATTCGGCTTCGGCGTGGTGCGCCAGCTGTTCGACAGCCTGCTGGCCGGCGCCCCCCGGGAGCTGTGCGAACGCTGGACCCGCGAGAGCGCGTGCTTCGCCGACCTGGCCCTCGCCGACGAGCCCCTGCCCGCCGACGGCCGCCCCACCGCCGCCTACGAACCGGTGCTGGGGGGCCTGCGTTCGCTGCTGGCAGGCGTCTGCGCCGACGGCCCGCTGCTGATCCTGGTGGACGACCTGCAGTGGGTGGACACCCCCTCGCTGCGCTGGCTGGCCTACCTGGCCAAGCGGCTGCGGGGGCTGCGCGCCGTCGTCGTGTGCACCCTGCGCGACGGGGAGCCCCGCGCCCGGCACCCCCTGCTGAGCGAGGTCGTCGAGGCCGCGACGTACCGGCTGCGCCTCCGCCCGCTGTCGTCCGCGGCCACCGCCGAGCTGATCCGCGACCACTTCGGCGAGCAGGGCGAGACGGAGTTCGTCCGGGCCTGCCACGAGACCTGCGCCGGCAACCCGTTGTCGCTGACCTCCCTGCTTCTGGACCTGGCGGCCGCCGGTCACCGGCCGACCGCCGACCGGGTCCCCGCGGTCCACGCGGCGTGCCCCTCGGACCTGCGCGAACGGCTGGCCCGATGCGTACGGCTGCAGCCGCGGCCGGTACGCGACCTGGGCGCCGCGATCGCGGCCCTCGGCGATCCGGGCGACCCCGCGCTCGTCCCCCGGCTGGCCGGCCTTGACCCGATCGGCTACGCGGCGGCGCTGCGCGCCCTGCACGCGCTGGGGTTGGCGGCCGACGAGCGTGAGCCGCGGTTCGTCCACCCGGTCGTGGCCGACGCCGTCCAGTCGTCGCTGTCCGTCGCGGAGCTGGAGCGGTTGCACGACCGCGCGGCGGAGCTGCTGTACCGCGCAGGGCGCTCCGAGGAACAGGTCGCCGCCCAGCTGATGGCGGGCGTCACCTCCCGCCACCCGTGGTCGGTGGGCGTGCTGCGGGCCGCCGCGGACGTGGCGCTGCGCCGGGGCGCCCCCGAGGTCGCCGTGCGCTATCTGCGGCGCGCCCTGCTGGACGCCTCCCTGTCCGGCGAAGGCCGGGCGCGGCTGCTGATCGACCTGGCCACCGCCGAGCGCGGCCTCGACCCGGTGGCGTGCGAGCGCCATATCTCCCAGGCGATCCCCATGCTCCCCACGGCCGGCCACCGGGCCGCCGCGGCGCTGCGGCTCACACCGGCCGTCATGGGCCTGCTGCGGCCCTCCGCCGTCGATCTGCTGCGGCAGGTCGCCGACGGGCTCGGCCCGCCGGACGCGCTGGAGGGGGCGGCGCGCGAGGCGGCCGTGCGGCTCGAGGCGCGGCTGCGCCAGAGCGGCATCGACGACCCGGCGGAGCTGGCCTCGGCGGTGGAGCGGCTGGACGGGATGGGGGAGGAGCCGCCGATGGCCACCGCCGCCGAACGCGAACTGGTCGCGGTGCTGGTCAGCGCCGCCACGCTCACCTGCAGGCTGCCCGCGGCCGAGGTCACCCGGCTGGCGAAGCGGCTTCTGGAGCGCGAACCGGTCGCGTCGGCGCGGGTGTACTCCGCGCTGCCGTTGGCCACGGTCGCGCTGGTCGCCGCCGACTCCGTGGAGGCCGTCGGCTCCTGGCTCTCCGTCGAGCAGCGGATCAACCGGTCGCGCGCGGCCGCCACGGTCGGTACCGCCGGCACCATCGTCGATGGGTTCGGCCACCTCGAGCGGGCGACGGTGCTCATGGCGCGCGGCCGGCCGACCCAGGCCCACGCCCACGCCGAGCGCGCCCTGCGGCTGTCCGACGCCCACTGGCACGAACTCGGCGTCGCCGCCACCATCGCACTCGTCCGCACGGCCCTGGAGATCGGCGACCCCGCGCTGAGCGAGCGGGTGCTGGACGAGGCCTCGCGGCGCAGCTCCTCCTGTCTGCCCCTGGCGGCGGCGGTGCAGTTCCTCGGCGCGTCCGTGGACGCCCACCGCGGCCGCTGGACCGCCGCCGTGGAGACCCTGATGGCCTGCGGCCGCCGGCTGGAGGCGGCGAGCTGGCGCAATCCGGTGCTGTTCCCGTGGCGGCTGCGCGCGGCCGGCCTCTACCAGCGGCTGGGCGACACCCGCTCGGCGCTCGCGCTCGCCGAGGAGGACCTGCTGCGGGCCGAGGAGTGGGGCGCGCCGGTCGCCATCGGGCGGGCGCTGCGGCTCAAGGGCACGCTGCTGGGCGGCGAGACGGGCGAGGGCCTGCTGCGCGAGGCGGTCGGCGTACTGCGCGAGTCGGCCAACGAACTCGAACTGGCCCGCACGCTCCTGCTGCTGGGCCGGCGCCTGGAAGGCCGCGCGGAGGTCGAGGACATGCTGCGCGAGGCCGCGGAGCTGGCCGCCGAGTGCGAGGCGCCGTGGCTGGTCGAACGGGCCCGCAGCGGCGGCGGGGACGGCACCATCCGGCTGGAGGACGCGCTGACCCGCACCGAGCGGCGGGTGGTGACCCTGGCCGGCCGGGGACTGACCAATACGGAGATCGCCGGAGAGCTGGGCGTGACGTCCCGTGCCGTCGAGAAGCATCTGACGAATTCTTATCGCAAGCTGTCCGTATCCGGGCGGCGTGAACTCATCGCCGCGCTGCCGAGGCTGCAGGCGGCCAAAGGCAGTTAACGCCGCTAATGCACCGACGCCCGCCGGTGCCCCCACGGTCCCCGCGCGCCCGGGGGCGGTGCCCTGGGCCCCGCCCTGCGCGCGGCGCCGGCCATGTGTCAGTGAGGCAAACTGCGTGCCAGGTCAGAGGGGTTGACAGCCGGTTCGGTACGGCCTGTGGGGACACCGTACCGAACCACCGAAATCGCGGCCCGCGTACCGAACCATCCGCCGTACGCACCACAGGATTTGCGGCGCGCCGCCAGTGGACGTTGACTCCCGTGTCCGGGGCTACCTAGTCTCCGAACCGGAATATCAAATTGCACGACCACTATTTCGTTCCCGTAATTTCCAGGGGAGCGGATCCCTGAAGGGACGGCAGGCCATTGGCGATTCCCGCGCCCGCAGACACAGCGATATCCCATGACGCAGGACGTGATCAGCTCGAGTACGCCGATCTGCTCGGGCAGTTCGACCAGCCGGGCGCGTGTGTGGCCCGCCTCGACGCCAACCTGCTCGTCCAGCAGGCGAACCAGGAGTTCTTCCGGCAGTTCGGCGGCTCCTCCGCGGATGTCTGCGGCCGTGACTTCTGCGATCTGGCCCACCCCAGCCTGCGGCAGCCGCTCAGGCACCAGCTCTCCCGGCTCGTCGACGGCACCCGCCGCCGGTTCGCCACCCATGTCGTCGCCTTCACGGCCGAGGACACCCCGTTCACCAGCGCGCTCACGGCGGTCCCGGTGCGCGGGGAGACCTCCCGCGTCGCCTCGATCCTGGTCGTGATGCGCTCCGCGGCGGGCTTCGAGGACGCGGACGTCGTCACCCCGCACAAGAAGGTCCTCACCGAGATCGAGGCCCGCATCCTGGAAGGCATCGCCGCCGGCGTCTCGACCGTCCCCCTGGCGTCCCGGCTCTACCTCAGCCGCCAGGGGGTCGAGTACCACGTGACGCGACTGCTCCGTAAGCTGCGGGTGCCCAACAGGGCCGCCCTGGTCTCCCGCGCCTACTCCATGGGCGTTCTCGAGGTGGGTTCCTGGCCCCCGAAGGTCGTCCGGGACTTCGTCAAGTGATCATGTGCGGGACTCCAGGTCACGCCGGGTGGCGTCGCCGTACACCCCGTCCTCGTCGCCGCGTATGCCGTACCACAGCTGGAAGCGGGCCACGGCGGAGGCGAGGCTCTGGTCGTATTCGCCGTTGACCGCCCCGCCCGTGTACACGTCCGGGATCCGCAGCAGCCGGGACTGGAGCTCGGAGACCTCGGGGCCGCTGTCCCCCAGGGACAGCACCGCGCCCCCGCCCTCCTGACCGCCGCCGCCCGTCGGCGCGGCGGACGGGGTGGGCGTGGTGGGCGCGGCGGTTGTGGCGGGGGCCGACGTACCGCCGGAGGGGGAGCCGCCCTGCGGATCCGGCTGCGCCGCGGTGGATCCGTCGGCGCCGGGCAGGAGCAGGACGAGCGCGAGCGTGAGGGCCGCCCCGACCGCCCCCGCGGCGGCCAGGGCGGCGGGGCGCGACCGGCGCCAGAGCGGGGACGAGGCGGATGCGGCGCGCGTGGCGGATGAGCCGGGCGGGTCCGCGGAAGGGGTGGAGTCGGGCGGCTCGGGGGCCGTCCGCAGACCGGGTTCGAACTCCTCGGTGTCCGCGTCGGCGAGGTCGTATGCGCGCGGCGGCGGCGTCGCGACCAGCGGGCGGAAGAGGTCCAGGTCCTCCATCCAGCCGTCGACCGGCGGATCACCCTCCCCGTCGGGCTTCGCCAACGCACGGAAGATCCGGGTCGGCTCGATCACCTGCCGCCCGGTGGGCTGTTCGGGATCGGTTCCGGCAGCCATACAGACCTCCTCTTGCGCGACGCGCCGTCAGGACCGTCAAAACCGTCTGGACCATGAAGACCTTCAAGACCTTCAAGACCGTCACGAGGAGATACGGGCCAAAGGCCGGGATGACTCAACCGGGGGCGTCCTTGTCGGCGGCGCCGTGCCCGCGGATACGGTGGGGCCGGGAGCCGAAGGGAGACGGGACGATGGAACGCACGACGTGTTGTGTGGTGGGCGGCGGGCCGGCCGGGATGGTGCTCGGGCTGCTGCTGGCGCGTGCCGGGGTGGAGGTCACGGTCCTGGAGAAACACGGCGACTTCCTGCGTGACTTCCGCGGGGACACCGTGCACCCGAGCACGCTGGCGCTCCTGGACGAACTGGGCCTCGCCGAGCGGTTCGCAGCGCTGCCGCAGCGGCATGTGCACACCATCCAGCTGCCCATCGGCCCGGGCCGCTCGCTGTTCACCGTGGGCGACATCGGCGCGCTGCCGGTCAAGTACAACTACGTCGCGATGGTCCCGCAGTGGGATCTGCTGAACCTGCTGGCGGACGAGGGCGCCCGGGAGCCCTCCTTCCGGTTGCGCATGAAGACCGAGGCGACCTCCTTCCTCATGGAGCGCGGCCGGGTCGCGGGGGTGCGCTACCGCACCGCGGACGGCGGCACCGGCGAGCTGCGGGCCACCCTGACGGTGGCCTGCGACGGCCGGGGCTCGCTGGCCAGGCAACTGCCCGAGCTGGGGCTGCGGGAGTTCCCCTGCCCGATGGACGCCTGGTGGTTCCGGCTGCCGCGGCACGAGGACGACCCGCGGGGGCTGGTGGGCAACGCCGGTGACCGCTTCCTGACCGCCATGATCGACCGCGGGGAGTACTGGCAGTGCGCCGCGCTGATCCCCAAGGGAACCGACGCGGCCCGGCGCGAGGCCGGACTTGACCGGTTCCTGGCCGAGTTCGCGGCGGTCGCCCCGTGGCTGGCGGACCGCGCTCATGCCCTGCGGTCCTGGGACGAGGTGAAGCTGCTGGACGTACGGCTTGACCGGCTCCGGCGCTGGCACCGACCCGGGCTGCTGTGCATCGGGGACGCGGCACACGCGATGTCGCCGGTGTTCGGGATCGGCATCAACCTCGCCGTCCAGGACGCCGTGGCCGCCGCCCGTATCCTCGCCGGGCCGCTGGCCGGGGGCGGTGTCGGGCTGCGGGAGGTGCGCGAGGTGCAGCGCCGCAGATGGCCCACCGCCGCGGCGACGCAGGCGCTGCAGCGGATCGCCCACGCGCGGGTCGTCGAGCCGGTGCTGACCGGCCGCACCCTGCTGGGCGACGGGTCCCGGCCGCCCGCGGTGGTGCGGGTCCTCAACGCGGCGCCCTGGCTGAAGCGGGCCCCGGCGTACTTCCTGGCCTACGGCGCGCAGCGCGAGCGCCCGCCCGCCGCCGCCCTGCGCTGAACCGTTTCGCCACGGGCGGCGCGGTACGAGCGGCGCCCGGCGGCGCGGCGCGGCGGCGGGTCCGGCCGCTCAGCGGCCGCGCAGCCGCTCCATGTCGCGCCGGTCCCGCTTGGTCGGGCGGCCGGCGCCGCGGTCGCGATGGCCGACCGCGGCGAGCTCTTCGCGCGGTGGCGGCGGAGGGGAGTTGTCGACGAAACACTCTGCCGCGACGGCCGCCCCGACCCGCTTGCGCACCAGGCGTTTCACCACGACGATGCGCTCGCGCCCGGCGTGGAAGAGCCGCACCTCGTCCCCCGGCCGCACGGCGTGGGCGGCCTTGACGCGCTCCCCGTTGACGCGGACGTGGCCGCCGCGGCAGGCCGTGGCGGCCAGCGACCGCGTCTTCGTCAGCCGTACGGACCAGATCCAGCTGTCGACCCGCACCGGCGCGTTGTCTGAAGCCATGTCTGAAGCCATGTCCTGACTCTATCGGCTCCGTCCGAGGCGGTACGTCCTGCTTTATCCGGGATTGCTGTCTAAGGTGCGACCCATGAGCGCACACTTTGACGTCGTGGTCCTGGGGGCGGGCTCGGGCGGCTATGTCGCGGCGATCCGTGCCGCGCAACTCGGCCGGTCCGTGGCCGTCGTGGAGGAGCGGTTCTGGGGAGGGGTGTGCCTGAACGTGGGCTGTATCCCCTCCAAGGCCCTGCTGCGCAATGCCGAGCTGGCTCATCTGTTCACCAACGAGGCCCAGACCTTCGGCATCCGGGTGGACGGGCAGGTGATCCTGGACTACCGGGCGGCCTACGAGCGCAGCCGCAAGGTCGCCGACGGGCGCGTCAGGGGCGTCCACTACCTGATGAAGAAGAACCAGATCGCGCAGTACGACGGCCGGGGCACCTTCACCGACGACCACACGCTGCGGATCGACCTGGCCGCCGGGGGAGCGGAGACCCTCACCTTCGGCCACTGCGTGATCGCCACCGGCGCGGTCACCAATCTGCTGCCCGGCACCTCGCTCAGCGAGCGGGTGGTGACCTACGAGGAGCAGATCCTCAGCCCCGAGCTGCCCGAGAGTGTGATCATCGCCGGGGCGGGCGCCATCGGCGTCGAGTTCGCGTACATCATGCGCAGCTACGGGGTGCGGGTGACGCTGGTGGAGTTCCTTGACCGGATCGTCCCGCTGGAGGACGAGGAGGTCTCCGCGGAGCTCGCGCGCCGCTACCGCAGGCTCGGCATCGACGTCCTGACCTCCACCCGGGTCGAGGCGATCAACGACTCGGGCCCCTCGGTGAAGGTCATGGTGACCACGGGCGGCCAGCGGCAGACGCTGCAGGCCCAGGCGGTGCTGCAGGCGATCGGCTTCCGGCCCCGGGTCACCGGCTACGGGCTGGAGAACACCGGCGTCCGGCTGACTGGAGCCGCCGGCGGCGGTGGCGCCATCGCCGTCGACGCGTACTGCCGCACCAGCGTGCCGCACATCTTCGCGGTCGGGGACGTCACCGCGCAGCTGATGCTGGCCCATGCGGCCGAGGCGATGGGCGTGGTCGCCGCCGAGACCATCGCGGGCGCGGAGACCATGGCGCTGGAGTACGTGATGATTCCGCGGGCGACCTTCTGCCGGCCCCAGATCGCCAGCTTCGGCTGGACCGAGGCCCAGGCCCGCGAGCGGGGATTCGATGTGCGGGTGGCGAAGTTCCCGTTCACCGCGAACGGGAAGGCCCAGGGCATCGGGGACCCGGTCGGCTTTGTGAAGCTCGTCGGGGACGGCCGCCACGGCGAGCTGCTGGGCGGCCATCTGATCGGCCCGGAGGTCACCGAGCTGCTGCCGGAGCTGACGCTGGCGCAGCGCTGGGACCTGACCGCCCACGAGGTGGCGCGCAACGTCCATGCCCATCCCACCCTCTCCGAGGCGGTGAAGGAGGCCGTGCACGGCCTCGCGGGCCACATGATCAATATGTGAGCGGCGGTGCAAATGCCCTAAATATGCTAGAAAGACCAGATGAAGGTGGGTTCGACGCTGCGCCTCCGCAGTGTCGCCGGACAGGCGCTCGCCCTGCTGCTGGTGATCACCGCGCTGCTCGTGGTCGCCGCCGGCGCCGCGCTGGTCCTGCAGGCCCAGAGCAATGGCGAGAACCAGGCCCGGGGCCGCGCGCTCGCCGTCGCCCACTCCTTCGCCCGCGCCCCGGGAGTCCTCACCGCCCTGGTCTCCCGCCACCCGACCGCCACGCTCCAGCCCTTCGCCGAGCGGGTCAGACGCGACGCCAACGTCGACTACATCGTGGTGACGAGCCCGAGCGGCATCCGCTACACCCACCCCAACCCCCGCGAGATCGGCAAACGCGTCGACCGCCCCCTCTACCCGGCCACGGTGGGCCGCTCCTTCACCGACAAGGTCCCCGCCGTCAGCCTGTCCGCCCCCTCCATCCGCGCGGCGGTCCCGGTCACCGGCGCCGGCGGAAAGGTGGTCGGCATCGTCAACGCCGGGGTCACCATCCCGAACGTCAGCCGCTCGGTCGACCGCCAGCTGCCCCTCATACTCGGCTCCCTGGGCCTGGCCCTCGCGCTCGGCGCGGGCGGGGCGGCGCTGGTGGGCCGGCGGCTGCGGCTCCAGACCCATGGCCTGGGACCCGCCGAGATCACCAAGGTGTACGAACAGCACGACGCCGTGCTGCGCACCGTACGGGAGGGCGTGCTGATCGTCGACCGCGGGGGAAGGCTGCTGCTCGCCAACGACGAGGCGTGCAGACTCCTCGCCCTGCCGCCCGACGCCCAGGGAAAGCAGGTGACGGAGGCGGGCCTGCCACCGGACACCGCCGCCCTGCTCGCCTCGGGCCGCCTGGCCACCGACGAGATCCACCAGGTGGGGGAGCGGCGGCTGGCCGTCAACCAGCGCCCGACCCGCCGGCCCGGACAGCCCTGGGGCAGCGTCGCCACCCTCCGCGACATCACCGAGCTCCAGACCCTGACGGACAAGGCCGACCGGGCGCGGGCGCGCCTGGAGCTGCTGTACGACGCGGGCGTCGAGGTCGGCACCACGCTCGACATGGTGCGCACCGCCCAGGAACTGGCGCAGGTCGCCGTGGAGCGCTTCGCCGACGTCGTCACCGTCGACCTGCTGGAATCGGTCCTGCGCGGCGAGGAGCCAAGGACCCGCCCCCGGGCGGGGGACACCCGGATGCGCCGCGTCGCCGTCAGCGCCACTCCGGGGGACTCCGCACCGCGCCTGGTGGGCGAGCCGATCGGCTCGGTGACGGTGCCGCTCACGGCGCGCGGCGTCACCCTGGGCCGGGCCGAGTTCTGGCGCTCGGCAAGCGCGGCGCCCTTCGAGGACGACGATCTCACCCTCGCCGAGGAGCTGGTCAGCCAGGCGGCCGCGTACATCGACAACGCCCGCCGCTACGCGCGCGAGCACGCCACCGCACTGGCCCTGCAGCGGAGCCTGCTGCCCCGTGAACTGCCCGAGCACGAGGCCGTCGAGGTCGCCCACCGCTATGTGCCCGGGCACGCCGGGGTGAGCGGGGACTGGTACGACGTCATCCCCCTGTCCGGCGCCCGCGTCGCCTTCGTCGTCGGCGATGTCGTCGGCCACGGCCTGCACGCCGCCGCCACCATGGGCCGGCTGCGCACCGCCGTGCACAACTTCTCCTCGCTCGACCTGCCCCCCGACGAGCTGCTGACCGCCCTCGACGAGGTGGTGGACCACCTGGACCAGGAGGAGACCGCGGCGGACGGCGCATCCCCCGGCGCCGGGGTCACGGGCGCCACCTGCCTGTACGCGATCTACGACCCGGCCGCCCGGCGCTGCGCTCTGGCGCGGGCCGGCCATCCGCCGCCCGCCCTGATGCGCCCGGACGGCACGGCAGCCCTGCTGGACCTGCCCGCCGGACCGCCGCTGGGCCTGGGCGGGCTGCCCTTCGAGACCGCCGAGCTCGACCTCCCCGACGGCAGCCGCCTGGTGCTGTACACCAAGGGGCTCCTCCAGTCCGGCGGCGTCGACGTCGACACCGGTCTCCAGCGGCTGCTCGGCGCGCTCGCCCGCGCCGACCCCGACCCCGAGCGCACCTGCCGGACGGTGATGGAGTCCCTGCCGCCGAGCCACCCCACCGAAGACATGGCGCTGCTCGTCGTCGGCGCCACCGGTCTGGCCGAGGACCACATGGCCTCCTGGGACCTCCCGTCGGACCCCGCGGTCGTCGCCGACATGCGGGCCGCCGTGGCCAGGACCCTCGCGGACTGGGGCCTGGAGGAGGCGGGCTTCACCACCGAACTGGTGGTCAGCGAGCTGCTGGGCAACGCCATCCGCCACGCCTCCGGCCCCATCCGGCTGCGCCTGCTCCGCGACCGGGCCCTGATCTGCGAGGTCGCCGACGGCAGCACCACCGCGCCCCATCTGCGCCGGGCCGCCATCACCGACGAGGGCGGCCGCGGGCTGTTCCTGGTGGCCCAGATGGTCGACCGCTGGGGCACCCGCTACACCAGGCGCGGCAAGGTCATCTGGACCGAGCAGACGCTGCCGTCCGAGGCGTCCGCGTCGCCCCTCTCCTCCGTCCTCGCCCTCAGCTGATCACTGCCGCCGTGGTGGCCAGCAGCTCCGGGAGGGTGCCGGTGAACTCGGGCATCAGCCGCATGGCCACCGTCCATGCCTCCGGGTCCTTCCCCAGGTGGGCGGCGATCAGGTCCAGGGCCTCCTGACGGACCCGGCGCAGCTGCTCATCCATGCCGTCCTGGGCCTCCTGGGGACGGTTCGACGCGTATTTGGCCAGGTAGGTCGCGGCCACGCGGGCGGGCCGTGCCGAGTTCAGGATGTCCGACAAGGTCAGCTGCCCGTAGGACACCGCCGTGTTCAGCCAGTCCTGCTGGATGTACGGGGGCAGCTGGTGGTGGCGCAGCAGCTCCAGGGCGGTGGGGCGCGGACCGGTGAGCCGGTGTGGATGGGCAGGGTGCCCCTGCCGCACCTCGGCGTCCCGGCAGTCGGCGCGCAGCTCGTCCGGGAAGTCGTCCCGCTTCGCCAGCTCGACCAGCAGCGCGTCCGGCAGCGGCTCGCGGCGGTGCTCGGCCATCAGGTCCTGCCACGGGAGATCCGGACCGGTCTCCTCGGACAGCCGCTCCAGCGCCGGGACGAGCTGGTCGCGCCGCCCCTCGGCCGCACCGCGCAGATACGCCGCCTGGCTCGCGGGCGACTGGGCCAGCTCAAGCCGCTCGCGCAGCTCGGCCAGGCCGTCCGGCGCCTCCAGAGCGGATCGGACGATCTTCTGGGTGGCCGCGGGCAGGGGGTGCTTCTTGCTGCGCCGCTCGGGAAACTCGGTCTCCTCCAGCAGCGCGCGCACCTCCTCCGCGCCGTGCCGCTCCCACAGCCGCACCACCAGCAGCAGCTGCCCTGCGAGCGTATGCAGCTTGATCTTGCCGAGCAGGATGCGGGCCAGGCGCGGATCGCCGGCCTCGCTGATCGGCAGGAGCCAGTGGCGGCGCCCGCTGGTGCGCAGCTCGGCGAACACCTCCTCGGTGAGCGGCAGCGGCCCCTCACCGCTGTCGGGGCGGCTGCGCCGGCCGGACAGGATCTGCCGGCGCTGTCCGGGGGTCAGCGGGGTGTGGATGTACAGCTTGGCGTTGATCTCGGGGTCGTCGTGGAGC
Organism: Streptomyces sp. NPDC007917; assembly: GCF_042959105.1. Classification (NCBI taxonomy): domain Bacteria; kingdom Bacillati; phylum Actinomycetota; class Actinomycetes; order Kitasatosporales; family Streptomycetaceae; genus Streptomyces; species Streptomyces sp. NPDC007917. Next base: position 334,669 of record NZ_JBIBKK010000003.1, read on the forward strand.
AGCAGCTCCTCGATGGTGTCCTGAGGCAGCTCCCAGCTGGAGGCGATGCCGGCCAGCACGGACACCCCGTGCAGCGCGACGAAGCGGTCGCGCAGGGCGGCCGAGGGCTTGTGGTGGACGAGCAGATGCTGGATGGAGCGCTGGTCCAGGTGGGCCGCCAGCGCCAGCTGGACGTCCTCGGTGGCCAGCCCGTACAGCTGCAGAAACACCGCCCGGGTGCCGTCCGGCTCGCTCACCGGGTACTCGGGGGCCAGCGGCCGGAGCCAGGTCTTGCCCCGGTGCTTGGCCGTCTGCTCGCGGGCCGCGGCGATCAGCTCCGTGGACGTCCCGGCGAAGCGGGGCATCAGCGAGTACAGGGCGCGCCAGGTGGCGAAGTCGTCGCCCAGCTCGGCCACCAGGCCGGTCAGCGCCTCGCGGACCCCGTCCTCCTCGTACGGCAGCGAGGAGAGCACCGTACGGGCGGGCCGGATCTCGGCCAGTACCCGCTCGACGGGATAGGCCGCCCCCTGGATGCCCCGGCGCAGCAGCTTGGCCAGGTCGAAGCGGGAGTAGGAGTCGCTCCAGTCGGCGTCCGCCAGCAGCAGCCACGGCAGCGGGGAGGTGTCGGGGAGATGGCGGGGCGCCTTCTTGTAGGCCTCCAGCACAAGCTCCTCCGAGCAGTCCTGGTGGGCCGCCAGGACGAGAAGGGCGCCGTTCGGCAGGGGCTCGCGCCGGTGCTCGGCCAGCAGGAGATCCCAGTCCGCCCCGCCCAGCGGGACGTCCTCGCGCGCCCATGTCACCGCGCGCAGCCGGGCCACCAGCTCCGGCCCGGACAGGGGCGGGGCCTGGGGCGCGGGGGCGGGCTCGGCGGGGGCTTCGGCGTCCCGGGGCAGCGAGGCGGTCTCCAGCACGGCCGCCGGGTCCGGCGCGGCCACCGCCCGGCGCACCAGCTTCGCCAGCGCGGGGCGCAGCGAGGGCAGTTCGGCGAGCTCGGCCAGCTCGGCCACGCCGCCGTAGGTGAGCACGGCCCGGCAGGCCGCCAGCTGGTCGTCCGCGTCCGCCTTGTCGCCGACGCACTCGAGCGCGTGGCGCACGACGCGGGGGAAGGGCGCGCGCAGCGCCGGGAAGAGCTCTTCCAGGCTGGTGGTGTTCAGCAGGTACTCCACCAGCCCGTCCGGCTCGTACCAGTCCGGGTCGTCCAGATTCCGCTTCGCGCCCTCCAGCAACGCGGCCCGCAGTTTCCGCCGGTCGCCGTATCCCCGGTAGAGCCGCGGGCCGAGGGCCGTATAGCCCAGCGAGGCGAGGCGCAGCAGCACTGGCTCGCGCTCGGGCGTCAGCGGGCACCCGGACAGGGACCAGATCATTTCGGCGTCGCCGGTGGCGAACGCCGTGTCCACCAGATAGTCGGGCAGCGGCTCCCGCCCGGCCATCAGCGCCATGGCCTCCTCGCGCAGCCGGGGCATCAGGTCCGGGGCGAGGTCCGGGCCGGCCAGCCGGAACGTGGCCGAGAGCAGGGAATCGTCGAGGGTCGCCACGCCGGGTGTTCTCCGATCGTCAAGAAAAGTGCAGGAGGCAAGGAGAAGGGGAGAGAAGGGGAGGAGAGCGGGGGTCAGGGGGCGGCGGACAGCTCGGCCATCTGGGACAGCGCGCCGATCCAGAACCGCTGCCGCTCCGGGGTCTGCCCCACCAGATGGGCGGCGCGCAGCTTCGGCGGCATATGGCGCAACAGCCGCGCGACCACCTCGGCATGGCGCTTCAGCTGCGAGACCTCGGCGTTGGCGAACACCTGGTGCACCAGATCGGTGTCATTGGTGCCCTCGGACGAGCTCTCGCAGGCCGCGGCCAGCCTGGCCTCCCACTCCGCCACATCGCGCGCCAGCTCCTTCAGCCCGAGGACCTTCTGCCCCTGGCTCTCCGACAGCCTCGCCTCGAGCCCGGACAGCGGCACCGGGGCGTACTCCCCGTCGCCGAGGTAGATCAGCCCGGTCTCCAGCGGCTGCCCGGCCAGATGCAGCTTGATCAGCCGCTCCAGGGTCCGCTTGGTGATCCACTCCCGGCCCTCGTCGTCGATGTCGCTCTTCCACCACTCCAGCACCGTCTCGGCCACCTCGCCATAGGTGTCGATCAGCCACTGATTGGCGGGGATGTCCTGCGGGCTCACCTCGTAGCTGACCGTGAAACGGCTGGCCTGCGCCACGTTGTTGCTGCTGACCAGCAGCTTGCGGCCGAGGTGGTACGGAGGGTTCTGCAGCGCTATCTGGGCGCACAGCCCCGGAATCGGCCGGCCGGCCAGCGACCACTCCTGGGTGATCTCCATCAGCTTGGCGAAGGTGGCCTTGTCCTTGGGCCGGTTGTACTCATCCCACACGATCACCTTGGACTCGGGCCCCATGAGCGAGCGGCTGAGCAGCGTGTCCAAGGTGCCGTCCGGCGTCGGGATCGGCACACACAGGTCCTCGACGTTGGTCACCGGCAGCGAGAAGTAGACCGGGTCGCGTCCCGTCTCCTCCTGGACCACCGCCTTGGTGATCTCCGTCTTGCCGCAGCCGGGCGGGCCCTGGAGCAGCACGGACCAGTTCTCCCGGACGGCGGTGCGCAAAATGGCGCGCACCGGATCCGCGATGGTCGCCGGGTTCGGGCAGCCGACGGCGGCCGCGACACCGTCCAGGATCTCCGCCGTGCGGTCGGGGCCGGGCTTGCCGTCCGACTTCACATCGCGCAGCCGCAGCCGCTGGCCGCCGACCAGCGGCAGCCCCCAGGACAGGGGAAACCCGGCGCGGGCGCAGTCCAGCACATGCTGGACGGTGCGCGGCGACAGCAGCGAGCGCAGCCGCGGGGTCAGCCCGGCCCAGAGCCGGAACACCTCGGTCAGGTCCCAGTCCGGGTAGCGCTCGGTCAGCTTCTGCCGCCAGGCGGTGTCATTGGCGGTCACCCGCAGGGTGACCATACGGTCCAGCACGGCCAGATCGCTGCGCCGGGCGCTGGTCTCGGCCAGTGACTCGTTGTCGGCGAGGAAGACGCCGACGCAGCCGAGCTTGCGCAGGTCGTGCTCGCCGAGCGTCCAGTTGCAGGCGATCTGCATCAGCTGGGACTGAATGGTCTCCCCGGCCTGCAGCGAGTCGTCGATCAGCAGCACAAAGGGGGTGCCGGGGGTGAGCTGACGCATGATCAGCTGGGTGAGGACCAGCTCACCGCTGTGCTCGTCCCGCACCGGCGCGTTGACCAGCAGGTCGTCCGGGGTCAGATTGGCCGCCGGGACCAGGATCACCTCGGTGCCGGGGTGCGCCTCGGGGACGTAGGTGAGGAACGTCGACGTCTTGCCGATGCCGTGCTCGCCGAAGACCTGGCCGGTCTGCCCCATCGCGATCATCGCGCTGATGAACTGCTCCAGACGGGAACCGCTGCCCGGCCCGGTCCGCCGCGGAGTCTCCTGCGTCTTCTGCGTCTTCCGCGTCTTCCGCGTTTGCCGCGCCGCCTGCCCCGCCCGGTCGGCGGACCCGTCCTCCGCGGCCGGTGCCGTCGTCTCCACGCTGCTCACAGTGGTTTGTTCCCTCGTCGTGTGTCTGTCGAAGTCCGAAACGGTCAGCCGGCGAATCGGCCGTCAGCTGTCACCGGTGACCACCCGGTGGCAGGCCATCGGCGGATCGTGCCGCTCCGGCCAGTCGTCCCCGCCGTCCGTGATCAGCCAGATCCACCGGTCGGGGTGGGCGGGGGTGACCTTGGGCGCGTATCCGTCGGTGACCATGATCACCGCGTCGGCGCGCTCCTCGAACCGCCGCCCGTTCACCGCCAGTCGGCCCTCGACATAGTCGACGACCAGGTGGAAGTTCGTCCCGCCACCGCCGAGCACCCGCTCCCCGGGGACGAAGGGCATCACGGCGCCGTCGAAGCTCAGCCAGTGGCTCTCCACCCCGTCGGTCCGGCCCACCAGCGAGGTGATCCAGTCGACCACGGACTGCGGCATCGAACCCGAGGTGTCCAGCGCGACGACCACCACCTTGGTGCGCTCCGCGCCCCTCCGGGAGAGCATCGGGTCGTGGCCCAGCGCCAGCAGCACGGCCCCCTGCTTCTTCGGATAGACCAGCCGCTCGCCCTCGCGCAGCTTGGAGGCCAGCACATCGGAGAGCCAGCGCCGCCACCACTCGACCCGCCTGGTCCGCGGGGTCTCACCGCGCAGCGCGGCCAGGCCCATACGGCCCCACATGCGCTCCAGCCGTCTGCCGCCCCCGGCGCTGCGGTCCGCCAGGGCCAGCATCTCCTCCCGGGCGATGCCCTCGCCGCGCAGCGCCGCCCGCATCGCCTCGCTCAAGGTGGCCTCGACGACGGAGGAAAGCGTCTCCTCGTCCATCGGCAGCCCGGGGCCCGCCCCTTCGCCCTGCCCGGCCGCGGCCAGGTGCATATGGATGCACACCGCGGGCGCCACGGGCGGCCGTCTCATCCGCTTGAGCTCCCCGTACACCCCGAGGTCGGTGTCGACGAAGTCCTGGTAGGACAGCGGCGTCAGGCCCTGCTCGGCCAGATCGGCCACATAGCGCTGGTGCACCTCGCGCGGATCGACGCCCACCGGCTCGCGGCGGGTGCCCCCGAGGCCGTCCGGCACCTCCTGGGCGGGCAGCTCCGTACGCCCCAGCCGGACCATGGCCACATGGTTGATCGCCACCTCGGCGGCGAGCTCGAAGACCGGGTCGGCGCGCAGCTCCTCGTCCACATACAGATGGCGATGGATCAGATGGCGCGCCTCGTGGTACAGCACGAACCGCACCCCGCTCGGCCCGATCCGGACGAAGAACTCCGGGTTGTACAGCAGCAGGCAGCTGCCGTCGCCCACGGCCACCACCGCCGCCGTGTCCACCGCCGCGGTGGCGATCTGATGGTGGCACTTGGCGTACAGCCACGAGCCCACCACGCTGTCCTTGACCCCGAAGTCCAGCAGCGCCGCCTCCTTGAGCCGGCGGCCCTCCTCCGCCACCGCCGGATCCGCCACCTGACACTCCAGCAGCGCCCGTCGGTCGCGCAGGTCGATCACCCCCCGCGCCGCGGCATGCCGCCTTTCCCCCGTCGCCTGTGCCACTGTCCCCCCTTTTGTTCCGCATGCCGCTTTCCCGCATGCCGCGTCCCGGGCGCGGCCCCGCCCGGCACCGCTACCAAGAACGTTATCCACCGGGTCTGACAGCGCCGCCCCGGGTCCGGCGCGCAGGACCCCGCCGGGCCGCCGTGCTCAGATGACGAGCGGCCGGTCCGCCGGGGTGACGGGGGCCGGGAGCGTCGTGGAGCCGGCGAGATAGCGGTCCACGGCCGCGGCGGCGGAGCGGCCCTCGGCGATGGCCCACACGATCAGCGACTGGCCACGGCCCGCGTCACCCGCCACGAAGACCCCTTCGCAGCCGGTGGCGAACCCCTCGTCCCGGGCGATGTTCCCCCGGGCGTCGAGCTCCAGGCCGAGCTGGTCGATCAGGCCGCTGTCCCGCTCCGGACCCGAGAAGCCCAGCGCCAGCAGGACCATGTCCGCCCGCAGCACCCGCCCGGGGCCCGGCTGGGGCCGCCCGTCGGCGTCGACCCCGACCAGCCGCAGCGCCCGGACACCGCCCGGCGCCCCCGCCGAGCCTCCCGGCCCTCCCGCGCCGGGGTCCGCCCCCTCGAAGCGGATCGTGGCGGCCGAGAACAGCCGCGCGTCCACCTCGGCGTCCGGGGACGTGCCCAGCTCCTGGGCCTCCTCATGGGCGGCGGACATCCGGTAGATCCTGGGGTGGACCGGCCAGGGCTGGTGCTCGGGCCGCTCGGTCCCGGGCCGGGCGTGGATGTCCAGCTGGGTGACCGAGGCCGCGCCCTGGCGCAGCACGGTGCCCAGGCAGTCCGCGCCGGTGTCCCCGCCGCCGACGATCACCACATGTCTGCCCTCGGCGGTGATCGGTGGCCGGGCGAAGTCGCCCTCCTGGACCCGGTTGGCCAGCGGCAGATACTCCATCGCCTGGTGTATTCCGGCCAACTCCCGCCCCGGCACCGACAGCTCCCGCCACGCCGTCGCCCCGACCGCGATGACCAGCGCGTCGTAACGGGCCCGCAGCTCGGCGGCGTCCAGGTCGGTGCCCACGCCCACGCCCGTACGGAACTTGGTGCCCTCCGCGCGCATCTGCGTCAGACGGCGGTCGAGGTGGCGCTTCTCCATCTTGAACTCGGGGATGCCGTAGCGCAGCAGGCCCCCCACCCGGTCGGCCCGCTCGTACACCGCCACCGTGTGTCCGGCGCGGGTCAGCTGCTGGGCCGCGGCCAGGCCCGCCGGGCCCGAGCCGATGACCGCGACGGTCTTCCCGGACAGCCGCTCCGGTGGCTTCGGGGTCACATAGCCGCTCTCCCACGCCCGGTCCGCGATGGCCCGCTCGACGTTCTCGATGGTCACCGCGGGCTGGTTGACGGCCAGCACACATCCGCTCTCGCAGGGCGCCGGACACAGACGGCCGGTGAACTCCGGGAAGTTGTTGGTCGCGTGCAGCCGCTCGCTCGCCCGCCGCCAGTCGCCGCGCGCCACCAGGTCGTTCCACTCGGGGATGAGGTTTCCCAGCGGACAGCTCTCATGGCAGAACGGGATGCCGCAGTCCATGCAGCGCCCGGCCTGCGCGCCGACGATCGGCAGCAGGCCACCGGGCACCTGGACCTCGTTCCAGTCCCGTATCCGCTCGGCCACCGGGCGGCGCGGCGGAAGCCGGCGAGGTGTGGAGAGAAAGCCTTTCGGGTCGGCCATGGCGGCATCCCTTACCCGTGTCTGTCCGTGTCCCGGACCGGCCGCGTGGTGGCGGGCGCACCGTGGCGACCACGCCTTTCCCCACTGTACGTCCGGGCGCAAGGGCGCCCGGCCCGCCACCTGCGGCCGCCGCGCAATCGGCGGACGAGCGATCGCCGCCCGGTGGTGTTCCCCGCACGCTGGAGAAGACGCGCAACAAGGCGGAACAAGCACGGAAGGGAGCGGCGTCATGGCCCGTGGATCGAGGGGAGCGGCCGGATCGGCTGGAGCGACGCCCTTGTGGGCCGGGGAGGCCAGCTGGTTCTGCTGCGGCAACTCCTGGGGCCCGTGCGCGAGCACGGGCGGCGGCGCCTGCGGCACCTGCCGGTCCGGCGAGCCGCAGGCCGCCTGGCCGCACGCCTCCCGGGAGTGCTGGGAGATCACCAGGCCGGACCTGTGCGGGGAGGACATACCCAGACGCGGCTGCGGCAGCGTACTGACCGTCCGCCACCAGTGTTCCCACGCGGCGGTCCGTGTGACGATCACCGACTGCGGCCCGCGCACCAAGAGCTTCTGCTCCGAGAAGACCTGCTGCGACGGGGTCTGCCGGACCAACCGCGTCATCGACCTCACGCCCGCGGCCTTCGCCGCCCTCGGCAGCCTCAGCTCCGGCACCCTGCCGGTGCTGATCGACGAGTGACGGGGGACCGGCCATGACCCCGCCCCGGCAGGCGCCCCGGCGCCTCGAAGACCTCGCGGACCCCGGCAGACGGCGGTTTCTGACCGGCGTGGCCCTGGGCGGTGCCACCATCGTCGGCGCGACCTCGCTGGGCGCCGTCGACGCCGACGCCGCCTTCGCCGCGCCCCTCGCGCCCCTGGATCCGGCCGTCGCCCGGAGCGCGTTCGTGGAGGGGCGTATCCAGCGGATCGACGGCAGCGTGCTGGACGTCGCCGGATCCCACGGCGACCGGGCGCGGGTGCGGCTGACCAACGCCACCAGCGTCTGGAAGGCGGGGGTCGCCACCGCCGAGGAGATCGAGGCCGGTGACGGCCTCTACGCCCGCGGTGTCCCCATGCCCGACGGCACCGTGGCCGCGGACGCGGTGTGGGTGAACATCGTCAACCTCTACGGCACCGTCCGCCGCATCGACCGGGACCGGCTCCACCTGACGCACGGAGCGCACCGGATCGTCGGCCATCTGCTCCCCGCCGCCACCAGTGCCTCGTACGCGCGCGCCGCCCCCACCTCCGATCTGTCCCGGCTGCGGGTGGGCGACGGTGCCCAGGTCCTCGGCGCGTGGCGGCCCGCGGACGGGGCCGTGGACATCGTCCGGGTCTCGGTCGGGCCCCCGCCGGGGAGAGTACGGTGACCGCCCCGCCGGCCGCGGTGGCCCCGCTGCTGACCGCCGCGCTGCTCGGCTGGACCGGCGCGGCCAAGCTGCTGCCCCGCCGCCGGGCCCGCCCGGCGCCGCCCGCCGCGCTCGTGCGGCTGGTGCGCGGTGCCCGCCGGGCCGCGCTCGCCCTCCGGCTGCTCGGCGCCCTCGAACTGCTGCTCGCCGTCGCGCTGCCGGCGCTGCCGGGGACCGTCGCCCCCGGGGTGGCGGCCGCCGTCCTCGGCGCGGGGTTCACCGGCTATCTGGCCTACGCCCGCCGGGCCGCCCCGGGCTCGCCCTGCGGCTGTACGGGGAGCGGCACGGCCCCCGTCACCTGGCGCGCCTTCGCCCGCGCCGCCGCCGTGGCGGCGGGCGGCGCGGTGACGGCCGTCGCGGCGACGGCGGGGGAGCCCTGGTGGGCCGCGGTGGCGCGGCGGCCGGTCGCCTCGCTGTGCCTGGGCGGTGGCGCCGCGGCAGGGCTCGTTGTGCTCTTCGCCGATGGCCGCGTGGGCTGGTGGTGGCGTGGCGTCCGGGCGCGTGGCCTGCGGCGGCGGGGTGCCGGGCCGCCGCTCGCCGGGCCGGTGGACGGCGGCGTGGTCCCGGTGGCCGCCACGGTCGAGCTGCTGGAGCGCTCGCTGGCCTGGCGGGCGGCCGCCCCGGTGGTGCGGTCGGCGCTGCTGGACCACTGGGACGACGGCGGCTGGCGCGTTCTGCAGTACTCCGGGGTGCACGGCGGAGGCCCGGGCGCCAGGCCGGTCTTCGTGCTCTTCGCCCTGGACGCCGGGGCCAGCCTGGACACGGTGGCCGAGCCCGCGGTCCGCGTCGGTGTCGTCGACGCGGACACCGGAGAGCCGGTGGCGGCCCCGACCCGGCCGCTCCAGGGTCCCGGCCGGAGCCCAGGGCCTGGCGGGAGCCGACGGGAGGGCGGGAGCCCACGGGAGGGCGCGGGCCCACAGGATGGCGCGCGCCCGGGACCTGGCTGAGGTTCAGGGCCCGGTCGACGCGGCGAGCAGCGCGGTGTCGTCGTCGACGTGCCCGGGGGTGCTGAGCAGGCCCGTGGAGCAGTCGATGATCCGCTGCGGGTCGAGCCGCGCCGACTCGGACAGCCCCGCACAGGTCGCCCGCAGGGCCGCCAGCCCCTCGTCGACGGAGAGCCTGCTGTTCTCCACCAGACCGTCGGTGAACAGCAGCAGCCCGGCGCCGGCCGGCAGCCGCGCCGCGTGGTTCTCGGGCGCCCCCTGCGTCAGCCCCAGCGGAGCGCCCGGCCGGGTCCGCAGGAAAGCGGTGGCCTCGCCCGCCACCACCAGCGGCGGAAGGTGTCCGCCGGACGCCCACCGCAGCCGCCGGGTCCGCGGCTCGTACACCGCGTACAGACACGTCGCGAAGTGTTCGACGTCCAGCGACCGCAGATACGCGTCCAGCTTGGCGAGGAGCGTGCCCGGGGAGGCGCGGTCGAGCGCGAAGCCGCGCAGGGCGGGCCGCAGCCGGCCCATCACGGTCGCGGCGTCCACGTCGTGTCCCATCACATCGCCGATCGCCAGCCCCATGGCCCCGCCGGGCAGCGCGATGACGTCGTACCAGTCGCCGCCGATCTCCGTACCGGTGGTGCTGGCCCGGTAGTACGACGCGGTGCGCAGACCGGGCACCTGGGGCAGGTGCCGGGGCAGCAGCGCCCGCTGCAGGGTCAGGGCCAGCCGGCGCTCGTTGCGGAACCGGGCGGCGTTGTCGTAGGCGAGGGCCAGCCTGCCGGCGAGGGATTCGAGATGGCTCCGGTCCTCCTCGCGGTACGCCCGCCCGCGCCTGGCGACGGCCAGCGCCCCCAGCGTCCGGCCGTGGGCGACCAGCGGCACGGACAGCACGGTGTCGGGCAGGGGCACCCCGGTGCCTCCGGTGCCCAGGCTCTCGCCGAGGGCGCGCTCCAACTCCGGCGGCCCGGCCGTCCGCTCGCCGGCGGCGAACACGGGCCGCTCCGCCCGCGGGTCGGTCAACCGGATCCGGATCGCGTCGGCGAAGGCCGGAATCAGCACCTCCTTCGCGGTCTCCAGCACCTGCGGCGGGTCGAGGCTGTCGGAGAACAGCATGCTCGCCTGGGCGAGGGCGGTGAGCGCGGCCGCGTGGCGGCGGCTGTCGGCGAGCACCTTCTCGCGCAGCCGCGACAGCTCCAGGTTGGCGCGCACCCGGGCGAGCAGCTGACGGGCGGAGAAGGGCTTGGCGAGGTAGTCGTCCGCGCCCGCCCGCAGGCCCTGCACCGTCGCCTCCTCCCCGGCCCTGGCGGTCAGCACGATGATCGGCAGGCGGGTGGTCCGAGGATCCGAGCGCAGCGCCCGGACGAGCGCGAAGCCGTCCAGCCGCGGCATCATCACATCGGTCAGCACCAGGTCGACCGGGTGCGACAGGGCGGTCTCCAGCGCCGCCCGGCCGTCCCCGGCCAGCAGCACATCGTGGTCCGGGGCCAGCAGCTCCTTGAGGTAGTCGCGCACATCGGCGTTGTCGTCGGCGACCAGCAGCAGCGGCCGGCGGGTGCCGTCGCCGTCCCGCGAGACCACCGCAGCCCGTTCGCCGGCGTCGGCGGCCGTCTCCGCGTCGCCCCGCAGCCAGTGCAGCGCCTCCCCCGCATAGGCGGTGGTGCGCTCGCGCCGGGCGGCTCCGTCATGGCCGCGGAGGCCGACACAGGAGCCGGCGGCCCCCGCCGCCAGATGGGCGGTGCCGAACGGCACCTCCACGGTGAACGTGCTGCCCTCGCCGGGCCTGCTGCTCACCGAGACGGTGCCCCCGTGCAGCTCGACCAGGTCCTTGACGAGCGCGAGGCCGATGCCACTGCCCTCGTGCGAGCGCGAGCGCGCCCCGCGCACCTGGTGAAAGCGGTCGAACAGATACGGCAGCTCCTCCGGGGGCACCCCGGTGCCGGTGTCCGCCACGGTCAGCCGCGCCCGGCCCCCGGCGGCTGCCAGCCGCACCGTGACCCCGCCGGCGAAGGTGAACTTCAGCGCGTTGCTGAGCAGATTGAGGACGATCTTCTCCCACATCTCCCGGTCCACATGCACCGGCTCGGGCAGCGGGGGACACTCCACCCGCAGGCTGAGCCCCGCCAGGTCGAAGGCGGAGCGGAACACCGCCGCCAGCTCGGCCGTGAGACGCGACAGATCCACCGGCTCGAAGGTGCCCTTCAGCCGCCCGGCCTCCGCCCGGGAGACGTCGAGCAGCGTGTTGACCAGCTTCAGCAGGCGCAGCGCGCTGCGCTCGGCGAGCTCGAGCTGTCTGCGCCGCTCGGGCCGGTCCTCCACCGAGAGGGCTTGTTGCACCGGCCCCAGCAGCAGGGTGAGCGGGGTGCGGAACTCATGGCTGACATTGGAGAAGAAGGTCGTCTTGGCCCGGTCCAGCTCGGCCAGCGCCTCCGCGCGCCGGCGGTGCTCCTGCTGGGTGTGCGCCGCCGCCAGCGCCGCGCTGACCCCCTGGGCGAGCACATCGTAGAAGTCCCGGTAGGGGGCGTTGACGGGCAGCTTGGGGTTGACACCCATGACGAGTACGCCCGCCACCTCGCCCGAGCGGATGAGCGGATGGGCCAGGGCCTTCTCCCCCGGCCACCCGAGCAGCGAACCCGGCAGCCAGGCCGGGGCGGCGCCCTCGACCACCGGGGCCAGCCGCGCCGCGAGCCCGCCCTCCGCGGCGGTTTCGTCCAGCCGGAGGTCCCCGGCCGGCCCGGTGGCGTCCGCCGCCTGGGCCGTGGCGGCGGCCAGCCGCAGCCTTCCGGGCCGCGACGCCAGATAGACCGCGGTGAACGGCACGTCCTCGCAGTGGGCGTCCAGCACCTCCGCGACCGTCCGGGCGACGTCCTGCGGGGTGAGCAGCCCGGCCGTCCTGGAGCCGAGGGCGGCCAGCAGCCGCAGCCGCCGCTCGCCGAGCACCCGGGCCGTGGTCTCGGTGACGAAGCTCAGCACACCGCCCACCGTGCCGTCCGGCAGCATGATCGGCTGGAAGGAGATGTTGTAGTAGGACTGCTCCAGGAAGCCGCGCCGGATGAGCGAGAAGCTCATGTCCGTGACCGTGGTCGGCTTGCGGCTGTCCGTCACGGAGCGGAAGAGCGGCCCCGTGGTCCCCTCCCAGTTCTCGGGGAACACCTCGCCGCACGGCCGGCCCAGCGCCCCCGGGTGTTTGCTGCCGATGAGGGCGGCGTAGCTCGCGTTGTAGAGCATCCGGAAATCAGGGCCCCAGAACACCGCCATCGGCTGTTCGGAGCCGAGGGTGATCCGCAGGGCCTCGGTCAGCCGGGCAGGCCATGTCTCCGTCCGCCCCAGGGGGGTCGCCGGCCAGTCGACGCCGCTCATCAGCCTGCCCAGCGGACCGCCCGTGGCGAACAGCTCCTCCGCCGCTGAGCGCTGTCTCTCGGGCCCGTTCATGGAGTCGGCTCTCCTCACCCACAGTGTGGCACAGCGGTGCCGCGGCGGATCGGAGACCCATATGGGGTAGCGTCACCCAAAACGAACTTTCCGAATCATTGGTACGGTGTGCCGAGTGCGCGGGCCCACACCGCGGGACGACGGATCACCGCGAGACGACGGACCGCCGCGCGGCGAACGGGCGCGGCGGGACCACGAATCCCTCTTCAGTCGGCTGCACCAGGCCTTCCACGCCTCCCCGGTGGGGCGCGGGTGGCGGCGTGGCAGCGAGTTCGAACTGCTCCACCGCGCCATGGGTTTCGCCGCGCTCGGCTTCCTCACCCTCGTACCGCTGCTCATCGTGGTCGCCGCGGCCGATCCGGTGAACCGGCAGGGCTTCGCCCAGTGGCTGGCCGAGGGGCTCGGGGTGTCCGACGGGTCGCGGGACGAGGTGAGGCGGCTGTTCGCCCCGCCGCGGCAGGCGTTGGAGACCACGACGGCCTTCGGTCTGGCGACGCTGTGCGTGTTCGGCCTCCGGTTCGGCGCGGCGGTGCAGACCGGCTACGAGAAGGTGTGGGAGCTGCCCCCGGGCCGCTGGCACACCGTCTGGCGCCATCTGGTGTGGCTCGCGGTGCTCATCGGCTACCTCCTGCTGTCCTCGCACCTCGGTCCCGGTCGGCGGCTGTGGACCGGGATCGTGGGAACGGTGGTGTTCTTCTGGTGGTCGCAGCGGGTGCTGCTCGGCGGGCGGATCGGCTGGGGCGCCCTGCTGCCCGGAGCGCTGGCGACCGGGGCCGGGCTGCTGGGCCTGCGGATCTTCTCCCGTCTGGTGTTCTCCCCACTGATCGCCTCGAGCGCCGTCTCCTACGGTCCGGTCGGCACGGTCCTGGTCGTCCAGTCCTGGCTGGTCGGCGTCGGCTACGTGGTCTTCGGCGGGGCGCTCCTCGGCAGGCTGCTGCACGAGGAGTGGGTGCTGATGTCGAACCGGCGCCGGCACGGGAAGGGCTGACGCCGGTCCGCTGACGCGACCGCGAACGGCGGGCTCGGGGGCGGCTCAGAAGCGGTGGGCTCAGAAGCGGTACGGCGTCAGATAGTCGGGCAGCAGGATCCGGGTCCCGGGCGCGGCCGCCCGCACCTGCGCCCGGAAGCCGTCCAGATCCATCGTCGGGTCCTGCACAGGGCCCTCCTCCAGCGGCTTCTCGAAGACGTCCCAGTGCACCGGGACGACGGTGCCCGGGTGTCCGAGGGCCGCCAGCAGCCGGGGCACATAGCGGTGTGTCGAGGTGCTGTTCGGCACCGCGACCATCGCCACATCGGGCCGCAGCCCCTCGGCGTCCCGCTCGCTGAAGTCGCTCGCCCCCATCAGGAACGCCGACGGACCGTCGCCGACCGTCACCTGGAACGCCAGGGTGTCCCCCTCCGGCAGATCGGAGATCGTCTCCGGCTCGGCGGCGGGCGGGGTGTTCAGCGTCCCCGGGGCGAAGTAGCCGTGGGCCTTGTTACGGCTGTGGCGGCCGGCGATCACCTCCACCACGTATCCGCCGAAGTCGAGCACCTCCCCGCCCTTGACCACGATCACCTTGTTCGCGTCGATCCCGTAGGCCCGCAGCAGGTGGTACGTGGTCTCGGTGCCCACGATCCGCGCGCCGGTGGAACGGGCGATGAACGGGACGTCGTTGAAGTGGTCCCAGTGGCTGTGGCTGACCAGGACCAGCTCCGGGCGGCCGATGTGCCGGGCGACCGCTTCCTCGTCGGTCTCCAGTTCGGTGCGCTGGTTGAAGGAGCCCGTGAACAGGCCGGTCTCGAAGCGGGTCAGATAGGGGTCGGACAGTACGGTCCGCCCGTCGAAGTCGATCCGCCAGCCGGTGGTCCCCAGCCAGCGGAACTCCGCCCCGGACGCCTTCACGGTCCGGCGCGGCGCGGCGGTTGCCCCCGAGGCCGCCGACAGCACCGGGACGGCCGCCCCCGCGGCGGCTCCCCGGAACAGCAGACGGCGGGCGAAGCGTGGTCTCTGCTCGTCGTTCATGGCCACAGCACAGCAGGGGACGACCGCCCCCGTCCAAGATCCAAACCTCTCTCGGTCGATATCCGAGTGGATATCACAGCAGGTCAGCGCCTCGTAGATGATCCACGGCCAGCCGAGCCGCCCGGCCGATCGCCGCGTCCACGGCCGGGTCCGCGGTGCCGGGATCGCGGGTCTCGGCGAAGACCGCGACCGCGTACCGGCCGCCGTCCGGGTAGTGGATCACGCCCGCCTCCATGTGCAGACCCGGCAGGGTCCCCGTCTTCGCGGCCACTCGTACGTCACCGGGGAACCCGGAGACCAGCCGGTGGCGGAACACCTGCCGGGACATCAGCTCGCGCACCTGCGCACACGCCTCCGGCGGCCCCGCCTCGTCCCGCCAGATCAGCCCCAGCAGCCGGGTGATGTCGCGGGCCGTGCTGCTGGTGGTCCGCCGCGGGTCGAGCACGCGCAGCCGCCGCACCCGCTCGGGGCTCAGAGTGGGGAAGACGGCGGCGAACTCGGCCTCGTCGCGGGCGCCCACGTCCTCCAGCATGGACTCCAGCTGCTCCCGCGGGCCGCCCACGACCACCGTGTGGTCCAGGCCGAGTTCGGCGGCCAGCAGCCGCACCGTGTCCAGCCCCACCCGGTGCAGCAGCGCGTCTGCCGCCGTGTTGTCGCTCACCGACAGGGCGAAGTACGCCAGGTCGCGCAGCGATGTCTCGACGTCGTCGAGGCATCCGGCGGTGCCCCACCCGCCGAGGCGGTCGGCCGCCGTCAGCAGCACCCGCTCCCGTGGGTCGAGCTGTCCGGCCGCCGACTGCCGTGCGAACTCCAGCACCAGCAGGATCTTGAACACGGACGCGATGACCACCGGCTCGTCCGCGCCGACGCCCACCCCCCGCCCGCCGGCCCCGTCTTCCCGCCCGCCAACCCCGTTTTCCCGCCCGCCGCCCACGCATGTCGCGTGCAGCCGCCCCCGCGCCCCCGCGGCCCCGAAGACCGCCGCCACCCGCTCCTCGATGGCACTGATTCCCTCACCCTCTCCGATCGCTGCCAATGCCACGGCCCCCTCGTGCGTCGCGTATGGTCGCCCGGTGGATCTCATACGCCACCTGCGGCTGTTCATTGTCGTCGCCGAGGAGCTGCACTTCAGCCGCGCCGCCGATCTGCTCGGCATGGCACAGCCCCCGCTGAGCCAGGCCGTCCGCAGGCTCGAGAGCGAGATGGGCGTGGAGCTGTTCGACCGGTCCCGCCGCCAGGTGCGGCTCACCGCCGCCGGTGCCCTGCTGCTCCAGGAGGCGCGCGAGCTGCTGGCCCGCGAGGAGCGGCTGCGCACGGTGATGCACCGCGCCCGCGCCGGGGAGCCGGCCACCCTGCGGGCCGGGGTGCCGCCCCAGACGCCCGCCCGCACCCTGCACGCGCTGCTGGCGGCCTGTGCCGAGCAGTGTCCCGGCCTGCGGATCGACCTGCAGGAAGTGGACACCGCCGAGCAGCTGCGGCAGCTGTCCTACGGGCGGCTCGACGTGGGCTGGGTGCAACACCCGGTTGACGTGACCGAACTGACACCCGGCCCCATGGTGGGGGTCGAGCTGGGCGTGGTGCTGGCCCGCACCTCCCCGCTCGCCCGGCTGCCGGAGGTCTCCCTGGCCGACCTCGCCGGCCATGATCTGGTCCTCTTCCCCCGGGCGGGCGCCCCCGGCTGGTACGACCGGACCCTCGAGCTGTGCCGGGCGGGCGGCTTCGCCCCGCCCGCCGTCCGCCACGCGCGCAACCCCGAGTTCCTGGTCGGCCTGGTCTCCGCCGGGTGCGGGGTGGCCTTCGACGACGGCCGGGTGGCCGGACGGGAACCGCGGGTGGTCTGGCGCCCGCTGACGGGGCGCCCGCTCGTCCAGGAGATGTCCGCCGTCTGGCCCACGGAGCAAACGCATCCGGAGGCCCGGCGGTTCGCACGCATCGCCGCCGAGGTCGTGGCCCGCGACGCGACGACGGCACGGCGGCTGCCCGCGCGCCCGGAGGAGGAACGGCACGGGCAGCGGCCGAGGCCGTGGTCGGTGGTGTTCGAGCCGGGCGCCGGGCCTGCGCCGGATCACCCGGACGGCCGGTCACCTGGATGGCCATGACCTGTCGCGGAGTCACGATCTTGATCAGATCCTCTCCTTATATGACACATGGGCATTGCCGGCCCTGTGCTTTGCAGAGGAGATAAGCGCCATGCACCATCTGAAGCGTGTCGGCCTCGGCGCGGTCACCGGGCTTGCCGCCCTTGTGGCCTGCGCCGTCCCGGCATCGGCCGTGGGGGACGACGGCATTGACCCGTCCCATCGGGAGACCGTGCTCAACCTGGTCACCGAGCCGACCGAGCAGAGCTTCCTGGACCTCGACGGCCTCGGGCCGAGCCAGGGGGACGAGCTCATCATCACCGGAAACGTGCTGCAGAACAGCCAGCCGGTGGGCACCTTCAGCGAGGTGTGCACGCTGACCCGGGTCGCGCCCGGCGACGTGAGCGACCTGCTGT
This sequence comes from Streptomyces sp. NPDC007917, assembly GCF_042959105.1. Classification (NCBI taxonomy): domain Bacteria; kingdom Bacillati; phylum Actinomycetota; class Actinomycetes; order Kitasatosporales; family Streptomycetaceae; genus Streptomyces; species Streptomyces sp. NPDC007917. The sequence continues at coordinate 351,635 of NZ_JBIBKK010000003.1, forward strand.
GTCAGGGCACTCTTGTGCTGCCCCAGGGCCAGCTCACCTTCCAGGGGCGGTTCACGATCACGGCCGCCGGCCCCCCGGACGTCACGTTGGCCATCACGGGAGGCACGGGCGTCTACCGGACCGCACACGGCTACATCCAGGCCGTCAACCCGGGCGCCGCCCAGACGGAGATCGTCGTCCACATCATCCCCTGACCGGCAGGTCACGCTCGTACGGCGGACCCGGGGCGCGCGCCAGTGGCGCGGTCCGGGTCCGCCGCTGTCAGATCTCGCGGGCGCGAGCCAGCAACGAGCGTCCGATGAGGGCGCAGGCGACGGCCGCGAAGGCGAGCAGCGTCAGCATCCAGGGCCAGGCGGCGCCGAAACCGCTGAGCGCCCCGTCGCGGATGCAGCGGATTCCGTACGTCACCGGATTGGCCCAGGACAGCCAGCGCAGCACAGGGGCCATCTGCGGCGCGGGATAGAACGAGGGGCTGGCGAACAGGAGCGTGGGCGCGAGCACGTTGATGGTCACCGAGAAGCGCTGGAAGTCCTTGAACAAGGTGGCGAGCAGCAGATAGAGACCGTTGAAGGCCATCGACGCGACGGCGATCCCGCACAGGATCGCCGCCCAGTGGCTGGGCGGCCAGCGGAAGGTGAACACGAGGAGGGAGACTCCCAGCGCGGCCAGGGTCTGGGCGAGGACGAGCAGCGTGGAGACGATCAGCTTGCCCGCCACATAGCTGCCGCGCCGCAGGGGGTAGGACCAGAGCTCCACGTCCATCCGTCCCATGCGCTCCTGGAAGAGGGAGGCGCCCGCGGTGGTGGCCGCCGCGAGCATCGAGGAGAGCAGCAGGGCGGGGACGGCGAATTCCGGGTAGCCGACGAGACGGCCCTCGTACCGCACGTCCCCGATCAGACGGGACAGGGAGGTGGCGAAGAGGAGCAGGTACACGGCGCTCGGGGTGATGGCGAGCAGCAGGTTGGTGCGGTTGCGGGTGAGGAGCAGGTACTCGCGGTACATCGTCGCCGCGACGTCGCCGCGCAGCAGGGATGGTGACGTGGGCGCGGGCGCCGGCCCCGCGGACGGTTCCGGGGCGAGATCAGCCGTCATGTCCGGCTCCCACGAGCGTCAAGAAGGCGTCCTCCAGTGACGGCGTGCGGTACTCGACCGCCCCGATGCCAATCCCGAGCGCCTCCGCACGGGTCAGCAGCGCGGGGAGGCTGGCCCGCATGGACTGGCCCCTGACCTCGACCTCGCCCTCACCGGCCGTGACCCGCAGCGGTGGCCGTGCCCGGCCGAGCACGGCCAGCAACTCCCCGGTGTCCCGGGGGCGCTGCGGGCGCACCAACGCCACCTGGCCGCCGAACCGCTCGGCGAGTTCACGCGGGGCCGCGAACTCGACCAGCCTGCCGTGGTTGACCACCAGGACCCGCCGGCAGTTGCGCTCCACCTCCTCCACGTAGTGGCTGGTCCACAGCATGGTGGTGCCGTGCCGGCGGCGCAGTTCGTGCAGCAGCGACCACACCTGGCGGCGGCCCTCCACATCCAGCCCGGCGGAGGGCTCGTCGAGCAGCAGCAGCGGCGGATCGCCGAGCAGCGCCCGGATGACCTGCAGGCGCCTCCTCTCCCCTCCGGAGAGGGTGAAGGTGAGCTGGGCGGTCTTGCCGTCCAGACCGAAGGCGGTGAGCAGATCGTCCACCTGCCCTCGGATATCGCGCCAGCGCAGCCCCTTGTACCGGGCGGCGCTGCGCAGATTGTCCAGAGCGGGCAGCATCATGTCGAACGGCCCGCTCTGGTGGACGACACCGATACCGCGCTTGACCGCTCCCGTGGGGGCCGCGGGGTCGGCTCCGAACACCTCGACGGTGCCCCGGGTGGGCACCGTGGCCCCGCAGATCATCTTGATGAGCGTGGTCTTCCCGGCCCCGTTCGGACCCAGCAGCCCGATGACCTCGCCCGGCTCGATGGCGAACGACAGGCGGCTCACCGCGTCGTGTTCCATGCCGTCGTACCGTTTGACCAGCTCATGCGCACGGACCGCGGGCGTCATGCCGACGGGCCCGCCATGCCGGACGGGGCGACGTCGTCGGCCAGCAGGAGCCCCTGCCCCGCCAGCCTGTCCAGGAACTCACGCACATCCCGCATGACCACGGCCGCCTGTCCGGTGTCCTCGGCGGCGTACCGCTGCGCCATCCGGGACGCGATGGCGTCCACGTCGGCGGATTCTCCTTCGGACACGAGGATCCACAGCTCGGCCCCCGTACTGTTGAGGGTCTGGAACTCACCTGCACCGGCGTCATAGAGCCGCACTTCGCCGTCGTCGGCCATCCAGACGACATCGGGGGCGATCCGGTAGCGCATGGACGTGTCCCTTCAGTCGACGAGGGGGAGGAGACGGCGGCCCGAGGTCTTCCAGTCCTCGTACACCGGATGGACGGAGTCGTCCCGTACCAGGTGGGGCTGGAGCAACTGGTCCTGGTCAGCGGTGAGTTGGTGTCCGGACACTCCGGCGACCCGCCACCAGTTGGAGATCATGGAGTGGCGCAGCATCCGGCACAGATGGCGGCCGTTGCGGTGCACGTCCCCGCTCTCCGCCATGTGGTACGCCCGGCAGCCACCGCCGCAGGCCGCCCGGATGTAGCAGCGCCGGCAGTCCTTGAGGTTCTCGCCGCTGAACACGCTGTTGCCGCGCATATCGGCCAGCACGGGGGCCTCGAAGAGTTCGGCCAGCCGGTGCTCCCGTACGTTACCGGCCTTGTGCACCTGCTCGGTGACGAGTTTGCACGGATACACATCGCCCAGTGAGTTTATGTAGATCTCATTGCCGCCCATGCCGCAGTTTCCCCTGATGGTGCAGGGTTTGCTGGCCTTCGGTCCGTCGGGGAGAAGCTTCTCGGCCATCGGATTGGTCCAGAAGAATTCCTGGATCTTCTGGAAGTCCCGCCATCCAAAATCGTATCCGTCGGTCGCCGCGCGGCCGAGGTCCGAGTGGTACATGAGGCGCACCCGGCGCACCTTGAGGTCGTCCACGAAGGCGCAGACCTTCTCCAGGGCGTCCACGTTCTCCGGGGTCACCACATGGTTGATGACCGGGACGACGCCCGCCTCGTTGAGCAGCCCCAGGCCCTTGCCGGTCCGGGCGAAGGTGCCCTTGCCGCGGGTCCGCTCGTGGATTTCCGCCGTACCGCCGTCCACGCTCACGGTCACCGTGCCGAAGATCTCCGAGATCTGCCGCGCGATCTCCTCGTTGCGGATCATCGTGCCATTGGTGATCATGTTGACGGTCAGCCCGCGGTCGCGGGCGTGCGAGGCGACCGCGAACAGGTCCTTGCGCAGCATCGGCTCGCCGCCCGTGAAGATCATCTGCCGGACGCCCATGTCCGCCACCTGGTCGACGAGATCGAGCGATTCCTTGGTGGTCAGCTCCCCGGGCAGGCACTTCTCCGACGAGGCGTAGCAGTACGGGCAGCGCAGATTGCAGCCGTCGGTGATCGCGTAGTAGACGGTGGTGAGACTCGGCTCGGGTTGGCGCACCGCCGGGCGGTGCCCGGGCAGATAGACGATCCACTTGAGCACGAGCTTGGCCAGGACGCGCTCCACCCCGGCGGGCCCACCGTCGTACGGCGGGGGCTCCTGACCGCGGCTGAGCGCCTTCAGCACGGCGGATTCCGGATCGGTCAGCATGCACCAGGCCGCCAGTTCGGGGTTGGTGACCAACTGCCTTTCCGAGTCCCGGAAATAGACGAGATCTTCGGGCACAACCAGGTCGGACCACTGTTCCAGTAGCTTCATCCTGCACCTCCGATGAGCAGGCGGGGCGCCGGCCGCGCGCCGGGCCCCGCCTGCCGGCTGACGGGGACTGCCGACAGCCGTCGGTCAGATCTCGAGTCTCGGCTCGGACTCCGCGTTACCGGACCCGGCGCCGGCACCGCCCGAACAGTCGCAGGAGCACGGCTGGTCGATGTCGAACTCGACCGGAAGCATTTCCGGCTTCACCCAGGCAGGACTTTCCATGATTCGTCCTTTCTCACGATTGGCGCTTGCGGTCATCCGCTCTTACTCGGCCGAGCTCCCAAAGCATTGGTGTGGCCGGTCGTGAGTGTCAACCAGGAATAAGGGCGTCCGGATAGCCGGCGATCGATGAGCCCGGTCAGGCGGAAGTATTCACGCCATTTTTCTCCCGTCGATTTAATGGTTCCCGAGAGGCCCTTGTGCTCCGCGTGTCGATCATTTCTGCATTCCGTGGCGAGTGGCGGGAAGTAACTAAAGTGACTGGAGTGGCGCAGCCTGGCATGCTGGCCATGTGAACGGACCGGAGATCCACCTCAGCCTGGCCCCCGAACTGCGGATGTTCGCCGTCCCCGAGCGGCGCCGGGAGCGGACCGCCGTGGTCACCGACGGAGCGTCCACGCTGGGACACGTCGTCGAATCGCTCGGCGTTCCGCTCACCGAGGTCGGCGGGCTGGTCGTGGACGGCCGCGAGACTCCGGTGTCGCATGTGCCACGCGCGGGGGAGTTCGTGGAGGTGCGCGCGGTGGCGCGGCCGCAGCGGGTGCCCGGCGCGCCGCTGCGCTTCCTGCTCGATGTGCATCTGGGCACGCTCGCGCGGCGGCTGCGGCTGCTGGGTGTGGACGCGGCCTACGAGAGCGAGGACATCGGCGACCCCGCCTTGGCCGCGCTCTCCGCCGCCCAGCGGCGGGTGTTGCTCTCCCGGGACCGGGGGCTGCTGCGCCGCCGAGAGCTGTGGGCCGGGGCGTTCGTCTACAGCGACCGCCCCGACGACCAACTGCGCGATGTGCTCGGCCGCTTCACCCCGCCGCTCGCCCCCTGGACGCGGTGCACCGCGTGCAACGGCCGGCTCGAGGACGCCGACAAGGACGCCGTCCGTGAGCGGCTGGAAGGCGGCACGCGCCGCACCTACGACGTCTTCGCCCAGTGCACGGCCTGCGAGCGCGTGTACTGGCGCGGCGCGCACCACGCCCGGCTGGAGGCGATCGTCCGGCAGGCGATGGGGGAGTTCGGTACTCCTATTGGCGGCAGGGCCTAGCCTCCGCGTTTCGGTTGAGTCGGAAAAATGCATCCTGTGGAGCAGGAACGGAGTAAACGGCTCCATTCCCACCCATGGTGCAAATTGTGACTTGCGTCACAGCCTATCGGCAAAGGATCACAACCCTGTATCCCTGTGCGACGATGCCACAGTGTTGGCCGCGACGAAGTGACTAAGCGTTTTGGTCGGCCGTCATACGGGGAGGCAAGAGTGCCGACGGTGATTGTTATCGGATACAGACCCGATCTCGACCAGGCTCTGCGGCGCCGAGGCTTGGATCCCTTCTATATCGCACAGAAACCGGCGATCCCCCCGAAGGATCGGCGATTCAAGCGCGTCATCGATATCGAGGACGTCCAGGAAGTACTGCGAGCGGTGCTCTCCGCGCGCATCGATGACGTCGTAGGGGCGCTGAGCGTTCATGAAATGGGCGTATTCAGTGCAATCTATTTGCGGCAACAGCTGAATCTGCCCGGGAACACGGATTCAAAGACAGCTCTTTATTTCCGGGACAAGTACCTCCAGAAGAGCAAGCTGCCGCCTCACATCAGGCGGGCTCGCTGCCGGTACGCGTCACAGGACACGCCGTTCGCGGATCTCGCCGACGAGCTCGGGAGCGTCTTCGTGATCAAGCCGGCGACCGGAGCCGGCTCGCTCCGTACAAGCATCGTCCGTTCCCCGGAGGAGTATTCACGGGCCCTGGAGCCGTTCCCGGGCCACTCGGACGTCCAGATCGTCGCCGAGTCCTTCATAGACGCCCCGGAAGTCTATATCGACGGGGTCTGGGAGAACGGCGATCTCCGATGGTCGTCCATGAGCAACTACCACGTGTCACCGCTGCGGGCCGCACAAGGCGGCGTGATGGCCGCCTACCTGCTGGACAGGAGGCGGCATTCAACGCTTTTCGATGAGGCGGAGAAGCTCGCCAGTGAGGCACTCGCCGGCCTGAACGCACCTGATTGCGTATTCCATCTGGAGATCTTCACCACGGAGGAAGGGCTGACTTTTGGCGAGTGCGCCATCCGCATCCCTGGGGGGCTGACCCCCCAGATGAACCAGCTGACATTCGGCGTCGACCTCTTCGACGTCGAAATCAGCCTTGCGCTCGGGCAAGGGGCGGCTGGGGCCCTGAGCAGCAACAGGACGCCGGATCGCTTCCACGGATGCATTCTGCTGCGCCCTGCCAAGGGCGGCAATCTGACCCAAGCGGACTTCGAACGCAACTTCGTTTTCGACCAGATCGACTACGATTCATCGCCCGATGCGCCGATCGGGCCGTACGGCCTCGTGGGCAAGGCGATCGTATCCGACCCGGACGAGCTGAAACTGCAGAAAAAGATCGAGGAAATCGTGCGCTTCAACGAGACCGGGTCCACCTGATCCGCTGGACCGCCCGGACCGAGCCGTCGGCCCAGGACGCCCGGCGTCCCTGAGATCACCTCGCCGCGCCACTGTGTGCCGCAGGCGCCACGCCGCGCCCGGCCCCCTCCGCATTCACCCGTGACCCGCCCAGGATGCGTGCCATCCCCAGGGTCCCCATAACCATCCGCTCGCGATGGGTATTCAGAGCCAGGCCCGGTGTCCTGCTCGACGCGCCGCGCCCGAGCCTCTGTTCTCTCTTGTTTTCCGTGACTTCCGATCGGAGGACTTCCCCCATGCCGGATCGACTTCCTGCCTCGACGCTCCCGCGACTGCTCGAACGCGCCGCTTCCGACACCACTCGAGGCATCACCTTCTCCACCTTCGCCGGGGGTTCGTTCCTGTCGTACGCCGAGTTGCGGGACTGCGCGTGCCGGATCTCCCACGGGCTGCGCGGCCTGGGCACCGCCCCGGGCGACCGGGTGCTGATCGAGGCCAATGATCCGGAGAACTTCTTCCGTGCCTTCTGGGGGTGTGTGCTCGCCGGCGCCGTGCCGTGCCCCGTCGCACCGCCGGCCGACCCCTCCCGGTGGCGCGCGCAACTGGAGCATTTGCGCACGCTTCTGGGCGACCCGTTGATGGTCGTCTCCAAGGCGGCCCATGGAGACGTGCCCGATGTCGGGCTGCGGACGGTGACGGTCGAGGAGTTGAGCCATGCCCCGGCCGAGCACGATCAGCTCCACGCGCCCGCGCCGGACGATCTCGCCCTGCTGATGCTCACCTCCGGGTCCACCGGATCGAGCAAGGCCGTCAGGCTCACCCACGCCAATCTGCTGGCCGCTCAGGCCGGGAAGGCGGGGGCGCTGGAACTCGGGCCCGACGACACCTCGTTGAACTGGATCTCGGCCGACCACATCGCCGCGATCGAGGCACATCTGCTGCCGATGTTCAACGGAGCCGACCAGGTCATGACGGTCCCGGCCACGGTACTGGCGGACCCGGTGGAGTTCCTGAGGCTGCTCACGGCCCATCGGGTGCGGGTGACCTTCACCCCCAACTTCCTGTTCGGGCAGATCAACCAGGCCCTCGCCGGGCGGCGGCCCTCGCCGGGGGAGCTGGACCTGTCGCGGGTGCGGCACATCATCTCCGGCGGTGAGGCCACCGTGACCGCCACCGTACGGAACTTCCTGGACGCGCTCTCCCCCTACGGATTGCGCGAGGACGTGATCGTGCCCGCTTTCGGGATGACCGAGACCTGCGCGGGCTCCATCTTCAACCGCGACTTCGCCACCCAGGACCTCGAGACGGAGTTCCCTCCGCTGGGCCGCCCGGTGCGGGGTCTGCGGATCCGTATCACCGGCGGCGACGGCACGGTGCTCGCCTCCACCGACCGGCCCGCGTCGGCCGAGCCGGGTGAGGTGCAGCTGCACGGACCGATGGTCTCCGCCGGCTACTTCGGCAATGACGAGGCCACCGCGCAGGCCTTCACCCCCGACGGCTGGTTCCGCACCGGCGACCTGGGCTACCTCGACCCCGAGGGGCGGCTGATGCTGGTCGGCCGCACCAAGGACTCCATCATCGTCAGCGGAGTCAACTACTACAGCCACGACCTCGAAACGGTCCTGGACGAGCTGGACGGGGTGAAGCGCGGGCAGGTCGCGGCCTTCCCGATCCGGCCGGAGGGGGCCGATTCGGAACAGCTCGCCGTCGCGTTCGTCCCCGCGGGCGACCCCGCCGACGACACGGCTGTGTACCGGGCCATCGTGGCGATCCGCAGCTCCACCGTGATGCACTGGGGGTTCCGCCCGCAGCTGATCCTCCCCGTCGCCGAGGGCGAGATTCCCCGCGGCAACCTCAACAAGATCCAACGGTCGCGGCTGCGCGCGGCCGTCGAGGACGGGAGCCTGGACGCCGCGGCCCGCCGGTCGGACGAGGTGAGCACCCGGTTCCTGGGCGGCTATGTGGCGCCGGAGGGCGACGTCGAGATCGCGCTGGCCGGCATCTACGCCCGTGTCCTGAACACCGAGAAGGTGCCGGCGACCGCCAGCTTCTTCGACCTGGGCGGGACCTCGCTGGACGTGCTGCGGCTCAAGCTCGAGATCCAGGTCGAGTTCGGCATCGACGAACTGCCGATGTCGACGCTCCTGCAGGCCCCGACCGTACGCGCGCTGGCCGGCCGCCTGAGGGGCGGGCAGGGCGCCGATGCCGACGGGGACCTTGCCTACGATCCGCTGGTGCCGTTGCAGGTCACCGGGGACGGGACGCCCCTGTTCTGCGTCCACCCCGGCCTGGGGGAGGTGCTGGTGTTCATCAACCTCGCCAAGTACTTCACGGGCGAGCGGCCGTTCTACGCGCTGCGGGCCCGCGGGTTCGGGCAGGGGGAGACTCACTTCGGGTCGTTCGCCGACATGGTGTCCACCTATGTGGAGGCCATCCGGCGGGTGCAGCCCAGCGGCCCGTACGCCGTCGCGGGTTACTCCTACGGCGGGGCGGTGGCGTTCGAGATCGCCAAGCGGCTGGAAGCCGATGGCGACCGGGTCGACTTCGTGGGTGTCTTCAACCTGCCGCCGCACATCTCCGGCCGCATGAACGAGATCACCTTCACCGACGGCGCGATCAACCTGGCGCTGTTCCTCGAGCTGATCGACGCCGCCGACATCGAGGAGCTGACCGCCACACTCCGCCCACTCCCCGAGGCCGACCAGCTGGCCCATCTGATCGACCACGCACCGCCGCGCCGCCTGACCGAAGTCGACCTCACCCTCGAGCGGTTCGCCGCCTGGGTCGACCTGGCCCAGAGCATGGTGCACCTGGGCCGCGCCTACGAACCGTCCGGGTCGGTCGGGCAGGTCAAGGTCTTCTACTGCACTCCGCTGCGCGGCACCAAACAGGAGTGGCTGGACAACCAGCTGCGCCACTGGGACGAGTTCACTCGCGACGCCAACACCTATATCGAGGTCGACGGGGAGCACTACACCTTGATGAGCCCGCAGCATGTGCACACCTTCCAGGCGACCTTGCGACAGGAACTGGCCCGCGCGCTCGGCTGAGGACCGGCACAGGCAACCGCTCATACGACCAGGAGCCGCTGATCATGCAGGGCAAGAAGATTCTCATCACCGGGGGAACCGGACAGGTCGCGAGGCCCGTCGCCGAAGCGCTCGCCCCCGGCAACGAGGTGTGGTGTCTGGGCCGGTTCGGTGACGCGGACGCCCGCAAGGCCCTCGAGGAACGGGGCGCCCACACCGCCACGTGGGACATGGCCACCGACGATCTGGAGGGCCTGCCGGGCGACTTCACCCACGTACTGCACTCGGCGGTGCACCGGGGCGACGGCCATGACTTCGAGGAGACCACGCGCATCAACGCCGTCGGCACCGCACGGCTGATGACTCACTGCTCCGCGGCCGAGTCGTTCCTGTACGTCTCGTCCGGGGTGGTCTACAACCGGGCCGACCGGACACACCGGTACCGGGAGAGCGACCCCCTGGGCGGCGCGGCGCCGTGGCTGCCGACGTACCCCGTCGCCAAGATCACCGCCGAAGGGGTGGTGCGCGGCCTGGCGGAAGCGCTCGCGTTGCCGACGGTGATAGCCCGCCTCAACATCGCCTACGGCCCGTACGGCCACGGCGGCGTGCCCATGATCTTGTTCAGGGAGATGCGCGGGGGCCGGCCGTGCGCGGTGCCGCGCGAGGGGCAGAACTACTGCAATCTGCTGCACACCGATGACGTCGTCCGCCAGGTACCGCTGCTGTGGGATGCCGCGCAGCTGCCCGCGCGGGTGGTGAACTGGGGCGGTGACGAGGAGGTCGGCATCACCGACCTGCTGGAGTACATGTCCGAGCTCACCGGAGTGCCGGTGCGCCTTGACCGCGGCGACTACAGCCGGGAAACCGCGATCTTCGACCACCAAGTCCGCCGCGGCCTGATCGGCGACTGCTCCGTCGGATGGAAGAGCGGTATCGCCCGCACCCTGTCCGACTTGTTCGAGGAATACCGCGACCGCATCGACGCCCACGTCGCCGCGCATGGAGCCGAGACAGCCAAGTGACGAAGAGGAGTGGGGATTCGAGCATGCGCAGGTCCACAGATATCGACGCGCTCGAGCAGGTGCTGTGCGCCGCCCTCGGGTCCGGTGCGCCTGTGTGTTCCCTGGCCCGACTGGGCCAGGAGGCCCGCGCGTTCGCCGCCCTGGACCCCGCGGTGCTCCAGCGCCCCACCCTCGTCGGCGGCGGGGCCCTGTACCACCCGACCAGCCCCGCCCCCACCCCCCACGCCCTCGACGACCTGGTCCGCCGCGCGGCCGAGCTGGACGTGCCCCAGATCCTGGTGCCGGGCGTACGCCGCAGCGACGACACCGGAGCGCTGCGGGCAGCGGGGCTCGTTCCCATCGCCGCCGAGCCCGAGTGTGTCGTCCGGCTGCCCGCGGAGCCGACGGCGGGCGCTGTGGACGAGGCCCTGCGAGCCCGCGTCGGCTCCCGGCAACTCGGCGATCTGCGCCGCCGCGACCGCGCCGTCTCCCGCGAGGCCGGCTGGGAGCGGATCCGGCTGAGCGAGCTCGACGCGAGTCCTTGGGCGCGAGACGCCTTCGTCAGGCTCCACCAGCGCCGGGCCGAGCGCCACGGCCACGACAACCTGTACAACGCGGACGCCCTCGACGCCCTGGCACACGGAGCCTTGGCGGATCGCACCGAGATGCTGGTGCGCCGCGGACAGAACACCGTGGTCCAGGCCGGACTGATCACCACGTCCCGCAACGGCCGCGGGATCTACTACCTGACCCAGGCCATCGACCACGACGACCCCATCGCGCGGCGCAACCTCTTCGTCGCCTCCCTGTACCGGCTGTACCACCACGCCCGGCGCTCCGGCCTGGAGTGGGTCCACCTCGGCCGGGGGGACGCGGACCGCATGCGCCGCCTCGGAGCCGACCTGTTCGTCCCCCTCGACCACTGGCTGCGCGCTCCCGGCCTCGCACTCCCGGAGGAAGCGGTGGCGGACCAGGAGCTGTCGCGCTTCGCGGCTCCCCCCGTCACGGGGGTGCCGGTCCCGGGCCCGGCCCGCTTCCGCGAGGTGCCCCGGTTCGACACCATCGACCTGTCGAGCAACACCAATCCGTACCTGGGCGCCGCGGGCGAGTACCCCCATCTCGACACAACAGAGCTGGCCGACACCTATCTGACCACGATCGCGAAGCTGCCCGGCCACGCCGACGGCGGCGTCCATGCACTGAGCCCGAATCACCTGCTGTTCAGCAGCGGGTCGGTGGACGGCGTCATGCTGCTCCTCGCGGCGCTGGCCTCACCCGGCGAGCCCGTCTGCGTCACGCCACCCACCTTCCCGCTCTACGGCCACTTCGCCCACCTCCTGCGCCTGCCCGTCGTCGAAGTGCCGCTGTGCGGCGACGATCTGTCCCGGCTGGACACCGAGCGCATCCTGGCGGCCGAGCCACGGGTGACCATCCTGTGCGACCCCAACAACCCCGTCGGCACCAGGCTCGATCCGGAGCAGGTGCACGAGCTGGTGGACCGCAGCCGCGGACTGGTGGTGATCGACGAGGCCTACGTCGAGTTCAGCGAGAAGCCCTCGTACGCCGGGCTGGTCGGTCAGCGCGACAACCTCATCGTGCTCAGGACGCTCTCGAAGGCATGGGGACTCGCGAGCGCGCGCTGCGGGATCGCCCTGGCCCAGCCCGGCATCATCGAGGCACTGCGGCGGCTTCAGGTGCCCTTCGGCTTCACCAACGCCTCCCAGCACGCCGTACGGGACCGGCTGACCAACGCGCGACGGGTGCTCGCCGGTATCCGGCGCATCCGCGCCGAGCGCGACCGGATGGCCGCGGCGCTGGCCGACCACCCGGCGGTGGACCGGGTGTTCCCCTCGGAGACCAACTTCCTGTTCGTCCGACTGCACAAGCACGAGCGGGTGATGGAACAGCTTCAGAGCGCGGGGATTCTCGTCGCCGACACCGGGCGCGTGATCCCGGACACCTGCCGTATCACCATCGGCGATCGGCGCGCGAACACCGCCCTGCTCGAAGCATTCTCCTCCGCTCTATGAGCCCTGTCGTTCAGCCGAAAGGACCCGGTTCGTGGGTAGTGATTCTCGCTCCGATCTCCCTCTGGACAGCACTGTTGTCGCCGAAGGATATGCCCGCTGGAGCCCCCCGCTGAAGCAGGAATTCGTCGACAACGCCCATAACGGCTGGATCGGCCAGTCGCTGGTGAAGGAGACCGATTCCCTGCGCATCTGGGAGACCCACCTTCAACCGGGAGAGCGAGTGCCCGTCCACCGGCATGTACTGGACTACTTCTGGATAGCGCTCACCGACGGCCGGGCCCGTCAGCACTCAGGCGACGGGACCACTCATGAGATCACTTATGTCCGGGGGCAGTCCCTCCATTTTCCGTGCGCCGAAGGGCGATACCATCTTCATGATCTGAAGAATATCGGCGATGAAGTTCTGTCCTTCCTGACCATCGAGACAAAGGGCGGGCCGAACGCACCCATTGAGCTTCGAAAGTCCTGAGGTGCGGAGGCCCGCAGGGCGAATTCGCCCTGCGGGCCCACGGCTCAGCCTTCCTTCTTGGTGACCACGAACCGGTCGATCACCAGGTAGTCGATCTCGGTGGCGAGGAAGCACTCCAACGCGTCCCGCGGCGAGCAGACGATGGGCTCACCGGCCACGTTGAACGAGGTGTTGAGGAGACAGGGCACCTCCGTACGCGCCGTGAAGGCGCGCAACAGCCGTGCGAGCGCGGGGTTCTGCCGCTCGTCGACCGTCTGGACCCGCGCCGTGCCGTCCACATGACAGGCCCCGGGGATCCGCTCCCGGTACTCCTTCCGCACCGGGAAGACGAAGGTCATATAGGGGGACGAGGCCTTCTTGCCCATCTCGAAGACGCGCGGAGCCTCGGATTCGAGGACGACCGGCGCGAACGGGCGGAAGGGCTCCCGGTGTTTCACCCGGAGATTGATGATGTCCTTGATGTCGGGGAAGGCCGGGTTGGCAAGGATGCTGCGGTTGCCCAGCGCGCGCGGGCCGAACTCGGCGCGGCCCTGGAACCAGCCCACGACGCATCTCCCGGCCAGCAGCTCCGCCGTCCTGTCGGCGACGGCGGCGGCGTCGGGCTCCTCCTGCCACTCGACCCGGTCCGCGTACTCGGCCAGCGCGTCCAGGACCTGCCGCTCGTCGTACGAGGGCCCCAGATAGGCGGTGGTGACCGCGTCGGCGGGCCGGTTCCTGAGACCGGCGGTGTACACGGCCGCGCCGATGGCCACACCCGGGTCGCTGGCCCCGAAGCTGACCTCCATGCCGGTGAACGACGACCTCTCCAGCATCTTTGTGTTGGCCACACAGTTGAGCGCCAGGCCGCCCTCGAAGAGCAGGGTGTCCAGGTCGGAGGACGCGGTCAGCGACCGCAGCTGATGGGCGGTGATGGCCTCGACCATGTGCTGAGCCAGCCCGGCGACCTTGACCCGGAACTCGAACTGCTCGCGCTTTTCGCTGTCGCCGCCGAACAGGCTGTCGAACAGGGCGTAATAAGCCCCGGTCTCGCGGGGGATGGAGATGGTGTACGAGCCGTCCTCGTGCAGCCGCACCACGCGTTCGAGCAGGGGGTTGTGCTGCGGCGGCGGACCGTACGCGGCCAGGCCCATCACCTTGTACTCGTCGTTGTTGGGCACGAACCCCAGGTAGCGGGTGATCCGCCCGTAGGCCACCCCGAGCGAGCTGGTCATGGGGACGGTGCCCTCCTCGAACAGGCGGACCACGCCGTTGCGCAGCTCGCCCATGACGGAGGACAGGGTCTCCGCCCGGCCGTCGCTCACCAGGAAGGCGGCGTCGCCCCCGCCGGCCAGGTAGGCGCCGCACATGAGATGGGCCAGATGGTGGGGCACCAGGGCGAGCTTGTTGGGATCCAGCTCATACCCGGTGCGCTCGACGAAGTCGCTGTACACCGCCTCGCGGCTGAACATGCCGGTGTAGACCTCACCGGCGCTGCGCAGGGCGTCGAACTTGGCCGTGACCGGCAGGTCGGAGTCACATATCTGGGAAATCATCTCCTCGGCCACGGCGGGCGAAAAGCGCCAGGGGAAAGCGAAAACGTCCACCTGGTCGAGGTCGATGCCGGCGGAGTCCAGGCACCACCTGATTGCTCGGGCCGGGAAATCGGAGGTCTTCTTGACCCGGCTCAGCCGCTCCTCCTCGACTGCCGCGACCAACTCGCCGTCGATGACCAGAGCCGCCGCGGCGTCATGGCCCACCAAAAGATTACGGCCGACACCGGTCGCCCCGTAGAGGCGTCCGAAAAGCTCCGCGCCTCTGCTGAATCCGTTGTAACCGAGCACGATCACTGGCTCTCAGCCTCCCAAACACGACAGCAGCCACAGCGACAACAGGCTACTCGGGCCGCATACATGAGGGGTAGTCATAATTCCTCGGCGATGGTGGTTTGATTTCCCGTGCCGCGGTAATCCCGGGGGAAATTCGCACCGAATGTCGTACCGCTCAATATCCGGCACACGGGGAGGATTTCCCGGGCCGGCGGCCGTCGCCGCCGAGGCCGGGTCCTGCGGGCCCGATCCGTCAGCCGGGGCGCGGGTCCTGGGGCCGGTCCGCGGGTCGGCCCGGCCCAGCGGCTGAATCGTGTCAACTTCTTTGGGCGGCACAACCCTTGACGTACGACGTCATGCGCCCATAGCTTCCTGGCCATCCAATCGAAACGTTTCAACTTCGGGCAGGTCACGACTCGGGGACCGCCCTGCCCCCGAAGGAGACGCACCGCCATGACCGGATCCGGATCAGTCGCAGAGCCCCGTATGAGCCGCAGACGGGCGCTGGCCGCGGGCGGCGCGGCGGCGGCCGCGTGGGCTGTCGGGCTGCCCGCCCCCGCCTTCGCCGACGCCCCCGCCTTCGCGGACGCCCCCGCCGAGGCCGCCCCCGCGCGGCTGTCGCCCTTCCCGCTCTCCGCCGTACGGCTGCTGGAGAGCCCGTTCCTGGCCAATATGCGCCGCACCCTGGCCTATCTGCGCTTCGTCGACCCGGAGCGGCTGCTGCACACCTTCCGGCTCAATGTCCGACTGCCCTCCACCGCCGAGCCGTGCGGCGGCTGGGAGGCGCCGAACGTGCTGCTGCGCGGCCACAGCACCGGGCACCTTCTCTCCGCGCTGGCCTTCGCCCATGCTCACACCGGCGAGGAGACCTACGCGGACAAGGCGCGGCGGATCGTCGCGGCCCTCGCCGAGTGTCAGGCGGCCTCGCCCGGCGCGGGCTACCGGGCCGGTTATCTGTCCGCGTTTCCCGAGCGGATCTTCGACGAGCTCGAGGCGGGCGGCAAGCCGTGGGCCCCGTACTACACCATCCACAAGATCATGGCCGGGCTGCTGGACCAGCACCGGCTCAGCGGAAACGACCAGGCCCTGACGGTGGCGCGGGCGATGGCGGCCTGGGCCGACTCCCGTACCGCCCCGCTCGACGAGGCCACCATGCAGCGGCTCCTCGGCGTGGAGTTCGGTGGCATGAACGAGGTGCTGGCGGGGCTGTACCTGGTCACCGGGGACCCCGTCCATCTGCGCACGGCGCGCCGCTTCGACCACGAGTCGCTGTACGGCCCGCTGGCCGAGGGGCGCGACGAGCTCGACGGGCGCCACGCCAACACCGAGATCGCCAAGATCGTGGGCGCGGCCGAGGAGTACCGGGCCACCGGGGACCCGCGCTATCTGCGGATCGCGCGGAACTTCTGGGACATCGTGGTGCGCGACCACTCGTATGTCATCGGCGGCAACTCCAATCAGGAGCTCTTCGGCCCGCCCGGGCAGATCGTCAGCAGGCTGTCCGAGGACACCTGCGAGAACTGCAACAGCTACAACATGCTCAAGATCGGCCGCCGGCTGTTCCTCCACGACCCGGACAGGGCGGCGTACATGGACCACTACGAGTGGACGCTGTACAACCAGATGCTCGGCGAGCAGGACCCCGACGCGGACCACGGCTTCGTCACGTACTACACCGGTCTGTGGGCCGGGTCGCGCCGGCAGCCCAAGGGGGGCCTCGGCTCGGCGCCCGGCAGCTACAGCGGCGACTACGACAACTTCTCCTGCGACCACGGCACCGGGATGGAGACCCACACCAAGTTCGCGGACACCGTCTACTTCCGCGACGAGGACGCCGGCGCCTTGTACGTCAACCTCTTCATCCCCTCCGAAGTGACCTGGGCCGAGCGCGGATTCCGGCTGCTCCAGCGGACCGGCTACCCCGACACCGACACCGTCCGGCTGACCGTCACCGAAGGCGGCGGGCGGCTGAGCCTCAAGGTGCGGGTGCCCGGGTGGCTGGCGGACGGGGGCCGCCGGGCCCGGGTGCTGGTGGGCGGGCACCGCCCCGTGGACACCGCCGCCAGGCCGGTGCCGGGCCGCTATCTGACCCTCGACCGGCGCTGGCGCACCGGTGACACCATCGAGCTGGTCTTCCCGCGCGAGCTGGTGTGGCGCCCGGCGCCGGACAACCCGCACATCAAGGCGGTGTCCTACGGTCCGCTGGTGCTGGCCGGCGCGTACGGCGACCAGGCCCTGAGCACCATTCCGCACATCGAGCCGTCCTCGGTGCGGCAGGTGGCGGGGCGCGGCGGGCCGGAGTTCACCGCCGTGGCCGAGGGGGAGAAGGTGCCGCTGCTGCCCTTCCACCGGGTGCACCACCAGCGCTACAACGTCTACTTCGCCGTTCCGCCGCACGGCCCCGTAAGGCGCGAGATCGCCCGTTTCCCGCTGACCGAAGGAGCCGGGGCGACCAGCGCGGACGCGCTGCGCCGCTTCCCGGACGCCCGGCTGGCCGGCGGCGCCACCTGGACCACCGCGGGGCCTCGGGCGGTGGCGCTGGACGGGAAGGACGGCCATGTCGCGCTGCCCCCCGGGCTGCTGACGGGGCTGGCCGAACTCACCCTTTCGGTACGGGTGTTCCTGGACACCGTGGCCAACTCCGCCCGCGTCTTCGACCTCGGCTTCCACAAGAACACCTATCTCTTCCTCACCCCGCGCACCGGGGCCGGCAAGGCCCGCGCGGCATGGAAGATCGGGGGCATGGAGGCGGAGGACTACATCGACGCCCCGGCCGCCCTGGAGCCGGGCCGATGGACCCATCTGGCGCTCACCCTCGGCGGCGGCACCGGCGTGCTGTACGTGGACGGTGAGGAGGCCGGGCGCAATGACGCGGTGGTGTCCGGACCGCTGCTGCTCGGCGCGACCACCCGCAACTACCTCGGCCGCTCACAGAACCCGACCCACCCGTATCTGCACGGCGCCGTGGCCGACTTCCGTGTCCTGGGGCGCGCCCTGACCGCCGCCGAGGTGGCGGCGCTGCACCGTGCCGACGTCTGACCCGTATCCCCCTTGCCACCTCCACCCCTGTCCCCGCGGGAGCACCCCCATGCCTGAAACCGGCACACCAGAGCCCGAAAGACCGATCCGACCGACCAGGCGCCACTTCGTCATGGCCTCCGGGGCCCTCGTCACCGCACTCGGCACCGGCCTGCCCGGCGCGGGCCCGGCCCACGCGGAGCCCGCTGCCGCGGCCGGTTTCCCGGCCGCCCGGTTCACCGACCCGCGCCGCGACAGCCGCCCCACGGTGTACTGGTACTGGAACGGACCGGTCACCCATGAGCTGGTCGACCGGCAGCTGGCGGAGCTGCGCGACAAGGGGATGTACGAGGTCGTCGTCTTCCCCTTCGACAACGCCGAGATGAGCCCGGTGTTCTTCAGCGAGGGCTGGTTCGACGTGGTCGGACACGTCCTGGCCGTCGCAGAGCGCACCGGGATGCGGGTGTGGGTGTTCAACGACAACCACTTCCCGAGCGGGCGCGCCGCCGGGCTGATCGTGAACGGCGGCACGGTCGGGACCCGCCACTACCCCGCCCGCCCGGAGCTGCGGCTCAAGGCGCTGTGGCGGTCCACCACCGTGGTGGAGGGACCGGCCACCGTCGATCTGTACGAGACCACGGGCATCGGTGTCGAGGGCGGCCGGCTGGTGGCCGACGCCGCGGTGCTCGACGGCGCGGCCGTGCTGCGCCGCGGGGCCCGCTGGGGCGACTGCACCGTCACCGGCAGCGCCAAGGCCGAGACGGCCGCCGCGGGTCTGCTGCTGCGCGCCTCCACCGCCTCCGGCGTTGACGGCCACGAGGGCTATCTGGTCGAGTTCGACCAGACCGGGGTGGTCACCATCTCCCGGCGCAGCGGTGGCGAGCGGACCGAACTCGCCCGCAGCACCCGCACGGACGGCTTCAACCGGACCAAGTTCCACACGCTGCGGGTGACCGTCACCGGTGCCACGCTCACCGTCCGCCTGGACGACAAGGACAAGGGCACGGTCACCGATGACACCCACCCGGCGGGCAGCGTCGGCGTGCACGCCACCGGCGCCCAGCGCGCCCTGTGGGAGGACCTGACCGTCACCGCGGCCGACGGCACCGTCCTCTACCGCGAGGACTTCGCCGACCCGGCCGCCCCCGGCGAGTTCGCCACCCGCCGCACACCCCAGGCCGCCGCGCCGGTGGCGGCCGCCGCCCGCCCGGTCGGCGCCGACGACGCCACGCGGCTGGTCGAGCTGACCGAGCGGCTGCGCACCACCGGCCGCTGGGAGGTGCCCGCGGGGCGGTGGCAGATCGATGTGTTCGGCGGGACCGCCCTCGTCGACGACACCCAGGGCTACAGCCGCGCCTATGTCGACCTGCTCGACGAGGAACCCGTCGAGTTGCTGCTGGACATGGTGCCCGGCGAGTACCACCGCAGGTTCGGCCGCTACTTCGGCACCGTCGTGCCCGGCTTCTGGGACGACGAGCCGTTCTTCGCCTCCGCGGAGCCGCACTTCAAGCGCTTGCCCTGGTCGCCCACGCTGGAGGCGGCCCTGCGGGCGGTCGGCGCCGAACCCGGCCGGGCGTACGCGGCGCTGTTCGACGACGGCCTCGGCCGGGAGGGCCGGGTGCTGCGCGGGCGTTTCTGGCAGGCGGTGTCCGACCGGTTCGCGCTCGCCTTCCGCAAACAGGCCCGCTGGTACGAACAGCGGCGCGTCGCCCTGATCACCAACCCGCTCTACGACGAGACAGCCCCCGCCAAGCGCATCGCCTCCACCGGCGATCTGCACAAGATCAACCAGTGGGCGCAGATCCCGGGCGGGGACATCATCACCGCCGAGTACGAGGCGGGAAAGCCCACCATGATCCCGCGCAACCCGGCCAGCGCCGCCCACCAGGCGGGCCGCGAGCGGGTGTTGCTGGAGGCCTTCGGCAACATGGGCTGGCAGGTCGCGCCCGCCTTCGCCCATGCGCTGCTGGGCGCGGCCGCCGCCCGCGGCGTCAACCTGACCGTGCTGCACGCGCTGTGGACCGATGAGACCCGGGTCTACTTCCCGCCGCCCTTCGGCCCCCGCGCCCCCTGGTGGTGGGCGATGCGCCCGCTGTCGGACTGGACCGGGCGGGTGATGGAGTCCGTCCGCGGCACCTCCGGCGCCCGCACCGCCCTGATCCAGCCGCAGCGCGCCGCCGAGCAGTGGCGCGGCACCGGCCAGGGCACCGCGCTGGACACCGCGTTCGGCGCCGCCGCCCGCGCGCTGGAGAGCGCCCAGACCGATTTCGACCTCGTCCATGAAGGCGCCCTGTCCGGCGACCGGGCGCTGCGTGACCACGCCAGGACCGACGGCGGCACCCTGGCCGTCGGCCACGCCCGCTACGAGCTGGCCGTCCTGCCGGACACCCCGGTCCTGGACGCCGCCACCGCCCGTACCCTCGCCGCGTTCGCCCGCGGCGGTGGCACGGTCATCGCCGTCGGCGAGCTGCCCGACCAGGAGGCGGGCGGCGACGACGCCGCGCTGCGCCGCGCCCTGCGGACCCTGTTCCCGGAGCAGGTCCCGGGCAGCCGGCGGGTCGGCCGGGGCCGGGCCGTGCGGATCGCGGACCCCGCCGGCCTGGGCGAGGCGGCCCGCGCCGCGGGTGTCGCGGCCGCCGTGCTCGATCCCCCCGCCCCCTCGGTGCTGGTGCTGCGCACCACCTCCGGCCGGGACACGGCCTTCCTGCTCAACAACGAGAGCGCGGAAACCGTGGCCACCGAGGCGGTGTTCCCGGTCGGCGGTGCGCCGGAGCTGCGCGACCCGGCCACCGGCACGGTCACCGCCGCCCCCGTCCACGAGGCGGCCGGCCGGCCCGGTGCCGAGGCCACCCGGGTGCCGCTGCGCCTGCGCCCGTACGAGACGCTGGCTGTGGTGTTCCGCGCGGGCGCCACGGACCGCCCCCGTCTGACCCGGGCGGACCTGCCGGTCACCGCCGTGACCGCCGAGGGCGGCCGGCTGCTGGCGAAGGCGGTGGCAGGCGCCCCCGGCCGGTACGCGTTCACCGGCACCGACGGGCGCCACACCTACCACGGCGAGGCCGAGATCACCGATCCGCTGCGGGCGATCCCGCTCGACGGCGACTGGACGCTGACTCTGGAGCGGGACGGCGCAGAGCCCGTCGTACGGCCGCTCGGCGGCTGGACCGACCTGGACCCGCGCTTCTCCGGCAGCGCCACCTACACCAAGGACATCACCTTCAGCCGGGCGGACCTGGACGGCCGCCGCCTCCACCTCGACCTCGGGGAGGTGCGCGAGGTGGCCCGGGTGACGGTGGGCGGCACCGCGCTGCCGCCCGCGCTGTGGGCCCCGTACACCGTGGACGTCACCGATCATCTGCGCCCCGGTGTCAACACCGTCGCCGTCCGCGTCGCCAACACCCTCGCCAACGAGCGCGGCAAGGCGCTGCCGTCCGGGCTGCTGGGGCCGGTGGTGCTGCGCCCGGTGCGCCCGGTGACGGTCCGTCTCATCCGCGCCGGCTGACCCGGGCCCGGCCGCCTCGTCGCGCGGGATCGCCCCGCGCCCGCATGGCGCCCGTTTCGCGTGCGGGCGTGCCCGACTTCTGCCCGAATCCCCTCCCGGGCCCCGACCACTGACGGAGATTCCCCATGAATCGACCTCTCCGACCCCCGCGGCCCCCGCTGCGCCGCCGACAACTCGCCCGGCTCGCCACCAGCGCCCTCGCGGCCCTCGCCGCCCTGGCCGCCACCCTGCCCTCGGCGGCCCCCGCGGAGGCGAGCGGCAGCGGCCGTCCCACCGCGCTGCGCACCGGGGCGCTGCGGCAGGCGCTCGGCATCGACGACACCACTCCCGAGCTCAGCTGGCGGCCGACAACCACCGGCCGGGACACCGTGCAGCGCGCCTACCGCGTCCAGGCCGCCACCAGCGCGGCCCGGCTGGAGGCGGGCCGCCCCGACCTGTGGGACTCGGGCAAGGTCGGCTCCGCCGCGCCGCGGGCCACCTACGCGGGCGACCGGCTCGGGGCGCGCACCCGCGTGTACTGGCGGGTCAGGGTGTGGGCGGGCGGCGGGGCGTCGGGCTGGAGCGCCCCGTCCGTCTTCGAGACCGGGCTGACCTCGCCGAAGGACTGGACCGCCCAGTGGATCGGCCACCCCGACTGGCAGCTGAGCGGCCGTCAGGTCACGCCCGTGGTCATCGAGCTGCCGAGGACCACCGCCCGCTACGTACGGCTCGATGTCACCCGGCTCGGACTGCCTCTCGCCGAAGCCGACTTCCCCGCCCTCACCCGGCGGCTGCAGCTGGCCGAGATCGAGGTGCGCGACTCGGCGGACCCGGACGGACCCGACCTCGCCAAGGGCGCGGCGGTCACCGCCTCGGAGAGCAACACCGTCCGCAAGACCTGGGAGCCCGCTCTCGCCGTGGACGGACTCACCAACAGCGGGGCGCAGACCGCCGCCGGGTACGCGAGCAGACCGCATCCCGACGCCGATGTCTCCACCACGCCGATCACCCTCACCCTGGACCTGAAGCAGACCGCCCGCTTCGACCGCGTGCTGCTCTACCCGCGCGCCGACGTCCTCACCGCCGACGGCCGGGTGCCGGGCTTCCCCGTCGACTACACCGTCGCCACCGCGGACGCGGCCACCGGCCCGTTCACCGAGGCCGCCCGCGTCACCGGGCAGACACCGCCGAAGCCGTACCTCCCGGCCGGACTCCCACTGTTCGCCAAGGACTTCACCGTCCCGAAGGGCATCCGCTCCGCCCGTCTCTACCTGACCGGCCTCGGGGTCCACGACGCCCGGATCAACGGCAGCCCGGTGGGCGACGCCGTACTGGAGCCCGCCAACACCGACTTCGCCGACCGCGTGCAGTACGCCACCTACGACGTGACCGAGCGGCTGCGGCGCGGCACCAACACCATCGGGGTCGAGCTCGGAGGTGGCATGGCCAACGTCGTGAGCACCGCCGACAGGTACCGCAAGCTCTACGGCAACCTCAGCGACCCCAAGCTGCTCGCCCAGCTGGAGATCACCCTCGCCGACAGTACTGTTCTGCGCATCGCCAGCGGCCCCGACTGGCGCACCGCGCTCGGCCCCACCACCTCCTCCAACTGGTACGGGGGAGAGGACTACGACGCCCGCCGGGAGCTCCCGCGCTGGGACCGGCCCGGCGGGGACCGCACCGGCTGGCGGGCCGCCACCGCCGTCGCCGCGCCCGGCACCGCCACCGCCCCGGCCCAGGTCAGCGCCCGCGAGACCGAGCCGATCCGGGTGACCGAGACGCTGAAGGGCACCGAGGTCGCGGACTCCCCGCAGGGTAGCCGGGTGTTCGACCTCGGGCGCAACATCGCCGGATGGCCCGAGATCACCGTGCGCGCGCCCAAGGACACCGCGGTACGCCTCTACCCCGCCGAAAGCCTCAAGGACGGCCACGCCCACCAGTCCATCAGCAACGTCGGCGCGCCGCTGTGGGACAGCTACACCACGGCCGGCGCCGGAGCCGAGACCTGGCATCCGCGCTTCAGCTACCACGGCTTCCGCTATCTGGAGCTCAAGGGCCTGCCCGCCGGCGCCGAGGTGTCCGTACGCGGCCTCGTCCTGCACACCGACAACGCCTCGGCGGGGGAGTTCACCAGCTCCAACGAGCTGCTGAACGGCATCCACTCGCTCGTCCGGGGAGCCATCAGAAGCAACATGATGAGCGTGCTCACCGACTGCCCCAGCCGCGAAAAGCTCGGCTGGCTGGAGCAGGACCACCTGGTCTTCCCCGCCCTGGCCGCCAACTACGACATGCGGTCCCAGCTGCGCAAGATCGTCCGCGACATGGCCGACGCGCAGACCCCGGACGGCCTGATCCCCAGCACCGTGCCGGACTACACCCTGCTGCCCGGCGCCTACCGCAACGACGCCAACTGGGGCGGGGCGTTCGTCCTCGTCCCCTGGCAGCTCTACACCACCTACGGCGACCAGGAGACGCTGCGCGCCTACTACCCGAGGATGAAGCAGTACGCGGCCTTCCTCCAGCGGCAGGTCACCGACGGCATCCTCGACTACGGCCTGGGTGACTGGATCACCCCCGACCGCACCTTCCCGCGCGCCGTCGCGGGCACCTACGGCTACTGGCGGGTGATCGACGCGCTCGGCCGGATCGCGGGCGTGCTCGGCGAGCGCGAGGACGCCGCCGCGTACCGGGCGGAGGCCGACGCCTCGGTCGCCGCCCTGTCCGCGAAGTACTACGACGCCACCACCGGCACCTTCGGCGGCGGCGGACACGGCGCGGAAGCGCTCGCGCTGGACATGGGGGCCGTGCCCGACGGCCGGCGGCAGCGGCTGCTCGACCACTTCGTGCACAGCGTCGAGCAGGCCGGTGACCATCTCGTGCTCGGCGAGATCTCGCTGCCCGCCGCCTTCCGGGTGCTCTCCGCGGCCGGGCGCGACGACGTGGTCTACCGGATCGCCACCCGGACCGACAGCCCGAGCTACGGCTATCAGGTCGAGCACGGCAACACCACGCTCGGCGAGACCTGGGACGGCGGCTCCGGCCAGTCACAGAACCACTTCATGCTCGGCGCGATCGACTCCTGGTTCACCGGCTCCCTCGCCGGAATCCGGCAGACCGACGACTCGATCGGCTACCGCAGGCTGCTCTTCGCGCCCGCCGTCGTCGGCGATCTGACCTCGGCGGCCGCCTCGTACACCACACCGTACGGGCCCGCCCGCAGCTCCTGGCGGCGCGACGGCTCCGCGTACCGGCTGACCGTGACGGTGCCCGCCGGGACCACCGCCGAGGTGCGGGTGCCGGTCACCTCCGGGGCCGTGGGGGCGCCGGACGGGGCGCGTCCGCTGCGCACCGGGGACGGTGTGCGGGTGTACGAGGTCGGCTCCGGGATCTGGAGCTTCACCTCCGTGTACCAGTCCGTGTCCGAGCCGCCGACCGGGAGCGACGCATGAGGGACGACAGAGGCGGCCCGCGCCGCCGGACGCTGCTGGGCCTGGGCGCCGCGGCCGGGGCGGCCGCGGTCCTCCCGGCGACCGCGGCGATCGGGGCCCCCGCCGCGGCGCGGGGCAAGGCCCCGCGGCCCGGCTTCGCCGCCGCGTTCGCCTCGCCCGGCCGCGCGGTGCGGCCCAAGTTCCGCTGGTGGTGGCCGGACGGCCTGGTGGACCCGGCCGAGATCGCCCGGGAGGTCGACCAGATCGCCGACGCCGGGTTCGGCGGGGTGGAGGTCGCGGCCGTCACCCACAGCCTGAGCGAGCCGATCGACGCCGAGCGCTACGGCTGGGGGACCGCGGCCTGGGTCGCCGGTCTCGAGGCCGCCCTGCGCCAGGCCGACCGGCGCGGCCTCACCGTCGATGTGACCATCGGCCCGGCCTGGCCCGCCGCCGTGCCCACCGTCACCCCGGACAGCGACGCGGCCGCCCGCGAGCTGGCCCACGGGCTGGCCGTCTTCCAGGGTTCCTACACGGGCCCGGTGCCGCCGCCGGTGGTGCCCGCGGCCGAGGGCGTGACCGACCGGCGGCTGCTGTGGGTGCAGACGGCCCGGATCGGCGGCGGCGCCGCGGCGGCCCCCGCGCCGCTGCCGCTGGACCGGGACTCGGTCACCGACCTGACCGATCGGGTCCGTGACGGGGCGCTGCGGTGGAGCGCGCCCGACGACGGCCAGTGGGCGCTGATCTCGTACTGGGAGCGCGGCTCCGGGCAGCGGCCCGAAGGCCCCGCCCACACCTCCCCGCTCGCCTATGTCGTCGACCACTTCAGCGCCGCCGGCACCCGCGCGGTCACCGACTTCTGGGAGCGGCGCATCCTCACCCGCCGGGTCCGCGGGCTGCTGCGCCGGGCCGGGGGCGCGCTGTTCGAGGACTCCCTGGAGATCGAGACCGACGCCACCGTGTGGACCCCCGGCCTGGCGGAGGAGTTCGAGCGGCGGATCGGCCATCCCCTCCTGCCGTATCTGGCCGCGGTGGTCGAGAAGGACGAGAAGTACGTCTTCGCCTTCGACGCCGCCACCAACAAGGCGGTGCGCCGCGACTACATGCAGGTCATCACCGATCTCTATCTGGAACACCACCTGCTGCCGCTGCGCGAGTGGGCCCATTCGCTGGGCCTGGCCCTGCGCGTCCAGCCGTACGGCCTGGAGACCGACGCGATCCACAGCGCCTCGCTCCTGGACATCCCCGAAGGCGAATCGCTCGGCTTCAAGAACCTCGACGACTTCCGCTGTCTGGCCGGCGGCCGGGACATGGGCGGCGGGCGGGTGCTGTCCAACGAGGCGGGCGCCACGGCGGGCGGCGCCTACGCCACCACCTGGGACGCCACCCTGCGCAAGCTGGTCACCCAGTACTGCGCGGGCGTCAACCAGGCGGTGATCCACGGCTTCGGCTACGCGACCGCGCCCGGCGCCGCCTGGCCGGGCTTCGC
This sequence comes from Streptomyces sp. NPDC007917, assembly GCF_042959105.1. Taxonomy (NCBI): domain Bacteria; kingdom Bacillati; phylum Actinomycetota; class Actinomycetes; order Kitasatosporales; family Streptomycetaceae; genus Streptomyces; species Streptomyces sp. NPDC007917. Next base: position 377,770 of record NZ_JBIBKK010000003.1, read on the forward strand.
CGCCTTCTCCCCGTACCACGGCGGCCCCGGCTACGGCGAGGCATGGGGGCCGCGCACCCCGGCCTGGCGCCATGTGTCCGACGTGGCCGGCTACCTCGGCCGGATCCAGGGCGTGCTGCAGACCGGCACCCACCGGGTCGACGTGGCCGTGCTGCGCCAGAAGGGGTACGCGGGCTCGGGGCTCGGCGCGCCCTGGTTCACCGCGGACGGGGTGCCGCTCGGCTGGACGCACACCTTCCTCAGCCCGCGCTCGCTCGGCCTGCCGAGCGCCGTGGTGCGGGACGGTCGGCTGGCGCCCGACGGGCCCGCCTTCAAGGTCCTGGTGCTGGAGGGCGACGTCATGATCGGGCGTGAGCACACCCTGGAGCTCGGGACCGCCCGCAGGCTGATCGAGCTGGCCGAGGACGGTCTGCCGGTGATCGTGGTGGGGGACTGGTCGGACGGCCATGTGCCCGGGCTGCCGCGCGAGGGCGACGCCGATGACGACCAGCTGCGCGCCCTGATCACCCGGCTGCTCGCCGTCCCCGGGGTGCGGCGCGTCGCCGACCGGCCCGGCATCCCCGCGGCCCTGGCGGACCTGGGCATCGAGCCCGACGTGGCGTACGCGGCGCGCTCGCCGCTGCTGCACGCCCACCGGGCGGGGCGGGACGTGGCCTACCACTTCTTCGCCAACGGCTCGGCGACCGCGACGGTCGACCACGAGGTGGCCATCGTCTCGCCGTGGGCGAAGGCCGCCCCGTACGCGCTCGACGCCTGGACCGGCGAGGTGGCGCCGGTCGCCGTCCACCGCGACGACGGGGGCCGCATCACGCTGCGGATCACCCTGGCGCCCGGGGCCACCGCCCTCGTCGCGCTCGCGCGCGGCACCGGACCGCTCCACGCGCTCGGCACCGACGCCGAGTCGGCGCGGATCACGGACGGTGTTCTGGAGGTGCTGGACACCCGCCCCGGAGCCCGTGAGACCGTGCTCAGCGACGGCCGGAAGGTCGTCGCGCACATCGCCGAGCTGCCCGCGCCGCTCACCGTGGACCGCTGGTCGCTGCGGGTGGCGGACTGGCGTCCCGGCCGCACGCCCGACCGCCATGTCACGGTGGACCACCGGCTGGACCCTGGCCCCCTCGCGGCCTGGCCGGACCTCCCCGGCCTGGAGGACGTCTCCGGCGTCGGGCGCTACCGGGCCACCCTACGGCTGGGGAGCGGCTGGACCGGGGCCACCGGCGCCCGGCTGGAGCTGGGCGAGGTCTTCGACACCTTCCGGGTCACCGTCAACGGCACGGCGTTGGGCCCGGTGGACCAGGTGACGGGCGTGGTGGACCTCGGGGGTCTGCTGCGGCGCGGCGAGAACACGATCGAGGTCGAGGTGGCCACCACCCTGCTGAACCGGCTGCGGACCGTGCGCCCGGCGGAGTTCGGGGCCGCGGGGCGGCAGCGGTACGGCCTGATCGGACCGGTCCGGCTGGTGCCCTACGGGCGGGCGGTGGTGTCCGCCGACTGAGCCGCCACCGGCCCGGACCTGCCCGGACAGCCCGGACCCGCCCGGACACGGCCTACGGGTCGCCGGGCAGGGTGGCCCCGGGGGCCGCCTCGGCCCGTTCGATGAGGATCATCGCCGCGTCGTCGGTCAGACGCCCCTCGGCGTGCCGGACCAGCTCCTGGCGCAGCCGGTCCAGGTACTCCTTCGGGGTGGCGCCGTCCAGGACCTCCAGGGTCTCCGGCAGCGGGAAGAACTCGTGGGAGCGGTTGCGCGCCTCCAGCACACCGTCGGTGTGCAGCAGCAGCCGCTCTCCCGCGGCGAACGGGTAGCTCTCGGTGGCGACGGGCGGGCCGGTGAGGAACTCCTCCAGGCCCAGCGGGGGCAGCGGGCGGGTGGGGTCGAGGGTCCGTACGCACCCGTCCTGGACGATCAGGGGCGGCGGATGGCCGCGGTTGATCAGCTGGATCGTCGCGTCGTCCGGCACCTGCGCCAGCAGTACGGTGACGAACTGCTCGGCCTGCTCCTCCCAGTTGCGCGGATCGGTCCGGTCCAGCAGCGCGTACTCCCGCTGCAGCGCGGCCGCGCAGCGGTGCATGACCTCGGCCAGGTCGCTCTCGTAGTGCACCGCCTCGCGGAAGGCGCCCAGCACCGCGGCGGCCGACCGCACGGCCGCCAGCCCCTTGCCCCGTACGTCGCCGACGATCAGACGCACCCCGAACCGGGTGGTCATCGCCTCGTAGAGATCGCCGCCGATCTGCGCGCCCCGCTCGGCCGCCAGATACACGCTGGCGGCCATCACCATGCCCATCCGGGTGGGCAGCGGCCGCAGGACCACGTTCTGCGAGACCTCGGCGATCCGCCGCACCTGTGTCAGCTCACGCGCCCTGCGGACCCGCACGGCGCTGCTCACCACGCTCGCGATCGCCACCAGCAGCAGGGCGGTCATGTTGGCGTACACCTGCTGGGTGCCCCAGGCGTGGTTGACGGTCGCGGTGGTCGAGCTCACCCCGAAGGCGAGCAGGGCCACCGCGCTCGTGCCGAGCGGCCCCATGGTCACCGCGGCCAGCGCCGGGGCCGGGGACAACAGGGGACCGGTGTATACGACGTGCAGCGGTGAGAACTCGATCGAGATCACGGCCGCCATGGCCATGAAGGGCAGGCACCGTGCAACCACGAAGAGCTTACGGCTGTGGCCGTAGGCCCCCCGGTCCGCTGGAGAGCGGAAGAATCGCATAACCGGCTACTTTAATCGGGTTACATCACATTCAGGTGTTCATGGGTGGTAAAAGCAGTGAATCACGGGAGACGGGCGCTGTGCGGTGTCGCGCGCCATCTTTTGCGTCCTGAGGGGTGCGGTCGGCCATTCGGGCGTAGTGTGGCGCTATGCCTGAACTGCCGGATGTGGAGGGTTTTCGGCGAGTTTTGGCCTCCTGTGCGGAGGGCCGCCGGGTGGAGCGCGTCGAGGTGAGCGATGCCGGGGTGCTGCGCGGGGTGACACCTCAGCGGCTGCGGCGGGAGCTGGCCGGCCGCCGCTTCGACGCACCGGAGCGGCACGGCAAGTGGCTGATCGCCCACACTGACGGTCCCACCGTACTCCTGCACTTCGGGATGACCGGGGATCTGCGGTGCCATGCGCACGACGACCCGGCCCATCCGCACGACCGCGTCATCTTCGTCCTCGATGACGGCCATGACCTCCGCTACCGGGACCAGCGCAAACTGCGCGGCCTGTGGCTGGCCGCCACCGACTCCGACGTCGACCGGATCCTGGGTGACCAGGGCCCGGACGCCCTGTCGGTGAGCCGCGCCGAACTCGACGAGCGGCTGGCGGGGCGGCGCGGCCGGGTCAAGGCGACCCTGACCGACCAGTCCGTCGTCGCCGGACTCGGCAATCTCCTCGGCGACGAGATCCTGTGGCGCGCGGGCATCAACCCGGCGCGCCGGACCACCGATCTGACCTCCGAGGACCGCGCCCGGCTGGAGCGCGCGATGCGCGGGGTGCTCCGCACCTCGGTGCGGGCCGGGCACGTGCCCACCCGCCCCTCCTGGCTCACCGGCCGCCGCGACGACCCCGACCCCCACTGCCCGCGGTGCGGCGGCCCGCTGCGCCGCGGCCGGATGGCCGGGCGGACCACCGCCTGGTGCCCCCGCTGCCAGCCGGACGGGTCATGACGGGCGTCGGCGCGGACGGGCACCGGCGGGCGGGGCATGACGGCCGTCAGGGCCGGAGCACGGGATTCGGCTCCACCGCCGCGGGGAAGGCCCCCTCCAGGTCGAACCCGGACGCGGGCGTACCGCGCAGCGCCTCCCGCGCATAGGCGCTCCAGACCTTCTCGGGCACGTCGGCCCTGGTGTCCTTCAGCCGGATCTGCTTCCGGCTCTTCGCGTCCTCGCCGAAGAAGGCGACCGTCGTGACCAGGTCGGGGGTGTAGCCGACGTGCCAGACCGCCTTCTTGTCGTCGGCAGTGCCGGAGATGCCCGCGGCGGGCCGGGCGAGGGCGCGCGCCGCCCGTGGTCCTCCGCCGTTCTGCACCAGCTCGGAGGTGAGGAAGTCGGCGGTCGCGCGGGTGAGCGCCTGGCCACCGACGGCTCCCGGCGGCCCGGCCGTCTCGTCACCGCGCCGCGCGGACTTCACGATGACGGGCGTGACGCGCTCGCCATGGTGGGCGACCGTGGCGTAGACACCGGCCATCCGCAGCGGACTCGCCCCCGCCAGGCCCAGCGACACCGTCTGCGGGTCGGTGAGGCCGGTGGTGTCCGGGGGCAGGCCGAGGGCCACCGCGATGTCCTTCACCTCCGCCTGACCGCCCTTGCGCGTCCCCTGCTTGTTCTCCAGCGCGGTGGCGGTCACGACCGGCAGGAAGACGGGCCCCACCTGGTAGTCGGCGCGGGTGGCGTTGCTGAGGTAGTGCTTGGTGTAGTCCCGGCCGCCGTACAGCGCCACCACCCGGCCGCTCCCGGGGTCCACCGAGACCGCCGCGCCCTGGGTGTCCGCGTCGCGCAGCGCCGGCTTCATCGCGCGCTCCAGGGCCCGCTGCTTGTCCGGGTCGATGGTGAGGGTGATGGTCCAGCCGCCCGCGGCCAGCTCCTGTTCGCTGACTCCGGCCGCGATGAGTTCGTTCCTCGCGGCGTCCACCAGATAACCGGCCTGCCCGCCGAGGCCCCGGGCGGGCTGCGGGGCGACCGGCTCCGGGAAGCGCAGGGCCTGCCGCTCGCCCGCGTCCAGCCAGCCCATCTCGACCATGTTGTCCAGGACGTAGTTCCAGCGCCGGGTCACCAGCCGCTTCGCGGTGGGGGTCGCGACCGCCCAGTCGTACTGGCTGGGGGCCTGCACCAGCGCCGCGAGGTAGGCGCCCTCGGCGACCGTCAGTTTCCCGACGTCCTTGTCGTAGTACGCCCGGGCCGCGGCCTGGACGCCATAGGCCACCCGGCCGAAGTAGCTGGTGTTCAGATAGCCCGCGAGGATGTCGTCCTTGGAGTTCCGCTGGTCCACCTTGAGGGAGATGATCAGCTCCTTCACCTTGCGGGTGACGGTCTGCTCCTGGCTGAGGTAGTAGTTCTTGACGTACTGCTGGGTGATGGTCGAGCCGCCCTGGGTGCCCTTGCCGGTCACGGTGTTGACCAGGCCGCGGACGACGCCCATCGGATCGATGCCCGGGTCGTCGTAGAAGGTCTTGTTCTCGGCCGCGACGAACGCGTGCTGCACGGCTTTCGGCACCCTGCTCAAGGGGACCGACTCGCGGTTGACGTCACCCGTGCGGGCCAGCACCGTTCCGTCGCTGTACTGGTAGACGTTGCTCTGGGCCTTCGCCAGGGCGTTGGCCTCGGGGATGTCGATGAGGTAGTAGAGGACCGCGAAGGCCCCGACCAGCAGCGCGCCCAGCGCGACGACGTAGGCAAGGACCTTGCGCCAGGTGAAGAAGCGCCGCAGACCGGTCCGTTTGACCCCGTTCCCCTGCTTCCCCCGCGTGGCCTTGCCCGGAGTTCCCCGTGTCCCCCGTCCCGCTCTCCTTCTCGTCCGGGCCCCCGCCGTCTCCTCGTGAGCCGTCGCGCCGTCCGGCTCGCGCCGAGTGCGTGACGCCATACGCGGACCTGTCATACCGGGAGCACCTCCGTCGAGCCCCGCGAGATGTTCGCGGGCGGCGCCATCCTCGACAGCGAAGATCTTCAAAACCGCAACGCCCGGTATCGGCCCCGGCTCGGCCGGGCCTCGAATACCGCTCGACGATGTATCAGTCGTGTATCGGCGCCGCTTCGGGGCCCGCGGGGAGGCGCAGCGTGGCCATCGCCCCGCCGTCCGGGGCATTGCGGAACGCCAGCTCGGCGCCGATGACCTCCGCCTGGCCCAGCGCGATGGTCAGCCCCAGGCCGTGGCCCCGGCCGCGCTCCCGCGCCCCGGTACGGAACCGCTGCGGGCCGTCCCGCAGCAGGTCGTCCGGGTAGCCGGGGCCGTGGTCGCGCACGGTCACCCACCCGCGGTCCGGGTCCACCGTCACCTCCACCGGGGTACGGCCGTGCCGGTGGGCGTTGACGACCAGATTGGCCACGATCCGCTCCATCCGCCGGGGGTCCGTCCATACCCTCGGCCCGTCCCCGGCGCCCTGCTCCGCCCCCGGACCAGTGGCCTCCCGGCCGATGCGCAGCCGTACGTCCAGCCCGGTACGGGCGACGGCCTCGGCCACCAGCGGCCCGAGGGGGCAGGGCGACAGATCGGCCCGCTCCGCGCCCGCGTCCAGCCGGGAGATCTCCAGCAGGTCCTCGACCAGCGTGCTCAGCACCCGTACCCGGTCCCGCACATAGCCGGCCGCCTCGCCCGGCGGCAGCAGTTCGGCCGCGGTCACCAGACCCATGAGCGGGGTGCGCAGCTCATGGGCCACATCGGCGGTGAACCGCTGCTCGCGCAGCAGCCGTTCCTGGAGCGCGGCCGCCATCGAGTCCACGGCCCCGGAGATCTCGGCGATCTCGTCGCGCGGGCGGGCCGTGGCCGAGATCCGGGCGTCCAGGTCACCGGCGGCGATCCGGCGCGCGGTCGCCGCGGCGGTGCGCAGCCGCCGGCTCATCCGCCCGGCGGTCACCACGCCCAGCGGCAGCACCACGGCGGTGGCGATCAGGCCGGCCAGCACGATGTTGCTGTCGAGCGCGCTGATGTCGCGCATGGAGGTGCCCAGGTCCACGCGGACCGACAGGACCTGGCCGTCGGCGGGCCTGGCGGCCCACATCGCGGGCCCACCGGGCCCCGTGGTGAACTCGGTGCCCTGGTGCCCCTTGCGCACCAGGGAGCGCAGCCCGCCGGGGAGCCCGGGCGCGTCAAGCAAGGCCCCGGAGCCCTCGACTGCGCCGGTGCGGGCATAGATGACGGCGGCCCGCTCCAGCGTGGTGCGGGCGGCGTCCCGCGCCTGCGACAGCTCGCGCTCCTGCGAGGCGCGGTGCACCAGCACGCCGACGGCCGCGGCGACCGCACAGGCGGCCGCCGCCACCAGGGCGGCTATCCGCCATCTGAGCGCCATCCTCAGCGCCGCAGCTTGTAGCCGAAGCCGCGGACCGTCTCGATCCGTTCCGCGCCTATCTTCGCCCGCAGCCGCTGGACATGGAGGTCGACCACGCGGGTGTCCCCGTGCCAGGCGTGGTCCCACACCCGGCTGAGCAGCGTCCGGCGCTCCAGTACGACGCCGGGGGAGGCGGCGAACTCCAGCAGCATCCGCAGCTCGGTCGGCGTCAGGGCCAGGAGCCGGCCCGCGCGGCGCACCTCCATCCCGCGGGGGTCTATGGTCAGCTCGCCGAAGGCGAGGGTGCGCGGCCCGTCCTCCTCGGCCGTCTCCCACTCCGCTCCGCCGGGCGCGCTCCGCTCGACGGGGGCGAAGGAGGCGCGGCGCAGCAGGGAGCGGATACGGGCCACCAGCACCGCGCTCTCGACCGGCTTCACCACATAGTCGTCGGCTCCCGCCTCGAGGCCGGAGACCACGTCCAGGGCGTCGCCGCGGGCGGACATCATCAGGATCGGGGCCAGGCTCAGCTCACGGACCCTGCGGCACAGCCCGATGCCGTCCAGTTCGGGGAGCATGATGTCCAGCAGCAGCAGGTCGGGCCGGCGCTCGCGGAAGAGCTCCAGGCCGGTGAGGCCGTCCGCGGCGGTGGACACGGTGAACCCGTACCGCTCCAGGAGCATGCGGACCGTGTTGCGGATCACCTCGTCGTCCTCGACGAGGAGAAGGTGGGCCTCGGTGGCGGGGCCGGGCGCGACGGGGCCCGGCTCGGCGGCGGGCGGCGGGAAGACGGAGGTCATGGCGTCCTCCTCGGCGCGGCGCTCTCGGCCACGCCGCCGGGGACGGACTCCGCGACGTCCGGGGCGGTGGGGACGGGAACCGCGGCCTCCGGGGCGGTGGAGGCGCCGCGCGGGGTGACGGCGGCCATGACCTCGCCGTTCCAGCGGTAGCGCACCGTGAACCGGCCGTTGTCGCCGGTCGACGTGATGATCAGGTCATGGCCGTACGTCTCGCCGGTGACGCCCAGTTGGCCCCAGTACATCAGCACCGGCCTGACCGTCCGGCCCGCCGCCCGGTACACCTGGACCAGCGTCCGCTGGAACTCGGGCAGGTCGACCGCGGCCACCAACTCGTCCCGGCCGTCCCCGGTCAGATCGCGCAGGACCGGCTTGCGCAGCGGGCAGTGGGCCCCCGGACACCCGGTCAGTGACTCCTGTATCACCTTCGGCACATTGGGATCCTTGTCCAGCAGCCGCTTGGCGGACAGCCCCGCCAGCCCGCCGGCGGGCGCGGACACCCCCTCGACGGGCAGATAGCGGACGAAGCGTGGGGCGGTCTGCGCCTGCTCGGGCGTGGGCGGCGGAGTGAAGCCGGGCCACAGCGGCACGGCGCTGGTGGGCGGGGACAGCCGGGGCGCGCGGCCGTCGTCCTGGGCACCGGTCCCCGATGCGCAGCCCGCGATCCACACGGCGGCGGCGAGCGCGGTCAGCAGGAGCCGCGCCCGCCGCTGTGAGGGAGAGGAATGCATAGGCGGATCAGCCTATGACACCCTTGTGCCGCACGGACGTTGTGCGGCCGAGCGCTCACGACAGCCAGGCCGTGTACGAGAGCACATCGCCCGCCTTGATCCGGTACTCGGCGTCGTCGCGGGTGGAGGTCTCCTCGATGTCGAGTACCCTCCCGTCGTCCGGGTCGAGGACGACCATCTGCCGCAACCCGTCGGTGGTGCGCACGAACGCCTGCCCGTCCCGGCCCATCCGGTCGGTGACCCGGCCGGCCGGCCGCAGGTCCGCGTCGCGGGAGAGCAGGGTGGCCAGGTTCGCGATCTCGCGCGGGCCGGGTGTCCACACCCGGAGGAAGTCGCCGACCGCGCCCAGCAGTTCGTCCGGGTCGCGGTCCGCGTCCGGGTGCCAGACGGCGAGGTAGTCGCGCAGCGCGGCGGTGCCGGCGGGCGGCGGCTCGAAGAAGCTCTGATTCGCTCCGTCGATGCCCGCCGGGTAGCTCTCCCGGCGCACCACCTTGCCGTCGTGGACCGTACGGGGCGGGTAGCCGTCGTCGATGACCGGGCGCCCCGGGTGCCGGGGGTCGGTGGCCACCACGAGCAGCGAGCCGCTGCCGTCCGCGTTCCAGCGCGTCAGCGACTCCTGGGGGACCGTCACCGCGTCCTTGCCCGACTCCAGGCCCAGCGACCAGTCCTGGACATGGCTGCCGCGCACCGACTTCCCGGGCTCCGCGGCCGCCGCTGCCCGGGCCCGGCGGGCGATCTCCGCGAGCGGTACGTCGGCGGCGGAGGCGTGCGGCCGCAGCGCCACCGGGGCGGCCACGGCCGGGGAGGAGGCCGGGCCCGAGACGGTCAGGGCGATGACCGCCACCGCGCCGGCCGTCGCCGTGGCCACTCCCATGACGAGGCGCCGGACGGTGCGGCGCCGCCGGGCCCCGGACACCAGCTGCCGCAGCCGCCGCTCCCCTTCGAAGTCCAGCGGCCGGTCCCGCCAGCGCTCGTCGTCGGCGGGGACGGGGTTGGCGCCGCGGAGCAGGTCGAGTTCGTCGGTCATGTCCGTTCATCCTTCGTGCTCGTCCGCGTCGGCACCGGGACGGCCCCGCGCACCGTGTCGATCTGCGCCCGCAGCCGCTGACGGGCCCGGTGCAGCCGCATGGCCGCGGCCGACCGGCCGCACCCCAGGACGGTGGCCAGCTCCTCGACGGTCAGCTCCTCCCACGCCGTCAGCTTCAGCACCTCCTGGTCGGCCTCGGACAGCCGGTCCAGCGCCTCCAGCACCCAGGAGCCCGGCTGCTCGGCGTCCGGGCTCGGCACGGTGCGCCGACCGCCCGTCACCTCGTGATGGCCGAGCCTGGCGAGCAGTCTGCGGTACCGGCCGCGCCCGCGTACGGCGTTGGCCAGGCAGTTGCGCGCCACCGCGTACAGCCAGGGCAGCGGCGGCTCGGGCAGTTCGCGGCGGCGCCGCCAGGCCACGGCGAACGCCTCCGCGACGACTTCCTCGACCTCGCTCGGCTGGCCGTCCAGCCGTCGGGCCACGAAGCGGCTCACCGCCCAGTAATGCTCACGGTAGGCGGTGTCGAAGGCTTCGTCGGGGCTCATGCCCGGTAGGTGTCCGGCACGCCCCCGATCATCACACCCCCGGGAAGTTTTCTTTTTTCCGCCTCCCCTGTGAAGGTCGCCAGGGGTGCCGGACACCTACCGGGCATGAGTAACAACAGTGTTGTCGCGGCACCGGCGCCCCTGCCCACGCGCCGCCCGGGCGCCGGTTCCGCGGCCGTGCGGTGGCTGACGACCACCGACCACAAGACGATCGGGACGCTCTACCTCGTCACCTCGTTCGCCTTCTTCTGCATCGGCGGGGTCCTGGCGCTGTTCATGCGCGCCGAGCTGGCCCGCCCGGGCCATCAGATCATGACGAACGAGCAGTTCAACCAGGCGTTCACCATGCATGGCACGATCATGCTGCTGATGTTCGCCACCCCGCTGTTCGCCGGCTTCGCGAACTGGATCATGCCGCTGCAGATCGGCGCCCCCGACGTGGCGTTCCCGCGGCTGAACATGTTCGCCTACTGGCTGTACCTGTTCGGCTCGCTGATCGCCGTGGGCGGATTCCTCACCCCGCAGGGCGCGGCCGACTTCGGCTGGTTCGCGTACTCGCCGCTGTCGGACGCGGTCCGCTCGCCGGGCGTGGGCGCCGACATGTGGATCATGGGTCTGGCCTTCTCCGGCTTCGGCACCATCCTCGGCTCGGTCAACTTCATCACCACCATCATCTGCATGCGCGCTCCGGGCATGACGATGTTCCGCATGCCGATCTTCACCTGGAACGTGCTGCTCACCGGTGTGCTGGTGCTGCTGGCCTTCCCGGTCCTGGCCGCCGCGCTGTTCGCCCTGGAGGCGGACCGTCAGTTCGGGGCGCATGTCTTCGACGCCGCCAACGGCGGGGCGCTGCTGTGGCAGCACCTCTTCTGGTTCTTCGGCCACCCGGAGGTGTACATCATCGCGCTGCCGTTCTTCGGCATCATCTCCGAGGTCATTCCCGTCTTCTCGCGCAAGCCGATGTTCGGCTACATCGGGCTGATCGGCGCGACGATCTCGATCGCCGGGCTCTCCGTGACCGTATGGGCGCACCACATGTACGTCACGGGCGGCGTGCTGCTGCCGTTCTTCTCGTTCATGACGTTCCTGATCGCGGTGCCGACGGGGGTGAAGTTCTTCAACTGGATCGGCACGATGTGGAAGGGGTCGCTGAGCTTCGAGACGCCGATGCTGTGGGCGATCGGCTTCCTGATCACGTTTGTCTTCGGCGGTCTGACCGGTGTGATTCTGGCCTCGCCGCCGATGGACTTCCATGTCTCGGACACCTACTTCGTGGTGGCCCACTTCCACTACGTGGTCTTCGGCACCGTCGTGTTCGCGATGTTCGCCGGATTCCACTTCTGGTGGCCCAAGTTCACCGGCAAGATGCTGGACGAGCGCCTGGGCAAGATCACCTTCTGGACGCTGTTCATCGGCTTCCACGGCACGTTCCTGGTCCAGCACTGGCTGGGGGCGGAAGGAATGATCCGCAGGATCCCGGACTATCTCGCCGCTGACGGCTTCACCACGCTGAACACCGTCTCGACGATCTTCTCCTTCGTGCTCGGCCTGTCGATCCTGCCGTTCTTCTACAACATCTGGAAGACCGCCAAGTACGGCAAGAAGGTCGAGGTCGACGACCCGTGGGGCTACGGCCGCTCGCTGGAGTGGGCGACCTCCTGCCCGCCGCCGCGGCACAACTTCACCTCGCTGCCCCGCATCCGCTCCGAATCCCCGGCGTTCGACCTGCACCACCCCGAGATCGCAGAGCGGGAGCGTGGCATGAGCGTGTCTGCCCGCGCGTCAGAGTGCGCCGAGACTGAGCGGGAGGGAGGAGCATGAGTGCGGCGGGCGCTCCGCGGCCCGGCGATATCGCCATGGGCATCAGCCAACTCGAGGGCTATTTGCTGCTCCAGGCGGAACGCGACTGGGCCTCGGACCGCGCGCGCCGGTTCGCGGGCCGGCTGGAGTGGCTGACCGTCGCCCAGCGCGAGGAGGTCGAGCGCCTCTACGCCCAGGACCAGTGGGACCTCACCGAGCAGACCCTGCGCAAGGTGGCGCGGCGCGGTGAGGAGCTGAAGGCGGAGTACCAGCGGATCTACCGCCGGCTGCGGCTCCGGCTGCTGGTGGCCGCCCTGCTCGGCGGGGTCGCGCTGACCGTCGTCGCCGTCGTGCTCGGGGCGGGGTAGCGGCGGGCGCCCCTTGGCCGGGCGCCCCTTGGCCCGGGGCACCTCCCCGCAGTGGTCGGCGAGAGCCGAGCGTTCGAAGTCCCCGCGGCGGCACGCCCCCGCCGTGCCGCCGGGCGGGGGCTACTTGACGAAGTCCGGGAGTACCCGGGCCGGCCAGGTGCCGACGGTCAGCATGCCCGCCGCGTAGGCGCGGGAGACCAGGGCCGCGCGGTTGGGCGCCTTGAGTTTCCGCAGCATCGAGCTCACGTGGTACTCGACGCCCTGCCTGCTCAGATAGAGCTTGGTGGCCAGCTGCACGGTCGAGGCGCCGGTGGCCACCCCTTCGAGTATCTGGGCCTCCAGAGGGGAGAGCAACAGCCGTCGCAGGGTGGCCGCTTCATCGGTGTCCGCCGCCTCGTCGTCCGGCTTGACCAGGACGACAATGGCGGACGGCTGGTCCGAGGGGCCCTCGATGGCCGTGCCGGTCAGATCGCCGGAGAACACCTGGCCGTCCGTGCGGCATCCGACGACGCGCTCGGTGAAGCGGGTGCGCCGGCCGTCGTGCAGGCGCGAGAAGTGTTCCCGCAGGACGGAGGGTGCGCTGGGATGCAGCAGATCGAACAGGTCGCGGCCGCACAGCTCCGCCGACGAACCGCCGAAGTGGCGGAAGAAGTCGTCGTCGCCCGCGAGAACCCGCAGGTCCGAGGTGAGCGTGGCCATACCGGTGGCGTACCGGCTCCCCCGCCTGGGGGCTTTGGGGCGATCGGGGGTGACCTGGGCAGTGTGGGGGTGGGCAGCCAAGGGTAGTCACCACTTTCTGTCGTATCGGCAACGGCTGTGGATTCTGGTGACGGGTGTTTAGATCCGCTTCAAGGTGTATACCAATGCCGCGCCCCGTTGTCCCTGACCGTATTCGAAAGACTTCTGCCCGTTTCTGCCCGAATGGAATTCGCTCCGAGATCATCCCTGTGCGGACAACGCCGCTCCGCACACCGCCGCCTGGGCCCGTGCGGCGAGGATACGCCGGTCGTCCGCGCCCAGTTGGGCCCACAGCGGTTCGTGTATCCGCATCCGTACGGTCAGCCCGGTGGCGCCCAGCACCCGCCGTACGGAGCTGCCGAAGTCGTCCTCGCCGACGAAGGCGGCCACCGTGGTGGGCGCTCCGTGCTGGAAGTAGTCCAGGGTCACCGGCCTGACCGGCGCCCCCGCGTCGATCGCCGCCTGGAAGGTGGCCCGCCGGAACCGGCCGCCCGCCCCGGCACACCAGGTGACGCCTTGCGGGAAGACCATGACCGAACGGCCGGAACGCAGGCGCCCGGACACCGACGCGACGGTGTCCGGCAGCCCGCGCAGGGTGCTTCGGTCGATGAACAGCGTCCCCGCCCGCCGCACCAGCGAGCCGACCACCGGCCACTGACTGACCTCGCGCTTGGCCAGCATGGTCACCGGCTCCACGGCCAGCAGGGCGATGATGTCCAGCCAGGAGATGTGGTTCGCGACGACCAGCGTGCCGGTGCGGCCCGGCACGCTCAGGCCCCCTCCGTGCACCTCAAGCCGGATGTCCAGGGCATCCAGCACCGCCGCGGCGCGGGCCCGCAGCGTATCGGGCTCGGCCAGCCGCCCGCCGCGCAGCAGCGCGCCCCCCGCCACCCGGGCGAAGGACGCGGCACGCCCGGCCGCGCGCGGGGCCCGCACCCGCGCGGCGGCGTGTGCCACACAGCGGGAGTCACACGGCGACCAGGCGGTCCACGGGGACCGGGTGGCCCCCGCGGCCCCCGTGTCCTCCGCGGCACCCGTGTCCCCCGGTGCCCTCGTGTGCGAGGGCACCGGCATCGACAGGGTCATCGGGACTCGCCCAGGAAGTAGCGCCGATAGCGGTCGTTCATCCGCTCCGTGTCCAGCAGCACGAAGAAGTCGGCGTCGTCGAAGTCCCGCTCGTGCTGCGGCGCCCCGCACATCCAGGCCCCGATCCGCAGATAGCCGCGCAGCAGCGGCGGCAGCGCGGCGTAGCCCGGCTCGGCCACCAGCGCCCGCGTGGGCATCCAGGGGTCGCGCGGGAGCACCCGCACCTCGGCCGGCGCGGCGTGCCGGGTGGTGCCCAGCAGCCAGGCGTCCGCCGCGGCCTGCCCGCCGTCGGCGAGCGGGACCGAGGCGCAGCCCGCGAGATAGCGGTGTCCGGACAGCAGTACGTAGCGGGCCAGCCCGGCCCACATCAGATTGATCACCGCGCCCGAGCGGTGGTCGGGGTGGACACAGGCCCGGCCCGCCTCGACCATCGACGAGCGGATCTCCTCCGGGAGCCCGCGCAGATCGAACTCGGTGTCCGAGAACAACCGCTCGCTGCGCCCCGGCGGCAGCAGCCGGTAGGTGCCGACCACGGTGTCCGTCGCCGTGTCCGTGACGATCAGATGGTCCATGACCTCGTCGAACTCATCCACGTCCCGGTCGGCGACGGTGTTCAGCCGGGCTCCCTTTTCCTGTCCGAAGACCTGGTAGCGCAGCCGCTGCGCGGCGTGGACCTGCTCTTCGGTGTGTGCGATCGAGGTGACGTAGGAGCCGGCGTCCGCCGGAACCGAGGTTGTCGAGAGCACGGGCATTCCTGTTCTCCGTTCAGGGGAATCGAGCACCAGCGAAGGCTTGGAATGGCTTCGCAAGTGTTGCCCCGGCACGAGAACGCGGCAGTGTCCGGACGGTGATTCGACGACTGCCGGTCGATGACGAACGTGTGCTGCCACGGGCGCCACACGCGATGTCCACCCGAGCGACGCCCATGTGTCGTCTGGGACAGGGTTTACCGGTCGGCGGCGCCCGGCAGCGGGAAGCCCAGGGCGCGGGCCGCGTCGGCGGGGGTGGGCTGGGACCACAGCTCGGCGACGGACCGCGCCGAGGCGAGCGAGCGGGTCTCGGCCCGGTCGAGGTAGAGCGTGCCGTCGAGGTGGTCGGTCTCGTGCTGGACGATACGCGCGGGCCACCCCGCGAACTCCTCGTCGAGCTCGCGCCCCCGCTCGTCCTGGCCCCGCAGCCGGATCCGCTCGGGACGGGCGACCACGGCCTGCCACCCGGGCACGCTGAGACAGCCCTCGTAGAACGCGGCCCGGCGGCCGGGGTCGCCCACCGGCTCGTACGAGGGGTTGACGAGCACCCGGAAGGGCAGCGGCACCCGCCCGCGCGCCTCACGCACCTCCGCGCTCACCTCGGCCGGGTCCTCGATGACCGCGATCCGCAGCGGAATGCCGATCTGCGGGGCGGCCAGGCCGACCCCCGGCGCGGCGTGCATGGTCTCCCGCATGGCCCGCACCAGCCGGTCCAGTTGCCCGGCGGACAGCTGCCCCTCGTACGGAAGGGCGGGCCGGCGCAGGACCGGGCGGCCCGCGGCGACGATCGACAACGGGCGCGGGCCGGCGAGGAGTTCGTCGACGAGTTCGGGCAGCGGGGTGGTCGGCATGGGGACAGCCTGGCAAGGTCCTGGCCGCCGCGGCAAACCGAATGTGGTGGAAGGCTGAACAATTGGGGGCCGTGATCCGTACTGCCCGGCGAGCCTTCGGAGAACCCACGCCTCCGGGGGCTCGGGCCGGGCCGTTTCGGCTCGGACCGGCTGCCGCTCCGCGGTGACTCTCCCCGTTGTGCGCTGCGGGGCGGCAGCCTCGCCCTCGGGCGGGCGTCAGCCCCTCAGAGCGGCCATCCAGGCCTCGACCTCGTCCGCCTGCCGCGGCAGGCCGGCCGAAAGGTTCTCGGTGCCGTCCGCGGTCACCAGGATGTCGTCCTCGATCCGCACCCCGATGCCCCGGTACTCCTCGGGCACGGTCAGGTCGTCGGCCTGGAAGTACAGCCCGGGCTCGACGGTGAGCACCATCCCGGGCTCCAGCGTGCCGTCGACGTACATCTCGGTGCGGGCCGCGGCGCAGTCGTGGACGTCGAGGCCGAGCATGTGGCCGGTGCCGTGCAGGGTCCAGCGGCGCTGCATGCCGAGTTCGAGGGCCTTGTCCACCGACAGGTCGCCGAGCAGGCCCCAGGCCACCAGGCGCTCGGTGAGCACCCGCTGGGCGGCCTCGTGGAAGTCGCGGAAGGCGGCGCCGGGCTTGACGGCGGCGATACCGGCCTCCTGCGCGTCGTACACCGCGTCGTAGACCTTGCGCTGGACCGGGGTGAAGCGGCCGCCGATGGGCAGGGTGCGGGTCACATCCGCGGTGTAGAGGTTGCGGGTCTCCACGCCCGCGTCGAGCAGCAGCAGTTCCCCGGGGCGGACCGGGCCGTCGTTGCGCACCCAGTGGATGGTGGTGGCGTGCGGGCCGGCGGCGCAGATGGAGGCGTAGCCGACGGCGTTGCCCTCGACGCGGGCGCGCAGGAAGAACGTGCCCTCGACATAGCGCTCGGAGGTGGCCTCGGCCTTGTCGAGGACCTTGACCACGTCCTCGAAGCCGCGCGCGGTGGCCGCGCAGGCGAAGCGCAGATCGGCGATCTCGAACTCGTCCTTGACCCGGCGCATCTCGGAGAGGAAGACGCGGAACTCCTCGTCGCGCTCGGCGGTCACCTTGTCGTGCAGGGCGGCCTCGACGCCGGTGTCGTAACCGCGGAGCACCCGGACCGGGCCGGTGGCCTCCTTGAGCCGGTCGGCCAGTGTGCGGACGTCCTCACAGGGCAGGCCGAGGAGCTTCTCGTTCTCGGTGAGGCTGTTGCGCCGGCCGTCCCACAGCTCGCCCTGCGCCGAGAGCCAGAACTCGCCGTTCTCACGGTCGGAGCGGGGCAGCAGATACGCGGTGGCCGTGTGGCCGCCCTCGTCGTGCGGCTCCAGCACCAGGACGCCGTCAGCGCACTCGGCGGGCCGGTCGCCGGTCAGGTAGACGTAGTCGGAGGAGGGGCGGAAGGGGTAGTCCGTGTCGTTGGCGCGGACCTTCACCCGGCCGGCGGGAATCACCAGGCGCTCGCCGGGGAAGCGGGCGGAGAGCTCGGCGCGGCGGCGGGCGGTGTGCTCGGCCTGCGGGACGGGCTGGAGGTCGTGCCGCTCGGTGTCGGCCCAGCCCTGTTTCATGTTCTCGGCGAGCTCGTCGCTCACGCCACGCGTCAGGCCGTTCTTGCGGGGCTTTAAGGTCTCGTCCTGCTCGCCCTCGGGGCCCTGTGGGGCCTGGAGCTCGGGCTCCTGGCTCTCGGACGTCCGCTCGGTCACGACTGCCTCCTCGGTCGAATCGGTCACAACCACCTCCTGAATCGCATGCGGCCGGCAGCCATCGTATGGGGGACGGGGCCGGGACGGGCTTCGACGAGTCAGGCACCCGAAACCCGCGCCGGCCATGGCCCTCGGTCCCGGATACCGCCGCACCCATGGCCAACCGGGTGACGGCCCGCCTATTATGACGATTCGCTGTATTGCGCGGGGGCACGGGGATCGGCACAGTCAATGCGGAACAATTCGTTCCTTGATCTGTGGCGTTCCTCAGGTTTTCCGGATCGAGATCGTCAGTAATTTTTCGGAATGGCCGTTTCGCACTGACGGGGGCAGGGTGTCCGAAGGCACATCGAGCTCGAATTCCGGGCCCGGGTCCTATTTCCGATTGCTACGGGCGCCCGGCGCCGCCGCGCTCGCGTTCTGGGGGATGGTCGGCCGATTCCCCATCGCCATGCGGTCCCTGAGCTGTGTGATGCTGATCTCCTCGGTCACCGGTTCGCTGGCGGACGCCGGGACGGTGGCCGCGGCCATGCTGGTCTCGCAGGGGGTGGCCAGCCCGGTGCTGGGGCGGCTGGCCGACCGGCTCAGCCAGCGGCGGGTGCTGCTCACCGCGTGCCTGGCGCACACGGTGGGGATGGCGCTGCTGCTGGTGTCGATCCTGCTCGAGGCCCCGCTGTGGCTGCTGATCGTCCCGGCGGTGGCCACCGGGTGCGCCTCGGTCTCGTTCACCTCGTTCATGCGGGCGCGGTGGGCGGCGATGGCCGACCGCGGAGCGCTGCGGACGGCCTATGCCCTGGAATCCATGCTGGACGAGACGATTTTCCTGCTGGGGCCGCTGCTGGTCACCGCCCTGGCCTCGGCGGTGCACCCGGCCGCGGGCCTGATCGCCTGCGCGGTGCTGACCTTGACCGGCTCCATCGCCGTGGCGCTGCACCGCCGCTCCGAGCCGGCGCCCGAACCGGCCCCGGGCCATGGGCCCGAGCGGGCGATCGCGGTGCCCGGGGTGCGGGTGCTGATGGTGTCGTACGCCGGGATGGGGTTCCTGCTCGGCGCGGTCGACGTCACGATGATCGCGTTCGCCCAGGAGCGGTCGGCCTCCGGTCTTGCCGGTGTGTTCCTGTCGCTGACGGCGGTCGGCAGTCTGATCGCCGGGGCGGTCTACGGGGCGGTGAACTGGCGGCTGTCGCAGGCGCGGCTGCTGTCGATCACCACCTCCGTGCTGACGCTCGGCGTGGTCCCCCTGGCCTTCGCCGACTCCTCCCTGGTGATGGCCCTCCTCGCCGTCGTCGCGGGGGTGGCCATCTCCCCCGGGCTGATCGCGGGCAGCACGCTGCTGGAGTCGCTGGCCCCGAAGGGTTCCTTGTCGGAGGGGTTCTCATGGCTCACCAGCGCCGGTGCCCTCGGCATCGCCCTGGGCACGGCCGTGGGCGGGCGGTTGGCCGACCCGGGCGGCTTCGAGCAGGCGGCCTGGGCGGCGGTCGGCGGCGGGCTCCTCGCCATGGGGCTGAGCCTGGCGGGACAGCCGGCGCTCCTGAGGACGAGGCCCGCCCCGGAAGCGGCCCAGTGAACCAGGTTTTGGGAACAACGACGTTACGAGAGCGATGAGGACTGAGTTGTGAGCACAGCACATCACATGTCCGAGCGGGAGGGACTCGGGGGATTACCGGTTCCCCGTCTCTCGTTCGACGAGTTCATGGCCTTCGGGCGGCGGGCCCTCATCCGGGCGGATGTCCCCGTGGTGATCAATTTACCGAAAGGCGCCCGGGGCCTGGGCGAAGAAGGCGTGGCCGAGCGCCTGGGAAACATGAAGGTGACCCTGTTCACCGAGCCGAGCGACAAGCGGAATTCGCGGCGCTGGACCACCCAGGAGATCCGGCTCCGCGAGTTCTTCGACGACGACCGATACCGCACCGACCCCGGCACCTGGCACCGTATCGTGTCGAACATCCGCAACAATCCGGCCGATGTCGACGCGATCCTCGGCTTTGACGCCGAGGAACTGTTCGGCTACCAGCGCTCGTTGAACGCGGCCAACCTGTGGATCAGCCACCGCGGAGTGTTCACCCAAAGCCACTTCGACGAGCTGGAGAACTTCAACATAGCGCTGGAGGGCCGTAAGCGGTTCGTCCTGGCGCCCCCGGGATTCCGGGAGTACTACCCGAGGTCGGTGGCGCGCGGGTTCGGCGACAAATCGCAGGCCTTCGACTTCGACGAGGTCGACCGGCGGCGCTTCCCCAAGCTCGTCGCCAAACTGGCCCAGCGCCGGGAGCTGGTCCTGGAGCCCGGACAGATGCTCTACCTCCCGCTCGGCTGGTGGCACCAGGCCGAGTCGCTGGACGAGATGAACATCAACATGAACTTCTGGCTGCGTGACGCGAAGATCTTCCGCAGGCCGTATGTGCTCGGCGTCGCGCTCTACACGGCCGCCTACCGCAAGCTCAAGGGCGTCTACAACTACCAGCCCGCCGAGGCGGCGTCATGACCGGGCGCAAAACCATTCACCCCACGCACCGATACCGCGACAACGACAAGGCCGTCGGCATCGGAAACGGCTTCTGGGACCTGTCCGAGCGCAGCGGTCTTGCCGGGATCGTGGCCGAACTCGAAGACGGCAGGCCCGGCGTGCTGCACACCGCGGACGGCCATGAATTCACCAACTTCACCTGTTGCTCCTATCTCGATCTGGACTCACACCCCAAGGTCATCGAGGGCGCGGTCGACGCGCTGCGCCGGTTCGGCGTGCTGGACCACTGCATTCCGCGCAGCCGGGTGCAGATCCCGGCGCTGCTGGAGCTCGAGGCCTCGCTCGGCGAGCTGTTCGGCGCCGATGTGGTGGCCGCGATCTCGGCGGGCGTCGCCAGCGCCGGGCTGCTGCCGCTGATCGCCTCCGGACATCTGGGCAACGGAGTCAGACCGCTGATGGTGTTCGACAAGAACTGCCATGTGTCGATGGCCGGGGCCAAGCCGGCCTGCGCCGACGAGACGGAGGTGGTCACCTGCGGCCACCACGACCTCGGCTTCCTCGAGGACATGTGCAGGCGGTACGAGCGGGTCGCCTACGTCGTGGACGGCTCGGACAGCCTGGGCGGATACGCGCCGGTGCGGGAGCTGGCCACGCTGCAGGACAAGTACGGCCTGCTGGTGTACTACGACGACTCGCACTCCCTCTCGGCGTACGGGGAGCGCGGCATCGGCTACATCCGCTCGCACTGCCCCGCGCTGGACGAGCGGACGATCACCGTCGCGACCCTGAACAAGGCCTTCGGGACCAGCGGCGCGGCGATCCTGCTCGACGGCTGTCCGAAGGAGACGCTGCGCGTGGTCGAGCGGTTCGCGGGCGCCCTCAGCTACTCGCAGCCGATGAACACGGCCGCGGTCGGGGCCTCGCTGGCCTCGGCGGAGATCCACCGCACCGAGGAACTGACCGGTCTCCAGCGGCGGCTGCGGGCCAACATCGAGCTGTTCGACAGCCACATCAAGACCGAGCAGACGGGGACGACCTTCCCGATCCGTCTCGTGCCGATGAGCGACGAGACGGTCATCGAGGCGGGCCGCCGGGTGTACCGGGCCGGGTTCTATGTCTCCCCGGTGTTCTTCCCGATCGTTCCCCGGGGCACCGCGGGCCTTCGGGTGATGCTCCGCGCGGGCCAGACCGAGGAGCAGATCCGCGGGCTGTGCGCGGCCCTCGTCGAGGTGGGCGTCCCGCAGGCGGCCCCGGTGCCGGGGGAGGCAACCTGATGACACTGACACCGCCACTGCCACCGCCGCTACCGTTGCCGCTGACGCCGGCGGGCACCGCCCGGGCGATCCCGCGCTCCGTCCTGTACACGCCCGCGCTGTCGCTTGACCGGGTGGTGGGGGCCTGGTCCTACGACGCCGATGTGCACCTGATCGACCTGGAGGACGCCGTTCCGCTGCCGGAGAAGGCCGCCGCGCGCAGGGTGTGCCGGGCGGCGCTGGAGAAGGCGCCGGAGCCCGCGAACGCCGCCGTGCGCATCAACGAACTGGGCACCATCGAGGCGGTGCACGATCTCGTGTTGCTCACCGAATGCCCGGTCAAGCCCGGCTTCATCGTGATGACGATGGTGAAGTCCGCGGTCGAGGTGGAGCTGGCGCGCGCCACCCTCGCCTCGGCGGGGGTCCGCCCCGAGATCTATGTGACCGTGGAGACCCCGGCCGCCGTCGCCGGTGTCGACGCCATCGCGGCGGTCGCCGACGGACTGATCCTCGGCTCGGCGGACCTGGCCGCCGCCCTGGGCATCGAGATCAGCTGGGCGGGCCTGCTCGCGGCCCGCCAGGCGATGGTCCTGGCCGCCGCCCGGCACGGCACCGCCCTGATCGACACCGCCAACTTCCGGCTGGCCGAGCCGGAAACGCTGGCGGAGGAGATCGACCGGGTGCGCGAACTGGGCTTCCACGGCAAGGTGACCGTGCACCCGAGTGAACTGGGCGCGATCAACCGGGCCCTGCGGCCAGACCCGGCCGGGCTGCGGCTGGCCCGGCGGGTGACCGAGGCCGTGCGGGCGGCGGACGGCGGGATCGCCGTCCTGGACGGGAACATGGTCGGCCCGCCGTTCGCCCGGATGGCCCGCGCGACGGTGGCGCGCGGGGACGCCTGGGCCGAGCGGTTCGGCCGGGGCGGCGGTGCGGAAGGCGTGGACCGTGCGGGTGGTTCCGGCGGCACCGATCGCAGTCAGGGCGGTGCCGGCGGCACCCGGGGCGACGGCCTGACCGGCGGCCCCGGCGGCCCCGGCGGTGTCGGTGGCCCCGGTGGCCCCGGTGGCCGCAGTGGCTCCGGTGAAGACGGCGAGGAGGCGGGCCATGACCGTCGCTGAGCACGCCACCGCCGGGCCCGGCACCGTCCCGCCCATCACCGCCGCCGTCATCGGCACCGGGGCCATCGGCCAGGACCTGGTCGGCAAGGTCCACCGCTCCACCGTGCTGAACTGCGGTCTGGTGGCCGGGCGCAACCCCGAGTCCGCCGGGCTGCGGTACGCCGCCGGGCTCGGCTGCCCGACCACGGCGGAGGGCATCGACGCGATCCTCGCGGCCCCGCGCCCGTTCGACGTGGTGTTCGACGCCACCAACGCGACCTCGCACGCCGAGCACTGGCGGCTGCTCCAACCGCTGGGCACCCTGCTGATCGACCTGACCCCCAGCCGGGTCGGCCGGATGGTGGTGCCCACGGTGACCGGGACCCGCCCGCCGGCCGGGCGCAACGTCAGCCTCATCAGCTGTGGTGGACAGGCGTCGATCCCGATCGCACACGCCCTCGCCCACCGGTTCGAGGTGGAGTACATCGAGGCCGTCTCCACCGTGGCCGGCACCATCGCGGGCCGGGCCACCCGGCTCAACCTCGACGAGTACATCGCCACCACCCAGCACGCCCTCACCGCGTTTTCCGGGGTGCGCGACACCAAGGCGATCCTCAACATCAGCCCGGCCGTACCACCGGCGCCCTTCCGGACCGCCGTCCACGCGGTCGTCCCCGGGGCCGACGCCGCGGCGGTGCGCGCCCTGGTCGACGACGCGGCGAAGCGGGTGCGGGCGCATCAGCCCGGGTACGAGGTCATCGCCTGCACGGTGACCGGCGACCGGGTCATGGTCTCCCTGGAGATCACCGCCGACAGCGACGTACTGCCCCGGTACGCCGGAAACCTGGACATCATCAACTCGGCCGCCATCCTGGTCGCCGAGCAGCACGCGGCCCGGCTCGCCCCGGCCGCCCGGGCGGGGGTGGGCCGATGAGGTCCGTGGTGATCCACGACCCCACCTTGCGCGACGGCCAGCACGCGGTGCGGCACCAACTCGGCGTGGCGGCGTTGCGGGGGTACGCCGAGGCGGCCGACGCGGCCGGGGTCCCGGTGGTGGAGGTGGGCCACGGGAACGGCCTGGGCGCCTCCTCGCTCCAGGTGGGACGGGCGGCCGTCAGCGACGACGAGATGCTGTCGACCGTGCGGGAAGCCCTGCGGCACAGCAGAATGGGGGTGTTCATGCTGCCCGGCTGGGGCACCTCCGGCGATCTGCGCAAGGCGGTGGCACACGGCGCCGATGTGATCCGCCTCGGAGTGCACTGCACCGAGACCTCGCTGGCCGAGCGCCATCTCGGGCTGCTGGCAGAGGAGGGCGCGGAGGCACACTGCGTACTGATGATGAGCCACATGGCCACCCCCGCCGAACTGGCCGAGCACGCCGCGCGCGCGGTCGGGTACGGGGCACGGGCGGTGGGCATCATGGACTCCGCCGGCCACTTCCTGCCCCAGGACGTCACCGCGCGGATCGGCGCGATGGTCGAGGCCGTCGGGCCCTTGGGCATACCGGTGATCCTCCACGGGCACAACAACCTCGGCATGGCCGTCGCCAACTCGGTGGCCGCCGCCGAGGCGGGGGCCGGGATCATCGACGGCTGCGCGCGCGGCTTCGGTGCCGGGGCGGGGAACACCCAGCTCGAGGTGGTGGTGCCGGTGCTGGAGCGGACCGGCTTCCGGACGGGCATCGATCTGTACGCGCTGCTCGACGCCGCCGAGTTCGCCGAGCGGGAGCTGATGCCCGCGCCGCCGGTCACCGGCTCGCTGTCCATCGTCAGCGGTCTGGCCGGGGTGTTCTCCGGGTTCAAACACCAGGTGCTCGACCACTGCGGGCGGGCGGAGGTCGATCCGCGGGATGTGTTCTTCGAACTCGGCAGGCGCCAGGCCATCGCCGGGCAGGAGGACCTGATCGTGGACGTGGTGGCCGAGCTGAGCGGCCGGAAGGCCACCACATGACCGGGCCGGTGACCATCGGCGCACGGGACATGGCGGGCCGGGACCGGCTGGTGAGGGTGATCGACGCGCTGGCCGAGGTGTTCGCCGATCTGTCGGCGGGCCGGACGCGGTCCCCGGCCCGGACGATCATCGAGCACGGCGCACACGTCCCGCGGCGGCAGTTGCTGGCCGGAACGGCGGTCTGGGAGCGGCGCGGGGTGGGCAGCGTCAAGATCACCACGCTCACCCCGGACAACCCGGACCGCGGCCTGCCGCTGATCCACGGCGTGGTCGTCCTGACCGACCTGGCCACCGGGCGGATCACCGCGCTGCTGGACGGCGCCGAGCTGACCGCCGTCCGCACCGGCGCCGTGGCCGGTCTGGCGACCCGTCTGTGCGCCCCCGAGGACGCCGAGGAACTGGCCGTCCTCGGCGCCGGGGTGCAGGCGCGGGCGCTGGTGCGGGCCGTGTCCGCGGTGCGCCCGATCCGCTCGGTCCGGGTGTTCTCCCGCACCCGGGCCCGTACGGAGGCGTTCGCGGAGTGGATCCGCGCCACAGCGGGCCAACCGGGCCGCCCTGCCCGGGTCTCGGTGTGCGACACCGCACGGGACGCCGTCGCAGACGCCGCGGTCGTCTGTACGGCGACCTCGACCGACGGCCGGACACCGCTGGTGGCGGCCGACTGGGTGGCCCCCGGGGCACATGTCAACGTGATCGGCGGAACCCACGAGGACGCGATCGAGGTCGACCCGGCGCTCCTGGCGTCCGCGTTCGTCGTCGTGGAGGAGCGGGCCGCCGCGCTCGAGGACGCGGGCGAGGTGCGGGCCGCGCTGGCCGGCGGGCTGATCGGCGTCGCCGACCTGCATGAACTGGGCACGCTGGTGACCGGGGCGACCGGGGCGACCGGGGTGACCGGGGTGACCGGGGCGGACGGCCGGACCTCGGTGTTCCGCGGGGTGGGCATGGCCATCGAGGACACCGCCGCCGCGGCCGCGCTCCACGAGGCCGCGGGCGCGGAGGCGGGATGAGTCAGCCCGTCTCGCGGCAGCGCACCATGAAGGACCGCTCGAAGACGATGACGGTCTCCCCGGTCGACTTGGCGCCGGTGGTCTCCACCGTGACGATCCCCTGCCCCGGCCGCGACCTGGACAGCCGCTTGCCGAGGATACGGCTGGTCGCGTAGAGCGTATCGCCGACGAACACCGGCTCCCTCAGGCGGACCTTGTCCCAGCCGAGGTTGGCCACCGCCCGCGCGGACAGCGCCTGCACGGTCATACCACCGACCAGACACAGCGTGATCCCGCTGTTGACCAGCACCCGCCCGTACTCGGCGCCCTCCCCGTAGGCCCGGTCGAAGTGCAGCGGGTGCTGGTTCATGGTCAGCAGGGTCAGCCAGGTGTTGTCGGTCTCGGTGATGGTCCGGCCCGGCCAGTGCCGGATCACCATGCCGGGCTCGAAGTCCTCGTAGTCCCCACCGTGCTCTTCGACGTACTCGTTGTCCCCGACCCGGCGCAGCGTCATGACGCCAAGGGTAACGGCGCCGACTATGCTGACGTTTCGCCAAGTCACGTTCTGCGAAGGCGATGTGGGATCTGCTGGGATGCGGGGGAAGCCGGATGGGCGCGCTCGAGGACATCGGCACGCAGGGGGCGTCGGGACACCCGTGGTTCGGGCGCCACCGGCTGAAGCCCGTAGTGCCCGCGGACACCATCCGGGAGATGCTGCGCACCGAGATCCGGGACACCGGCTGGCCGCACCAGCCACTGCTGCCCGCCGCTCCCATCGCGCTGCCGCGCGCGTCGTACGCCGAGCTGTTCCGCGCCACCGCCGCGCTGCTCGACCTGGTGCGCCGCACCGCCCTGGAGTCCGCGCCCACCACGGACGGCAGGCTGGCGGCATATCGCATGCCGGCGAGCGAACACCAGTTGTTCCTGGCCGACCAGTTCGTCGAGGAGCGCTACGCGGACTGTGTGACCCGGCCGGACATCGTGATCGGGCCGAACGGGCCGCGTTTTCTGGAGTTCAACGTCAGCGGGGCGCTCGGCGGGCCGGTGGAGACACACTGCCGCCTCGAGGTGTGGCGCAAGCTCTACGCCGATGACGCGGGCCGGTTGCCGTTCGGCTACCAGGACCCGTTTACCGTACGCGCCGAGATGTTCCGGGGGCTGTGCGCGGAGCTGGCCGTGGCGCCCCGGGTGGCCCTGGTGGGCAGCGCCCGCGACCAGGGCGTGGAGTCCACCCGGTACTTCGACATGGAGGCCGACCACTTCAACGGCCACGGGCTGACGGCGCGCTTCTTCGAACCCGAGGATCTGCACGAGGCCTGGGACTGTCCGCCGCGGCTGCGCTACCCGCTGGGGTTGCGCAACTTCACCATCCCGGACTGGGCCGAGCTGGGCATCGACACCGCGCCCGTACAGGCCGCGCTGGCAGGCGGCTGTCTGCTGGTGTCCACCCAGACCTCCACGTTTCTGTCCAGCAAGCTGACCATGGGCCTGCTGTCGGAGGGGCGGCCGTGGATGAGCGCGGCGGAGCGGGCCCTGGTCGACAGATATCTGCCGTGGACACGCGTCCTGTCCCACCGGTGGACGAGCCGGGGCGAGCGGAGGGTCGACCTCGTCCCCTTCGCCGTGGACAACCGGGAGCTGCTGGTGCTCAAGGAGAGCATCGGGATGAGCGGCAAGCAGGTCGTCATCGGCCGGGAGACCGGCCAGGCGCAGTGGGAGGCGGCGGTGGCCACGGCCGCCGGGACGGGCACCAGCGTGGTGCAGGAGTACGTGGCGCCGCGCAGCTGCCGGCTGGCGATGGTCGCCGACGGCGCCGAGGAGCCGCATGACGTCGATGTGGCCCCGGTGTTCGGGCCGCTGCTGTTCGGCGGCCGCCCGGCGGGCATCTTCTCCCGGTTCTTCGGCGACGGCACCGCCGGGATCGTCAGCGTCCTGGGCACCAACAGCTCCGACGACTGCGTGGTGGCCGTCTAGGTCACGTCCAGGTCCTGTCCGGGACCCAGGCGCGTGGCCGCGCCACCTCAGCCGCCCGAGGGGCGGGCCCGTACGTGCATCCGCTCGCCCTGCGCCCCGAAGAGGCTCAGCACCTCGACGGGCCGGTCGCCCGCACTGGCGAAGCCGTGGGGGACACGGGTGTCGAACTCGGCGGCCTCGCCCGCGGTCAGGACCAGGTCGTGCTCGCCCAGCGCGAGACGCAGCCGGCCGGAGAGCACATAAAGCCACTCGTACCCCTCGTGCACCTTCTGTTCGAGCCGAGTGCCCTCGGGTGTCTGCCCGGCGGGCAGGATCATCTTGTAGGCGTGCAGCCCGCCGAGGTGGCGGGTCAGTGGCACGAAGACCCTGCCGTGCCGGGTGAAGGGCTGGGGATGGATGCGGGGATCACCGGTGGCGGGCGCGCCGACCAACTCGTCCAGCGGCACCTGATAGGCCTTGGCCAGGGGCAGCAGCAGCTCCAGGGCCGGTTTGCGCTGCCCCGACTCCAGCCGCGAGAGGGTGCTCACCGAGATCCCGGTCGTCTCGCTCAGCTGGGACAGCGTGGCGCCACGCGCCTGGCGCAGCGCCCGCAGCCGCGGCCCCACACCCGTCAGCACATCGGTGAAATCCTCGTCCGTCACCCTTCTATTTGCCGATCCGGCAACCGGCTTTGTCAAGCTGTCGAAATCCCGCTGCACCGCCCGCCCGCCGGATGTGACGATGGCGTCATGGCCGATATACGCACCGCACACACCTCCGACCTGGATCTCGCCGTCCTCAAGGCGGCCCGCGCCCTCCTCGACGATGTCTTCGAAGGCGATATGAGCGACCACGACTGGGACCACGCCCTGGGCGGCATCCACGCCCTGGCCTGGGAGGACGGCGAGCTGATCGGCCACGCGTCGGTGGTGCAGCGGCGGCTGCTGCACGGCGGGCGGGCGCTGCGCGCGGGCTATGTGGAGGGCGTCGGGGTACGGGCGGACCGGCGTGGCCGCGGACACGGCGCGGCCATGATGGCGGCGCTGGAGCGGGTGGTGCGCGGCGCCTACGACCTCGGCGCGCTGGGCTCCAGCGACGAGGCGACGGACTTCTACGCGGCGCGCGGCTGGCTGCGGTGGCAGGGGCCCACCTCGGTGCTCACCCCCGAGGGCGTCCGGCGCACCCCGGACGAGGACGGCGGAGTCTTCGTCCTCCCGGCCCAGACCTCCCTGGACGTGTCCGCCGAGCTGGTCTGCGACTGGCGCGACGGCGACGTCTGGTAGCGCGCGGGCCCGGCTGTTTCCCCCGCTCCCCCCTGGGCACCCCGGTAAGCCGGGAACCATCCTGTCGCCCAGGAAGAGAGCAACCATGAAAGCTGTCGTATGGCACTCCGTCGGCGACATCCGCCTCGAGGACGTGCACCAACCCAAGATCCAGGACGCGTATGACGCGATCGTACGGATCACCACGTCGGCGATCTGCGGCACCGATCTGCACTTCGTACGCGGCACCATGACGGGCATGCGGGAGGGACGGATCCTCGGGCATGAGGCCGTGGGCATCGTCGAGGAGGTGGCCGGCGGGGTGCGTAACTTCCGCCCCGGTGACCGGGTGGTGATCCCCTCCACCGTCGCCTGCGGGGTGTGCAGCTACTGCCGGGCCGGCTACCACGCCCAGTGCGATCAGGCCAACCCCAACGGGCGGCTCGCGGGAACCACCTTCTTCGGCGGGCCCGACCCGGCCGGCGGGCTGGACGGGCTGCAGGCGGAGTACGCCCGGGTCCCGTACGCGCACACCGGGCTGGTCCCGCTGCCCGACACGGTGGACGACGCCCAGGCCATCCTGCTCTCGGACATCTACCCGACCTCCTGGTTCGGGGCCAAGCTGGCCGAGGTGAGCACGGGCGACACGGTCGCCGTACTCGGCGCGGGCCCCGTCGGACAGGCCGCGGTCGCCTGCGCCCGGCTGTGCGGGGCGGGCCGGGTCATCGTCGTCGACGGGGTCGTCGACCGGCTCGAACTGGCCCGGCGGCAGCACGCCGAGACCGTCGACTTCAACGCCGAGGAGCCGGTGTCCGCCGTCCGCGAGCTGACCGGTGGCATCGGCGCGGACCGGGTCATCGACGCCGTCGGCATCGACGCCGCGTGCCCCCACCACGGCCCCGCGGCCGACAACCTGGCCGGGCAGCGGGAGGAGTTCGCCCACGAGGTGCGGGAGACCGCCCCCGAGCAGAACCCCGACGACCAGGGCACCTGGCGGCCCGGCGACGCCCCGTCGCTGGCCACCCGCTGGGCCATCCAGATGGCCGCCAAGGCCGGCACGGTGGGGATCGTCGGCGTCTACCCGCCCGAGGCGCAGCACTTCCCGATCGGCGAGGCCTTCCAGAAGAACCTCACCGTCAAGATGGGCAACTGTCACCACCGCCACTATCTGCCCCATCTGGTCTCGATGGTCGCCTCCGGCGAACTCGACCCCTCCCCGCTCATCACTCACTGGTCGGGGACCCAGGACGCCATCGAGGCCTACCGCGCCTTCGACCGCCGGGAGCAGGGCTGGACCAAGGTGGCCCTGGGCATCGGCGGCCCCGGCAGCGTGGCCCCGGGCCACGGCCACAGCGCGGGCACGGGCGCGGCCACCACGGCGGGTGCGCACGGCTGACCGGCTGGCCGGACGGCTGTCCTCCGCCACCGCTGATCTCCGTCCTCGCCCCTGACCCCGCCGCACGGGGTCAGGGGCGAGGAGCGTGTGCAGCGGCAGCCGTGGCTGCCTCCGCGCGCCGTCGGGCGCTAGGACCCGTAGAGCTCCTTCTCGACCTCGTTGGGGCCCTCGTACCGGTCGCGTTTCAGATGGGAGATCTCCTCCACGATCTTCTTGTCGGCGCGGTTGTCCTTCGCGACCCTGGTCAGGGACTCCCGGTCGGCCGGGTAGCTGGCGCCCTTGAGGGCCTTCTGCACGTCCGTGGGCCTGGTCTCGGCCATGGTGATCCTCCAGAGTGTGCGTTCCGACCCCGCTTCAGGGATCGATCGCTCCCCAGTACCCTCACGCGGTGGGGTCAACCCGGACATAACGCCTCAACCGGGGCGGGCTCATCACGCGGACCCACGCTGCGGGCGGGAGCCCTGTTCCCTCCGGCCCCGTTCCTCCCGGCCCCGCCGGTCTTCGAGCGCCCGCGCTTCCGGCAGCAGCTCCCGAATGTCACCCGGCAACGCCTTGTACAGCCTCTCCATCAGCTCCGGGCTCACCGCGGAGTCCAGCACCTCGAAGAACACGCTCGCCTCCCGGATCGCCTCGTCCTCCGACGTCCGCGCGCGCCAGGCGATCCGCCCCGCGAAGCCGGTGAGGTCGAACCGTTCGCCGTGGTCACGCCGGTAGGTCCGCTGCGCGGGCGACGCCTCGTGGGACGCGGCCACCCGCCGCATGGGCTCGGCCGCCTCGGCCGGGAGCTGCGCCGCCATGTGATCGGCCAGGCCGTCCGGGATCCGCTCGGCAAGGGTCTCGAGCGTGGCGCGCACCGCCCGCTCCGCCGACTGCCGGTCGGGCAGTTGCGCCAGCGCCTGAACCTGCCTCGTCAGCTCTTCGTAGCGCATGATCAGCACCCCCAGCGTCGCGTTGTCGGCATCGTCAGCCGAGTGCCCACGCCCGCCCCCGCGAACCGCCGGCGGGCCGTCATACGCCCCTTGTTAACGTCGGACACAGCCGCACACGAGGGCAAGGCCGAAGAAGGACGAGAGGGAGCAGAGGATGGCCCGAGCGCCGCGCATCGAACTGGACTCACCGTCACCCGAAGCGGTGGACGGCCGTCAGATCAGAGCCGTCGCCTTCCAGGCCAGCCGCCTGGAGTACGTGGGAAGAACCCTGCGGGGCGTCGGACTGACCGCGGCCGGGAGCCGGGCCCTGGTGGTGGGGAGCGGCCGCGGACTGCTGGCCCGCGGACTGGCCGGGCTGGGATTCGACGTCCTCGCCGTCGACCCCTCCGCGTCCGCGACGGCGCTCGCGCGGGAGGCGGGCGAGCGTGAAGCGGGGGAGCGGGGATCGGACGAGGGAGCGGGAGGGGAGCGGGAGCGCCTTGCCGTCCGGTACGAAACCGCGCCGCCGGAGGAACTGGGCGTCGCCGACGCCGCGTTCGACCTCGTCTACTGCGCGGACACCTTCGAGGTCACCCCGGCCCTCGACCGGGTCCTGGCGGAGGCGTCCCGGGTGCTCGCGCCGGACGGCGTGCTGGTCTACGACACCGTGAACCGCACCCCGCTGTCCCGGCTGATCTACCTCCTCGCCTTCCAGCGCCTGCCCATGACCCGGATCATGCCGCCCGGGCGCTACGCCGCGGCCCGGCTGCGCACCCCCGCCGAACTGACGGAGGCGCTGCGCCGCCACGGCCTGCGCAACGAGGACGTCTGCGACTTCCAGCCCCGTGATCCGCGCGGCCTGGTCAAGGCCACGATGGCGCGTCGCCGCGGCCGGATCACCGACGAGGAGATCCCGCCCATCGTCGACTTCGTCCTGGCCCCCGACGCCCGGCCCCAGGTCACCTACCTCGGCTACGCCCGCAAGGGCTGATCCGCCGCGGCGCGGCCTGGTGGGCGGGCGCAGCGCACACTGGGCACTGTGACGGCAAAGCGAAGCGCCGGAATCCTGCTGTTCCGCGGGGTGGGGGCGGCCCGGACGGGCGCGGCGGAGACGGACCCGGCCCCCGTGCCGCAGGTCCTGCTCGGCCACATGGGCGGGCCCTTCTGGGCGCGCAAGGACGAGCGCGCCTGGTCCATTCCCAAGGGCGAGTACGAGCCGGACGAGGCCCCGGAGGCCGCGGCACGCCGGGAGTTCCAGGAGGAGCTGGGCCTGCCGCCGCCCCCGGGCGACCTCCTTCCGCTCGGCTCCGTCCGGCAGACCGGGGGCAAGGTCGTGACGGTCTGGGCGCTGGCGGCAGACCTCGATCCGCGGCAGGTCACCCCGGGCACGTTCGAGATGGAGTGGCCCAGGGGGTCCGGGCGGCTTCAGGCCTTCCCCGAGGTCGACCGGGTGGCCTGGCTGGATCTCGCGCAGGCGCGGCAGAAGATCGTGGCCAAGCAGGGGGTCTTCCTCGACCGCCTCGAGGAGCTGCTGCGCGGCTGACAGCGTTCGCCCCTCCGCGGTGCGCGGCTACCGTAAGGAGTGGGAGGTCCGTGGGCATGGGTAGCGCGAGGAGCTCCAGGAATCCGCCCCGGCTGCGGCTCGACGAGCTGCTGGACGAGCTGCGGCTGCGCATCGACGCGGTGCGGGGGACGCAGGACAGGGTGCACAGCCTGCTGGAGGCCGTGCTCTCGGTCGGCCGGGAGCTGGATCTGCCGCAGGTGCTGCGGCGGATCGTCGAGGCGGCCGTGGTGCTGGTGGACGCCGAGTACGGCGCCCTCGGCGTGATCGGCGAGGACCGGCGGCTGGCGGAGTTCCTGACCGTGGGCGTCGACGAGGGGCAGATCGCTCGGATCGGGGCGCTGCCGTGCGGCCACGGCATCCTGGGCGAGCTCATCCGCCGCCCCCAACCGCTGCGGCTGGCCGAGCTGTCCGAGCACCCGGCCTCCTACGGCTTTCCGGCGGGGCATCCGCCCATGCGCTCGTTCCTGGGGGTGCCCATCCGGGTGCGGGACGAGGTCTTCGGCAATCTCTACCTGACGCAGAAGCGGAGCGGCGAGGAGTTCGACGGCGAGGACGAGACGGTGCTGTCCACCCTCGCCGTGGCGGCCGGCGTGGCCATCGAGAACGCCCGGCTGTACGAGGAGGCCCGGCACCGCCAGCGCTGGCTGGAGGCGAACGCGGAGGTCACCCAGGGGCTGCTGTCCGGGGTGGACGAGACCCGGGTGCTGGGGCTGATCGTCGGGCACGCCCGGCGCCTGCTCGCGGCGGACCTGGGGGTGCTCGCGCTGCCGGTCGAGGGGACCGCCGACCTCCAGATGGCGCTCGCGGACGGCATCGACGCCGAGGCGCACCGCGGTCTCGTGCTGCCCTGCCGGGGCTCGTTCGCGGGCGCCGCCTTCCTCGAGTCCGAGGCCGTCACCAGCGTCGACGTCGAGAACGATCCCCGGATCACGCTGGGGCCCAAGCGCTGGACGGGCCTCGGCCCCGCGGTGGCCGTTCCGATGCGGACCAGCGAGGGGGTCCAGGGGGTGCTGTCGCTGGCCCGGGCGGCGGGCAGCGCGCCCTTCACCCCCATGGAGACGGACATGCTGCTCGGCTTCGCGGGTCAGGCCGCGATCGCCATGAAGCTGGCCGAGCGGCGGCGCGACGCCGAGCAGCTGGCGCTGCTGGAGGACCGCGACCGGATCGCCCGCGATCTGCACGACCTGGCCATCCAGCGGCTGTTCGCCGCGGGGATGTCGCTGCAGTCGACCGTGCGCTTCGTCCACCACCCGGAGGGCTCGGAGCGGCTGTTGCGGGTGGTGGACGACCTGGACGACACCATCAGGATCATCCGGTCGACGATCTTCGGTCTGCGGTCGCACGAGGCGGGCCCGGCCGCCCAGGGGCTGCGGGTGCGTACGGCCAGGACGGTCGAGGAGGCCGTGCCCGCGCTGGGGTTCACGCCCTCGCTGCGCACGGAGGGGCTGGTCGACGCCGATGTGCCGTACGACGTCGCGGACGACGTGGTCGCGGTGCTGGCCGAGGCGCTGTCCAACATCGCCCGCCATGCGCGGGCCCGCGGCGCGGAGATCTCCCTGGCCGTCGGGTCCGGCCGGCTGACCCTCACGGTCACCGACGACGGGGTGGGCCTTCCGGAGGGCGGGCGGCGCAGTGGGCTGCGGAACCTCACCGAGCGCGCCGGGAAGCGCGGCGGTGAACTGGCGTTGGAGGTCCCGCCGGGCGGCGGCACGCGCCTGGTGTGGAGCGTTCCGCTGCCGCGGGACGCGTGACGGGCGTCAGCGGGCGGAGTCGGGCCGGGCGGAGTGGGGCCGGGCGGAGTGGCTGCCGGGGTGGCCCGGTTCCGCATGGGTGGCGATCACCGCCGCCTGGACGCGGCGTTCGACGCCGAGCTTCGACAGCAGGCGGGAGATGTGGTTCTTCACCGTCTTCTCGGACAGATAGAGCCGCTTGCCGATCTGCCGGTTCGTCATCCCCTCACCGATCAGGGCCAGGATCTCCCGCTCCCGGGTGGACAGCCCGGCCAGCGACCCGTCCCGCGGCCGCGGCTCGGCGCCCTCCCCGCGCAGGGTGCTCATCAGCCGGGTGGTGGTGGCCGGGTCGAGCATCGACTGGCCGGACGCGACGGTGCGTACGGCGGAGACCAGGTCGGAGCCCTTGATCTGCTTGAGGACGTATCCCGCGGCCCCCGCCATGATCGCGTCCAGCAGGGCATCGTCGTCGTCGAACGAGGTCAGCATCAGACAGGCCAGCCGGGGCATTCCGGAGCGCAGTTCGCGGCAGACGGTGACCCCGTTCCCGTCCGGCAGCCGTACGTCCAGGATCGCGACGTCGGGCCGCAGCGCGGGCCCCCGGGCGAGCGCCTGGGCGACGGTTCCCGCGTCGCCGACCACCTCGATGTCCGGCTCGGCGTCGAGGAGGTCGTGCAGCCCGCGCCGTACGACCTCGTGGTCGTCCAGCAAGAACACCCTAATGGGGCTGCTGGGGCTGATCGGGGTGCCCGGGGTCGGCGGGGGGTGGTGTGGTGAGTCCGTCATGGCGGCCTTCCGTTCGCACGGCTGTCGTGGCCCGGCCCCCTCAGACCGATCATGGCGCGCCCCGGGTGGCCACGCCAGGGCCGAACGGGCCCCGCGATGGGGCGGCGGGGCCGATGGTCCCGCCGCCGGGTCTGCCCGGCCCTCGCCCCCGCGGCCCGAGCGTGGGAGGGTCGAGACAGGGAGCCCTCGCGCTGCCGCGCGGGTTTCCGCCGAGCAGTACGCGACTGCACGCGACAGGGGGTGCGGCGATGAGCGCGAAGGCGCGGGGGCGGCTGTGCTGGAGGTGGCGGCGCAACCCGCTCAAGCGGCGTTCGGACGTCGTGGAGGCCTGGGTCGCGCTGGTGGCCGGGCTGGTGATGGTGGTCGGCGGCACGGCGGCCGGGGTGGCCACCTCCGCCGCAGTGGAGGCGCCGCTGCTGGCGCAGCGGGCCGAGCGGCACCCCGTTCCGGCGCGGCTGTTGGAGGACGCCCCCGTGGGGGCGCCGGGCGCCGACGGCGGCAGGGCCGACCGCGTCCCCGCCACCGTGCGTTGGAAGGCGCCCGACGGCACCGTCCACACCGGCACCGCCCAGGTACGCGAGGGGGGCGCGGCGGGGACGTCGACCGTGGTGTGGATCGACGGGCGCGGCCGACTGGTCCACGCGCCGCTCACCCCGCAGGAGGCCGAGAGCCGGGCGGCCCTGACCGGCGTCACGGCGGCCACCGGCGTGTGCCTGGTGACCCTGGCGGGCCGGCGCGTCGTACGGTGGCGGCTGGACCGCAGCCGCGCGGCGCAGTGGGAGCGGGCCTGGGCCGAGGTCGAGCCGCGCTGGAGCAGCCGCGGCGGCTGAGCCGCGCGGGTCACGACGGCCGGGCGACGTGGTGGACGGCGCTCAGCTGGTTGTCGAAGTCCACCACGCCCTCGACCGAGCGGATCAGCCGCTCCGCCGCCGGGATCAGGGCGGCGTCCCTGACCTGGCCGGCGAGGGTGACCACGCCCTCCCGCACGTTCACCCGCACCGGCTGCCCCGTCGAGGCCGGGAAGAGATACGACACGACCTCGCGCCGCACCTCCTCCTCGATGTCCTCGTCCGCGCGCAGAAACACCTTCAGCAGATCGGCACGGCTGACGATGCCCTCGAGCCGGCCCTCGTCATCGACCACGGGAAGCCGTTTGACGCGCCTGTGGGTCATGATCCGGGCGGTCTCGGCCAGGGTCGCGTTCGCATGCACCGTGATGGCGGGAGAGGTCATCAGCTCCTCGGCGGTCACCGCGCCCGCCTTCACGATGTCGGGCAGGTCGCGCAGTTGGCCGAGCCGGGTCGGGTCGCTGTCCCGGAACTCCTCCTTGGGCAGCAGATCGGCCTCCGAGACCACGCCGATCACCCGCCCCTCGCCCTCCAGGACCGGCAGGGCGCTCACCTTCCACTGCTCCAGCGTCTTCACGATCTCCTTGAACGGGGCCTCGCGGCCGACGGCGACGACGGTATGGGTCATCACATCACTCACGATGTGCGAGGTCCGATGCACCGGGACCTCCTTCCTTGCCTCAGCGGCGGGCTCCGCCCGGGCGGCGGGCGGCGGCCGCGCCGCGGCGTCCTGACCCGCGCTCAGCGCACGTGGATCCGGCGCCCCGTGACGCCGGCGGGGTCGAAGCCAAGCCACAGGTCGCGGCTGCCGCCCGGCCAGGGCCTGTGGTGCTGCTCCCGGCCGGCCAGGCGCCGCACCGCCTCCGGCTCGGTGAGCTGCCGGGCCCGCCCGACGACGAGCACGCTCCAGCCCTCGCTGAGCGTCTCGTCGACGTGGTCCACCTCGAACGCGACCTCGGACCCCGCGGCGGCGGCCGGGGAGGCGTCGGGGGCGGTGCGGAGGACCACCGCGTCGCCGACGACGCTGTAGTCCACCGGGACGACGGCGGGTCCCCACGAGGTGGACACCGAGATCCTGCCCACCCCGGAGGCGGAGAGCAGGTCGTGGCACTCCTCGGGGCCCAGCTCCACCAGGTGCGGGTGGCCGGCCTCCCGGACGGGGCCGGGCGCCTTGGCCGCGCCGCCACGGCCCCCCAACTCGTCGGCGGTGGTGTCCAGGGCCGCGGCCAGCCGCAGGAGGAAGCCCGCGCCGGGGGCGGCGGGAGTCTCCTCCAGATGCTTCAGATACCCCGGCGCCGTGCCCGCCCGCGCGGCCACGTCCTCCCGGCTCAGCCCCAGCCGCTCACGGCGCCGGGCCACGCGCCGTCCGATGTCACCGCCGCCGGTGGCCGGCCGGGCGATGGCCGGGTCCGGCCGTGCTGGTTCGGCCATGGCCGATCACTTCTCTCCGTTCGTCTCCCGGGGCACCAGCGGCCTGGTGGGCACCCCGAGCGCGATCTTGAGCGCACCGGTGTCGGCCGCCTGCGAGAAGACGTCGTACGCCTCCTCCATCTGGTCGAGCTCGAAGGTGTGGGTGATGAGCGACGCCGCCGCGGGCAGCCGCCCGGTGGTCAGCATGGACAGCAGCGTGGGCGTGGTGCGGGTGTCGACGAGACCGGTGGTGATCGTCAGATTCCGCATCCACAGGTCCTCCAGATGCAGTGTCACGGGCCGTCCGTGCACGCCGATGTTGGCGATCCGCCCGCCGGGGCGCACCATGCGCGTACACGCCTCGAAGCTCGCGGGGGTGCCCACCGCCTCGATGACCACATCGGCGCCGAGGCCTCCGGTGAGGTCGTCGACCAGCGGCTCGGGCCCCTCCGTGGTCTGCACCACCGCGTCGGCGCCCAGCCGTTTGGCCGCCTCCAGCCGGGCGGGCAGCAGGTCGACGGCGATGATCCGGGCGGGGGAGAAGAGCTCCGCGGTGGCGATCGCGGCGAGCCCGACGGGCCCGGTGCCGACGACCGCGACCGTGTCCCCGGGCCGCACCCCCGCGTTCACCACCCCCACCTCGTAGGCGGTGGGGAAGACATCGGCCAGCAGCACGGCTTCGAGGGTGTCGGCCGCGCCGGTCAGCGGGTGCAGCGACAGGTCGGCGAAGGGCACCCTGACGTACTCGGCCTGCGTGCCGTCGATCAGGCGCCCCAGGACCCAGCCCCCGCCGCCGTGGCACTGACCGTATGCCTGCTCCCGGCAGAACCGGCAGCGGCCGCACGGCGAGACGCAGGAGACCAGCACCCGGTCCCCGGGGCGTACGGTGCGCACGTCCTCGCCGGTTTCGACGACCTCGCCGACGGCCTCGTGGCCGAGGACGGTACCGGGCCGCACGTCGGGCACATCGCCCTTGAGGATGTGCAGATCGGTGCCGCAGATGGTGGTGGTGTCGACACGGACGATCGCGTCGGCGGTCTCCTGGAGGCCGGGGTCCGGAACGTCCTCCCAGGAGGAGCGCCCCGGTCCGTGGAAGACGAGTGCTTTCATGACCGCTTCCCCTCGGATATGTCCCCTAAATCTTGATATACCCAATTGTCCCCAGCGGGCACGTACCGTGCACGGGCTCTCCCGCCCCGGTCGCTCTCACTCCCGCCGGTCGATCGGGACGAGCACCACCGGACAGTGGGAGTGGTGCAGCACCGCGTGGGTGACCGGGCCGAGCTGCATGCCCAGCGGGGCCGTACGGCGGTGGACCGGGAGGACCACGACGTCCGCCGCGCGCGAGGCCTCCACCAGGGCGGGCGCCGGGGCGCCGTGGGGCGTGTGCTCCCGCACCCCCACCTGCCCGAACTCCTCGGCCAGCGCCGCGACCACCTGGTGCGCGCCCGCCCGCTCCCGCTCGGCCCGCGCCGCCGGATCCTCCCGCGAGGGCAGCGGGTGGTCGCCCCCGAGCAGTGGCGGGCGGGCCCCCGCGTACAGCACGCGCAGCCGTGCGCGGCGGCGCACCGCCTCCTCGAACGCGTACCGCGCCGCCGCCTCGTCCGCGCTCGACTCGACCCCGACCAGCACCTTGCCATGGCCCTCGGGGCCGTACGCGGCCGGGATGTCGCCCCGCACCACCAGCAGCGGGCGCGCGGTGTGCGCGGCCAGCCGCAGCCCCACCGAGCCCAGCAGCAGCCCGGTGAAGCCCCCCAGGCCGCGGGTGCCGATGACGGTCAGCGCCGCGTCCTGGCCGATGCGCAGCAGCTCCGGCACCGCGTCCTGCGCCGTGAGGGTGGGCACCACCCGCAGGTCCGGGGCCTTCTCGGCGGCCCGCGCCACCGCCAGCCGCAGCACCGTCCGGGCGATCTCCACCGGCGTCCGGTGCGCCTCGGTGCCCACGCCGAAGACGGCCGGGTCGGTCTGCGCCCACGGCCAGGCGTGCACGATCTCCAGCGTCGTCCCGCGGCGCTGCGCCTCGCCGACCGCCCGGTCCAGCGCGACCCACCCGCTGTCGGAGCCGTCCAGGCCCACCACGACCCGGCCGTCGGGCGGCGGGGTGCCGGAGGGCTCGGTGCCCGAACGCGTCATGGGCGACGACCTCCCGTCCTCACCCCGGCCCGGCCTTGGACGGCGGTGCCGGCCCGCGCCGCAGCCACCGGTCCGGTTCTTGGGCCGGCCCCGGCGCCGCGTCGTCGACGCGGTAGGTGAGGCGGTCGACGACGGCCACCACCCCGTCCACCTGGCCGGCCATCCGCACCGCGATGGGGACCTCGCTGTGCCGCTCCAGCTGCCCCTCCAGCCGCACCACCCCGTCGGTCACCGTGACGTCGACCGTGTGGGGCAGCAGCCACAGGGAGCGGACCAGCACCTCGTCGATCACCTCGGCGCGGATCTCATGGTCCGGGCGGAGGAAGACCCGCAGCAGGTCGCGCCGGGTGACGATGCCGACCAGCCGGTCCTCCTCGTCGATCACCGGCAGCCGCTCCACGCCGTGCCGCGCCATGGTCCGCGCGGCGTCGACCACGCTGTCCTGCGGGCGCACGGTGACCGCGGGCCGCGACATCAGCTGTCCGGCGGTGCGGGCGCCGGCCCCGGCCCGCAGATCGGCCCCCGAGACCACGCCGACGACCTTCTCGTCCTCGTCCACCACGGGCAGCCCGCCGATGCGATGCCGTGCGAGCAGCTCCATGACCTCGTGGGGCGAGGCACCGGAGCCGATCCGGACGACGTCGTCGGTCATCACATTGCCGATCTTGCGGTGCTTCATCGCGGGCTCCTTCTCCGCCCCCTACGACCAGCCTCCCGCGGCCGGACCCCGGGCCACATGGGCTGCCCGGGGACCGGATGAGGGACCTTCGGCCCAGCTGATCCCGACCGGGGTGCGGCGCCTCCCAGCGGTGACAGGGGAGAACCGAGCCCTCACAAAAGAGGGAACAGCCGGTCCAGGTACGGGTTGCGGAACTTGCCCGCCGGGTCGTACTCCCGCAGCAAGCGTCCGAAGTCCGCGGCCCGTTCATAGCCCGCCACCACGTCCCCGGGCGCGGCCGCGGTCAGCTTGCCCCAGTGCGGGCGCGCCCCCAGCGGCAGCAGCTCCTCCTCCATCGCGGCGACGACCTCGAGCACCGCGGCGCGGTCGGGCGCCCAGGTGAAGTGGAGGGCGACGCTGTCACGGCCGTACGCCGGGCTCAGCCACAGGTCGTCGGCGGCGATCGTGCGGACCTCGGACACCAGCAGCACCGGCGCGATCCGGCCGCCCAGCCGGCGCAGCGCCGCGAAGGCCTCGGGCGCAGCGCCGCGCGGCAGGATGAGCTCCGACTGCAGCTCCTCGCCGCTGCTGGGCGTGAAGTCCGGCCGGAAGTGCGGCAGCCGCTCGTGCCACGGCCCGGGCACGCCCGCCTGCCGCGTGCAGTGCGAGGGCGGCATGCCGGGCACCGGGTGGCGCGGGCCGTCGGCCGGGCGGGCGCCCAGCCAGGGCTGCCCCGGCCGGGGCGGGCCTGGCCGGTCGGCGCGGCACTTGAGCCACACCACCCCGTCCCCGGAGTGCCAGTCGGTGAACACGCTCACGCTGTACGCGGCGCCGGACACCTCGTCGAACCTGTCGGCCAGCCGGTCCAGGGGCAGCCCGTCGTAGACCCACTGGGCCACGTCGTAGGCCGGCTCGATGTCCAACGTGACGCCGGTGACGACGCCGAGACCGCCCAGCGAGACCACCGCCCCGGCCAGCCGGTCCGCATCGGCCTCACGGCTCAGCCGCGTCAGGTCGCCCTCCGGGCCGACGATCTCCAGCCCCGCCACCGACGCCGCGAGGCTCCGCTGTGTGTTGCCGGAGCCGTGGGTGCCGGTCGCGCAGGCCCCCGCGACGGTGATGTGCGGCAGCGAGGCGAGGTTGGCCAGCGCGTAACCGGCCGACTGCAGGGCCTCGGCGACCTGCGCGTACCGCATACCCGCACCGACGGTCACCCGCGAGCCGTCGGGGTCGATCTCCACCCGGTGCGGCAGCCGGTCGAGGCGGACCAGATCGCCGCTGGTGTCGGCTATGCGGTTGAAGGAGTGGCCGGTGCCGAGCGCGCGGACGCGTTCGGCGGAGCCGACGATCCGTCGCAGCTCGGCGACCGAGGCCGGGTGGTGCACCCGTGCCGCGCCGAAGGTGATGTTGCCGGCCCAGTTCGTCGGGGCTCCGGTTGTCGGCATCCGCGTTCCTGATCCTGTCTCACGAGAATGTTCTGCTCTGGCGAAAGCGATCGGCCGCCGAGGCGGCCAGGACCGTAGTACAGGGCCGCCCACCTCCCCGTACAGCCCCGAGCGCCGTGACGTTGCCCCGATCGGCCCACCTGCGCGAGCCGACGGGACCCGGCCCCTCCACGATGGTCGTCAAAGCGCCGGAGACAGGTGGCCCCATGAGCGAGCAGAAACCAGCCGTCCACAGGACGGGGCTGCTCGGCGAGCTGTCCGCGGAGTTCGTCGGCACCATGGTCCTCATCCTCTTCGGCTGCGGCGTGGTGGCCCAGGTCGTCGCCGCGGGGCTCGGCGACCACGACAGCATCGCCTGGGCCTGGGGGCTCGGCGTCACCTTCGGGGTGTACGTCGCGGCCCGGCTCAGCGGCGGCCACCTCAACCCCGCCGTCACCCTCTCCCTGGCGGTCTTCAAGGGCTTCCCGTGGAGCAAGGTCCTGCCGTACGCGATCGCGCAGACCGCCGGCGCGTTCGTCGCGGCTCTGCTGGTGCGCTGGAACTACACCGAGGTGCTGGCCAAGGTCGATCCGGGCCACACCCTCAAGACCCAGTTCGTCTTCTCCACCCTCCCCGGCAACGGTGTGCTTCCGGTGAGCGAATGGGGCGCGCTGCGCGACCAGGTGATCGGCACCGCGATCCTGCTGCTGCTGGTCCTCGCGGTCACCGATCTGCAGAACACGCCCCCGGGCGCCAACCTCGCCGCCGTCGTCATCGGGCTCATCGTGGTCGCCATCGGTATGGCCTGGGGCACCGACGCCGGCTACGCCATCAACCCGGCCCGTGACTTCGGTCCCCGCCTCGCCAGCTTCCTCACCGGCTATGACACCGCCTGGCGGGATCAGTACGGAAACCTCTACTTCTGGGTGCCCATCGTCGGTCCACTCGTGGGCGGCCTGGTCGGCGCGGCCCTCTACCGGATCCTGGTCAGCCCCTTCCTCCCGGTGCTCGGGCCCGGGCCGCAGGAGGTGGGGCAGACCCCCTCCGAGACCTGAGACCGAACGAGAGGCGGGCAGGATGCCGGACTTCATCGGGGCGGTGGACCAGGGGACCACCAGCACCCGTTTCATGATCTTCGACCACGACGGCGGGGAAGTGGCGAAGTACCAGCTGGAACACCGCCAGATCCTGCCGCGCTCCGGATGGGTCGAACACGACCCGGTGGAGATCTGGGAGCGCACCAACTCGGTGATGCAGAACGCGTTCCGGGCCAGCGAACTGGCGCCCGCCGACCTGGCCGCGATCGGCATCACCAACCAGCGGGAGACCACCGTCGTCTGGGATCCGCGCAGCGGGACGCCGTACTACAACGCCATCGTCTGGCAGGACACCCGCACGGACACCATCGCCGCGGCCCTGGAACGCGACGGCCGCGGTGAGGTCATCCGCCGCAAGGCCGGCCTGCCTCCGGCCACCTACTTCTCGGGCGCGAAGATCCAGTGGATCCTGGAGAACGTCGACGGCGTCCGCGAGGCCGCCGAGCGCGGCCACGCCCTCTTCGGGAACACCGACAGCTGGGTGCTGTGGAACCTGACCGGGGGCCCCGGCGGCGGTGTCCACGCCACCGATGTGACCAACGCCAGCCGCACCATGCTGATGAACCTGGAGACCCTGGACTGGGACGACGAGCTGCTGGGGATCTTCGGGGTGCCGCGGGCGATGCTGCCGACGATCAACCCCTCGGCCCACCCCGAGGCGTTCGGCCACACCCGCACCACCCGCCCGCTGCGCACCGCCATCCCCGTCACCGGTGTGCTCGGCGACCAGCAGGCGGCCACCGTGGGTCAGGTCTGCTTCGCGCCGGGCGAGGCGAAGAACACCTATGGCACCGGCAACTTCCTGCTGCTCAACACGGGCACGGAACTGGTCCGTTCGCGCAGTGGGCTGCTCACCACCGTGGCGTACCGGTTCGGCGACGGCCCCACCGTCTACGCCCTGGAGGGCTCCATCGCGGTGACCGGCTCGGCCGTGCAGTGGCTGCGCGACCAGCTGAAGATCATCGAGGATGCGGCGGGGAGCGAGCGGCTGGCCCTCACGGTCGAGGACAGCGGCGGGATCTACTTCGTCCCGGCCTTCTCCGGACTGTTCGCCCCGTACTGGCGCTCCGACGCGCGCGGCGCGATCGTCGGCCTCTCGCGCTACCACACCGGCGGTCACCTGGCGCGGGCCACGCTGGAGGCCATCTGCTACCAGAGCCGGGACGTGGTGGAGGCCATGGACCGGGACTCCGGCGTCCACCTCGATGTGCTCAAGGTGGACGGCGGGGTCACCGCGAACGACCTGTGCATGCAGATCCAGGCCGATGTGCTCGGCGTCCCGGTCAGCCGCCCCCGGATCGCCGAGACCACCGCGCTCGGCGCCGCCTACGCCGCGGGCCTGGCCGTCGGGTTCTGGCGCGACACCGACGAACTGCGCTCCCACTGGCAGGAGTCCAGGCGGTGGGAGCCGCAGTGGAGCCGGGGGCGGCGCGAGGAGGGCTACGCGGGGTGGAAACGGGCCGTCGAACGCACGCTTGACTGGGTGAAGGTTCACTGACGGGCCTTGCGTTTGCCTCCCCCCGCCGGGCGGGGGTTACCTGGAAGTATCAAGCTATAGGGGATATGCGCCATACTTGGTGGTATGTCCATATAGTGCGCTCACCCGACAAGGGGAGGTAAGAGCGGATGACGAACAACGGCCAGGTGGCGCTCGCCTTCACCAGCGGATATCTCTTCGGGCGCGGCCACAGGATGCGGTCGGCGCTCGCCCTCGCGGGCCTGACCGCCGGCAGGCGGCTGGTGACGGGTCGGGGGGCGGTGGGCCCGGAGCGGCTGATGTCCTCCGAGCTCGGCAAGCTGAGCCACGAGGTGCGCGGCCAGCTGCTGGCGGCCGGGCGATCGGCGGCCATGTCGGCGGCCAGCCACCGCATCGACGCGCTGAGTGACCGGCTGGAGCAGCGGGCCACGGCGCTGCGCTCGGGCTCGGACGGCCACAAGGGGAACGAGGGCCGCGAGGAGAACAAGGACAGCAAGGAAGCCGACGAGGGCAAGGAGGGCAAGGAGGCCGGGGAGTCGAAGGCGCGTGACGAGGGGCGCGGGAGCGAGCGGGGGTCCGGCCGTGAGGAGCACGCCCGCGGTGAGCGGGAGACCAGGCACAAGAGGACG
This sequence comes from Streptomyces sp. NPDC007917, assembly GCF_042959105.1. NCBI lineage: Bacteria > Bacillati > Actinomycetota > Actinomycetes > Kitasatosporales > Streptomycetaceae > Streptomyces > Streptomyces sp. NPDC007917. The sequence continues at coordinate 422,163 of NZ_JBIBKK010000003.1, forward strand.
GCCGACCGTCCGGACCGGGCCGGGAAGAAGGCCGGCGCCGGAGGGTCCGAGCGGCGCGACCGAGGGTGAGGAACCATGGCGGAGCAATCAGACGGCGACCGGCGTGAGGGCGGGCTCGGCACGCTGACCAAGGAACTGCCCACCGATCGGCTGATACAGGAGACGCAGAACCTGATCACCGCGCTGGGCGAGCGCGCCCTGAGCACGGTCAGCCACCTCGGCGACGGTGGTGGCGGCGGCGGGCTCAAGCTGCCGATGAAGCCGATGCTCAAGGCGGGTGCGAAGCGGTTCGCGAAGAAGATGAAGGACAAGGTCAAGGACGCCATCCCCGGGCTCGGCGGGGGAGGTGGCGGAGGCAAGGGCAAGAAGCTCAAGGTCACCAATATCGTCGAGCAGATCGACGTGGGTGTCCCCGTCTCGGTCGCCTACAACCAGTGGACGCAGTTCGAGGACTTCCCCAGCTTCATGAAGAAGGTGGAGAACGTCGACCAGACGAGCGACACGGAAGCCGACTGGAAGGCCCAGATCTTCCTCTCGCACCGCGAGTGGCACGCCGAGATCATCGACCAGGTGCCCGACCAGCACATCGTATGGCGGTCCCGGGCCGCGAAGGGCCACGTGGACGGCGCGATCTCCTTCCACGAGTTGGCCCCCCGCCTCACCCGGATCGTAGTCGTCCTGCAGTACCACCCCCAGGGCTTCTTCGAGCACACCGGCAACCTCTGGCGCGCCCCGGGTCGGCGCGCGCGCCTGGAGCTGAAGCACTTCCGCCGCCATGTCATGTCCGACGTGCTGCTGCACCCCGACGAGGTGCAGGGCTGGCGCGGCGAGATCCACGACGGCGAGGTCGCCCAGAAGGAGGACGAGGGCGAAGGCAAGCGCGAGGAGCCCGAGGAGGAGGCCGAGGAGGAGCCCGAGGAGGAGAAGAAGGCCGAGGGCGAAGGCAAGCGCGAAGAGTCCAAGGACGAGTACGACGAAGAGGACGAGGCCGAGGACGAGTACGACGAGGAGGAGGGCGGCTCCCGGCGTGCGGAGGGCGAAGACGAATACGACGAGGAGGAGGACGAGTACGAGGAGGAAGGCGAGGAGGAGGAGCCCCGGCAGCGTTCACGCCGCTGACGGACCCCCGCCCCGGAACGGGAGAGCGTGGTGACCGTAGCAAGCCAGCAGGGCCATTATCTGGACCGGCCGTCGTCCAGCGGTCTCGCCGACGTCGTCGGGGTGATCCTGGACAAGGGACTGGTCATCGACGTCTACGTCCGGGTGTCGCTGGTCGGCATCGAACTGCTGACGGTGGACGCCCGCGTCGTCGTCGCCAGCGTCGACACCTATCTGAAGTTCGCCGAGGCGACCAGCCGGCTCGACATCGCCCGCAGCGGAACCGAGACCCGCGGCATTCCGGGGCTGATGGAGGAGATGCGCGAGGGCGGTGCGCGCCAGAAGACCAAGGGCGCGCTGGAAGGCGTCAAGGAGAAGGTCAGCGACCTCCTCCAGCCCGCGGACGACGACGAGGAAGAGAGAGCGGAGGCGCGTCGGCGCGACGCCGAGGACAGGCCCCGGCGCAGGAAGAGCCAGTCGAGTGACAGGGAGCGCGAGCGGTGACGGCCGAGGACGGACACGCCTGCTACGTCTACGGGGTGGTCCCGGACGAGAAGGGCGCACAGGGCGAACGCGCCGGTCAGGCGGTCAAGGACCTGCCGGCCGTCGGCACGGCCGGCAGCGAGGGGGTCCCGATCACCTTCATCAGGCACGGCGGGCTGGCCGCGGTGGTCAGCGAGGTGGCCACGAGCAAGCCGCTCGGCACCCCCGACGACCTGCGCGCCCACGCCGGGGTGCTGGACACGCTGGCCGCCACGGGCATGCCCGTACTGCCGTTGCGGTTCGGCACGGTGGTGCGGGACCCGCGGGCGGTGACCGACGAACTGCTGACCGAGGGCCACGACGACTTCGGCTGGGCCCTCGACCGGCTCCGGGGCAGCGCGCAGTTCACCCTCAGGGCGCGCTACGTCCAGGACGAGGTGTTGCGCGAGGTGCTGGAGGAACACGTCGAGGCCAGGCGGCTGCGCGAGGAGCTGGAAGGGCTGCCGGAGGCCGCCGGGTACGACCTGCGCATCCAGCTGGGACAGCTGGTCGTGGAGGCCGTCGAGGTCAAGCGGGAGGCGGACGCCCGGGAGATCGAGCACCGGCTGGCGCCGCTCGCGCTCGCGGTGGCGACCTCGGAGCCGGCGTCCTCGGAAGGGGTGGTGAACGCCGCCTTCCTGGTCGAGGACAAGAGGCGCGAGGCGTTCGAGCAGGCCGCGGAGGAGTTGGCCAGGCAGTGGCACGGCCGGGTCCAGCTGCGGCTGCTGGGGCCACTGGCCCCGTACGACTTCGTGGCCGACGCGCTGCGCCAAGGCGACGAAGGCGGCTAGCCATGGGCCTGATCACCGGGCTGCTGACCCTCCCGCTCGCACCGGTGCGCGGTGTGGCGTGGATTGCCGAGCAACTGCGGCAGGAGGCGCTGCGGGAGCTGTACGACCCCACGGTGATCCACCAGCGCCTGGAGGAGGTCGCGGAGGCCCGCGAGTCCGGTGAGCTGTCCGACGAGGAGGCGGCGGAGCTGGAGAGCGAACTGGTCGACCGGCTGATGCAGGGTGCGCAGTCGGCCGGGGGCCTGGAGGTATGAGCCGTGTCCCGTGCGGAACGGGACGGGCGCGACCGCCGCGAGGACGAGCGGGACCGCGGCGATGACCGCGAGCCGGACCGCCGCGAGGACCGCGAGCGGGACCGCCGCGACGACCGCGAGCCGGACCGCCGCGACGACGAGCCGGACCGCCACGAGGACCGCGGGCGGGGACGGCCGCGGCGGCGGCCCATGGACGCCCGCGGGGCCGCGGTGAGCGCCGTGCGTCAGGTGTGGGAGCTGACCGGGGAGGAGCCCGAGGGCGTGGTCTCGCTGGAGCGCGGCGAGGAGGGCTGGACCGTCGGCGTCGAGGTGGTGGAGACCCACCGGGTGCCCGACACCGCGGACATCCTCGCCCTCTACCGGGTCACGGTGGACGACCGCGGCGACCTCGTCTCCTACCGCCGCGGCAAGCGCTACTCCCGCGGCGGGGCGGAGGAGGGCTGATGAGCGAGAACTTCGGCCCGGATCGCGGGTTCGTGCCGAGTCGGCGCACGGGCGCCTCCCGCGAGCCGGCCCGCCACGAACCGGCCAACCTGGCCGACATCCTCGAGCGCGTGCTCGACAAGGGGATCGTCATCGCGGGGGACATCCGGATCAATCTGCTGGACATCGAACTGCTCACGATCAAGATCCGGCTGCTCGTGGCCTCCGTCGACCGGGCCCGTGAGATGGGCATCGACTGGTGGGAGCACGACCCCACGCTCTCCTCCGGCGCCCGGGACGTCCTGCAGGAGAACGAACAGCTGCGGCGGCGGATCGGCGAGTTGGAGAGCGGCCGCAGCGCGCGCCGGGAGGAACGCGAAGAGCGGGAGGAAAGCGAAGAGCGGCAGGAACCCGAAGAGCGGCGGGAAGGCGGCGAGGGGGAGGAGCAGGGGTGACCGGGACCGAGGCCACATGGCTGTACGCGGTGACTTCCGCCGACCTGGCCGACGCCGGTGTGCCCGCGGGCCTCACGGGTGTGGCGGGCGAGCCGGTGCGCCTGGTCGTGGGCGGGGGACTGGCGGCCGTGGTCGGTTCCGTACCGCTGAGCGACTTCGACGAGCGTGCGCTGCGCGAACACCTGGAGGACCTGCGCTGGCTGGAGCGCGCGGCCCGCGCCCACCACCAGGTCATCGACACCGCCGCCGGCCGGCGCCACGTCGTCCCGCTGCGCTTCGCGACGCTCTACCACGACGACGACCGGGTCCGCGCCATGCTGGAGGAACGGCGGGAGGACTTCGCGACCGCGCTGCGGCGGGTGGCCGGGCGGACCGAATGGGGTGTGAAGGCCTATGTCGATCCGCGGGCCTTCCTCCCGGACCCCGCCGAGGACGCGGCCGACGGCGGCCACCGGCCCGGCGCCGCCTACCTCGCGCGCCGCCGCACCCAGCGGCAGGAGCAGGAGACGGCCCATCTGCGCGCCACCGAGCGGGCGGAGGAGGTGCACGCGACCCTGGCCGGCCTCGCGGTCGCGACCGCCGAACACCCGCCGCAGGACGCGGCACTCGCCGCCTACGAGGGGTGGATGGTCCTCAACAACTCCTATCTGGTGCCGGATGACCGCACCGACGAGTTCACCGCCGCCGTGACCGCGCTCGGGAAGCGCTTCCCCGAGGTCGGCCTCGAGCTCAGCGGCCCATGGCCGCCGTACTCGTTCACGGCCCTGCCGCGAGCGGAGGCGGAGGAGCCGTGACGCGCGCGGTCGAACGGCGCGAGGTGGCCCTGGTGGACCTGCTCGACCGGGTGCTGGCGGGAGGGGTCGTGATCAGCGGAGAGATCACCCTGTGCATCGCCGACATCGATCTCGTGCGCATCTCCCTCAGGGCACTGATCGCTTCCGTACGAGTGGAAGCCGAAGATGACCACCGACCACACCCCTGACGACCGGCGCCCCGATCACCGCTTCCACGACGACCGCCGTCCGGCCGACCCGCGGCGCATCACCGTGGACCCCGAGTCGGTGCGGCGCAGCCTGGCCGGTCTGGTGCTGACCATCGTGGAGCTGCTGCGCCAGCTGATGGAGCGCCAAGCGCTGCGCCGGGTCGACCAGGGTGACCTCAGCGACGAGCAGATCGAGGAACTGGGGCTGACCCTGATGGCCCTGGAGGAGAACATGGCCGAGCTGCGCGAGCACTTCGGCCTGACCGAGGACGATCTGAACATCGACCTCGGCCCACTGGGCCCGCTGCTTCCCCGCGACTAGCGCGGCAACGCGCCACCGGGGGCCGTGTTTTGGCCCGGCCGCCGCCCGGGTGATTACCATGCTCCGCATGGCAGGGGGAGCCGAGGTCGAGGCCGGGCGGGTCGCCGAGGTCATCGTCGCGCTGGGGGAGGACCGGGGGCGCCGGGGATCGGGCTATCTGATCGCGGCCGGCACGGTGCTCACCGCCGCGCACGTCGTCGACGACGCGCTCACGGTCGCCGTGCGGTTCGACGCCGACCGGCCCGAGGAGCGCACCTTCGAGGCGTCGGTGGCGTGGCGGCACGACGGCATCCACGTCGCCGTCCTCACCCTCGCCGGGCCGGGCCTGGAGGAGGTGTCCGCCACCCCGCTGGGCCGGGTCGGCGAGCACGACGCCGAGGTGCGGTGCAGCGCCGCCGGGTTTCCGCTGCACAAGCTGCGTGCCGGCGATGCCCGGTACCGCGATGTGGCGCATGTGTTCGCCGTCTGCCCGGCGTTCTCCAACCGCCGTGAGGGCACGCTCGAGCTCAAGGTCGACGTCCCGCCGGCCGACGTCGGCCCCGGGCGGTCCCCCTGGGAGGGCATGTCGGGCGCGGCGGTGTTCAGCGGTGGCCGGCTCGTCGGAGTGGTCGCGGAACACCACACGTTCGAGGGGCCGGGGCGGCTGGCCGCGAGCCATGTGGGCCGTTGGGCCGAGGTGCTGGAGAAGGAGCTGAAGGGGGCCGAACTCGACCGGCTGGAGTCGCTGCTCGGCCACCGCCTGCGCCCCGCCGACCTGCCGGACGTGGTGGAGCACTCGGGCCCGCCGCGGCCCGCGCCGGACGAGGACGCGCGGCGGCCCGCGCGGGGCATCCGCACCCATGCGCAGGAGCTGGCGCGCGGCGCGAACAAGAAGAAGTTCCTGACGGAGGATCGGCTGCCCTTCGTCCACCCGCGGGAAGGGCGGCACCCGGCCGATCCGGTCAACCTGTGGTCCCGGCTCGCGGCGCCGTCGCCGGAGCCCGCGCGCGGGGTGATCCTGATCGGCCCGGCCGGTGCCGGCAAGACCCGTACCTGCTTCGAGGTGGCGGCCCTGGCCGACCGGACGGACGGCTGGCGGGTGCTGCACATCGCGGCGGACGCCCGGGTCACGGCCGCGGACCTGGTCGCCGCGGTGAGCATGCCGCCCCGGCAGAACGTGCTGCTGGTCTTCGACTACCTGGACACCTACGCGGAGCTGAACCTCACCCACCTCGTCGACGAGTTGGAGGAGCGCGAGTCGCCCGGCACGCGGGTGGCGTGCATCGCCTCCGTACGTCCCGGCAGGCGGAGCATCGTCGAGCGGCAGGACCGGCGCCGGCTCTTCGAGTGGCAGGACATGTGCGAGGACGACGACTACCAACGGGCCGTCACCGACCGGATCCTGGCCCGTGTCGCCCCGAGCGCGGTGGCCGAGTTCGGCCAGGCGGCGGTCGCCGCGCTGTGCGGTCGGCGCCGCCCGACCGTCGCCCTGATGCGGGCCCAGGCGATCGAGTCGGGCGCGCGCGACGGCGCGACGCTGCGGGAACTGTCCACGGTGGGCAGCGACGACCTGTCGTTCTGGGCGCGGCAGCGCACGGACGAGGACTTCCCCGGCTCGCGCGGCACAGCCGGGCCCGGCCGTGCCGACCCGGGAGCGCCCAGGACCGCGCTGCTGGCCGCGGCCGTCGCGGCGGTGGCGTGCGCACAGGACCGGGCGTCGGTCCAGGAGGCCGTCAGATACTTCCTCGACCACCACGAGGGCCCGAAGCCGGCCACCGGGGCCGAGGGCGTGGTCGGCGGCCTGGTCCGGCTCGGATGGCTGCTGTCCTCCGACGGTGAACTCGACGTCGTGCACGACACCGTGGCCGACGAGTTCCTGCACAAGGCGTGCTTTCCGGACGGGCCGTGGTTCCAGGGCGACACGGCCAGGGAGCTGTTCTCCGCCGCCCTTGTCAGCACGCGCACCCTGCGCCTCGCGGCGGGCCATGTGCGCCGGTGGGCCGCCGACCTGGACGCGGAGGCGCAGACCGGCGTCCGGCTGGTGTGCGAGGACTGGCTCGACTCCCACGCCTCCGCCCTCGGCGAGCGGCTGAGCGTACCGGCGGAGCGGGAGACGGGCGGTACGGCGCTGCTGACCCTGCTCGCCGGGGCGCCCTGGCAGTCCGGCGCCGTGGCGGCGTGGGACCGGCTGGTGGAGCCCTGGCTGCGGGCGGCCGGGCAGGACTCCCCGTCCCTGGTCCGGAGCCTGTTCGCCAACGCCCTCAGGAACACCTCCGACACCGTCCCCGAGCGCCTTGCCGCCGCCGCCCTGGACTGGCTGAGGCGCCACCGCGACCAGGCCGAGGCCCGCGGTGTCGTCGAGGCGCTGGCCCGGGCTGCCGGGCTGCCGGACGAGCAGCGGGCCGCCGCCGTCCACGAGGCGGTCGAGTGGCTGGCGATCCACGGCGTGGGTCCGCGCAACCGGCCGGTCTTCGCGGCCCTGCTCGACCGGGACGACCTCACGGCCGACGTCATGGGGCGCGTCCTGGACCTCGGACTGACCGGAATCCGCCGCTACCTCCCCGCCACGGCGACCGTCCATCTGCTGCGGACGGTGCTCTACCGCACCGACCTGACCCGCGCCCGGCTCGACAGCGCCGTGCGGCTCGGCCATCTGTGGCTCACCTCCCACAAGGGCAAGCCCGACGCCTCGTTCGTCCTGCGGCCCCTGCTCACCCGCCCGGAAGCCGACGCGCCGTGGCACGCCGGCACGATCAGACACGCGCTGGAGTGGCTGAGGGTCCAGGACACTTCCCGGGAGGCCAGTTTCGTCGTCGGCCATGTGCTCGCCCACCCCCGTCTCGCGGCCCAGGACGCCCCGCGCGCGGTGGGCCACGCGGCGCGCTGGCTGGTGGCCCACGGGACCAGCGCCGACGCGTCGTTCGTGCTCCGACCGCTGCTGTCCCGGGACGACCCGGAGCGGATCTGGACGGCCGAGGCGACGGCCGCCGCGGTGATGTGGCTGGAGCACCACGCCACGCGGGAGGACGCCGCCTATGTGCTGCGGCCCCTGCTCGACCACCCGGCCCTGCCACCCGAGCTGACCCGCCCCGTCGTCGAGCGGACCCTCGCCTGGCTCGCGGTCCACCACCGGGCCGAGGCCGCCCGTTCGGTGCTGCCCGGCCTGCTCGCGCTGCCCGGTCCGCACGGTCCGGACGCCTGTGCCGCGGCGCTCGGCTGGCTCGAGGTCCACCACACCACCCTGGAAGCCTGTTACGTCCTCGACCCGGTGCTCGACCATCCCGCGCTCGACGGGCGGCCTGCCGAGGACGCCACCGGGTACGCGCTGGCCTGGCTTCACGGACACGGCACCCATGACGCCGCGTCGTTCGTGTTCCGCCGTCTGCTCGCGCGTGACGATCTGTCCGACGCCGCCGCGGCCGCCGCCGTGGGCTCCGCCCTGACCTGGCTCGAACCCCGCCACACCGACGTCGAGGCGCGGTTCGTGCTCGGCGCCGTCCTCAGACATCCGGACCACGACACACATCCCGGCCAGGACACACACCCCGGCCAGGACACACACCCCGGCCAGGGCAGGGCCATCACCTTCGCCCTCGCCTGGCTGCGGGCCCACGGCACGGCCGACCACGCGGTGTACGTCCTCGGACGGCTGCTCGGCCATCTCGACGGACGCCCCGCCGCCTCGGCCACCGGCCCCCACCCCGAGTGGGCGGACCAGGCCGTCCGCCACGCCTTCCGCTGGCTGGAGCTCCACCACACCGGCAGACAGGCCGGATTGGTGGTGTGGCCGCTGCTCGCGCAGCCGGGGCTCGACCCGCGGCAGCGCGCCCGCGCCGCGGAACTCGCCCTGCGGCGGCTCGCCGACCACCCCTCGGAGCTCGGCTCGCAGCGGGTCCGGCAGCTGTGCCGGCTCGGCGAGGTGCCCCCCGACCTCGGCGCCCGCATCGCCGACCAGGCGCTGGCGCTGATGGATTCGCGGCGCGGCGTCCGCGAACTGCTGCCGTCCGTCCTGCGGCGCCAGGACATCCGCCCCGACCAGGTGGCGCGGCTCGCCGACCGCGCACTGGAACACCTGGCCGACAGCCCGGCCTGGAGCAAATGGGGGCAGACGGTGCGCGTCCTGCTGTCCCGGGCCGATCTGGACGCCGAGCGGAAGGAGCGGGCCGCCGAGCGGGCGCTGGAGTGGCTGAGGGCCAACCCGGCCGCCACGTTCGCCGGCCTGATCCTGGAGCAGCTGCTGAAGAACGGCCCTCTCGAGGCGGCCGGCGGTGACGTGGTCGCGATGGCGCTCGACTGGCTCGGCGCGCACGCCACGCACACCTTCGCGGGGAACTTCCTGGCGGAGCTGGTGCGCCGGCCCGATCTGACACCCGAACAGTACGACGAATGCGCCGCGCACGCCCTGCGGTGGCTCGGCACGGCCGAGCGCACCGACAGCCGCGTCCCGCCCCTCATGGAGGCGCTGCTCCACCGGCCGGAGGCCACCGACGGCGCGTGAGGAGGGACACAGGGCCCTTCCCGCGTCTCTCATATCTGGGATAGATTCCCGCTCATGAGAGAGGTGACATCGGCGGCCGAGGGGGCGCCGCCCGACCCCGAGCCCCTGGAGGCCCGGCTCGCGGCTCGCCTCGCCGAGCTGCGGGTGGAGCGCGGCTGGTCGCTGGACGAGCTGGCGCGGCGCACGGGCGTCAGCCGCTCCACCCTGTCCCGGCTGGAGCGGGCGGAGATCAGCCCCACCGCGGCGCTGCTGGGCAAGCTGTGCGCGGCGTACGAGCGGACCATGTCCCGGCTGCTCGCCGAGGTGGAGCAGGAGCCGCCCCGGCTGGTCAGGGCCGAGCGGCAGCCGGTGTGGCGGGACGAGAAGTCGGGCTTCACCCGGCGGTCGGTGTCCCCGCCCCACCCCGGGCTGCGCGGCGAGCTCGTCGAGGCGGTTCTGCGGCCGGGCGCCGACATCGCGTACGACGCCCCGCCCGTGCCGGGCCTGGAGCAGCACATCTGGGTGCTGGAAGGGGCCCTCGACGTGACCGTGGGCGGCGCGGCGCACGAGCTGCGGGCGGGGGACTGTCTGCGCTTCCGGCTGTGGGACAGGTCGCGGTTTCGCTGCCCCGGGCCCGATCCGGTGCGCTACGCCGTGGTGGTGGTCCCGCCGTGAGCGTGCGCCCCCGCCCGCCGCGCCCCCGTCCGCCCCCTGCCCAGGGCCGAGCGAAGGAAGCACGTCTTGCACACCATCACCCGCCTGTCCGCCGACGCGTTCCACGACAGTGTCAAAGGCCTGGCCGACCTCCTGGTCGACGCCGTCCGCGGCGGCTACTCCCTCGGCTTCCTGGACTCCTTCGACCAGGACGCGGCGGTCGACTGGTGGCGCGCCCGGCAGCCCGCGGTGGCCGACGGCAGCCTCGCCGTCTGGGCCGCCGACGGCCCCGACGGCATCTGCGGCACCGTCAGCCTGGCCCTGGAGCGCAAGCCCAACGGCCGCCACCGCGCCGAGGTCGTCAAGCTCATCGTGCACCGCGAGGCCCGCGGCCTGGGCCTGGGCCGCGCGCTCCTCGCCACCGCGGAACAGGCCGCGGCCGGGGCCGGGGCCACCCTCCTGATGCTGGACACCGAGACCGGCAGCGTCGCGGACCACCTCTACGCCGCCGCCGGCTGGACCCGGTACGGCATCGTCCCCGGGTACGCCGCCGATCCGGCGGGCTCCCTCCAGGACTGCAGCTTCTACTACAAACAGCTGGCCTGACAGGTCCGTTGCGCCCACTGAACGCTTATTAGCCATGGACGCGTCATCATCCGGACGGTCCTCGTTCAAGGTCCGTCCCAGGTCTGCCTGAAAACGTCTCGTCCGGTTCACAATGATCCATTGCTCGACGGACGAGAGGGAACGCCATGCCTGGACAGGCCACCGACGCACAGCCATCCGACAGACGCCCTTCCGACAGACGCCGATTCCTCGCCGCCGGCGCCGCGGCCGTCGGCGCGGCAGCCGTGGGTCAGTTGGCCCTCGCGGGCACCGCGCGCGCCGCGGACCCCGCGCTCCCCAGCGGGGTCTTCACCCTCGGTGTGGCCTCGGGTGACCCGCTGCCCGACGGGGTGGTGCTGTGGACCCGGCTCGCCCCCGACCCGCTGAACGGCGGCGGCATGCCAGACCGGGCCGTCGACGTCGCCTGGCAGGTGGCCGAGGACCCGCGCTTTGGGCGCATCGTCAGGCAGGGCACCGCACAGGCCGTGCCCGCCCTCGGCCACAGCGTCCATGTGGACGTACGGGGCTTGCGGCCGCACCGCGAGTACTGGTACCGCTTCCGCGCCGCGGACCAGATATCCCCGGCCGGCCGCACCCGCACCGCCCCCTCGCCGCACGCCGCCACCCCGCTGCGCCTGGCCCTGGCCTCCTGCCAGAACTGGCAGCACGGCTACTTCACGCCGTACGCCGACATGGCCGAACAGGACCCGGACGCGGTGCTGTTCATCGGCGACTACATCTACGAGAGCACTCCCTCCGCCACCGCCGTACGCCGTCACGAGGGCAAGGGTGAGCCGTACTCGCTCGGCCAGTACCGCAACCGCTACGCGCAGTACCACACCGACCCCGACCTCGCCCGGATGCACGCCCAGGCGCCCTGGATCGTCACCTTCGACGACCACGAGGTGGACAACGACTGGGCGGGCGAGATCCCGCAGGACCCGGACAAGCAGTCGCACGACGCGTTCGTCGCCCGGCTGACCGCCGCCTACCAGGCGTACTACGAGCACATGCCGGTGCGGGCCACCGCGGTGCCGAACGGCCCGCACATCAAGATGTACCGCAGCCTCGACTTCGGCCGCCTGGCCCGGCTGCAGGTCCTGGACACCCGGCAGTACCGCAGCGACCAGGCCACCACACAGGAGGGCGCGCAGAGCCCGCTGCTGACGATGCTCGGCGCCGAGCAGAAGCAGTGGATGCTGGACGGGCTGCGCCGCTCGCCCGCCCGCTGGAACCTGATCGGCTCACAGATCATGATGGCCGAGACGGATCGGCTCGCGGGCCCCGGCAAGCTCTGGTTCTACGACGCCTGGGACGGCTACCAGGCGGAACGCAATGAGCTGATGGCCGAGTTCGCCCACGTCCGCAACCCGGTGGTGCTCTCCGGGGACCGTCATCTGACGATGATCAGCGACCTCAAGCGGGACTTCGCCGACCCCGCCTCGCCGGTGGTGGGGGCCGAGTTCGTGGGCACGTCCATCTCCTCGAACGGGGACCAGGACCAAGCCGCCTTCCACGCCGAGTTCGACCCGCTGGTGCCCGACAACCCGCACTGGAAGCTGCTCGACGCCCACCGGGGATACCACCTCTTCGACATCGACAGCGGCGGCATCGACGCCCAGGTACGGATCGTGGACACCGTGGTCAAGACTCAGTCGGCGGCGCGGACCCTGGCGCGGCTGCGGGTGGAGAACGGACGGCCAGGGGTCGAGCCGGCCTGAGCCCCGCCTCTCGCGGATCTCGCCACCGCCGCCAGGGCCCCTGAACGGGGCTCAGCCCTGGCGCACCGGCTGCGGTCCGGCCGGTGCGCCGGCGGTGGTGGCGGAGGGCCGGCCCGCGCCCTTCCCCGGTATCAGCGCGGCGATCAGCAGCGCCACCACCGCACCGCCGGCGCCCATGGCGAAGGCGGTGCGGAAACCGTCCTCGGAGGGCATCGCCAGCGGGCCGAGCCGGGTGGTCATATGGGCGAGCACGACGCCGACCACCGCGCTGGAGGTCGAGGTGCCGATCGCCCGCATCAGGGTGTTGAGGCCGTTGGCCGCGCCCGTCTCGGACACCGGCACGGCCGACATGATCAGCGCCGGCATCGCGGCGTACGCGAAGCCGATCCCGGCGCCGATGACACAGGAGACCAGGACGATCTGCCAGACCTCGGCCATGAGGACGACGGCCAGCAGATAGCCGACGGAGATCACCGCGGAGCCGATCAGCAGCGAGGACTTGGGCCCCCATGTGGCGGTGATCCGCGCGGAGACCGGCGACACGGCCATCATCACCAGCCCGGAGGGGCCCAGGCACAGACCCGCCGTCATGATCGACTGGCCCAGCCCGTAGCCGGTGGCCTCAGGCAGCTGGAGCAACTGCGGCAGCGCCAGCGACATGCCGTACATCGCGAAGCCGATCACGATCGAGGCGAGATTGGTCAGCAGCACCTGACGGCGCGCCGTGGTGCGCAGATCCACCAGCGGCGAGGCGGTCCGCAGTTCCCACCGCCCCCACAGCAGCAGGATCACCACCGCCGCGCCGAACAGCCCGTCGGTGAGCGCGCTGGTCCAGCCCCAGTCGGCGCCCTTGGAGATCGCCAGCAGCAGACACAGCAGACCGGCCGACAGCCCGGCGGCCCCCACCAGGTCGAACCTGCCGCCGCCGCGGACCGGGGACTCCGGCACCACCGCCGGCACCAGCGCGATCACCACCACGCCCGCGGCCGCCGACACCCAGAACAGCACGTGCCAGTCGGCGTGTTCGGCCAGGGCCGCGGCGCCGGGCAGCCCCAGCGCGCCGCCGACCCCCAGCGACGAACTCATCAGCGCCATGGCCGAGCCGAGCCGTTCGGCCGGGAGTTCGTCCCGCATGATGCTGATGCCCAGCGGGATGACGCCCGACGAGAAGCCCTGCAGCGTACGGCCGACGACCATGGGCGCCAGCGAGTCGCTGAGCGCGCACACCACCGACCCGGCCACCAGCAGCCCCAGGCTGATCAGCAGCATCCGCCGCTTGCCGTACATGTCCCCGAGCCGCCCCAGCACGGGGGTGGCCACCGCGCCCGCCAGCAGCGTGGCGGTGATGGCCCATGAGGCGTCCGAGGCCGAGGTGTGCAGCAGCCCCGGGAGGTCCGGGACCAGCGGCACCACGAGCGTCTGCATCAGGGCGACCACGATCCCGCCGAAGGCGAGCACCGCGACCACCGGTCCGGTGCGCGGCGCAGGGGTGTCCGTCGTCGTCTCGGCCGTATGGGGCGCTTGGGCCACGGGTGTCCTCCGGAGTGCCGACGCCACGGAACGCGCCATGCCGCCGCGGCTGTATGACGCCCCCTCAGGGGGGCGGCGGCAAGTGTCGCATATTTTTGTGTAACGCGTACGTCAAATCTGGGCGGGGTCGGTGCCCTCGCCCAAGTAGGCGTACTCTTCGCGGAGTTCACGCTTGAGGATCTTGCCGCTCGGGTTCTTCGGCAGTGACTCGGCGAAGACCACGTACTTGGGCACCTTGAAGCCCGCCAGCCGCTCGCGGCAGTACGCGATCAGCTCCTCGGCCGTCGGCCGGCCGCCGGGCCCGGCCACCACCACCGCCGTCACCGCCTCGACCCAGTACGGGTGCGGCACGCCGAACACCGCGGCCTCCGTGACCGCCGGATGGGTGTGGATGACCTCCTCCACCTCGCGCCCCGAGACGTTCTCCCCGCCGCTGTTGACCATGTCCTTCTTGCGGTCGACGATCGTCAGATACCCCTCCTCGTCGAAGACGCCCAGGTCACCGCTGTGGAACCAGCCGCCCCTGAACGCCTCCGCCGTCCGCTGCGGGTCCCGCCAGTAGCCCGGTGTGACATGCGGGCCGCGGTGCACGATCTCCCCGACCGTCCCCGGCGCCACCGGGCGGCCCTGCTCGTCGACGAGCCGGGTCTCCACATGCAGACCGGGGCGCCCCGCCGAACCCGCCTTGCGCTCCTGGTCGGCGGGGCCCAGCACGGTCGCGATCGGCGACATCTCGGTCTGTCCGTAGAAGTTGTACAGCGCCAGCCCCGGCAGCCGCCGGCGCAGCTCGGCCAGCACGGGCACCGGCATGGCCGCGGCGCCGTAGTAGCCCTTGCGCAGCGAGGACAGGTCATGGCGGTCGAACTCCGGATGGCGCAGCAGGGAGATCCACACGGTCGGCGGCGCGAACAGCTTGGTCGCCCGCTCGGCCGCCACCGCCGCGAGCAGCGCCGCCGGGTCGGGTCCGGGCAGGACGACCGAGGTGGCGCCGAGAAGGATGTCGGGGGTGAGGAAGGCGTGCAGCTGGGCGCAGTGGTACAGCGGCAGCGCATGGACCTCCACATCGTCGCCGGACATGCCGCCGTCGACGATCGCCGTCTGGTACTGGGAGATCAGACCGCGGCTGGTCATGATGGCGCCCTTGGGCCGCGACTCGGTGCCCGAGGTGTACATCAGCTGCACGGGCTCGTCGTCGGCCACCACCGGGTCCGGCACCGGATGGCCCTCCTCCGCGCCGAGCGCCGCCAGATCCTCCCAGCCGGCCCGCCCCTCCGGCCCGCCGATCGCGGCCCGCAGCGCGATCCGCGGCGGCGCGGCCTCGGCCAGGGCGGCGTCCGCGGCGCCGATCAGACCGGCGCCCGCGATGACGCCGACGGCGCCCGAGTGGCGCAGTACGTAGGCGACCTCGGGCGGCGTCAGCATGAAGTTGACCGGCACCGACACCGCGCCCAGCCGGGCGAGCGCGAAGTAGGCCACCACGAAACCGTGCGAGTTGCGGGCGTACAGCACGACCCGGTCGCCCCGGGCGACCCCGCGCGCCGCGAGCGCCCCCGCGGTCCGGCTCACCAGCGCGTCCAGCTCCGCGTACGTCTGGCGGAGCGCGCCGAACACGACCGCCGTCCTGGCGGGCACCCGCGCCGCGGTCCGCGACAGCAGGTCGGCGATGCCATGGCGGCGGGCGCGCGCGACGTCCGGGGGCAGGGAAGGTGCGGTCACCGGCGATCTCCCGAGGTGAGGGGGCGGAACGGAACGCCCGCCACGCTGACACGGCCCGCGGGGCCCGGCAAGGTGTGTGACACGGGCGCCCTGCGCGGAGGCGAACCGAGCCTCAAAAAGGGGAGGGTGCGTAGCCTTGGCCTTCGGTGCCCGCGTCGGCGGGCGGGAGACGGACGGAAGAGGGGATCCACCGGATGGCGCAGCAGGTGGACGGGACGGCCCGCAGGGGAAGGGGGCGTCCGCCGCGCCTGTCGCGCGATCAGATCGTCAGCGCCGCCGCGGAACTGGCGGCGCGTGAGCCCGGTGTCGTCCTGACCGTCAAACGGGTCGCGGAGGCCGTGGACTCCGCCCCCATGGCCCTCTACCGCTACTTCCCGGACCGCGACGATCTGCTGCAGGCCGTCGCCGACCGGATCATCGCGGACGCGGAGCACACCGAACCTCCCGGCGACACCTGGCAGGACCAGCTGCGCGCCTGGATGCACACCAGCCGCGAGCGCCTGCGCCCCTACCGGCAGCTGCTGTCCTACATGGCCGCGACCGAACAGCCCGCATGGGTGCCCGCGCTGGTCACCCTCACCCGCGTGCTGCGCCCGCTGCGGCTGGGCGAGGACGAGCTCGCCCTGGCCGTCACCCTCGTGTGCTCCACCGTCATCGGCCACGCCGTGTACGAGACCCACCGGCGCCCCGCCGAGCAGAAGATGGCCGCGCTGCGGGAGGCCCTGGCGTTGCGCCCCCAGGAGGAGCAGGAGGCCGTGGGCCCGCTGCTGTCCAGGCTGCCGGACGCCCAGCGCCGCCTGTTCGACGCGGTCGTCGACCGCACCGTCGCCGCGGTGGAGGCCCTGGCCGAGGGGTGAACCGCGGGACTCATCGCCTCGCGGGGCTCATCCCTCGGGCGGGGTCCAGTCCGCGATCAGATCGAGCAGCCCGGGAAACCGCGCCTGAAGGTCGTCGACGCGCACATGGCTGCGCCGCTCCAGGCCGTACTGGCGCTGCCGGATCAGCCCCGCGTCGCGCAGGGCGCGGAAGTGGTGGGTGAGCGAGGACTTCGGGCGGCCGATGCCGAACCAGCCGCACGGGTGGTCGTACGCCTCCGATTCCAGCAGCAGCGTGCGGACCACCCCCATGCGCAGCGGGTCGCTCAGCGCCGCCATCACCACCTCGAGGCGCAGCTCGTCGCGGGCGGGCTCGGGCAGGGGTTCCGGCAGGTCGGCGGGGGCTGGGTAGGGGCCGGCGAATCTGTCGGCCGTGGTGGTCTGCGGCATCCACGTCACCTCCGGTGAGACAGCACAACCATCAGTACGAGTTGAATCGTACCGGAGTTTATGTTCGACTCTTCTCGTACTGATGGTTCGACTTTTCTCGTACAGCATGTGTACGGCTCGGAGGGAGCCCCCATGGGGAGCGCAGGAAGCGCCCAGCACGCCGAAACCCCGGCAATGGCTACGACGGCGGCGGCCGCGGCGACGGCCACCGCGGCCGAGCCCCCGCCGCGCCGGGAGGTCTGGCTCGCGGCATGGCCGGTGACCGCCGTCTTCATCCTGTCCAACACGGCCACCCCGCTCTACGTCCTGTGGCAGAAGGAGCTCGGGTTCTCCTCGGGGATGCTGACCGTCGTCTTCGCCTGCTACATCGTGGGCCTGATCGCGGCCCTGCTGGTGGCCGGAGTGGTGTCCGACCGGGTCGGCCGCAAGCCGGTCCTGCTGCCGGCCCTTGCGCTGGGCATCGTGGCCAGTGTGCTGTTCGCGACGGCCGGCTCGATCGTGGTCCTCGCGATCGCCCGGCTGCTGAGCGGCGTGGCGGTCGGCTCCATCGTCTCGGCGGGCATGGCGGCCGTGACCGATGTCGCGGGACCGGACCGCAAGCGGCTCGCCGCACTGCTGGCCTCCACGGCCATGGTCCTGGGCGCGGGGCTCGGCCCGCTGCTGGCCGGGGTCCTCTCGGAGACCCTGCCCGGCCCCACGGTCACGGTGTTCCTGGTGGAGATCGCGCTGCTGGCCCTGGCGGTGCTGGTCGTGGCGCGCATGCCGCTGCGCCGCCCCACCGGTGCGCGGCGAGGTGCCTGGGTCCGGGTGCCGTCCGTGCCGCGCGCCAACCGTGTCCACCTCCTGCTGGGCATCGCGGTGTTCGCCCCCGGTATCACCTCCACCTCCTTCGTCCTCTCGCTCGGCCCCTCGCTCCTGGCGGACCTGCTCGGCACCACCAGCCGCGTCGTGGCCGGAGCCACCGCCTTCGTGATGTTCACGGCGGCGACCGCCGTCCAGTTCGCCGTGCGGCGGCTGAGCGTGGGCGTCATCCTGACGGCGGGAGCCGCGTCGACCACCCTGGCCATGGCCTCGCTGGCGCTGGCCATCCAGCTGTCCGCCACCCCGCTGCTGGCCCTCGCGGCGGTCCTGGCCGGCGCGGGGCAGGGGATGGGACAGCTGGGCGGGCTCACGCTGATCAGCGCCCATGTGCCGGCCGCCCGGCTGGCCGAGGCCAACGCGGCGCTGAACGTCGGCGGTTACGTGCCTGCCGGGCTGCTGCCGGTCGCGGTCGGATACCTCAGCGACGCGGTCGGGCTCTCCCGCGGCACCACCGTCTTCAGCGCCGTCGTCGCGGCCGCCGCGCTCGCCGGGGGCGCCGTCGTGCTGGCCAACCGCCGTACCACCCCCTGAACATCCACCCGTCCGCGCCGGGAGCGGCGGCCGTCGGCTCAGCCGACCAGCATCTGGACGATGGCCACCGTGCCGACGGTCACGATGAGGCTCCGCAGCACCACGGGGCGCAGCCGACGGCCCGCCCGGGCACCGAGCTGGCCGCCGAGCGCGGAACCGACCGCGATGAGCCCGACGGCCGTCCAGTCGAACTCCGCGACGAAGAGGAAGAACAGCGCGGCCACCGTGTTCACGAGGGCGGCGAGGACGTTCTTGGTGGCGTTGAGGCGCTGCAGGGGCTCATCGAGCAGGATGCCCATCAAGGACATGTAGATGATCCCCTGCGCGGCGGCGAAGTAGCCGCCGTAGACGCTGGCCAGCATCAGGCCGATGAACAGCAGCGGGCCGCCGTCGCGGCGGGCGGCCCGCCCGGCCCGCTCGCGGCGGCGGCGCACCCTGGCGCTGATCAAGGGCTGGAGCGCCACCAGCACGAGAGCGAGCCCGACCAGCACGGGGACGATCGTCTCGAACGCGGACGCGGGCAGGGCCAGCAGCAGTGAGGCGCCGGTGAGACTGCCCAGCAGGGCGCCGACACCGAGCTTGAGGATGCGCCGGCGCTGGCCGGTGAGCTCGCTGCGATAGCCGATGGCCCCGCTGACGGAGCCGGGGATCAGGCCCAGCGCATTGGACACCGTGGCGGTGACGGGTGGCAGACCCGTCGCGAGCAGCACCGGAAAGGTGATCAGGGTCCCCGAACCGACGACGGTGTTGATGGCGCCCGCACTGATGCCCGCCACGAAGACGGCGACCATCTCGCCCGGCGTCATACGGTGTCCTCTCGTGGAATGTACATGTGCATGGCACCGACGCTAGCGGGCCGAGGTTTCGGTGGTCACCGAACCCTGCCCCTGCACCGAACCCCGCGCCGGCATCTCCGGCAGCTCCGGCAGACCATCCAGCAGGGTGCCCAGCGCGACCATGACCAGCGAACACACCTCGTCCGGGTCGGCGTCGGCCAGCGGCTCCTTGCCGACGACCACCCGCATCATGCCGATCCCGAGCATCCAGGACAACGCCAGGTCCGCACGCAGCGCACGGTTGTCGGCGCTGCTCAGGGACGCCAGCACCCGCGCGTAGTCGTCGCTGATCGAACGTACCGCCGTACCGATCTCGTCACCGCTGCCGACGGAGCGCAGCAGGGTCGCCAGCGCGCGGTTCCCCGGCTCCCTCCCGCGGTGGGCGAGCAGCCCGCGCAGAGCGGCCTCGAGCAGTTCACCGGGCGGGGTGCCGCGCATCTGCTCCGCCCCGTCGTGCGCCACCACCTCGCCGAACAGCGCTCGTTTCGAGCCGTAATAGCGGAAGAGCAGCGCCTGGTTCACCCCGGCGCGGTCCGCGATCTCGCGGACCGTCGTCCGCTCGTAACCCCGCTCGGCGAACAGCGCGGACGCGGCCTCGAGCAACCGCCGCCGCGTGGCCCGCGCATCCCGTCGCCGCCCCTTGGACGTGGTCGTACCCACCGCGACACTCCTCTCGTCCGCCCCGCGATCCCCGCGGTCCTACGGGAGGATCGCCGGATCAACGGCGCAATCGGGCCGTTGACCGTACCAAGTGGCGACTCCTACGTTTGTAAGCACGTGCTTACGCAAGGGAGGTCACGGTGACCACAGCGGAGACGACCGTGCGGTCGGAAGCGATCGCCTATCCCTTCAACTCCTCCGAGGGCCTGGGGCTCAGCGAGGCGTACCAGGAAGCCAGGAACCGCCCGGGGTTAATGCGGGTGCGCATGGCGTACGGCGAGCCCGCCTGGCTCGTCACGCGCTACGCCGAGGCCCGGCTGGTGCTCGGCGACCGGCGCTTCAGCCGCGCCGCGGCGCTCCACCACGACGAGCCCCGGCAGTCCGAAGGCCGGCGCAACAGCGGCATCCTGACCATGGACCCGCCCGATCACACACGGCTGCGCACCCTCGTCGCCAAGGCGTTCACCGTCCACCAAGTGGAGAAACTCCGGCCGTCGGTGCGGCAGTTGACCCATGAGCTCCTCGACGAACTCGAGGCCGCCGGACCGCCCGCCGACCTCGTCGACCGCTACGCCCTGCCCATCCCGGTCGGGGTCATCTGCCGACTGCTCGGTGTGCCGGAGGAGGACCGTCCCAAGTTCCGGGCCTGGAGCGACGCCGCGCTGTCCACCAGCTCCCTGAGCGCCGAGGAGTTCGACCGCAACCGCGACGAACTGCGCGCCTACATGGCCGGGCTGATCGACACGCACCGCGCCGCGCCCCAGGACGACCTCATGACCTCGCTGATCGAGGCCCGGGACGCCGGCGACCGGCTCTCCGAGCTCGAACTCGTCGACCTGTGCGTGGGCATTCTGGTGGCCGGACACGAGACCACGGCCACCCAGATCCCCAACTTCGTGCTGACGCTCCTCGACCACCCCGGCGAACTGCGCCGGCTGCGCGAGCAGCCCGACCTGCTGAACGGCGCGGTCGAGGAGCTGCTGCGCTTCGTACCGCTGGGCGTGGGCGCCTCCCAGCCGCGCTACGCGACCGAGGACATCGAGGTGGGCGGCACACTGGTGCGCGCCGGAGAGCCCGTCCTCGTCGCCGTCGGCTCCGCCAACCGTGACGCGCTGCGCTTCGACGAGCCGGGCAAGCTGAACGTGGCCCGCCCCGCCACCCAGCACCTGGGCTTCGGCCACGGTGTGCACCACTGCCTCGGGGCGCCCCTGGCCCGGCTGGAGCTCCAGGAGGCGCTGGGCGCGCTGATCACCCGCTTCCCGGGGCTGCGCCTGGCCGGGGACGTGGTGTGGAAGGACCAGATGCTGGTTCGCGGGCCGCGCGTCATGCCGGTCGGGTGGTGACCGGGATGACCTGGAAGGCCGAGATCGACGGGGGCCGGTGCATCGCGTCCGGCATGTGTGCCGGAATCGCTCCCGACCTGTTCGCCCTCGACGCGGAACACGCCCGCCCGCTGGCCGACGAGGTCCCGGAGGAGGAGCGGGTACTGGACGTGGCCGACTCGTGTCCCGCGGCGGCGATCACCGTCCGGGACGGCGCCACGACGGTCGGACCGCGCCCCTGACCCCAGGGTCGTACCGCCCGGCCGCCGCAAGGGCGACTACAAAGCCGACTACAAGGCCGACGGATCCTCCGGCTGCAGGGCCGACGGGTCCCCGTGGCCGACCAGGCTCTCGCCCGGCGCCCCCGCGCCATCGGGCGCCGCCACGCCGCTCAGGGCCTGCTCGGCCCAGATGACCTTGCCGTGCGGGGTGTAGCGGGTGCCCCAGCGCTGGGCGAACTGGGAGACCAGGAACAGCCCGCGCCCGCCTTCGTCGGTGGCCCTGGCCCGCCGCAGATGGGGGGAGGTGCTGCTGCCGTCGGAGACCTCGATGGTCAGGTCGCGGCCGCGGAGCAGCCGCAGACGCACGGGAGCGGCGCCGTAGCGCAGGGCATTGGTGATCAGTTCGCTGATGATCAGCTCGGCGACGTAGTCGGCCTCCTCCAGACCCCACGCCCGTATCCTCTCGGCGCAGGCGGCGCGGAGCGGGGCCACCGCCGCCGGGTCGAGCGCCACATCCCACTCGGCCACGTCCTTTGGGTCGAGCACGCGGGTGCGGGCCACCAGCAGGGCGATGTCATCGCGCGGGCGGGTGGGGAGCACGGAGTCCAGCAGGCTCTGGCAGGTCTGCTCGGGGCTGAGGTCCGGGCTGTCGGCGAGGGCGTGGCGCAGCCGGTCGAGGCCGGCACCGGGGGCGCCGTCGTGCCCTTCGAGGAGCCCGTTGGTGTACAGCACCAGGCGAGTCCCTTCGGACAGCGGGAGCTCGGCCACCTCGAAGGGCTCCCCTCCCAGGCCCAGGGGCGGGGAGACCGGCACCGCCGGGGTGTCCACGGCGCCGTCCGGGCCGATCAGCACGGGCCCGGGGTGGCCGGCCGTGGCCACGGTGCAGTGGCCGCGCACCGAGTCGTAGATGGCGTACAGACAGGTGGCTCCGGTGATCCGGGTGCCGTCCGGGTCGGCCTCCTGCTCCAGGTCGAGCCGGGTGACCAGCTCGTCCAGGAGGGAGAGGAGCTCATCGGGCGGCAGGTCCAGGGCCGAGAAGTTCTGGACCGCGATGCGCAGCCGGCCCATCGTGGCCGCGGCGTGCAGGCCCTGCCCGGCCACCTTCCCGACGGCCAGGGCGACCCGGTGTCCGGGCAGCGGGATGACATCGAACCAGCTTCCGCTCGTCCCGCCCTGTGCCGGCAGATAGCACGAGGCCACCTCCGTGGCGTCCTGATCGGGCAGGCTGCCGGGCAGCAGATTGCGCTGCAGGGTGGTGACCATGGCGTGTTCGCGGGCGTAACGGCGAGCGTTGTCGACGCAGACGGCGGTGCGCGCGGACAGCTCTCCGGCGATCGCCAGGTCCTCCTCCTCGAACGGTTCGCTCCGCCGCGTCCGCCAGAAGTTGGCCAGCCCCAGGGTGACGCCGCGGTAGCGCAGCGGAACGGTGATCAGTGACTGGACCCCGTGATCGGGGAGGCACTCGGCCCGGGGGCCGAGCTCGGTGGCGTCGCTCACCAGGGCCTCGAGGATGGCGTGGCCGGTCCGCAGGGCCCGGCTCTGGGGCGCGGCGGGCGGGTAGACGGCCCGCTCACCAGGGCGGAAGAGGGGGTGTCCGGTGGCGTCGCCGCCCACCGCCGTCCGGTGCAGGACCTCGTGCGGCGGCTCCGGTTCCTCGCCCTGGAGCACGGGGTCCAGCAGCTCGACGGTGACGATGTCGGCGAACCGGGGTACCGCCACTTCCACCAGCTTCTCGGTGGTTTCCGTCAGCTCCAGGGTCGAGCCGATCCGCACCCCGGCGTCGTACAGCAGCTCCAGCCGCTCGCGGGCCGCCGCGGCCCGGCCGGACAGCGCCTGCAGTTCGGTGGTGTCCCTGAGCGTCGCCACGCTCCCGGCGGGGCCGCCCGTACGGTCCGTGGGCCGGAGGTTGACCGCCAGCAGGCGGTTGCCGCACGGGTACACCTCATCGGTGACGGGCCGCCCCGAGGCCAGCAGTTCCGTCAGCTGCGGCTCGAGGCCGAGTTCGCCGATGTGCCGCCCCTCGGCGTCCGGAGCGAGGCCGAGCAGTGTCCGGGCCTCGCTGTTGACCAGCAGCAGCCGTCCGTCCGCCGCCAGGACGAGCACCCCTTCGCGGACCGAGTGCAACACCGCGTCGTGGTGTTCGTACATCCGCGTCATCTCCATGGCGCCCAGGCCGTGGGTCTGCCGCCGCACCCGCCTGCTGATCAGCGCCGTCCCGCACGTGGTCAGGGCCATCGCCCCGGTGGCGCTGCCGATCAGCAGCGGCAGCCGCTGGGTCATCACGCTGTTGACGCTCTCGACCTTGACCCCGACCGACACCCCGCCGAGGACGCTGCCGTCGGCCTTGGTGACGGGGACCGCCGAGACCACGGACAGGCCCTGGCTGGCGTGGAATGTCTGGGAGATGATCTTTCCGGCCAGCTCTTGCCGTACCAGCTTGGCGGGGCCGATGATCCGCTTGCCGATCAACGTCGTGTCGGGGTGGGTGAGACGGATCCCGCGGCGGTCGAAGACCACCACGCTGTCGACGCCGGAGGCCCTCCTCGCCGCCTCCGCGGAGGACTGGAGCAGCGCCGTCGGGTGGTCGCTGGTCATGGCCTGGCCCACGCCAGGGGCGTGCGCCAGTGTCCCGGCGACCGCGAGGGAGCGCCGGCGGGCATCCGTCATGCCCTGGCTCCGCGCCTGCAGCGCGAGCATCACGACCGCCCCCGCGACCAGGAGCAGGATCAGCAGCAGCTGCAGGACGAACACCTGCCCGGCGACGCTGCGGGTACGCGACAGGGCCCCCAGCCGTCTCCAGGGGGATGCGGGGGGTGTGAGGGGGGCTTCGGACCCGGATCGGGGCCGATGCCGCCGCCAGGACATACGAGCATGTGTGCTCATGTCCGCATTTATAACATTCCATTCAGTGCGATCGACAGGGCTGGGGTGGCTCCATTTGAAAGATCAAAATGGCGGGGGGTTAGCATATGAGCGCCGCCTAGCTCGAAAGATAAATTTGTGACTGTCAACGAGGACTCGTTCACCAACTGGAAGCACCGCGAGGAGATCGCGGAGTCGATGATCCCGATCATCGGGAAGCTGCAGCGCGAGCGGGATGTCACGGTCCTGCTCCACAGCCGCTCACTGGTGAACAAGTCAGTGGTCAGCATCCTCAAGACCCACCGGTTCGCCCGGCAGATCGCCGGTTCGGAGCTCTCCGTCACCGACACCCTGCCATTCCTGCAGGCCCTCACCACCCTCGACCTGGGCCCCTCCCAGATCGACATCGGCATGCTCGCCGCGCTGTACAAGACCGACGACCGCGGTCTTCCGGTGGAGGAGTTCACCGCCGAGGCCGTCGCCGGCGCCACGGGTGCCAACAAGATCGAGTGCCGTGAGCCGCGCGACGTCGTCCTGTACGGATTCGGCCGCATTGGCCGCCTCCTCGCCCGCCTCCTCATCGAGAAGGCCGGCTCCGGCAACGGCCTGCGGCTGCGCGCCATCGTCGTCCGCAGGGGCGCCGGCCAGGACCTCGTCAAGCGCGCCTCGCTGCTGCGCCGCGACTCCATCCACGGCCAGTTCCACGGCACCATCACCGTCGACGAGGCCAACAGCACGATCGTCGCCAACGGCAACGAGATCAAGGTGATCTACTCCGACGACCCGACGTCGGTGGACTACACGGCGTACGGCATCAAGAACGCCATCCTCATCGACAACACCGGCAGGTGGCGCGACCGCGAGGGCCTGTCCCAGCACCTCCAGCCCGGGATCGACAAGGTCGTCCTGACCGCGCCCGGCAAGGGCGACGTCCCCAACGTCGTCCACGGCGTCAACCACGACATGATCAAGCCGGATGAGCAGATCCTGTCCTGCGCCTCCTGCACCACCAACGCGATCGTCCCGCCGCTGAAGGCGATGGCGGACGAGTACGGCGTTCTCCGCGGCCACGTGGAGACCGTCCACTCGTTCACCAACGACCAGAACCTGCTGGACAACTACCACAAGTCGGACCGCCGCGGCCGCTCGGCCCCGCTCAACATGGTCATCACCGAGACCGGCGCGGCCTCCGCCGTCGCCAAGGCGCTGCCCGACCTCAAGGCGACGATCACCGGCAGCTCGATCCGGGTCCCGGTGCCGGACGTCTCGATCGCGATCCTCAGCCTGCGGCTCGGCCGCGAGACCACCCGCGAGGAGGTCCTCGACCACCTCCGCGAGGTGTCGCTGACCTCCCCGCTCAAGCGGCAGATCGACTTCACCAGCGCCCCGGACGCGGTCTCCAGCGACTTCATCGGCTCGCGCCACGCCTCGATCGTCGACGCCGGGGCCACCAAGGTCGACGGGGACAACGCGATCCTCTACCTGTGGTACGACAACGAGTTCGGCTACTCCTGCCAGGTCATCCGCGTCGTCCAGCACGTCTCCGGGGTGGAGTACCCGACCTACCCGGCCCCGCAGGTCTGACCCCGGCACGATCAGCGGTCCGGCGCCCCGCCAGGCGGGGCGCCGGAACCCCGCGCGGCGCCCCCGCGTTGGGTGTGACATGGGCGAACTGGTTCCTGGCGGAAACGCCTTGCTCCCGGACGGCATGCTGTTCATCCGGGTGCCGGGCCCCTTCGACCTGTCCTTGCTGATCACCGGAGACGACGGAAAGGTCGCGTGGGACGGCGACTTCGTCTTCTTCAACCAGCGCTCCGCCCCCGGCGTCTTGCTGCAGACAGACACCATCACGCTCCGGCCGGGGCGGCTGCGTCGGGGCGCGAGCCGCGTCACAGTGGTGATCAGCCCCGCCGACCCCGGCACACCGCTCGGCCGGCTGCCCAGCCCCACCATGAGGATCACGGGGGTGGGCGGGGCGCGGGCCATTCTGTTCACCCCGCCGCGCCCGACCCAGGAGACGGTGCTGCTGCTCGCCGAGATCTACCGGCACGGCAACCGGTGGAAGGTGCGGGCCCTGGGGCAGGGGTACGCGGACGGGCTGGCCGGGGTGGCGAGGGACTTCGGCGTGGACGTGGTGGACGACGGCGGGCAGCCGCCACTTCCGCCGTCCCCGCCCCCGTCTCCGCCGCCGTCCCCGTCGTTCATCACGCCCTCCATGACGTCCCCCGTCGGCGCCGCCCACGACCCCGACGGGTTCCTCGGCCTGGTCAACGGCGTACGGTCGCGGACCGGAGCCCCGGCCGTCGCCCTCGACGCCCGGCTGAGCACGGCCGCCCGGGCCCATGCCGACGCCATGGCGGCGCAGGGCTGCCTCGGCCTCGAGAGCCCCGAGGGGACGTCGGTCTTCCACCGGATCGCCGCTACCGGTTACACCTGTCTGACCATCGCCGAACACATCGTCTCCGGGCCCCGCACGGCGGCCGAGTTCGTGGACTACTGCCTCGCGGACGGCGACCGCGGCGCGCCGTTCCGGGATGCCTCGGTCGCGCACATCGGGATGGGCCGGGCCGTCGGCGGCCGCTCGGGCGAGGTCTTCTGGACCGCGCTGTGGGCCCAGCCGCTCACCGCCGAGGGCCTCGCCCGTACGGCGGACGCCGTCCGCGCCCTCACCAACGCGGAGCGCGCCGCGGCCGGACTGCCGCCGCTGGCCCCGGACTCCCACCTGACCATGGCCGCGCAGCGGCACAGCGAGGACATGGTCGCCCGCGACTTCTACTCCCACACCGCCCCCGAGGGCAGCCGGCCCTGGGACCGGGCGGCCGCCGCCGGATGCCGCCACCGCGGCATCGGCGAGAACATCGCCTGCGGCCAGCGGACCCCCTCGGAGGTGGTCCGGGGCTGGATGAACAGCCCGGGACACCGGGCGAACATCCTGAAGCCGGAGTTCAGCCACCTCGGGATCGGCTACGCGACGGGGAGCCGGGCGGGCACCTACTGGACACAGCTGTTCGGCAGCGTATGACACACCCGGGCGGATGAGCGGTTGCGGCGGCTGGGGCCCTCGCCGGCCCCCATCATGCCGCTGGTCCCGGCGGCGGTGGCGGTGGGGGCGGCGCGGGGCCCCTGGGCGGTTCTCACCTCCAGTGTGCTGCGGCCCTGGTCGCGGTGTTAGTCGTGGCCTTCGCCGCGGGGGTGCCGCCGAGCGCGGTCAGCGCCGCGTTGTAGGCCGGCTTCTTGTTGCCGTTGCCGTCGAAGAGCAGTGGCTTCTCCCCGGAGCGCCAGGAGTCGGTGTCCCGGATGCCCCAGACCGTGATGCCGTTGCACCGCGCCACGTTCATGCAGGCCTTCACCGTGTTCGCGTACGCGGTCGTCGGCGCCTGCGCGATGTCCAGCTCGGTGATCTGCACGTCCACACCGAGGGCGGCGAAGTTGGACAGGGTGGTCTGGAAGCTGGCGGGCGGGCCGCCGGTGCCGAAGTGGGCCTGGAAGCCGACGCAGTCGATGGGCACGCCACGGGACTTGAAGTCGCGGACCATGCGGTAGACGCCCTGGGTCTTGGCGTCGCTCCAGTTCTCGATGTTGTAGTCGTTGTAGCAGAGCTTGGCCGACGCGTCGGCCGCCCGCGCGGTGCGGAAGGCCTGCTCGATGAAGCCGTCGCCCAGCAGGTTCTGGAAGACCGAGGGGCGGTGTGCTCCGCTGCCGCCGTCGGCGAACGCCTCGTTTACCACGTCCCAGGCGTAGATCTTGCCCTTGTAGTGGCTCATCACGCCGTTGATGTGGTTGTTCATCACGCTGCGCAGGGTGTTGGGGTCGCCGATGGAGCTGACCCAGCTGGGCAGCTGGGAGTGCCAGACCAGGGTGTGGCCGCGTACGCGCTGGCCGTGCGAGGTGGCCTGGTTCACGATCTGGTCGGCCGGGCCGAAGTTGAAGGAGCCGCGGGAGCGCTCGGTGGTGTCCCACTTCATCTCGTTCTCGGGGGTGACCATGTTGAACTCGCGGTTCAGGATGGCCGAGTACGTCCCGTCGCCAAGCTTGCCGGCGGCCACGGCGGTCCCGAAGTACCGCCCGGACTGGGCCGCCTGAGCGCCCAGGGTGGACGCCTGAACAGAGGCGGAGGCGTCAGTGGCCGTGGCAGTGGCAGTGGCGGACGCCGGCGCGGCGGTCGCGGTCCCGGCCACCGCCATCACGCCGGCGGCCAGCAGACCTAACGCCGCGTATCGGCGCCGGCCGGATCGGATCAGAGGGGTCATGTCTCTCCTTGAGCGGTCAGGGCGTGCTCAGTTCGAAGCGCGCGACTCTCACCGAGCCGCCGAGTGCCTGGGTGGCGTAGTTGAAGAGGGCGTAGCGATAACCCATGAAGAACCGCCAGTCGTTGCCCATCGTGAACGAGGGCCCGAGGCGGGTGAAGGTGGTGCCGTCGGTGCTGTAGGAGAACGTGCCGGGCCGTGCCGCGCCGGGGCGGATGTCGGCGTTGGCCCGTAGCCAGATGCGGCCGCCGGAGACGGCGGCGCTCGCGGCCTCGGCGCCGGTGCCGGTGGTGTTCCAGTTGCTGTCCATGGTCAGGCCGTTCACCATCACCACCCTGGTCGCGCCGCCGTCTCGCTTGATGCCGATCCACGCGGAGGAGTCGCGCAGGAGCGCGAGGCCCGCCCGGTCTCCGTCCCTCATCGCGGAGTAGTCGAGCTGGATGGTGGCGGTGGAGGTGGGCCCCTGGATCCGGTGGGTGAGGGTGTTGCGCGCCCAGTACAGATCGCCGGTGACGGTCGCGGTGCGCAGGGTCAGTCCGTTGTTGACGGACCACTTGCTGTTGTCGGGGTTGTGGTTCCACTCCCACTGGGGTTTGAGGGTGGTGCCGTCGAAGGTGTCGACGCCGGTCATCGGGGTGGTCTGGCGGGGCGGGGCCGGGACGGCGGGGCTGGGGTACGAGGCGCCCCAGGCGCCGTTCACGAGCTGGATGACGGGCCAGCCGTCCGAGGTCCAGGTGATCGGGGCCAGGACGGGGATCCGGCCGCCGGGGTAGGCGTCGACGAAGGCCATGTAGTGCCAGGCGCCGTTCTGCGTCTGCACCAGCCCGCCCTGGTGCGGCACCCCGCCGCCGGCGACCGGGCCGCGCAGGTCGAGGAGGACCTGTCGCAGGGTGTAGGGCCCGAAGGGGCCGCTGGTCGACTTGAGGATGTACTGGCCGTTGGCGGGGCGGGTGAGGAAGATGTAGTAGTTGCCGTTGATCTTGTAGAAGCGGGAGCCCTCCAGGGTGCCGATGCTCGACGGTGTGGAGAACACCTGCTGGGTGCGGACCTGGGTGCGGCCGTCCGCGGAGAGCTGGGCCACGTTGATGGTGGTGTTCCCGTACGCCACGTACAGGCTGTCGTCGGTGTCGACGAGCAGACCCGCGTCGTAGTAGGCGTTGTTGATCGTGGTGAGTCTGGACCAGGGCCCTTCGACGGCGGTGGCGGTGTAGATGTACGTCTTGGCGAAGTCGATCTGGCCGAGCCAGTAAAACGTCCTGTTGCTGGGGCGGTAGGCCAGCGACGAGGCCCAGATGCCCCGGACGTACCCGCGTGCGCCGTTCAGGTCGTACTTGGCGCCGAAGTCCAGGACCGGCACGGAGTGTCCGGCGAACTCCCAGTTGACCAGGTCGTACGAGCGCAGGATGGGCGCCCCCGGCGAATAGTGCATCGTGGAGGCCGAGTAGTAGTAGGTGTCGCCGACGCGGATGATGTCGATATCGGCGAAGTCCTGCCAGATCACCGGGTTGGTGTACGACGCGGCAGCGGCCGACGGGCCCTGCGCCTTCGCCGCGCGGGCCGACGCCGCGGCGGGTGGGGCGGCGGTCATCGGGGCGGCGGCCGCGGCGATCAGGCCGGTGGCCGTCGTCAGCGCTCTCCGGCGGCTGTGAGGGTGATGGGTCCATGACATATGACTCACTCCCTTGCGCTGTGGGACCGCTCCCACGGGCGGGTGCGGGACGGCGGGAAGGACTCGCCGATAGGGGGGTGGGGGTGCTGTCGTGCCCGGTTCGCGCTGTGTGTCCTGGTCAGGCGGTCCAACGTTCGGCATGCCGAATGACAGTCGGTTGTTCGGACGCTGTGGATGATAGGTGACTCACGGGGCGCGTCAATACCCCTCGCATCATCCGGCACCGCCGCACCATGCCGCGCCGACGAAAACCAGCGGTGCTCCGGGGAACACCGCTGGGGGGGCGACTGTGCGGGCGCGGCTACACGTTGACGCCGTAGTCCTTGGCGATCCCGGCGAGACCCGTCGCATAACCCTGGCCGATGGCGCGGAACTTCCACTCGCCGTCACGCCGGTAGAGCTGGCCGAATACCATCGCGGTCTGGTCGTGTGCGTCCTCGGTCGGCTCGTAGCGGCACATCTCCACCTCCGTCGCCTGGTGCACCGCGCGAATGTAGGCGTCGCGGATCCGGCCGAAGGTGATGGCGGCCCCGCCCTCGTTGTGGACCGACACCACGAACACCACGGACTCGGCGTGCGCCGGAAGGAGGTTGAAGTCCACGGCGATCTGCTCGTCGTCCCCCTCGCCCTCGCCGGTCTTGTTGTCGCTGGTGTGGCGCACCGACTGCTCCGGCGTGGTGCGGTTGTTGAAGAAGACGAAGTGCTGGTCCGACAGAACCCGTCCGTCGCCGCCCAGCACGAGCGCGCTCGCGTCCAGGTCGACGTCGCCGGGGGCCGTCGTGAGCAGCCCGTCCGTCAGGCCATAATCTACATCGTTGTAGAAGTTGATGGGGTGTCGAACGGTCCATCTCGGCCAGGTGGCGCGCCCGGCGGGACCATCCGCGGGCGGCACAGCGACGACGCCGGACCTGGCACTACCCGCTCACGTGGCCGACCTGCGGGTCTGCAGGCTCAGCACGGCACCCGCCATCAGCAGCAGCGCCCCCGCGCCCTGCACCCGGCCGAACGACTCGCCCATGAAGAGCGTGGCGCACACCGTATTGACGACCGGCACCAGGAACATCATGAGAGAGGCCGACGCGGGCCCCACGGCCGCGATTCCCCGGTAGTACAACAGGTTGGCGACAGCGGCGGCGCACACGGCGAGATACGCGGCGTTCAGCCACACCCCGGCCGACAACTCGCCCCAGCGCACCTCCGGCAGATCGGGCACGGCGATCACCGCCAGGAGGACGGCGCCCGCACACGTGGCGTAGGTCGTGGCCCGCAGCGGCTCGATACCGGCCAGCACCCGCGGCCCGGCCAGGGTGTACGCGGCCCAGCACACCGCACTGAGGAGGAACAGCGCGTCCCCGGCGAGCCGTGCCCGGTCACCGCCCCCGGACGAGGCGCCGCCCGCCCCCAGAAAGAAGACCACGGCCCCGGCCAGTCCCGTCCCGAGCCCGGCGATACGCGCCGCCGAGGCCCGCTCACGCCGTACCACCAGCAGAAAGGCGCTGGTGATCACCGGGCTCATGACCGGGATGAGAATGCCGGCGTCCAAGGACGGCGCCAGCGACAGCCCCCAGAAGAAGAACGCGTTGTACGCGAACACGCCCAACACCCCCGCCAGCGCCGCGCGCCACCCATGGCGCGCCGCCACCTCCGTCCGCCGCCGGCCCCCTGACACCCGTACGGCCAGCAGCAGGGCGAGGGCGCCACCGCCGAAACGCAGCAGCGCGGCCACGGTGTGCGGCATATGGCCCACCATCGACTTGGAGCTGGAGAAGGCGCTGCCCCACAAGACCATGGTGACGAAGAGGAGTGCATAAGGGCCGCTCAAGCCCTGTTTCGATGCCATGCCCCCACCCTGGCCGGCCACCGCGCGCCCGTCTTGAACGCCTGTGCGCACACCATGTGCAGCACAATGAGGCCATGGGAACGGGACCGAGCTGGGTGCGGTACTGGCGGGACGGCTCGCATCCGCTGGAGGCGATGCACGCCCACTTCTTCGACCACGTGTACGCGCCGCACAGCCACGACACGTACTCCTTCGGCATCACCGACGTCGGCGCCCAGCGTTTCCACTGCCGCGGCGCGGCCCACACCAGCGGCGCCGGGATGGTGATGGCCTTCAACCCCGACGACGTGCACGACGGCCGGGCCGCCGCGGAACTGGGCTACCAGTACCGCATCGTGCACATCGGCCCCGCGCTGGTGCGCGACGTCCTCGCCGACGCCGCCGGCAAGGGCGCCGGGGCCATGCCGCTGTTCGGACAGCCCGTCCTCCACGACCCCGCGCTCACCGGCGCGCTCGCCCGCCTCCACGCCGTGCTCAGCGGCCCCGCGGAACCCGGCGTACGGGACGAATGCCTGACCGCGGCCGTGCTCGCGATGGCACGCCGCGGCGCCACCCGCGCCCCCCGCCTCCGCACGGAATCGGCGGCCGCCCAGCGGCAGATCGCCCGCCGGGCCCTCGCCCTCCTCCGCGAGTCCTGCCTCGAACCGTCCCTCGCGCCACTGACCACCGACGCCCTGGCCCAGACGATCGGCTGCAGCCGCTACACCCTCTACCGCGCCTTCCACGCCGAAGTGGGCCTGGCCCCCAGCGCCTACCAGCGCCAGCTCCGCCTGCGCCGCGCCCGCGACCTGATGACCACCGGGATCGGCCCCGCCGCCGCGGCAGCCGCCACCGGCTTCGCCGACCAGGCCCACTTCACCCGCTGGTTCCACCGCGCCTACGGCCTGACTCCGGGCACCTTCCGCCGTGCACTGGCGGCGGGTTAGCCACTGGATCAGGACTTCGGCTGTTCGGCTCCGTCCGTGCCGCTCGTCATGGTCGTCATGTCCTGCGTGCCGATGACGGAGAGCAGTTCCAGCTGGGCGGCGCCCTCGGTGCCCGGCGGGGCGCTGAACCACAGCAGGCGTTGCCGTCCGTCCTCGCTGAACAGGCTGTGGCAGTCCAGCTCGATCACGCCCAGCGCGGGATGGACGATGCGTTTGTGGTCGGCCCGCCGGAGGGCGACGTCGTGAGTGTCCCAGAGGGTGGCGAACTCCTCGCTGCGCCGGCGCAGCGCGGCCACCATCCGGGCCACTTCGGGGTCGCTGGCGCGCCGGGCGGCGACCGCCTGGAGGTCGGCGACGAAGACCCGGGAGTGGTGGGGGTGGTCCTCGAACGGGTAGATCGTCCGGGCCCTGGGATCGGTGAACCAGCGGTAGACGAGGCTTGCCGCGGGGCCGCGTACGGCCGGGGGCCGGCCGACGAGCGCGGCGGCCAGGGGGTTCTGGACGAGGATCTGGTGCAGGTCGGTGATCACCTGGGCCGGGGTGGTGGTGAGCCGGTCGAGCAGACCGAGCAGACCGGGCTGGACGTGCGCGTTCGCGCCGTGGGTCGCGGGAGGGACCGGACGGTCGGCGAGGTGGAACAGATGGTCGCGTTCGTCGCCGTCCAGCCGCAGCGCCCGGGCGAGGGCGGCCAGCACCTGGGCCGACGGCTGCGCGCCCCGCCCGCGCTCCAGCTCGGTGTAGTAGTCCGCGGACAGCCCGGCCAGCTGGGCGACCTCCTCGCGCCGCAGACCCGGCACCCGGCGCCGGGGCCCGCCGGGCAGTCCGACGTCGGACGGGCGGATCCGGTCGCGCCGGGATTTGAGGAACGCGGCGAGCTCGGCATGGTTCACGCCCCCCATCGTCGCGCGTACCGGCGGGCTGAGCCAGGGGTTGGGAACCCCAGGGTCGGGACAGCCCTGGCAGGCCCGGGAGCCCCGGGCCACGGTGGAGACACGGACAGGGCACCGGGCTCGCCGGCACCGGCACTCCGGCACCGGCGCCACGGTTCACCCAGTGTTCCGTCCTTCATCAGGCATCAACACGCAGGAGTCCCCATGTCCACCCAGGAAACCGCGAAGAGCCGCGTCGCCGTCGTCACCGGCGGCTCCCGTGGCATCGGCCGCGAAACAGTGACCCGGCTGGCCGCCGAGGGATACGCCGTCGTGGTCGGGTACGCGGGCAACCGCGACCGGGCCGAGGCCGCCGTCAAGGAGATCACCGCCACCGGTGGCAGGGCGGTCGCCGTGCGGGCCGACGTCGCCGACGAGCAGCAGGTGGCCGCGGTCTTCGACACCGCGGAGGCCGAGTACGGCGGCATCGACGTCGTCGTCCACGCGGCCGGCCGGGGGCATGTGGCCCCGGTCGCCGACCTGGACCTCACGGAGCTGGACGCGGTGTACCGCACCAACATCCGCGGCACCTTCGTCGTCGCCCAGCAGTCCGCCCGGAGGATCCGCCGCGGCGGGGCGATCATCACCTTCTCCAGCTCCGTGGTGGGCCTGGCCTTCCCCGGCTACGGCGCCTACAGCGCCAGCAAGGGCGCCGTCGAGGCCCTGACCATGGTCCTCGCGCGCGAACTGCGCGGCCGGGACGTCACGGTCAACACCGTCGCCCCCGGCCCCACCGCCACCGACCTGTTCTTCGAGGGCAAGGACGAGGAGACCGTCGCCCGGCTGGCCGCCCAGCCCCCGCTGGAACGCCTCGGCACCGCCGCCGACATCGCCGGCGTCGTCGCCTTCCTCGCCTCACCGGCCGGCCACTGGATCAACGGTCAGACCATCCGCGCCAATGGCGGCATCATCTGACGGCCGCCTGGCCCCGCACGACCGCCACACCCCCGTACGCCACTCACGTCACCGACGCCATCACCAGAAAGAGAGCCACCGTGCCGTTCGCGAACTTCAAGGTCCCCGCCGGATCCCTCGACGAGAAGCAGAAGGCGATGATCGTCACCCGCGCCACCGAGCTGTACGCCGAGATCTACGGGGAACGAGCCCGAGCCACCACCCTGGTCCTGGTCGAGGAGGTCCCCGACGGCGGCTGGGGCATCGGCGGCGACGTCCTGACCCTGGCCATGCTCCAGCAGGACCCCGGACAGCCGCAGCCCAAAGGCCCGGAACTCGCCGCCGCCGGGGAGGAGGCGGCTCAGCAGCAGGGGCCGAGCGCGCGCTCGTCCCGGAGCCACCAATAGCGCTTCCGCGCCGTGGCCCCCGCCGTGGGCTTCGCCGTGGCCTTCCGCACGGCGGAGGCGCTGCGGGCCGCCCCCGATCCCTCGGCCACCAGGTCGTCCACCGTGTGCACCACGCCACCGACCACCACCTGCCGCACGGCCGCGGCCGCCGTGATGTCGCTCAGCGGGTCGCCCTCCACCAGCACCAGGTCGGCCAGCTTCCCCGGCTCGACCGTGCCCAGGTGGGCGCTCATGCCCAGCGCCCGTGCGCCCGTCACGGTGGCCGAGCGCAGCGCCTGGTACGGGCTGGCGCCGTAGCGCACCATCGTCTGCACGTTCAGGTGGTAGTAGACGGCCGGGGGCACCAGCGGGCTGTCGGTGCCGACGCCCACCTGCGCCCCCCGCTCCAGCAGCCCGCGCAGTGTCGCCCCGTGCCGGGCGGTGAAGGCCAGCTCGTCGGTCGGCTCGTTCTGCTGCGCGTCGGCCACGCCCTTGCGGAAGTCCTCGTACTCCGCCGCGCTCATCAGCGACATCAGCCGCCGGTCGCCGACCGCCCACTGGGCGTACCGGTACAGCGCGGCCCGGGTGGCGGCCAGGCCCGCGCCGGACAGCCCCAGCGTCGGGGTGAAGACCATCCCGGAGGCGATCAGCGGCTCGGTGACGTCCTGATAGGTGTGGCCGAGGTGGGTCTCCTTCTGGCGGCGGCCGTAGCGGCTGGTGCCGCCGATGTGTTCGACGCCGTCGGCGCCGAAGCACAGCGGGCCGAACAGGTAGTGGGAGGTGGCGGGCAGGCCGAGGCGGTGGATCGCCCGTACGGCGCGGCGCTGCAGCGCGTACGGCAGCCGCACATAGGTCTTGAGCAGGTCGTGGCCCAGTGCCTCGGCCTTGGCCACCTCCCGCTCCACCTCCTCCTCGCTCGCCACGGGGCGGCCGACGCCGTAGTAGGTGCGGTTGCCCTCGAGCGCGTCACCGGCCGCGAAGACACGTGGCCCGGCGCGGCGTCCGGAGTCGATGGCCTCCTTGGTCTCGACCGATGTGTAGTGCGCGCCGCCGGGGGAGCGCAGCGTGGTGACGCCGAAGGCCAGCCACAGCTTCAGGGTCTCGGCCCGTGGCCAGGGCGCGTGTTCATGGAGGGCGATCAGGCCGGGCATCGCGGTCAGCCCGCGGGCGTCGATCGTGCGGTCGCCGTCGACGGCGCCGCGCGCCACGACCCGCTCGATGCGGTTGTCCTTGATGACGATGTCCACATCGCGCCGCAGGGTCTCGCCGGTGCCGTCCCAGACCGCCCCCACCTGCACCACCGTGCGGCCGGACTGCTTGGCCTGGCGCCAGGTCAGCCCGGTCGGGACGGTGGTGGCGCGGCCCGTGCGCACATCGGCGAGGCGCAGCCGGCCGTCGGAGACGTAGAGCAGGGAACGCCCGTCGGCGCTCCAGCTGGGGCAGTCCGCGGTCTCGCCGTTCAGCTCGCGGGCGGTCCCGGTCGGCCGCGAGGCGGAGTCGAGATCGCTGAGGTGCACGGTGCCGTCGACGATGTACGCGGTGTACCTGCCGTCGGGCGAGTGGACGGGCCCGGCGTCGGTGCGGTTGGCGAGGGACTTCCCGGGCAACGGATCGGCGTAGTGGACTTCACCACTGGCGAGGTCGAAGGTCAGGACACGGTTGGAGCCCTCGCGGTAGCGGGGCGTGGCGGGCACCAGCGCGGCGTACGAGACCTTGGTGCCGTCGGCGGAGAAGGTGGGTCTGGCGGCCCCGACGGTGAGGGTGCGCACGGCTTTGGAGGCGACGTCGATGGTCTGCACGACGGCGGACCACCAGGAGAATGCGACGGTCCTGCCGTCAGGGGCGAAAACCGGCCCGGACAGCTGGGCCTGAAGGTCCGTCAGCCTCCGGTTCTCACCGCTGGCGAGGTCGTGGATCCACAGATCGGCCGCGCCGTCGGCCCGGTCGCTGACGTAGACCAGACAGGACCCGTCGGGGTGCCAGGCGGGGTCGCTGTTGATGTGGCCGTCGGACACCACGGCCTTGGGCGCGGAACCGATGCGGCCGACCCAGATGTCGCCGAGCGCGGCGAAGGCGACCTGCCTGCCGTCGGGCGACAGACTCGGGCCGACGATGCCCTTGACCTCGCGTGGCGCGGTGGAGTCGAAGTCCCGTGGGGCGGGCCGCTCGGGGACCCTCGGGACGGTGAGACGGACGGTGAAGGGGACGTCCTTGACCGAGGCGCCGGAGAGCGACCTCCGCCGGATCTTTCCGTCGCCGGTGTAGAACACCTCGTTGCCGGAGATCCAGCGCGCGGCGAACGGGAAGACCTCCTCGCCGTCGCCGGAGACGGTCTTCCCGTCGACGACGAGACCGGCGGCCGAGGAGGTGAGATGGACATACGCCAGCTTGGTGCCGTCGGGGGACAGGGACGGCCCCGCCACCCGCCCCTCGGTGACGGTGACGAGCGTGGTGCGCCTGCCGTCGGCGTCGACCCGGACCACGGACTGCGGGGCGTCGCCCTTGCCGCTGGTGAAGACGATGGCGTTTCCGTCGGGGTGCCAGAAGGGCTGCGCCTCCTGGACCGTGGCGTCCGTGCCGGAGGTCCAGCGCCTGCTCTCACCGGTGCCGAGGTCGAGGACGTGGATGGCGTAGTGCCCGTCCGTCTCGGCCGCGTAGGCGATCCGGCCGCCGTCCGGCGAGAAGCGGGGCTCGTGGTGGTCGACATCACCCTCGGTGAGCCGCCGCGCCCCGGTGCCGTCCGCCCCGGCGAGCCAGAGGTGGAAGTTGCCGTCGGTGTAGGACTGGTAGACCAGGTGGCGGCCGTCGGGCGAGAAGTCGGGCTCGCTCGCCTCCTGGCCGATCTCCGTCAGCCGGGTGGCCTCGCCGCCCTGCGCGGGGAACGCCCACAGCAGGTTGAGCAGGTCCATGACGACGGTGCGGCCGTCGGGGGAGAGGGCGGCGGACGCGTTGGTGGCCTGGCTGACGGTGATCTGGCGGGTGTCGCCCTCCGCCGCCTTGCCCGGTGCCGCGGACGCCTCGGTGGCGAGGCCGGCCAAGGGCCCGCCCAGCCACAGCGCACCGGCCCCGGCGGCCGCCCTGCCGCTCTGCTGGATGAGTGATCTGCGTGATAGCTCCAACGCCCTGTCCCCTTGCTCGGATATCGGCTCGGCAGAGTCCCGAGATCGGCGGAGCGCGCGAAGAGGACCTGCGGCAGCAGGGTGACGCGGGGGCCTAAAACCGGTCTAAATTCCCTGTCCTTCCGAGGCGCCCTTCCGCCGCCGGCCGGCCAGGCGCCGGCCGAGCCGGCCGAACGCGCCGGGGCGGTTCCACGCCCGGAACTCCTCGGCCCACCGGACGCTCGTACGCTCCAGACAGCTCTCCACCGAGGCGATATGCGCGTCGGGCAGCGCCCGCACCACCGGACGGAGCACCGTGTCCAGCAGCGCGGCCCGCGTCTCCTGCCAGGCGTCACCCGCCTGGGGATGCGAGCTCCACGCGATGAAGCACTCGGCCACATACGACGGATCGGCGTGGAGCCGGTCACGCACCCACTCGGACCGCGCGGCCCGGCCGTAGGCGGCGACGAGGCCCGGGTCCCCGCTGTGGATCAGCGCGTACAGCTCCCCGTCCGGGGCGTCCTCGGACAGCACACGGTCCGCGAGCGCCCCGAAGGCATGCTCGAGAACCGTGGGTTCCACCGGCTCCGCCGTGGCCCGGAGGGACAGCGCCCGCTCGGTCCAGCCGGGCTCGGCGCGACGGCTCCGCAGATCGCGTGCGAACTCCAGGAGCAGCAGCGACGCACGGTCACGCGCCGTCAGATCCTCGGCGAAACAGCGCAGGAGGTCATGGGCGAGATCCGGGACGTCGGCATCGTCAGCGGGCCCTTCGAGCGCGGCCCTGAGCAGGCCGGCGGAGGTGCCGGCCGTGCGGTGGGCGTCCGATCCGATCTCGCCGAGCATCAGCCGGGCCTCTCGGGCGGTCGGTGTGCCGCCCTCCCACACCAGCCGGACCGCGGTGCGCAGGACAAGCGGCTCGGCGAACACCGAGACGCCGCCGGAGCGCAACACGGCGTTCAGCGCGGTGGCGCGGTCCCCTCCGCCCGTCGCCACCCGCGGCGCCTCGGCACACATGCGCAGATGGGGCAGGGCCTGGCTCTCCGCGAACCGCAGCGGGACGCGGGCCAGCAGCCGGGCCGCCGCGGGCGGATCGCCCGCGGCCAGGGTGTCGAGCCTGCCGAGCAGCGCGGTCCGCAGCGCGAAGTGCTCCTCAAGCGCCAGGTCCACCGCGCGGGTGTGGGCCGACTCCGGGTCGGCCAGCAGCGCCCGGGCCAGCTCGTGTGCCACCCCCGGCAGCAGATCCGAGCAGTCCACGCCGAGCAGATCGGCGATGCGCAGCAGCTCCAAGGGGCGGGTGGCGCCCTGTTCGGCGTCCGAGACGCCGGCGCGCAGATCGGCCGCGAGTTCGCCCGCGAGGCGCTGCCGGACCTCCTCGGTGAGCGCGTCGGGCCGCAGGGCCTCGAGCCCCGGGCCCGCTGCCGGCGCACGGACGGCTTCGGTCAGCACCAGCGCGGCGAGCGGTGTGCTGACCGAGGTCGCCACCCTGCCGTCCAGGCAGGTGAACAGCCCCGTCAGGGCCGCCTTCTCGGCATCGGAGCGGTCCACGGCCGGCACGCACAGCGCCGTCAGCAGCCGGTGCAGCCGCTCATCGCCCAAGGCCTCCGGGTGGTGGCGTACCCAGTCCGCCGCCTCGGCACGGCCGGTGGTGCCGAGGTCGAGCCCCGCGCACAGCGCGACCACGGCGAGCGCGCCAGGGGCGAAGGGGCCTCCCGGGAGCGCGTCGGCCTCCTTGAACAACTCGGGGGCACCGCCCAGCCAGACGCCCGCCGCCACCTTGGCCCAGGCGTCGGACACCGGCTCCCCGGTCCTCCGGCCGGCCACGTCGTACACCCGGTAGCGGTGGCCGTGATCGGTCAGCTCCCGGCCGTCCTGTGGCCGTACGCCGATGATCTGCTGCCGGGAGAGCTCCGGCCGCGGCGCACAGGTGGTGAACGTCAGCCAGTGGGCGAGGTCACGCGGCAACGCGCTGGACGCCAGGGCGATCCACCGGGCCACATCAGCGCTGTCCTGCTCGATCAGAACGATCCGTGGCGCGGACCCGTCCTCGCTCAGCCCGCGCAGATCGGCGAAGAAACGCGCGAGCCACGGCGCCCGGGAGCCCGCGAAAGCGACCAGACCGTCCCGGCTCAAGCGCCCCGAAGTGGTCAGGGACTCCAGCGGCTCCGGCACCCCGCCCTCAGGCGCGCGAGCGGCCCACCGCGGGGAACCCCAGGCGCTGATGGGCAGCGCGCCATCCGGCAGCGACGCACCGACGGGCAGGAACACGGCATGGCCGTGGAAGGTGCCCCAGCGCCCGCCGGCGTCGGCCCCCGCGAAGACCGTACGGGCCAGCAATCCGCTGCCGTCGGAGAGCCGGCTGTAGCTGAACGCCTCGGGGCACGAGGCGCGTTCGGAGCCGGAGCCACGCGGCGGCGCGTCAGGTGGCGGCACATGTCCGGCCAACAACCCCTCGACCTCCCCGAGCAGCGACGGTGGCACCGCGGGGCTGACCGCGGTGAACCGCACCCCGGGTCCTTCGGGCCCCGGCGGAGCCGAGGTGTAA
Source organism: Streptomyces sp. NPDC007917 (assembly GCF_042959105.1). NCBI lineage: Bacteria > Bacillati > Actinomycetota > Actinomycetes > Kitasatosporales > Streptomycetaceae > Streptomyces > Streptomyces sp. NPDC007917. The sequence continues at coordinate 462,782 of NZ_JBIBKK010000003.1, forward strand.
TGCAGCTGCGCCAGGTTCATACTCCGGGCCTCCACGGCTCCCGCACCACAGCCCGCTCCCCTGCTCACCGTCGACTGTGAGAAGGATTATCACAGCAGACCCGCCTCTCCGGTGGCGGACTCCCCAGGTTCGCCCCGGAACACCAAACCGGGGCTGTATGTGGCGGTTCATCGCAAAAGGCCCCTCGCGTCCTCGGCAGGACCCAATATCCCTGTGCGGCACGGCAGATGAGGTCCCAGGGCGGGCCGGCTCCCGCCGGAGACCTTGACGTGCCTGGGGAGCGATGCATTGATGGGAGCGCTCCCAGTTCCTCGCCCGCGTCAGCCGTCATGTGCTCACTCCTTGGAGTCGCGATGAGACGAACGAGACCGCCGGCCATTCTGCTGGCCCTACTGGCCGGCCTCCTCGGGATCGTGGGCCTCGGCCCGACCGCCCAAGCCGCCCCCCAGGCAGCCGGGACACGCGCCCCGCTCGCCACCGGCCTCCACATCAGCGGCGGCCGCCTGCTGGAGGGCAACGGCAACGACTTCGTCATGCGCGGCGTCAACCACGCCCACACCTGGTACCCGGGCGAGACCCAGTCCCTGGCCGGCATCAAGGCCCTGGGCGCCAACACCGTCCGCGTCGTCCTCTCCAACGGCCACCGCTGGACCAGGAACAGCCCCGAGGACGTGGCCTCCATCGTCGCCCAGTGCAAGGCCAACCGGCTCATCTGCGTCCTGGAGGTGCACGACACCACCGGCTACGGCGAGGAGTCCGCGGCCGCCTCGCTCGACCAGGCGGCCGACTACTGGATCGGCCTGAAGAGCGTGCTCACCGGCGAAGAGAACTACATCATCATCAACATCGGCAACGAGCCCTGGGGCAACACCAACCCCGCCGGCTGGACCGACCCCACGGTCGCCGCCGTCAAGAAGCTGCGGAGCGCGGGGTTCCAGCACACCATCATGGTGGACGCCCCCAACTGGGGCCAGGACTGGCAGAACGTCATGCGTGACAACGCGCAGACCGTCTACAAGGCGGACACCACCGGCAACCTGATCTTCTCGATCCACATGTACAGCGTCTACGACACGGCACAGGAGATCACCGACTATCTGAACGCCTTCGTAGGCGCCCGTCTGCCCATCCTCATCGGTGAGTTCGGCGGGCCCCCCGACCAGTACGGCGACCCCGACGAGAACACCATGATGGCCGCCGCCCAGCAGCTCAAACTCGGCTATCTGGCCTGGTCCTGGAGCGGCAACACCGATCCCATCCTGGACATGACCACCGACTTCGACCCCAACAAGCTCACCGACTGGGGCAAGCGCGTCTTCAACGGCGCCAACGGCATCGCCCAGACCTCCCGCGAGGCCACCGTCTACGGCGGCGGCTCCGGCGGCGACACCCAGGCCCCGACCACCCCCGGCACGCCCACCGCCTCGGCCGTGACGGCCACCTCCGCCACGCTCACCTGGCCCGCCGCCACCGACAACGTCGGCGTCGCCGCCTATGACGTCGTCCGCGTCAGCGGCGGCACCGAGACGAGGGTCGCCACCTCGACCGGCACCAGCGCGACCATCACCGGCCTGACCGCCGCCACCTCCTACACCTTCGCCGTCTACGCCCGGGACGCGGCAGGCAACCGCTCGGCCCGCTCGGCGACGGTCGGCGTCACCACCGAGGCGGGCGGCGGCTCCGGGGCCGGGTGCTCGGTCGGCTACCGCGTCGTGGGCGACTGGGGCAGCGGCTTCCAGGGCGAGATCTCCATCCGCAACACCGGCTCCGCCGCCATCAACGGCTGGAGCCTGGGATTCTCCTTCGCCAACGGCCAGACCATCACCAACATGTGGGGCGGCACACCCCAGCAGACGGGCGCCGCGGTGACCGTCGCCCCCGCCGCCTACACCTCCACCATCCCCGCCGGCGGCTCGGTCACCCTCGGCTTCACCGCCAACCGGGGCGGCACCAACTCCGCGCCGACCGCCTTCACCCTCAGCGGCAGCGCCTGCGCCACCGGCTAAGGCCCCTCGGACGCCGTGCGGGTGTCCGCTGTCGTAAGGGTGTCCGCTGTCGTGAGGGTGTCCGTGCGCACCCGCTCGACCACCCCGTCCGGGAAGCGGACCTCCACGGATCCGTCCGGTGTCACAGCGGCGCGGGCGCCCGCGCGCAGGGCGTGGACGTCGCGGTGCACCGCCGGGTCGGCCGTGAGCAGGACCAGGGTCACCAGCAACCGGGCGCCGCCGGGGTGCCGGTCCAGGGTGAGCAGGGGGGTCGCCGAGTGGTGGCCGTAGGCGTTGTGGTCCCGCGCCCGCGCCACCGTTCCACTGGCCGGCCCGTCCTGGCTCTCCCAGCCCAGCAGGCCCACGAGCGCGCTGGTCAGCCCGTCGCGGCGGCGGGCCAGCGCCCAGCCGGGGCCGGTGTCCGCGGTGGGCGGGGCGGTGTCGCAGGCCACGGCCCAGCCGCCTTCGCGTACGGAGGTGCCGGGCGGGGCCTGGACATGGTGCACCCGCACCTCCCAGGGGCCGTGCACGAGACCGGCCGTGGCGATGCGCGGAACCGGGCCCGAGCGCTCCTCGCCGTCCGGGCCGAGCGGGGTGTGCCATGAGGCGGCGCGGCGGCCTTCGGCGTACAGCGGGTGGATACGGCCCCGGCGGGAGGGGCCCGCGGGGGTCAGCAGCGCGATGTGGTTGTCGGGGCCCGGCGGTTCGTCGCCGGGCGGGGTTTCCGGCGCGGTGGCGGTGGAGTAGGCGAGCCGGGTGTAGTGCGGGCTGTCCTGCGGGGCGGCGGGCGGGGGCGGCAGCCGGTCACTGCCGTGGTTGACCAGGCGTACGATCCCGTCGGCCGCGGTGGAGTGCAGCAGCCAGCCCGGGGCGGGCAGGGCCAGGCAATGGTCTGCGCTCTCCACCGGGCCGGGTTCCTCGGTCGCCGTCCACACCGGGTGGTCGGCGGGGAGCAGCAGGCCGAGGAAGGCCTTGCTCGCCCAGTAGGGGGAGGCGGGCCCCGAGTAGGGCTGGGTGGCCGGGCGGAAGGGGCGGTACCAGCCCAGGCTCAGCAGCCCGTCCGCATCGGGTACGCCGTGGTCGGCGAAGTGTTTCAGGGCGCCCGAGGCCAGGCGTCGGGTGCGGCCGGGAGGCAGCGGGGTGGCGTCGGTGAGGGCGCCCGCCCACAGGGGCGCGGTGGTGGCGTAGCGGTAGGTGAGGGAGCGGCCCTGGTGGACGGGGGCGCCGTCGGAGCCGAAGAAGTACTGGTGGGTGTCCAGGAAGGTGTGCAGCCGGGACCGGTGTTCGGCGATCAGGGCGGCGTCGGCGCGGGGCCCGGCGATGCGCGCCCACAGGACGGGGTACAGATGCAGGGCCCAGGCGTTGTAGTAGTCGAACTTCCGCCCGTCGCCGTCCGTGTACCAGCCGCCGCCCCGGTACCAGTCGTCCAGGCGCGCCAGGCCCGCGTCGATCTCGGCGCGGCTGTGGGGCGCGTCGACGGAGGCGAGGAACTCCTCGGTGATGACCTGGAAGAGACGCCAGTTGGAGTCGTTGGCGGTGGCCCCCACGAAACCGCCGAGCCATGCGGCGGCCCGCCGGCGTACCGGGTCGGGCAGCCGGTCCCACAGCCACGGGCGCGTCTCGTGCAGGGCGATGGCGATGGACGCGGCCTCCACCATGGGCTGGCCGCGGTCGGTGATGGGCGGCCACCGCTCCGGGTGGCGGGGGTCGGTGCCGGCGGCGAGGCCGGTGGCATAGCGCTCGATCAGCGCCCGGACCACGGTGCTGCCGGGGGTGTCGGTTCCGCCGGCGCCGGCGATGCGGAAGGCGGCGAGCAGGAAGGAGCGGGCGTAGCCCTCGAGACCGTCCGACCACGCTCCGGAGTGACTGGCCGGGCCGGGGAGCCGGTACTGGGCCAGCCCGGGGGAGGCGTACGGGACGAGCGAGGTCAGCAGGCGGTCGGCGGTGGCCTCCCAGTGGGCCCGGGTGTAGCCCGTGTAAGGCGATCGCCGGGGGTCGGGGGGCGGCAGGGGGTCGGTGTCGACCGGGAGATGCGGCGCGGTCATGCCGGGTCGGTTCCTCCGTGTGTGTCACTGTGCGCGTGCGGACGGGGCCGGCCCACGCTGTCGCGTACGACGATGTGGGTGCCGAGCACATGCCGGGTCTCGGCGGTCCCTTCGGCATCGCGCAGGGCCAGGCGTACCGCGGCCCGCCCCAACTCCTCGGCGGGCGTACGGACGGTGGTGAGCGGGGGGTTGAAGTCCTGGGCGAGCGGGATGTCGTTGTAGCCGACGAGGGAGATGTCGTCGGGGACGCGCAGGCCCGCGTCGAAGATGGCGCGCAGGGCGCCCGCGGCGACCATGTCGTCCCCGGCGAAGACCGCGGTGAAATCCCTTGGCTCCGCCAGGAGTTCGGCCATGGCGCGATGTCCGGCACCGCGGCCCAGGCCGCAGTCGACGATGTGCGCGGACGCGGCCGGCAGGCCGTGTTGGGCGAGCGCGGCCCGGTAGCCGGCGACGCGGGCGTCCAGGGCCGTGTTGCCGGGCAGTCCGCCCAGGAACACGATCCGCCGGTGTCCCGCCGAGACCAGGTGGCTGGTGATGGCCTTGGCGCCCGCCTCGTTGTCGAAGACGACGACCAGCGCGGGCAGCCCGGGGTCGGGCGAGGGACGGCCGCACAGCACCAGCCGGGAGCCGGCGGCGTCCAGGGCGTGGGCGTAGTGGGCCACCCGTTCCCGGTAGGCGTCGTCCTCGACGACGCCGCCCGCCAGGATGACCACGCCGGCGCCCTCCTCCCGCATCAGCTGTACGAACTCCATCTCCCGCTGCGGATCGCCGCCGGTGCTGCCGACCAGACACAGCCGGCCGTGGGCCGTCGCCTCCGCTTCGACGCCCTCGGCGACCTGCGCGTAGAACGGGTTGGTGACCTGGCGCAGGACGACGGCGACCATCTTGCGGCCGCCGCCGACCAGGGCCCGGGCGTGGGCGTTGGCGACGTAGTCCAGGGTCCGCGCGGCACGGAGCACCCGGGTGCGGGTGGCCGGCGGCACCGGGTACTTTCCGCTGAGCACACGGGAGACGGTGGCCGCGGACACGCCGGCCCGCTCCGCCACGTCGCGGATCGTGACCCGCCCCCGCCCCGTTGCCGCCATGCCGTTTCCTCTTCTCCTCGTACCCCTCTTGCCGTCTGGTTGTCGCCGCCTGCTCAGCTGTTGGCGGCGTGTTCCTTCGCGTACTCCTCGGCGATCCTGTCGCCACCGCGGGAGCGCCACCTCTTGACGGCGTCGTCGTATGCGGACATCGAGATCCGTCCGGCGATGACCCCCGTGATCGTGTCGTCCATCAGGGCCCTGAGCGTGGCGCCCTGGGCGGTGTCGGTGCGGGACTGCAGCCCGTAGGACGCGTTGCGGATGGCGACCGGGACCACCTTCTGCTGCCAGGCGTGCAGGGCGCGTACGGCCTCCGGCCTGCCCGGCACGAAGAGCACCTGGGGCCCCTCGGCCAGATACCTGAAGGGGAGGTTGCTGACGTTCTCCACCTGCCCGAGCTTGGTGGTCTTCGGTGCGCCGTCCTTGTCGCGGGTGAAGTGCACGCCCTCCACGCCGTAGTGGACCAGCTCCCACTCCTTGGTGCCGAACGGGGCGGCCAGGTAGTCGAGAAGGCGCAGCAGCAGTTCGACGCGTTCCTTCTTGGCCTTCTTCACGATGGTGTAGCCGAAGGAGCGGCGGGCGGCGACGACACCGCCGGGGGTGCCGTCCACGCTGTACGGGGTGGCGGGGGCGGGGGTGAGCAGGCCCTTGGAGTCGGGGTAGAGGGTCTGGTAGGCGCCGAAGCCGTTCTGCTGGGAGCCGACGGTGCCGTTGAGGAACAGCGTGGACAGGTCGACCGACGACAGCGAGGTGGCGTCGGGGTGGTAGGAGCCGTTCTTGCGCAGCTGTGCCTGGAAGGCGATCGCCGCCTTGTAGCGCTCGTCGGTGTAGTTCGGGTGGAAGGTGCCCTTCTTGTCGACGGCCCAGCCCTGCGGGGCGTTGTGGGCCGCGGAGTGCACCCCGTTGCCGAACAGTGAACCGGTGGCGGCGCCCAGCGCGTACGTCTTGCCGTGGGTGGCCTTCTTGGCGACGGCGGCGAAGTCCTGGGAGGTCCAGCCCTCTTTCATGCCGGCGTCGCTGAACATGCCCTGGTTGACCCACAGCGTGGAGCCGGGCAGCGGGCGTTCGAGGGGGATGCCGTAGAGACGGCCCCCGATGCGGCCCATGTCGCGCCAGGCGTGGGTGGGGATGCCCGCCAGGTTGGGGTACTTCCTGATGGCCTCGCCCGACAGGAAGGGCGTCAGGTCCTCGGCCCTGCGCTGGACGAACTGTGCCTCGCGGGGCAGCACGAACCCGGAGAAGACGTTGATGATGTCCGGCAGCGAGTCGGGGTCGCCGGCCATCACCGTGGCCATCTTCTTCTGGTAGTCGGCCTGCGAGATGATGGTGTACTCGATCTTGACGCCGAGGGCCTTCTCGACGGCGCGCCAGTACTGGTTCTGCCCGCGTCCCTTCGGCGGTGTGCCGAAGGTGATGGACATGACCTTGACCGTGGAGCCGTCGCCCGGTGTGCGCGCGACCGAGGTGGCCAGGTCGGAGGGGTAGGAGGTGTAGCCGGCCTGGACCCCGGTCTCGGTGGGGGCGAGGTCCGGCTTGGCGCCAGGGGCCGGCCGGTAGGCGGGCCACGCGGCGAGCTTCTTGCCCGCGTTGGTGACATCGCCGTCGTCCGAACCGGTGGAGCACGCGGTCAGCAGACCGGGGACGCAGACCGCGGCGCCACCGGTGGCCATGGAACGCAGCAGAGTGCGTCGGGACATGCTGGGCATGGGCGAGTGACCTTTCTGGGTGCGGCTCTTGCTGGTGGTTCTCGGCTCGCGCCGGCTTCCGGGCCCGCGCTCGCTCTCAGCTCTCGCTGTCTCTCAGCTCTCGCTGTCTCTCAGCTCTCGCTGGTTTCAGCTCTTGATGGCGCCGGTGAGCACGCCCTTGGTGAAGTACTTCTGGAGGAAGGGATAGACGAGCAGGATCGGCACGGTGGCGATCACCAGAATCGCCATCTGGATCGTCTGCGGTGCGTTCACCGTGCCCTCGCCGGTGGTGGTGTCGGTGAGCCCGGCGCCGGTCACGACATAGGTGCGCAGCACCTGCTGGAGCGGCCAGTGGTCGCTTTCCAGATAGAGCGAGGCGTAGAACCAGGAGTTCCAGTAGGCCACGGCGTAGAACAGGCCGACCACGGCCAGCGCGGCCTTCGACAGGGGCAGTACGACCGACCACAGGACGCGCAGGTCCCCGGCGCCGTCCAGGCGGGCCGCCTCGTACAGCTCCTCGGGGATGGCCTGGAAGAAACCGCGCAGGACGACGAGGTTGAACACGCTGATCAGCACGGGGAGGATCAGCGAGGCATAGGAGTCGAGCAGCCCGAGCTCCTTCACCAGCAGGAAGTTCGGGATCATGCCGGGCGGGAAGAGGAAGGTGAACAGGACGAGCAGGAGCACGGGTCTGCCGCCGAACACGCCGGGCCGGGACAGGGCGTAGGCGAGGGTGACCGTGCAGACGAGGCTGAGCAGTGTGCCGACGATGGTGACGCCCGCGCTGACGCCGAGCGCATGGGTGACGATGCCGCCGTCGAGAATGTCCCGGTAGGCCTTGAGGGTCGGGTTCTGGGGCCACAGCACCCAGCCGCCATTGGCCACCACCTCGCGCTGCGAGGCCAGCGAGGTCGACAGGATCACGAGGAACGGCACACAGACCAGCAGCACGACCGCGACGAGGGCGACGGCCTTGGCGGCCTGGGTGACGGGCTTCGGCTTCTCCATCCAGCCGGGCCGCACCTGGGCGCTCACTTGTAGACCCCCTGTTCCCCGAGCCGGTGGGCGACCTTGTTGGCCGCGTACACGAGCAGGGCGCCGATCAGGCCCTTGAACAGGCCCGCGGCCGCCGCGAACCCGTAGTCGCCGCCGACGATGCCCTGGTAGTAGACGAACGTGTCGATGATCTCGGCGGCCTGCGGGCCCACCGCGTCGCGCTGGAGCAGCATCTGCTCGAAGCCGACGGAGAGGATGTCGCCCAGCCGCATGATGAGCAGCAGCACGATCACCGGGCGGATCGCGGGCAGCGTGACATGCCAGAAGCGCCGCCAGGGCCCCGCCCCGTCGATCGCGGCGGCCTCGTACTGCTGCTCGTCGACCTGGGACAGCGCGGCCAGGAAGATGATGGTGCCCCAGCCGGCGTCCTTCCAGATCACCTGAGCCACCACCAGCGGCTTGAAGGCGTCCGGGTTGCCGATGATGTCCACCGTGTGCAGACCGGCGTCGCCGAGGTAGCCGTTCAGCATGCCCGTGTCCCCCAGGAGCTGCTGGAACAGGGCCACGACGATCACCCACGAGATGAAGTGCGGCAGATACACCACCGACTGCACGAAGCGGCGCACGGTGGACCAGGTGAGGCTGTGCAGCAGCAGCGCGAGGGCGAGCGGGACGGGGAAGTAGAAGACCAGCTGGAGGACCGCGATCCAGAGGGTGTTGAACACCGCGTCCCAGAAAGCGCCGTCTTCCAGCATCCATTGGAAGTTGCCGAGGCCGGTCCAGGGGCTGCCCCAGATGCCGTCGAAGGGCACGTACTCCTTGAAGGCGATGACGTTGCCCACCAGCGCGCCGTAGTGGAACACCAGGAAGTACGCGAGCCCGGGCACCATCAGCAGGAACAGGGTCCAGCTGCGGCGTCTTTGAAAACCTTTTCGCTTGTTGGAAGCGCCTGACGGGGGACGGGAGGGGCGGCTCACCGTCGATTTCCCAGGGCGCTCGCGTAGCAGCGCTGCCACGGAGCCTCCTCGGCTGTGGGTATGGAGTGAGGGGAAGTTAAAACGTTTTCAGTCGAGGGTCAACACTTCTGACGCATCTTGGCGACCGGCCCAGGCGCCGGGTTGGGCCGCGTTCGCGCCGCGCCTTGACGCTTGCGCCAGGCGCTGCCAGACTCGCGGCCACCCTCCAGAAAGCGCTTGCTCCGCCCTGCCGCGAAACGGCGTGTGAGGAGGCGTCACCCCAGCGATGCGCGGTTCGACGCGACGCCCACGCCAAGCGCCTGCCGCGCCCGACGGCGGCCGAGTTGTCCAAGCAGGTCATCACCGAGGCCAGGAAGACGCCCGAGCGGGCCTGGCTCGGTGAGGTGTCAGCCGTGGTGCTCCAGCAGTCCCTGCGCGACCTGGAGGCCGCCTACGGCAACTTCTTCGCCTCGAAGAACGGCGCCCGGCGCGGCCCTGCGATGGGCCCGCCGAAGATGAAGAAGAAGGCCGCCCGGCAGGCGGTCCGGTTCACCGCGAACGCCCGCTGGTCGATCACCGATGGCGGGAAGCTGAGGCTGCCGAAGATCGGCGACATCGACGTGGCCTGGTCCCGTGTGCTGCCCTCCGAACCCTCCAGCGTGACGATCATCAAGGACCCGTCCGGCAGGTACTTCGTCAGCTTCGTGGTCGAGGTGGACGACAAGCCCCTGCGGGCCCGGGTTGTACGCGAACCGGACGGGACCACGTACCGCGGGGCCGGTCAGGCGTGCGCGGCGGCCGCCGCCTCGGCCGCCGCGGCGCGCTCCTCGCCCTCGCGCTGCGACCGCTTGGCGTACCAGCCCGTCCACAGGGCGAGGGCACCGAGCACGCCGTAGATCAGGACCGGGCTGACGACCACCATGGTGCCGGTGGGCAGCGCGTAGGCCAGCGCGATCCGGCCCCCGGCCTCCAGCAGGTACGCCACCCCCCACACCGCCGTCATCGTCATCATCGTCCGGCGGAACCCCTCGAACTGCCACAGGCCGTTCCACCAGGCGGTGCTCGCCTCGGTGCCGTCGGTGGCGAACTTGCGCCCGAAGTAGAACATCAGCGGGCGCGGCGCCAGCAGCGTCGCCAGGCACAGCAGCCCGAACAGGCCCGTCACCCCCGAGTCCTTGACCAGCAGGGCGCGCGTCGAGTGGGCGCCGACCAGCGACACCACGGCCGTGATCACGAGGAACACCAGGGTGACGACGGCGAATTCATCCAGGTGGCGGCGCCAGATCAGATGGACGGCGCTGTCGAGGACCGGCCAGGCGCCGCTGGCCAAAAGCGCGGCGAATTCGCTCCAGCCGTGGTCGTGGAGCGCGTTGTACGTGACGATCGGAGCCACGACGTTGAGGCCGATGGTCACGGCCCAGCCGAGGGCGGCGGCGCCCCTGGACCGGGCGGGCGGCGCCGGGCGGTCCGCGGGCCCCGCCGGCGGCGTGTCGGATGCGCTCCGAGCGCCCGGTGCGGTCGTGTCCTGGTCGGCCACAGTTCCCCCTAAGACGTGGTCGATGGTGCGGGAAGAAGACTAGTACAGGGAGGGACAGGCGCGCGGCGGGCGCCGGTTCCCGTGCGCGCGGTCCGGTCTCGCGGCCTCCCGCCGGCTTTTGTCGAAATTCTCCTCACAGCGCATCCGGCTAATTCGCCAACAGAATCGCTTTGCTTCTCCCGGGAAGCCCAGCAAAATGGCGGTCATTGGGCTCATCCTGTAAGGAGCACTGGTTTGCATTTCAGCGTATTGGGTCCGCTCCAAGTCCTGTCCCTCGGCCGGCCCGTCGCCTTTGGCGGCCCGAAGCAGCAGGTACTGCTCGCGCTGTTGCTCGCACGTTCCGGTAGCGCCGTACCGGTGCCGCAGATCGTGGACACGCTCTGGCCGCGCAGGCCACCGCGGACCGCGTTGGCGCAAATCCACAGCCGTATTTCCTCACTCAGACACATTCTCGGTGCGGAAACCATCAAAACGGTCCCGTCCGGCTATTCCCTGACGCCGTCCCCGGGGGCGATCGACGCCCAGGTCTTCGAGGAGGAGGTCAGCCGGGCCATCGCGCTGCGGGCGGCCGGGCGGCACGGCGAGGCCACCGCCCTGCTGCGGGCCTGCCTGGGCAGATGGCGCGGCCCGTCGGCGTACCAGCACCTGGAGGGCGAGCCGTTCGACCGCGAGGCCGGCCGGCTGGAGGAGCTGCGCCTCTTCGCCCTGGAACACCGGATCGGGGCCGACCTGGAGACGCGGGACGCCGCCGAACTGGTCCCCGAACTGGTCGACCTCGTCGCGGCCCACCCCACCCACGAGCGCTTCCACCATCACCTGATGCTCGCCCTCGACCGCAGCGGACGGCGCAGCGACGCGCTGAACGCCTATCTCGGCCTCCAGCGGCGGCTGGCCGCCGAGCTGGGCACCGATCCCGCCGAGGACCTCCAGCGCCTCTATCACCAGCTGCTCTCCATGGACCGCGTCGCGCCCACGGGCGACCAGCGGCAGCGGCAGGGGCGGGCCCGGCGCACGGCCACCGCGGCCCGGCCGGAGCGCACCGGCCCCGCGGGCCCCTTCGCCAACCAGCTGCCCCCGGACATCCCCGACTTCATCGGGCGCGCCCGCGAGCGGCGGGTCCTCCTCGACGCGCTCACGGCAGGCTCCGCCGCGCGGCCGGGCACCGCGGCGCGCGCCGTCATCGTCAGCGGTATGACCGGGGTGGGCAAGAGCGCGCTGGCGGTCCACGCCGCGCACCGGGCGCGCGAGAGCTACCCCGACGGTCTGCTGTACATCGACGGGTCCGCCTTCCCGCGCACCGAGGAGGGCCTGCGGGGCGTCCTGGGCCGGCTGCTGCACGGCCTGGGCGTTCCGGAGGCGGAGCAGCCCGACTCCTGGGCCCTGCGGCAGGACGCCTACCGGAGCCTCGTCGCCACCCGCCGTGTCATGGTGCTCATCGACAACGTCGCGGAGGCGGACGACCTGCGGGCGGTCATCCCCACCGGGGGCGGCTGCGCGGTGTGCGTCACGACGCAGGTGTCCCATCTCGCCGTCGACGGCGCCGTGCGGGTGCCGCTCGATGTGCTCGGGGCCGACGAGTCGCGTGCGCTGCTGTCCTCCGGGCTGCGTCCCGGGCGGTTCGAGGGGCAGGGCCGGTGGCTCGATGAGGTGCTCGCGGTGTGCGGAGGGCTGCCGGCCGCCCTCCGCGCGGTCGGCAATGTGCTCGCGGCCCGTCCCCACTGGTCCCTGGAGCAGGTCGCCGCCTCCCTCACCGGCGCCCGGAATCCGGCGAGCCGGCTGAGCCTGCCGGGACGCGGCCTGGCCGACGCCTTCGACGAGGCGTGCGGCCGGCTCACCGAGGAGAGCAGACGCGCCCTGTCGGCCCTGGCCGCGCTGGACGTGGAGCGGCTGACGCCCGGCGCGGCCGGTCTGCTCCTCGGCCGATCCGGTACGGACGCGGCCGCCCTCCTCGACGAGCTGACGGACCGTAACCTGCTGCGCCCCGTGCCGGCCGCGCGGCCGCAGGAGTGGGCTTACGCCATGCACGCGTTACTGCGCGCACATCTTCGCGCCGGGCTTCCCGATACGCTTCACGACTCCGCGTATCGCGGCAATTGCGGTCAGTTCCACTTCGGATACCGGGCCGCTCGGGACGTTATCGCCGCGGGGCCAGGGTTCTCCGGCGATACGCGGCGGACGGAGAGAACGGAGGTAGGGATTCCGTAGCGGCGCGCGTTAACGTCCGGGTGTTTCCGCGGAACGCGGCTGATTCGGCCGGGTACCGCACGCCCTGTACACCGATTTCATAAAGGGGAGACTCTTATGAACAGCACCGTGACCGCCTGGAAGGACGCCACGTACCGCGAGGGCCTCGCGGTGGACCCGGGCCACCCGGCGGGCGTGGTGGACCTGACCGCCGACCTCGCCGACGAGGGCACCTCCGTGGCCGCCGTGACCCTCTCCACGCAGCCCTTCTTCCAGTGCTGCGGCTGACCGGGACAGCACCCGCGCCAACCCGCGGCGACCGCCCGTAGCGGCGGTCACCGCACGCACCGAGGCCGGCGCCGGCCCGTCCCGTACGGGCCGGCGCCGGTCTGCCTCGCGGACGCGTACGCGGGAGGCGCACGAGGCAGACGCACATCCGGCCGGCGCATCCCGCCGTGAAAGGACATCCGATGCCGCTCAGCCGTCCGCCCGCCGGCCACACCGCCTCTCCGGCCCCGGCCCCGGACCTGGTTCAAAACCCGGCCCCGGCCTCCGACATGGCCCCGGATCAGGCCCCGGACCTGGCCCCCGACTTCTGGGCCGCGGGATGCTACCTGCGGGAACGCCTCACCCCTTCCTCCGCGCCGCCCGCCCCCGCGGACCCGGCCCACGCGGCGGCCCGGCTCGCCGGCTGGCGGGCGCTCGCGCCCTTTCGCGGCCCCGAGGAGCGCTTCACCGACGGACTCCGCCCCATCGGGGTGACGGCGCCGGTGCTGCACCGGCTGCTCGGCGAGGACCCCGCGGCGCTCGCCGCCCGGCTGCCCGGCCGCCCGGCGTGGGCGCGGCGGGTGCGCTCCGCCCGCCCGGCCCCCGCCCCGCCCGGCGCGGAGCCGCTGCCGGGGCTCCTGCGTGTCGCCGAACCCCTCGTCCGGCAGGCGCAGGAGAGGCTGCGCACGGCCCTGCGCCGCCTCGGGCCGTATCCCCAGGACCTGGACGGGCTGTGCGAGGCGCTGTCCGCGAGCGTGCCGGTCGACCGGCTGGCCATGGTGCTCAAGCCCACCATGATCCTGGAGATCAACGTGGCGCGCGTCGAGGGCCGGCTCGCCTCCGGAAGGACAGGCGAGGAGCGCTACCGCCTGTTCGTCGACTCCCTCACCGACCCCCGGGCCCAGCACCGCCTGTGGACGGAGTACCCGGTGCTGGCCCGGTGCGTGGCCGAACTGCTCGACCACTGGGTGGCGAGCCGTACGCGCTTCGCCCGGCATCTGCGCGACGACCTCGGCGAGCTGCGCGACGCCCTGCTGTCCGGCGCCCGTCCGGGCGGCGTGGCGGCGGTGCGCTTCGGCCACGGCGACGTCCACCGCCGGGGCAGCTCGGTGTGCCGCGTCGACTTCCACGACGCGCCGTCGGTGTTCTACAAACCGCGGTCGCTCGCCGTGGACGAGCAGTTCGCACGCGTCCTGCACCGCTTCAACCAGGACAGCCCGTACGCGCTGCGCACCCCGCGCACCCTGAGCCGAGCGGACCACGGCTGGGCGGAGTGCATGACGGCCCGGCCCTGCGCGGCGGCGCAGGACGTGGCCGGCTTCTACTGGCGCACCGGCGCCCTGCTGGCCCTGGTGCACGCGCTGGGCGGCACCGACTTCCACCACGAGAACATCATCGCCGCGGGCGAACACCCGGTGCTCGTCGACCTCGAGGCACTGCTGCACCCCCGCGCCCCCGAGCGCGCGGGAGCCGGCGCCGGGCAGGGGGCGCCGGAGGAGCCGGCCCTCGTCGCGCTGCGCGAATCGGTGCGGGCCACCGCGCTGCTGCCCACCAAGGTGGTGCTTGACCGGGCCGCGGCGGGCGCTTCCGCCGCGGACTACAGCGGACTGAACGGAGCCAAGGACCAGCCGTCGGTCGTGCCGGTGCCCGTCGAGAAGAACGCGGGGACCGACGAGGTGCACATCGTGTGGGAACACGTGCCCACCGCCGGCGGGGAGAACCGGCCGCGGCTGCCCGACGGCACGCCCGCCGACCCCGCGGACCACACCCCCGACGTGCTGGCGGGTTTCCGCTTCGGCTACGACTGGATCAGCGCCCGCCGCGCGGAACTCCTGGCCCCCGGCGGCCTGGTGGACGGCTTCGCCGGCACGCCGGTGCGCTTCCTGCCTCGGGCCAGCTACGTCTACGCCAAGGTGCTCGCCGAGAGCACCCACCCGGACTTCCTGCGGGACGCGCTGGAACGGGAGCGCAGCACGGCACGGCTGTGCGCGGGACGGTACGCGGGGGCCACGGGCGACGCGGTCGTACGCGCCGAGATGGACGCGGTGCTGCGCGGGGACATCCCGCTGTTCGAGGCGGTGCCCGGGTCGCGGAAGCTGCTGCTCGACGACGGGCGGGCCGTGCCCGGGTTCTTCGCCGAGCCGGCGCTCGGCGCGGTGCGCCGCCGCATCGAGGCCATGGGCCCCGAGGACCGGGAGTTCCAGGAGCGGATCATCGCCGGGTCCTTCGTCGGCAGCGTCGATGTGAGCCTGCTGGAGGAGCGGCCCGCCGCGGTCCCCGGCCCGGCGGGGACACGCACCCGCGTCGCCGACCCCGAGGAACTCGTCGCCGCCGCCATCGCGATCGGCGACCGGGTACGGCGCCTCGCGATCGCCCGTCAGGGGCGCGTCGGCTGGGTCGCGCCGGAGCCGGTGGCGCACGGGGTCTGGGACCTGGCCCCGCTCGGCCAGGACCTCTACTCGGGACTGTCCGGCATCGGCCTCTTCCTCGCCCGGCTGGGCCTGATCAGTGGCCACCGGCGTTTCACGCGGTTGGCGTCGGACGTCGCCGACGAGGTGGTCCGCCGGGTCCTCTCACCGCCGCGGGCCCTCACCAACGCGAGGACCCGCGGCGGCGAGGACACGGACATCGGGGCGTTCGGCGGCTGGATGGGGCCGCTGTACTTCCTGGCCCACCTCGACCGGCTGCTGGGCGGCACACCGCATCTGGCCGCGGTGCGCGAGCCCGTGCTGTCCGCCGCCGAACGGGCCCTGGGCTCCACCAAGGCGTTCGACGTCGTGGCCGGTTCTGCGGGCTGCGCCCTGGCCCTGCTCACCCTGATCGACGCCGGCGGCGACCCCGACGGCCGAGCGGCGGCCCTCGCCCGCGCCACCGCCCGCCACCTGGTCACCGGCGCCGTCCCCGACGCCACCGGGCCCGGTCTGACCTGGGAACACCATCAGATCGACAGCACGCGGCCGCTCACCGGCCTCGCCCATGGAACGGCGGGCATCGTGACCGCCCTGGCCCGGCTGCACCCTCTCGCGCCCGGTGAGGGCTGCGCCGAGGCGGTGGCCGGCGGGCTGGCGTACGAGACGGGGGTCTTCGACGCCGAGGCGGGCAACTGGCCCGACTTCCGCGCCGAGGCCGTGTCACCCTTCCGGTCGCTGTGGTGTCACGGTGCCGCGGGCATCGCCATGTCCCGGCTCGACCTGATCGGCAGGCCCGGGGCCGCCGGCCGGGAGGAGGAGCTGGCCGCCCAGGCGATGGCGGCCCTGCGGCTCGACGGCGCCGGCCCGCACCGGCTCACGGGCCGGGGCAGCGACAGCATGTGCCACGGCGACCTCGGCAACCTCGAACTCGTCCTGCTGGCCGAGCGGAGCGGCAGGTGCGAGCCCGGTGTGCTGATGCGGTTGCTCGGACAGAAGCTCGACGAGGCCGGGCAGCGCGGCTGGGTGTGCGGTTCGCCGACCCGCAGCGAGACACCGGGCCTGCTGACGGGCCTCTCAGGGGTGGGACACCAGCTGCTGCGCTTCGCCTGCCCGGACCAGGTGCCCTCCGTCCTGCTGCTGCACCCGCCGGTCAGCGCAGCGCCGTACGGAGCCACTGAAGGGCGTCCTGGGTGACGGGGTCGGTGATGTCGCCGAACTCGGTGTGCTTCTTGAGGAACTTCGCCACGTAGGGGCAGATCGGCACGGCGCGGAGCCCGCTGTCGCGCACATCGGTCAGCGCCTGCTGGACGAGGAGGGAGGCGAGACCCTGCCCGGCGAAGGCGTCGTCGATCTCGGTGTGGAAGAAGACGCGCTGCTCGCCGCGGTCGCGGTATTCCGTGAAGCCGGCGAGCTGCCCGTCGACCAGGATCTCGTAGCGGCGCTTGTCGTCCTCCCGGCTGACCTGGGGGGCTGCGGCTGGCTGAGTCATCGTGTTCCGTTCGGTGTCGGCGGTGCGGGGCTGGTGCCCCAGGTCAACCTAACCCGCGAGGCGGGGAGAGTGTGCCGACGAGCGCACCGGGCCTTGTCCGACAGCGCACTGGCGACGGCGTCGCCGCGGCCGCCTCGGGGCGCGGCTGATCCTGCCGTGCGATGATCGGGGCGGGCGGCGATCTCATCATGAGATGGCCTGCAACGGCTCGTCCGTCGGGGAGTGGCTATGGATCTGCGGCAGATGGAGGTCGTCGTCGCGGTCGCCGAGGAAGGCGGGTTCACCGCGGCGGCGCGACGGCTGCACGTGGTGCAGTCGGCGGTGTCCGGTACCGTGCGCGCCCTGGAGAAGGAGATGGGGACCCGGCTCTTCGACCGCACCACGCACCGGGTCGCCCTCACCCCGGCCGGTGAGGCGTTCGTGCCCGCCGCCCGCGCGGCGTTGCGCGCGGCGGAGCAGGCACGGGCGGCGGTCGACGTGGCGCGGGGCGAGCTGCGGGGACAGGTCACGGTCGGCACGATGCAGGGCGTCTGGGCCGGACTGCACCGTGCGCTGGCCCGGCTGCGGGCGGAACACCCACGGGTGGTGGTCCGGCTCCGGCAGGGGCCGGTGGCCGACATCCGGGAGGCGCTGCGCGACGGCTCGGTCGACCTGGCCGTGGTGGCCCTCGACCGCCGGCAGCAGCGGGGGTTGGTGACCCGGCCGCTGGTGCGCGAGGAGATGGTGCTCGCGGCCTCGCCGGTGCGTGGCTTCGCCCAGGACGACCGCGTCACCTTCGCCGAGGTCGCCCGGATGCCCTTCATCGACTTCACGCCCGGCTGGGCGATCCGCTCCGCGGTGGACCGGGCCTTCCGGGCCGCCCTGGTCGAACGCGCCACCGCCTTCGAGGCCAACGACATCGTCGCGGCGTCCGAACTGGTCAGGCACGACCTCGGAGTGTGCGTGATGCCGGAGTCGATCGCCGCTCGCTTCCCCGATCTGGCGCTGCGCAGATTCGCCCGGAACCCGCCGCGCTGGCACGTCATGGTGGTGTGGCCCCGGGGCGAGACGCCTCCGGCGGCCGCCGCGCTGCTGCGCCACATCACGCCGACCGCCGTGTGACGGGGCGCCGGGGGCCGCTGACGACCGCGGCCTCCCGGCCGGGACCGCCTCGGCGGGGCCCGCGGGCGGCGAAGTACTGTACGACTCCGGGCCGCCGTCCACACGGAGGTGCCCGTCGAGCGACTCAGGAACCTGATCCATGTCTGTCCCACCGTCCACCGGACCATCGAAGCCACCCTCACGGCCCTGCGGTGACCGACGCGCCGTGACCCCTCGGACCGCCGCGTGAGGGCGCCCTCCATGCGGGCTCGTGACCCGCGCGAGAAGCACCGCGTGGCGACCTCACTGGAACTGCTCTTCGATCTGTGCTTCGTGGTCGCCGTGGCCCAGGCGTCCTCCAGCCTCCACGACGCGGTCACCCACGGCCACTACGCGGCGGGCGTCCTGCACTTCCTGATCGTCTTCTTCAGCGTGTGGTGGGCGTGGATGAACTTCACCTGGTTCGCCTCCGCCTACGACCCGCAGGACATCCCGTACCGGCTGACGGTGTTCGTCCAGATCACCGGATCGCTGATCCTCGCCGCCGGTGTGCGGCGGGCGTTCGAGGGAGACGACCTCAGCGTCATCGCCCTGGGGTACGTGGTGATGCGCACCGCGCTGGCCGGGCTGTGGCTGCGCGCCTCCCGGGCCGACCCCGAAAGGCGCCGGACCACCCTGCGCTTCGCCTGCGGGGTGGTGGCCTGTCAGATCGGCTGGGTGGCGCTGCTGTTCCTCCCGGAGCCGGCGCGGCTGCCGGGCATCGCGGTGCTGGTGGTGGCGGAGGTGGCCGTACCGGTGTGGGCGCAGTCCGCCGGGATGACCCCCTGGCATCCGCACCACATCGCCGAGCGCTACGAACTGTTCACCCTGATCGTGCTCGGCGAGTCCGTGGCCTCCGCCACGGCCGCGGTCCGCACCGCCTTCGACGAACACCCCACCAGGGCGCTGTACGCGGTGGCGGCG
Organism: Streptomyces sp. NPDC007917; assembly: GCF_042959105.1. Lineage (NCBI taxonomy): Bacteria > Bacillati > Actinomycetota > Actinomycetes > Kitasatosporales > Streptomycetaceae > Streptomyces > Streptomyces sp. NPDC007917. Next base: position 481,462 of record NZ_JBIBKK010000003.1, read on the forward strand.
GGCGGACTGCTCATGGTCTTCGCCATGTGGTGGCTGTACTTCGCCCGCCCCGCGCACACCCTGCTCGCCACCACGCACCAGGCCGCCCGCAGACGGTTCCAGTGGGCCTACGGCCACTATCTGATCTTCGGTTCCGCGGCCGCCGTCGGGGCGGGCCTGGCGGTGAGCGCCGACCAGGTCACCCACCGCGCGGAGGTGTCCCCGCAGGCCGCCGGCGCCATGGTGGCCATCCCGGCGGCCGTCTTCCTGATCACCGTGTGGGCGCTGCATCTGCGGCCCCACCAGCAGTGCGCCGCCGAGTCGGTGCCCTTCCTCCTGGCCGCCGTCCTCGTCCTGCTGACCCCCTTCTCCCCGGCGCCGGCCCTGAGCACGGGGATCGTCCTGGCGGTGCTGGCCGGGGTCGTCACGGCGACCCGCGGCGGCCGGCCGCCGCGGGAGTGAGGTCAGCGCCGGCCACCACCGCCCAGGAGGGCCCGGCCCCCGGAGCGGTGGGCGAGGCCGGGCCGCCTCCTCAGCGCTTCCGGAGCGCGGCGCCCAGCGTGTCCGCTGCCAGCTTGATGGCGGCCTGCGCGGCATGGGTCCCGCGCAGGGCGTTGAGCATGACGAAGTCGTGAATGATGCCCTGGAAACGCACGGCGGTGACCGCGACACCGGCCTCGCGGAGCTTGTTGGCGTAGGCCTCGCCCTCGTCCCGGAGGACATCCGCCTCGGCGGTGATGACCAGGGCCGGAGGCAGACCGGTCAGCTGCTCGGTGGTGGCGCGGAGCGGCGAGGCGGTGATCTCGGCCCGCTGCGCCTCGTCGGTGGTGTACTGGTCCCAGAACCACTGCATGCCGTCCCGGCGCAGGAAGTAGCCGGTGGCGAACTGGTGGTACGAGCCGGTGTCGAAGTTCGCGTCGGTGACCGGGTAGAACAGCACCTGCTGGACCAGCGGCACATCGCCGCGCTCCTTGGCCATCAAGGTCAGCGCCGCGGTCATGTTGCCGCCGACGGAGTCCCCGGCCACGGCCAGACGGGTGCCGTCAAGCCCCTTGGAGGCACCCTCCCGGACCACCCACTGGGCGACCGCGTAGTTCTGCTCGATGGCCACCGGGTAGCGGGCCTCCGGCGACCGGTCGTACTCGGAGAAGACCACGGCCGCGCCCGCGCCGACGGCGAGCTCGCGCACCAGGCGGTCATGGGTGTGGGCGTTGCCGAACACCCACCCCGCACCGTGGATGTAAAGGATCACCGGCAGTTCCCCGGTGGCCCCCGCCGGCTTGACGATCCGGGCCCGGACACTGCCCGTCGGACCACCGGTCACGGTGATCCACTCCTCCTCGACCTCCGGCTTGTCGATCTCGCCGGACTGCACCTCGTCGACCGCCGCCCGGCCCTCCGCCGGGGGCAGCTCGAACAGGAACGGCGGCTTGGCGGTGGCTTCGGCGAAGGCGGCCGCGGCCGGCTCCAGGACGGGCTGGACCGGCACGAAGGCGTCGGACATCTGGGTCTCCGAAGTGATACGGGGATACGGATGGGAATTGCGGGAAGAACGTGGACATCTCCCCGGTTGCTGGGGCCCACCCTAGGTCGGCCGGCGGTTTTCTCTTGCCCGTCAGCGCACCGAGTCTTTCCCCGCAGCGCCATTCGTGGGACACGGCGCGGCCCCATGCGCTGACGGACCGGAAGCAGTGCGCTGCCGGGCAAGACCAGCGCACCGAGGCGCCCTAGTGTCCTGAGGGAACGGCCGAGCGGGTCCGGTCAAGATCTGCACCGGAGGCAGCGGCCGCCCGCACGCCGGTGCCCTGGCCGGGTGTCCCGGGGCTCGACGACGCCCATCCGCATGTGATCCGGGGAGGCCTCAACCATGTCCTCGAACTGCGCCGGGACGGTGTGCCCGCGCTGCGTCAGGCCCTGGCGATGCTGCGGGAGCAGGCGGTCCGCACGTCGAAGGGGCAGTGGGTGCGGGTGGTGGGGGGCTGGTCGGCCGAGCAGTTCGCCGGACGGCGGCTGCCCACCCCCGCCGAGCTCAACGCCGCCGCACCGGACGCCCCGGTCGTCGTCCTGCATCTGTACCGGTCGGCGACCCTGAACCGGGCGGCGACCGTGTCACCACCGCGGTCGAGTACGCCCTGATCGTGGGCGGTGGGCCCCGCCGGTCAGCCGGCGGCGCCCTGCCATTCGCTGGGGGACATCCCGTACGCGGCGCGGAACACCCGGCTGAAGTGCGTCGGGCTGATGAACCCCCAGCGGCGGGCCACCGCCGCGATGGTCTGGCGCCCCCGGGCCAGGACCAGTTCGCGCTGGCACTCCTCCAACCGGCGCCGCCGTATCCATTGGCCGACCGTGGTGCCCTCGTCCCGGAAGAGTTTGTGCAGATAGCGCACCGAGATGTGGTGGGCGCGGGCGATGGCCTCCGGGGAGAGGCCGGGGTCGGCGAGGTGCTGGGTGATGTGGCGCTGGATCCTCAGCAGCAGCGCCCGGCGCGCGTCCGCCGTGTCGGCGGGCGGCGGGGCGAGCTGCTGCATGGCGAGGGTGGCCAGGAGATCCAGCGCGTGGTGGGCGACGGCTTCGCCGACGGCGGGAGCGGCGGAGGTCACCATCTCGGCCAGTTCGGACAGGAACGGCGACACCAGGGAGCCGAGGAGTGAGCCGCCGCGGACCGGCGCCGCCGTGAGCCGGCGCAGGTCGTGCTCGTCGACGCCGAGCAGCCGGCGCGGCAGCAGGAAGATCTTCAGCCGGGCGCCGGTGGGCATCTCCAGCGGGTGGGGGAGTTCGGCGTCGTAGAAGAGGATGTCCCCCGGGCGCAGCAGGGTCTTCGGCCCGGCAGGCCCATACGGCCCGCCGCGCCCGGCGAGCCCATCCGGCCCGCCGGGCCCGCCCGGCCGGGGGAAGCCACCGCCTGATCCCCGCAGCCCCACGAAGAGATAGTCGCCCCGGTCGTACGCGACCAGACGGGGGCCCCGGCGCGGCGGCTCGCCGGACAGCGCCGATACGGCCGTGGCCGGATCAGACGGGGCGCCGCCGAGGGACATCCGCGCGGTGGCCTCCATGACGGCGATGTCCAGACCGACGGATCTCCAGAACCGCGCGCCCTCGTACCCGGCGACGGTTCCGGGGGCCTCCTCCATCGGATCCGCGGTGCGGCCGACTCTCACATGCGCCTCCACCGGCACCCGACGAATGGCCCTCGACCTCGACGTGTGTCGACGAGGTGAGGGCCGTGTTCTTTTCGTGAGTGACCGTACAAGCGCAGGAAGTACAGAAAAGTGTCACTTCAGTGACCATGGCCGGCGTCCTGGTCCCGAAGGTGAACGCCCGGCGCGCCCCGTCGCTCCGACTCCTCGCCCAGCCCCGCCGCATAGGCGCGCAGCAGGTCGTGGACGGAGTACCGGCCGGGGCTCGGCTCCGCGACCAGGTGGGCCCGGATGAGCTCGGCGAGCAGCGGACCGCTCTCCTGGTCGCCGAGTCCCGCGAGCTCGGCCGCGGCGGGCGCCGAGAGGTCGGGGCCGGGGTGGCCGGCGAGCAGCCGGAAGATCCGGGCGGCGCCCGCGGACAGCGCGCGATACGACCAGGAGAAGACCGTGCCGACCTCGGCTGACCCCCGGGCGATGGCCTCCAGGCGGTCGTGGGCGTCGCACAGTTCGGCGGCCATGGCGGACAGCCGGAAGCCGGGGTGCGCGGCCAGCCGGGCGGCGACGCAGGCCAGGGCCAGCGGCAGTCCGGCGCACAGCTCGACGATCTCGGCCGCCGCCCGCGGCTCGGCCGCGACCCGGGCGGCCCCGAGCCGGGCGGCGAGCAACTCGCGCCCCTCCTCGGCGTCGAGCCACCACAGGCTCAGCGGCCGCGCGCCGTGGTCGGCGACCAGCCCGGTCAGCGCGTCCCGGCTGGTGACGATCACCAGGCAGCCGGGCGCCCCGGGCAGCAGCGGCCGCACCTGCTCGGTGTCCAGGGCGTTGTCCAACAGGACGAGGAAACGCCGCCCGGCCAGCAGACTCCGGAACAGCGCGGCCCGGGCGTCCAGGCCGTACGGCACGCGGTGTCGCGGCACCCCGAGCGCGCACAGGAAGTCGCGGACCGCCTCCCTGGGGTCGAGCGCCGTGCCCGTGGGATCGAATCCGCGCAGATCGACATAGAACTGGCCGTCCGGGAAGCGGTCGGCCACCTGATGGGCCCAGTGCACCGCCAGCGTGGTCTTGCCGACCCCGGCCATTCCCGCGATCACACTGACCACCGCCGCCTCCAGCGGCCGGCCCTCCGCCGGCAGCAGGGCGGCCAGCCGCGCCAGCTGGGCGCGCCGGCCGGAGAAGGCCGGCAGGTCCTGGGGCAACTGGGCGGGCGGCGGTTCGGAGTACCCGCCCCCCGGCAGGGGGACGGCCGACCGGGGGATCGCCGCCGGCAGCCCGCCGTCCGCCGGCAGCCCGCCGTCCACCGGCTCCCCGCCGAGCGCGGCCGCCGTGCCCGCGGCGGGGCGCGCCCCCGGCCGGGACTCGCGCAGGACCGCCGCGTGGGCGTCGGACAGCTCCCGCCCCGGGGCCAGGCCCAGTTCGTCCGCGAGCCGGTCGACGGCGGCACGGTGGGTCGACAGCGCCTCGGCCCGCTGACCGGTGGCCGCCAGGGCGAGCACCAGCCTGGCCAGCAGCGGCTCGTCCAACGGGTCGGCCAGGGCGGCCCTCCGGAGCTCGTCCAGGACCGGGGCCGTCATCCCGGCGCGCAGCGCCGCGTCCGCCAGCTCCTTCACGGCCGCGAGGTGCTCCCGGTCGAGGACGTCGAGAAGGGCGCGCGCCCGGATCTCGGCGGACACATCGGCGCCCGCCGGTCCCTTCCAGAGCGCCAGCGCCTCGGTGAGCAGCGTCACCGCCCGCCCGGGGGACCGGCCGGCGGCCTCGGCGGCCTGCTCGCGCAGGTGACGGAAGCGCAGGAGGTCCAGGGAGTCCGCGTCGGCGGCGATCCGGTAGCCGGCCGCCTCCCGCAGCAGCCACTGACCGGACTCCCGCAGGGGCAGCCCGGGTTCCAGGGTGCGGCGCAGCATCCCAATGTGCCGGCGGACGGCGTTGACGGCGCTGTCGGGCGGGTCCTCACCCCACAGGGCGTCCACGATCTCGCTCACCCCGACGGGCCGCCCCGCCCGCGCGAGCAACAAACCCAGCAGTACGCGCTGCTGGGGGCGCCCCAGGCCCAGCTCTGCCCCGGCCCGCCAGGCCCGTATGGGGCCCAGCACCGCGAACCGTACAGATTCCCGCGACACCCTCGCTCCTCACCTGCCCTCAACGCATGAACACGGCGGAAAACAGTACAGGGTTGCTCGCAAAACGGGCGCAGCCGGACGGGGCGCCGGCTCACCCCCGGCGCGCCTCGCCGCCGGGGGCCAGGCGCGCGCCCACCTTCCGCGCGTCGGGGTGTTTCAGGCCGTTGAGCAGCGTCAAGGCCTCCTGCCAGGCGGCCCGGGCGGCCTCGGAGTCGCCCAAGGTGCTGTGGACGTCCCCGAGGTCGGTCAGCGTCTGGGCCTCCATATAGGGCACGCCCAGCACTTGATACAGCCTCAGGGCATGGCCGTACGCGCCGAGGGCGCGCGTGTGCCGGCCGGCCTGCTGGTGGATGTAGCCGATGCTGTGCCAGGCCGCGGCCTCGCCATAGCGGTCGCCGTGCTCGCGCAGCACCGGCAGCGCCGTGCGGCAGTGGCTGAAGGCGAGGTCGTACTCGCCGAGCAGGGCGTGGTACCAGGCCACCGAGGCCAGGACGCTCGCCCACGCGGGCCGGTTCTCGGCCGATCGCAACAGCTCCAGCGCCTGCTGGTTGTGGCGCAGGGCGCCGCGGAGATCGCCCAGTTGCTCGGCGGTCCAGCCGAGGCTGCGGTGGGTGTTGCCCCGCCCGATGTCGTCGCCGAGCTCCGTGAAGAGGCGCAGGGCGCGCTCGAGATGCGCACGGGCCTCCTCATGCCGGCCGAGGCGGCCCTCGACCCGGGCGAGGGCCCGCAGGGCCCGGGCCTCCATGGCGGGCAGGCCCGTGCGCAGGGCGGCCCCCAGGGCGGTGCGCTGGACCGTGGCCCAGTCGTGCCAGTGGCCCCTGCGGTCGAAGAAGGCCTCCAGCGCCCAGGCCAACTGGCAGGCGTGGGTGTCGAACCCGCTTCGTACCGCGACGTCCACCGCCAGCAGCAGCGCCGGGTACTCGGTGGTGAGCCAGTCGAGCGCCCGCTCGGCGGAGGCGAAGGGCTCGAGGATCGCTCCGGGCAGCGGTGGCGCGGGAGGGACCGGGTCCAGGTGCGGGGCGAGCAGCAGGTCCGCGGCGTGGGCGGCGTGCGCATAGTGGTCGAGCAGCCGGTGGACGGCCGCGCGGCGCTCGTCCTGCGGATCCTGGGTCCGCGCCAGCTGCCTGGAGTAGGCGCGCAGCAGGTCGTGCAGGACGTACCGGCCCGGAGCGTGCTCGCTGATCAGCTGCACCTGGCTGAGCTCGGTCAGCAGCGGCCATGTCTCCCGCAGCGGAAGGCCGACCAGACTGGCCGCCGCCGCGGCGGAGACGTCCGGCCCGGCCTGCAGGCCGAGCGCCCGGAACAGCCGGGCGGCGGCGGGGGAGACGGCGCGGCAGGACCAGGAGAACACCGCGCCGACATCGGTGGACACCTCACCGCCCGCGAACACCTCGAGGCTGTCCCGGGTCTCCCGCAACTCGTCGGCCACGACCGACAGCGGAACGTCGGGGCTCAGGGCCGCCCGGGCGGCGACGCAGGCCAAGGCCAGCGGCAGCCCGGCGCACCGTTCGGCGATCTCCGCGACGGCTCGCGGGTCATCCGAGACCCGGCCGGCCCCGAGCCGGCGGGCGAGGAACTCCCGGGCCTCGTCCACATCCAGCGGCCGCAGGCTCAGCGCGTGGGCGCCGTACGCCGCCAGCAGCCCCTGCAGCTGGTTGCGGCTGGTGACGATCGTGAGGCAGCCGGGCGAGCCGGGCAGCAGCGGCCGCACCTGGTCCGTGGTGGCGGCGTTGTCCAGCAGCACCAGGACCCTGCGGCCGGCCAGCAGGCTGCGGTAGAGCGCGGCCTGGGCGTCCAGGCCGTGGGGGATGTGCTGCGGCGGCACACCCAGGGCGTCGAGAAAGCCGCGTACGGCCTCCCCGGGGGGCATGGCGGGCCCCGTCGGATCGAATCCGCGCAGGTTGACGTAGAGCTGGCCGTCGGGGAAACGGTCGGCGACCTGGTGGGCCCAGTGCACGGCCAGGGTGGTCTTGCCGATCCCGGCCATCCCGCCGATGGCGCTGATCAGCACGGTGGTGGTGTTCTGCCCGGCCTCGGGAAGGCGGGACAGCACCTCCGCCATCTCGGCCCTGCGGCCGGTGAACACCGGAAGGTCGGGCGGGAGCTGGGCCGGGCTGGGCGCGGTGTAACCGGCGCGCCCGGACGGCCCGTCGGCGGCGGTCCCGCCCGCCGGACGCACCGCCTCCCGGGGCCGTTGCCCGGTCGCCACCGCCTGAGCCGCCAGCAGCTCCGCGCCGGGCGAGATGCCCAGCTCGTCGGCGAGGCGTACGCGGGCGCCCTCGTACACCTCCAGCGCCTCGGACCGGTGCCCGGTCGCCGTCAGGGCGAGCACCAGCCGGGACAACAGCGGCTCGTCCAGCGGGCTCGCGGCGGCGGCCGTCCGCAGCGTCGGCAGCACCAGATCGGCCGCGTCGGCGCCCAGGGCCAGGTCCGCCGACTCCTTGACGGCCGCCAGGTGCTCACGGTCCAGCGCCGCGAGCAGCGGGTGGCCGCGCACCCCGGCGGCGATCCCGGAGGCGGCGGGCCCGTGCCACAGCGCCAGCGCCTCCACGCTCAGCGCCGCGGCCCGCCCGGCCGCCCCCTCCTCCGCTGCCTGCCGGGCCGCGTCCCGCAGGCTCCGGAAGCGCAGCAGGTCCAGGGAGCCGGCGTCGACCTCCAGGCGGTAGCCACCCGCACCGCGCAGCAGCCAACGGCCCGCCGCCCGCGTGGGCAGCTCCGGCTCCAGCAGCCGGCGCACCGCGCCCACGTGCCGGTGAATCACATTGGCGGCGCTGTCGGGCGGGTCCTCGCTCCACAGGGCGTCGATCAGGTCGCCCATCGGGACCGTCCGTCCGGCCCCCGCCAGCAGCAGCGCCAGCAGCGCCCTGCGCTGAGGGCGCCCCAGGTCCAGCTCGGTCTCCCCGCGCCAGGCCCGCACCGGTCCCAGCAGCGCGAACCGCACAGGATCCTGTGACAACCCAGCCTCCGAGATCCGATCGCCGCCACACTCATGATCACTCTAGGTCGTGAGGCAACCGGGCCGGAGCGGGGGAGCCGCCCCCGCCGGGACCCCCCGGCTTGACCAGGCCCGTCTCGTACGCGAGCACGACGGCCTGGGCGCGGTCGCGGAGGGTCAGCTTGGCGAAGATCCGGGCCACATGGGACTTCACCGTGGCCTCGCTCAGGGTCAGCTCGGCGGCCAGCTCGGTATTGGACAGGCCGCGGCCCAGCAGCGTCAGGACCTCCCGTTCGCGGGGCGTCAGGGCCGCGAGGTCGGCGTGGACGGCAGGCGAGCCGGCGGACTGCGAGGCGAAGCGCTCCACCAGCCGCCGGGTGATGGACGGGGCCAGCAGGGCGTCGCCCGTGTCCACCAGCCGCACGGCCGCCGCCAGATGTTCCGGGGTGACGTCCTTCAGCAGGAAGCCGCTGGCCCCGACGGACAGCGCCGTATACACATAGTGGTCCAGGTCGAAGGTGGTCAGCATGAGCACCCGGCAGTCCGGGGCCTGCCGCAGGATGCGGCGGGTGGCCTCGAGGCCGTCCATGGTCGGCATGCGGATGTCCATCAGCACCACGTCCGGCCGCAGTTCGCGCGCCGCCGCCACCGCCTCCGCGCCGTCGGCCGCCTCGCCCACCACCTCGATGCCACGGGCGGTGAGGATCAGCCGGAACCCCGTCCTGATCAGTGTCTGGTCGTCGGCGATGAGCACACGGGGAGCCCGCTCGACCCCGGGCGCCGCCGTCACGGGCGGTCCAGGGGGATGCGCGCCCGGACCCGGTAGCCGCCGCCGAGGCGGCGCCGGGCGTCCAGGTCTCCTCCGTACACCGCGACCCGTTCGCGCAGGCCCAGCAGTCCGCGGCCGGTGCCCTCCCGCCGCCGTGGCGCGGCCCGCCGCGGTGCCGGCCGCGCGGGCGCACCGCCGGTCAGCACGCTGGGGCCGGTGTTGAGCACCTCCACGCGCAGCGCGTGGTCGGCGTATCGCACGGTCACCTCGGCCTTGCCGCCACCGTCGCCGTGCCTGAGCGCGTTGGTCAGCGCCTCCTGGATGATGCGGTAGGCGGTCACATCGACCCCCTGGGGCAGTGGGCGCGGCTCGCCGGAGACGCGCACCTCGACGGGCAGCCCGGCGAAGGAGACCCGGTCGACGAGCGGGCCCAGCCGGTCCAGGCCCGGCTGCGGCGTCAGCTCCGCCGCGCCGCCGGCGCCGGCCGCACCCGGCCCCTGGTCCGTGTCCTCGCCGCTCGGTGACGGCGCCAGCAGCCCCAGCAGATGCCGCAGATCGGTCATCGCGCCACGCCCCGCGTCCTCGACGGCCCGCAGGGCCGCCGTGGCCTCGTCCGGCATGGTGCCCAGCACCTCGCGGGCGGCCCCGGCCTGGACCACCATGAGGCTGACATTGTGGCTGACGATGTCGTGCAACTCCCGGGCGATACGGTCGCGCTCGGCCGCGATCGCGGTGCGCGCGGCGCTCTCCCGCTCCCGCTCCAGCAGCCAGCCGCGCTCTCCCACGGCCGCCCGCCAGCGGCGCCGCGTGCGCACCAGCGCCACCGCCAGCCACAGGGCGGCAACCGACACCACCCCCAACGCCGCCACCAGCACCTTTGTCTCCCACTCCCACACGGGGCCACTGTGGCAGACCGACAAGCGATCCGCATCAGCCTGTGGATGCAGGCCCTGCATCCCGGGGATGAGCCGCGCGCGAAGGTGCCATCCGGGGAGGGATGTCCGGGCCCGGCGCCCCGTTTAACGTCCTGGGCATGTTCACTGAGCACAGCAGCGCGGAGGCCGTCGTACGGCTCGAGCGCGTACACAAGGAATACGGGGAGACGACGGCGCTGGACGGCGTGTCGCTGGAGATCCGGGCCGGGGAGGCGGTCGCGGTGATGGGGCCCTCGGGCTGCGGCAAGTCCACCCTGCTCAACATGATCGCCGGTCTGGACCGTCCGACGGGCGGCACGGTCACCGTGCACGGTGAGAACGTGGGGGAGCTGAGCGAGAAGGGTCTCGCCCTGTACCGGCGCCGCCGCATCGGCATGGTCTTCCAGTTCTTCAACCTCGTCGACGACCTGTCGGCGCTCGACAACGTCGCCCTGGCCGCGCAGCTGACCGGCACCCCCGCCCGGCAGGCGCGCCGCCGCGCGCTGGAGCTCTTCGACGAACTGGGCATCGAGGACCGTGCCCAGGCCTATCCGGCGGTGCTCAGCGGCGGTGAGCGGCAGCGGGTCGCGGTGGCCCGGGCGCTGATGAACCGCCCCGCCCTGCTGCTGGCCGACGAGCCCACCGGCGCCCTGGACAGCCGGGCGGGCGAGCAGGTGATGGACCTGCTGCTGGACCTCAACCAGATCGGCCAGACGCTCATCATGGTCACGCACGACGAGCACCTGGCGCGGCGCTGTGCCAGCCGGCTGGTCCTCCTCGCCGACGGCCGGGTGACCGGCGAGCAGACCCTGGAGGCCTCCGCATGAGGGCCGTGTGGCGGGCCGCGTGGGCGGCCGTACGGCGGCGCAGGCTCCAGACGCTGGTCATCGGGCTGGTCACCCTGATCTCGACCGGGGCGATCGTGGTCGCACTCGGCCTGGTCGACTCGGCCTCGTCTCCCTTCGAGAGGACCTTCGGCAAGCAGCGCGGCCCGCATGTGACCGCCGCCTTCGATTCCGCCAAGGTGTCCGACAGCCAGTTGGCGCGGGCGGCCCGGCGGCCCGGAGTCGAGGCCGCCGCAGGGCCGTTCGCCCAGGCGACGGTCGACATACCGAGGGAAGCGGCACAGTACGGTTTCGGCGGCCGGGTCACGTTCGTGGGCCGCTTTGGCCCGGGGGGCCCGGTGGACCGGGTGGACCTCTGGGCGGGCCGTTGGGCCACCCGGCCGGGCGAGGTCGTCCTGAACCGGCAGACGGACTGGACCGCGCACGACCTGGGCAAACGGATCCGACTCCCCTCCGGGCCGACGCTCACCATCGTCGGGTTCGCCTTCGAACTCAGCGGTGCGGCGGACGCCTGGGTCGCGCCCGACCAGATCGCGGCCCTGCACCCGACCGCCGCCCAGATGCTGTTCCGCTTCACGGACGCGTCGTCGGACGCCCGGCTGCGCGCGCAACTGGCCACGGTGGTACAAGGGCTGCCGAAAGGTGCCCTGACCGCTTCGGAGTCGTATCTCACCCTCAAGCACCAGACGGCCGGCCCGGCCCGGTTCTATGCGGCCTATCTGCTGGCCTTCGGCATCCTCGGGGTCCTGGTGGCGGTGCTCATCGTGGCCAACGTGGTCAGCGGCGCCGTGATTTCGGGCTTCCGGCACATCGGCGTCCTCAAGGCCCTGGGGTTCACGCCGGGTCAAGTGGTCGCCGTCTACCTGACCATGATCTCCCTGCCCGCCGTCGTCGGCTGTGCGTTCGGCACCGCCGTCGGCAACCTGGCGTCGCGCCCGTTCTTCCGGTTCGTGTTCACCGGCCCCGACTCGGGGGTGCTCCGGGACTACGTCGGCGTGCCGCCCTGGGTGAACGCGCTCGCCCTGCTCGGCATGCCCGTTGTCTGCGCCCTCGCCGCGCTGCTCCCCGCGGTGCGCGCACACCGGCTCCCCGCGGCACGGGCGATCAGCGCGGGCAGCGCCCCGCGCGCCGGCCGGGCGCTCGGAGTCCAGCGCCGGTTGGCGGGCAGCGGACTGCCCCGGTCGGTGAGCCTGGGGGTGGGCCTGCCCTTCGCCCGGCCGGGCCGCAGCGCCCTGACGCTCGCCGCCGTGCTCCTCGGGGTGACCACGGTCACGTTCGCGACCGGCCTGGCCACCACGATGACCCGGTTCGCGACCGCGGGACAGGACGCCTACCAGGTCTCGGTGTACGCGAGCCATGTCAGCCACAGCGACAGGGAACTCGAGTCCCTGCTGCGCTCGCTGCCAGGTGCGCGCGAGGTCACCGCTGCCTCGTTGACCGATGTGCGCATGGCCGGTTCGGCGCGGAACGTCATGTTCGGGGCGCGCCGGGGCGACCGCCCCCAGCTGGGCAGCGTGCTCACCAAGGGCCGGTGGACCCGCGGAACGGGCGAGGTCGTGGCGAGTTCGGCCTTCCTGCGCCGGCACGGCCTGCGGATCGGCGATCACCTCACCCTGGAGAAGGGCGATCGCCGGGAGGCGGAGGTCGTCGTCGGTGAGGTCATGGAGCAGAACAACCGGCTGGTCATCGGCGACTGGGCGACGATGATGGCGCTGTTCCCCCAGGAGAGGCCCTTCGAGTACCACATCAAGCTCCGGGACGGAGCGGACGCGGACGCCTACGCGCGCGCGGTCAAGGCCGCCGACTCCGGAGCCGACCTGGAACTGCACAGCCCCGACCCCGCCGCCCGGACCATCAACGGCTCCGCGGCTGCCCTCACCCTGATGCTGATCGTCGTCGCGGCCCTGGGCGTCTTCAACACGGTCGTCCTCAACACCCGCGACCGCCGCCGCGACCTGGGCGTGCTCAAGTCCATCGGCATGACACCACGGCAGGTCACGGCGATGATGGTGACGTCGATGGCGTTGCTCGGCGCGGCCGGTTCGCTGCTCGGCATCCCGCTGGGCATCGCGGGCTACGACCTGGTGGTGCCGCGGATGGCGGACGCGGTGGACCTCGCCCTGCCCTCGTACATGACCGACGTCTGGCACCCCCCGACGCTGGCCGTCCTGGCCCTGGCGGGCCTGGTGATCGGAATCCTGGGCGCGCTCATCCCGGCGCGGCGCGCGGCGCGGCTGACGATCGCGGAGGTGCTGCACAACGAGTAGCGCCGCACGACTGGGCACACTCTCTCCGTGTATCACCAGGGGGAGCGGGCCCTGCTCGACGGATGAGCCGGTGTGGTGCGAACCGCGGTGTGACCTCCGACCGAAAGGCCAGGAAACCGATGATCAGCCAGTGGCGGCTGCGGGCCGCCTTCGCCGCGCGGCTCTCGGAGATGTACGGGCAGGAGGTCCCCGCCTACACCACGCTGGTGGACGTCTCCCGGGAGGTCAACGAGGACGTGCTGCGCACCCGGGGCGCCGACGCCGAGCGCCTGGGCTCCCTCAGCCGGGTGACCGCCGAGCGCCATGGCGCCATCAGGGTCGGCACCCCACGGGAGCTGGGACAGGTCGCCCGCGTCTTCGCCGCCCTGGGCATGCACCCGGTGGGCTTCTACGATCTGCGGGAGGCCGCCGCCAGCGCCGTCCCCGTCGTCTCGACCGCCTTCCGGCCCGTCGACGGCGAGGAACTGGCCCGCAACCCCTTCCGGGTCTTCACCTCCATGCTCACCCCCGCCGACCCGCGGTTCTTCGACGACGATCTCCGCTCCCGCCTGGAGACCTTCCTCGCCGGCCGCGAACTGTTCCCCGCGGAACTGCTCGCCCTCGCCGACCGCGCCGCGGTGGAGCGGGAGCTTCCCGAGGCGGACGCCGAGCGCTTTCTGCAACTGGCCGTGCACGCCTTCGAGCTGTCCCCCGAGCCCGTCGACGCGGCGTGGTACGAGACCCTGGAGCGGATCTCCGCCGTCGCCGCGGACATCGGCGGTGTCCGCAGCACCCACATCAACCACCTCACCCCGCGCGTGCTGGACATCGACGAGCTCTACCGGCGGATGACCGAGCGCGGCATCGAGATGATCGACACCATCCAGGGCCCGCCCAAGTGGCAGGGCCCCGACGTCCTGCTGCGTCAGACCTCCTTCCGCGCCCTCGCCGAGCCCCGCGCCCTGCGCACCCCCGACGGCAGGGTCACAAGCGGCGCGCTGCGGGTGCGCTTCGGCGAGGTCGAGGCCCGCGGCATCGCCCTGACCCGGGACGGCCGCGCCCTCTACGACCGGCTGCTCACCCTGGTCGACCAGCGGGCGGCCCGCCGGCCCGAGGCCGACCGGGGCGAAGTCGCCCGCGCCGTATGGGAACAGCACCTGCCCGGCAGTGAGCGGGAACTCGCCGCCCAGGGCCTGGCCTACTTCACCTACCGGGTGGCCCCCGACCGGCCACGGGACGGCAGCCGGCCGCCCACCGACCTCGGCGCCCTGGTGGAGCGGGGGTGGGTGTGCGCCGAGCCCATCGTCTACGAGGACTTCCTGCCCCGCTCCGCGGCCGGGATCTTCCAGTCCAACCTCAGCGGAGAGGGCGTGCGGAACAACGACCACGAAGGCACCGCGTACGACGCCGCATGGCTCTCCGGAGCCATCGGGCGCGAAGTCCTGGACCCCTTCGCCCTCTACGAGCAGCAGCAGAACCGCTCCCTCGCCCGGGTCGCCGAAGAGCTGGAACTCGACACCACCCTCCGCTGACCCCCACACCCCCGAGGACCCCACATGCCGAGCAACCCACTGCCCACCACCGACGAGCTGCGCTCACGCGCGCTGACCGCCTTGGAGCGCATCGGCGTCACCGTCCCGGAAGGCACCGACTTCCCCGCGCGGACCCCCATCACGGGAGACCACCTCCTGGGCCTGAGGGCCGCCACCGCCGCCGGCACCGACCAGGCCCTCGCCGCCACCCGCGAGGCCTTTCTCACCTGGCGCACCACCCCCGCCCCGCGCCGCGGTGAACTCGTCCGCCGGCTGGGGGAACTGCTGCGCGCGCACCAAGGGAACCTTGCCGACCTCGTGACGATCGAAGCGGGCAAGATCCGCTCCGAAGCGCTCGGCGAGGTGCAGGAGATGATCGACATCTGCGAGTTCGCGGTGGGCCTGTCCCGCCAGCTGTACGGGCGCACCATCGCCTCCGAACGCCCCGGCCACCGTCTCGCCGAGACCTGGCACCCGCTCGGTGTGGTCGGCGTCATCTCCGCGTTCAACTTCCCCGCCGCCGTCTGGTCCTGGAACGCCGCCATCGCCCTCGTCTGCGGCGACACCGTCATCTGGAAGCCGTCCGAGCTGACCCCACTGACCTCCCTGGCCTGCGACCACCTGCTGGCCCGGGCCGCCGAGGAGGCCGGCGCGCCCCGCGACGTACACCGCCTCGTGCTCGGCGACCGCACCATCGGCGAGAAGCTGGTCGACGACCCCCGCGTCGCGCTCCTCAGCGCCACCGGCTCCACCCGCATGGGGCGCGAGGTCGGCCCCCGCGTCGCGGCCCGGTTCGGGCGCAGCCTGCTGGAGCTCGGCGGCAACAACGCGGCCGTCGTCGCCCCCTCCGCCGACCTGGACCTCGCCGTCCAGGGCATCGTCTTCGCGGCGGCCGGTACGGCGGGCCAGCGCTGCACCACCCTGCGCCGCCTCATCGTCCACCGGGACGTCGCCGACAGCCTCGTCGAGCGGCTGACCGCCGTCTACCGGAAGCTCCCCATCGGCGACCCCTTCGACGAGGCCACCCTCGTCGGCCCGCTCATCTCCACCGCGGCCCTCGACGGCATGCGCGACGCGCTGACCCGCGCGCGGGCCCAGGGCGCCGAGCTCCTGGCGGGCGGCGACCGGCGCCTGGCCGACGCCGCGCCCGGGGCCGCCTACGCCGAGCCGGCCATCGTCCGCGTCGCCGAGCAGACCGACGTCGTACGGGAGGAGACGTTCGCCCCGATCCTGTACGTGCTGACCTACGGCACCCTCGACGAGGCCATCGCGCTGCACAACGACGTCCCGCAGGGCCTGTCGTCCAGCATCTTCACCCGTGACCAGCAGGAAGCCGAGATCTTCCTGTCGGCGGAGGGCTCCGACTGCGGTATCGCCAACGTCAACATCGGCACCTCCGGCGCGGAGATCGGCGGTGCCTTCGGCGGTGAGAAGGAGACCGGGGGCGGCCGTGAGTCGGGCTCGGACGCCTGGCGGGCGTATATGCGCCGCGCCACCAACACCGTCAACTACTCCAGCCGGCTCTCCCTGGCGCAGAACGTCAGCTTCCTCTGAGCGCTCTCGCGCCCGGACGGGCGAACGCGGCGGCCCTCACCCGGAAGAAAACCGGGCGAGGGCCGCCGCGTGAGGGGTGAGTGACCTCAGGGCCGGTCAGTCGGCGCCGAACTCCATCGCGGCGCGGTCGAGCAGCTGGTCGTCCACCTGGTCGCCGCCGGAGGCCTGGCCGTCGGAGGTGGCGATCGCCTCGGACGCGCCCTTGGGCATCGCGCCGATCAGCCCGGTCGAGGCCGCCTGCGCGGCGCCGATCAGCGCCGGGTGGGAGCTGCCGACCATGCCGAGGCTCGCGTACTGCTCGAGCTTGGCGCGGGAGTCCGCGATGTCGAGGTTGCGCATGGTCAGCTGGCCGATCCGGTCCACCGGCCCGAAGGCGGAGTCCTCGGTCCGCTCCATGGAGAGCTTGTCCGGGTGGTAGCTGAACGCCGGCCCGGAGGTGTCCAGGATGGAGTAGTCCTCACCGCGCCGCAGCCGCAGGGTCACCTCGCCGGTGATCGCCGCGCCGACCCAGCGCTGCAGCGACTCGCGCACCATCAGCGCCTGCGGGTCCAGCCAGCGGCCCTCGTACATCAGCCTGCCGAGCCGCCGGCCCTCGCTGTGGTACGTGGCGACGGTGTCCTCGTTGTGGATCGCGTTGACCAGCCGCTCGTAGGCCGCGTGCAGCAGCGCCATGCCCGGCGCCTCGTAGATGCCCCGGCTCTTGGCCTCGATGACGCGGTTCTCGATCTGGTCGGACATGCCCAGGCCGTGCCGGCCGCCGATGGCGTTGGCCTCCAGCACCAGGTCGACGGCGGAGGGGAACTCCTTGCCGTTGATCGTCACCGGCCGGCCCTGCTCGAAGCCGATCGTGACGTCCTCGGCCGCTATCTCGACGGTCGGGTCCCAGAACCGCACGCCCATGATCGGCTCAACGAGCTCGATGCCGGTGTCAAGGTGCTCGAGCGCCTTGGCCTCGTGCGTCGCGCCCCAGATGTTCGCGTCGGTGGAGTAGGCCTTCTCGGTGCTGTCCCGGTAGGGCAGGCCGTGGGCGACCAGCCACTCCGACATCTCCTTGCGACCGCCGAGCTCGCTGACGAAGTCGGCGTCCAGCCACGGCTTGTAGATCCGCAGGGAGGGGTTGGCCAGCAGACCGTAGCGGTAGAACCGCTCGATGTCATTGCCCTTGAAGGTGGAGCCGTCGCCCCAGATCTGCACATCGTCCTCGAGCATGGCGCGCACCAGCAGGGTGCCGGTGACCGCCCGCCCGAGCGGGGTGGTGTTGAAGTAGCTGCGGCCACCGGACCGGATGTGGAACGCCCCGCAGGCCAGGGCCGCGAGACCCTCTTCCACGAGGGCCGCCCGGCAGTCGACCAGCCGGGCGACCTCCGCGCCATAGGCGGTGGCGCGGCCGGGCACCGAGGCGATGTCGGGCTCGTCGTACTGGCCGATGTCAGCGGTGTAGGTGCACGGCACCGCACCCTTGTCGCGCATCCACGCGACGGCTACCGAGGTGTCGAGACCACCGGAGAAGGCGATCCCGACGCGCTCGCCGACAGGCAGGGAGGTGAGAACTTTGGACACGGCAGAAGTATGCATGACCCCGCATGATCATGCAAGCGCCGAGTTGTGACGCGCCGCACCAGGCAGCGGCGGATTTGATAGGGAGCACCTATACGGGGCATTGATTTTTGGTCGTGGACCCCTGGCGTGTGACCCGGTTCACTGTGGCGGAAGTCAGCGTGGTGCCGATCGGGCTCGGTGCCGCGCACGCACGGGAGGTCGCAATGGTGCATGCCCCGGACGGTGCCGCACACGGTGCACAGGAAGCCTCGGACCCGCGAGACACCCGGAACACCCGGGACACCCGGGACACCCGGGAGACACGGGAGACACGGGAGACACGGGAGACAGGGGATACGCGATCCACGGCGAAGCCGTGGTTCCGGCAGCTGTACGTCCAGGTGCTCGTGGCGATCGTCATCGGCATCGGGCTGGGGTGGCGATGGCCGGATCTGGCCACCTCGATGGAGCCGATCGGCACGACGTTCATCACCGCGATGAAGATGCTGATCGGGCCGATCGTCTTCCTGACCATCATCGGTGGCATCGCCGGGGTGGCGGATCTGAAGAAGGTCGGCCTGACCGGCATCAAGGCGCTGACGTACTTCCAGGTCGGCACCATCGTCGCGCTGCTCACGGGCTTGGTGGCCATCAATGTCGTCCGCCTCGGCGACGGTGTGCACGCCGATCCGTCGACGCTCGACACTTCCGGCGACGCCGGGCAGTACATCGAGCAGGGCCGGCACCAGCACTGGTGGGAGTTCCTCACCCATGTGGTGCCGAACAGCTTCTTCGGGGCCTTCGTCGAGGGCGACATCCTCCAGATCATCTTCCTGGCCGTGATCTTCGGTATCGCGCTCAAGGCGGTGGGCACGGTGGGGGAGCCGGTCATCGCGGGTGTCCACCGCCTCACCGAGGTCGTGTTCAAGGTGCTGTCCTTCGTCATGAAGGTCGCGCCACTCGGCGCCTTCGGCGCGATGTCGTACGCCATCGGAAAGTTCGGCCTGTCCACGCTGACCAGCCTCGGCTCGCTGATCCTGCTCTTCTACGTCACCTCGCTGCTGTTCGTCGTGGTCGTCCTGGGCGGTGTGCTCGCCGCGTATGTGAAGCTGAACATCTTCCAGCTCTTCCGCTACTTCAAGGAGGAGTTCTTCCTCATCCTGGGCACGTCCACCGCCGAGCCCGCGCTGCCGGGCCTCATGCGCAAACTGCGGTTCATGGGGGTCGAGCGGTCCACGGTCGGTCTCGTCGTACCGACCGGCTACAGCTTCAATCTCGACGGCGCGGCGATCTACCTCTCCCTCGCCACGGTCTACATCGCCCAGGCCACCGACACCCCGCTGTCCATCACCCAGCAGCTCGGCCTGCTCGCGGTCATGCTGCTGACGTCCAAGGGCGCCGCGGGCGTCGCCGGAGGTGGCTTCATCGCCCTCACCGCCACCCTGTCGACGGTCGGCCATGTCCCGGCCGCGGGCATCATGCTGGTGTTCGGCATCGACAAGTTCATGTCGGAGTGCCGGGCGCTGGTGAACTTCTTCGGCAATGCCGTGGCCACGCTGTTTGTCGCCACGTGGGAGAAGGACCTGGACCTGGACAGGGCCCGGGAGGTGCTGGCCGGCCGGGCCGGGGACCCGCCGGTGTCCGTCGAGGCCGAGGACGCCCCGCCGGCCCCGGCCCGCGCCCGGGACACCTCGTGCGCCCCGGCCCGCCCCGATATCGGTGTGAATGCCGCCGGATAGGTAGGCTGCGCCTATCGGACGAGGTCGACGAAGTGGAGCGGCGCCATGGACGCCCGGCAGCTCGAGTACTTCCTCGCCATCGTCGAGCACGGCGGCTTCAGCAAGGCCGCCGCCGCGCTGCATGTGGCGCAGCCGTCGCTGTCCCAGGCGATGGCCAATCTGGAAGCCGATCTCGGGGTGGCGCTCTTCCACCGGGTGGGGCGGGGCGTCGTGCTCAGCGAGGCCGGTGCGGAGCTGCTGGAGCCCAGCCGGCGCGTGCTACGGGACATGACGGCCGTACGCGACACCGCCGCCGCGCTCTCCGGGCTGCACGGCGGGACCGTCGAGGTGGCCACCATGCCCTCGCCCGGCATCGAGCCGCTGACCACCCTCGTCCACCGTTTCGCCGAGCTGCATCCGGCGGTCACCGTCAGCACCCAGGCCGCCTTCACCCCCGACGAGGTGGTGTCCCTGGTGCGCAGCGGCGCCTGTGAACTGGGGCTGCTCGGTTCGGCGAGCCCGGTGGCGGTGTCCGGCCTTGACGTCCTGCAGGTCGAGGACCAGCCGTTCGTGGTGGTCGCGGCGCCACAGCCGCATGGGCCCGTCCGGGACGATGTGGCGATCCGGCCCGACGAGCTCGCCGGGCAGAAGCTCATCGCGTCGCGGCCGGGCAGTCTGATGCGCAGCATCGTGGACGAGATCACCGCGGGCGGCAGCGGCACCGGGATCGTGACCGTGGTCGACCACCGCACCTCGATCCTGCCCCTGGTCCTGGCCGGGGTGGGCGTCGCCGTGCTGCCCTCCTCCTGGACCTGGCTGGCCCGGCGGTGCGGGGCCGTGGTGGCGCCCATCGAGCCCACCGCCCACCTCCATGTGGCGATGGTCAGCCTCCCCGCGCATCTCACCCCCGCCGCCCGCGCGTTTCTCGCCCTCACCACCTCCCTGGCCCGGCAGCGGGCTCAGAAGAACTGATCGGCCGGGCCTATAGGTCGCATCGAAAGCAGGTCTTGGACGCGTCAGGCGCCCGGTGTGTTGACTCGAACCCACCGAACACACAGCACGCGTCGGGCGCACGCCGCCCGCGCCCGTTCGGGACACTCAACGCAGCCCTGCCACGCGCCGGAGGCCCTGATGACCCCACCCCGCACGTTCCGCATAGCCGCCATCCCCGCCGACGGAGTGGGCAAGGAGGTCGTCGCCGCAGGACGTACGGTCCTGGACGCCCTGGCCGCGGACTCCCACGGGTCCGACGAGGCCTTCGCCTTCGCGTGGGAGGAGTTCCCCTGGGGCTGTGACTTCTACGAGCGGACCGGCAAGATGATCGATGACGACGGCCTGGACCGGCTGAAGGACTTCGACGCCCTCTACTTCGGCGCGGTCGGCTGGCCCACCGTCCCCGACCACATCAGCCTCTGGGGCCTGCGTCTGAAGATCTGCCAGAGCTTCGACCAGTGGGCCAACGTCCGCCCGGTGCGCTTCCTGCCCGGTGTCCGGAGCCCGCTGCGCAAGGCCGACGACACCGAGCTCGACTGGGTCGTCGTCCGCGAGAACAGCGAAGGCGAATACGCGGGGCTGGGCGGCCGCAACCTCGCGGGCCGTGGTCCGGGGGGCGAAGTGGCCGTGCAGTCCGCCCTGTTCACCGAGGTCGGCTGTGAGCGCGTGATGCGCTATGCCTTCGACCTCGCCCGCACCCGGGCCCGCCGCAAGGTCTCGTCCGTCACCAAGAGCAACGCCCAGCAGTACGGCATGGTGCTGTGGGACGACGTGTTCAGGCGCGTCGCCACCGACTACCCGGACGTCGAGACCGAGACTGTGCTCGTGGACGCGATGTCCGCGAAGTTCGTCCTCCACCCCGAAACCCTCTCCGTCGTCGTCGCCTCCAACCTCAACGCCGACATCCTCTCCGACCTCGGCAGCGCCCTCGCCGGCAGCCTCGGCCTGGCCGCGAGCGCCAACCTCAACCCCGAGCGCCGCTTCCCCAGCATGTTCGAGCCCGTCCATGGTTCCGCCCCGGACATCGCGGGTCAGGGCCTCGCCAACCCGATCGGCGCGGTCGGCAGCGCCGCGCTGATGCTGGAACACTTCGGTCTCCCGGAGCAGGCGGCCCGTGTGCACCGGGCGATCGAGGCCACCACGGCCGCGGGGATCCTCACCCGTGACATCGGCGGTACCGCCACCACCGAGGACGTCACCAAGGCCCTCGTCGACGCGCTGAACCCCTGACCCCGAACACGGAAGAGAACACGGAAGAGAACACGGAAGGGCTGGGGCCGTACGGCCCCAGCCCTTCCGACTCGTCGGTGGGCGCGCGGGCCGCCCGTCAGTGGCGGCGGACCGGGGCGATGGACTCCAGGGTCGGCACCACCGGCTTGATCGTCCCGTCGGCCGCGAACTCCATGCGGTCGATGGTGGTCTCGCGGTGCGTGCCGTCGCCACCCGCCTTCCCGGGGCCGTTCACGGCGAACCGGTGGTAGGCGATGTACCAGTCGTCCGTCCCGGGGACGTTGACCACCGAGTGGTGGCCGGTCCCCTTGATCCCGTACTCGGCGCGCTTGGAGAGGATCGTGCCCCGCTTGGTCCACGGGCCCAGCGGTGTCGCCCCCGTGGCGTAGGCGACGTGGTAGTCCTCGCTGCGGGTGTCGTCCTCGGACCACATGAGGTAGTACATGCCCGTGCGCTTGACGACGAAGGAGCCCTCCCGGAAGTTGTCCGGGGTGAACTTCCGCACCTTCGAGGGATCGAAGGACGTCATGTCGGCGTTCAGCGGCACCCCGTACGCCTGGCCGTTGCCCCAGTACAGATACGCCTGGCCGTCATCGTCCGTGAACACCGCGGGGTCGATCATCTGGCCGGTGAACTGGCCCTTGGCGACCAGCGGTTTGCCCAGCGCGTCCTTGAAGGGACCGGCGGGGGAGTCGGCGACCGCGACGCCGATCTGCTGTTCGGCGCAGAAGTAGAAGTAGTACTTGCCGTCCCGCTCGGCCACCGCGGGCGCCCACGCGTTGTTGTCCGCCCAGCTCACATCCGGGCCGAGGTCCAGGATCACCCCGTGGTTCTCCCAGTGGACCAGGTCCTTCGACGAGTAGGCGCTGAACTTGGTCCCGCTCCAGCTGCGGAAGCCGTCGGTCGTCGGGTAGATCCAGTAGCGGCCGTCGAAGTACTGGATGTCCGGGTCGGCGTTGAGCCCGGGCAGCACCGGGCTGCGCATCGGGACGGCCTCCACGGTCCAGGTGCGGGTCGTCCCGTCGGCGGTCCGAAGCGTGTACGTCCGGGGCTTGCGGAAGTCCCGCCGGGTGCCGGAGGCCGGGCTGAGGGTGGCGCCGGCCGGGAGCGCGAAGCGGGGCGCGAGACGGCTGAGATCGGCCTTCGGGCCCATCGGCAGCACGACCTTGGCGCTCGCCTCGGTGACGATCGCGTACCCGTTCTGGCCCTTGGCCGTGACGTCGGCGAGCGAGGTGGGGGACGCCGGGTAGGCGCTCAGCAGCCGGTCGTACTCCGCCTGCGTCACCGGGAGCACGGTGCCGTGCCGGGGGCTGGCGGGCAGCTGGTAGTTCTCGGACGGCGTCCACTTGCCCGAGGCGAGGTCGGTGGTCTCGAACGGGATGTAGCCGCGGCCGCCGAACTCGTCGATGAACAGGTACCACTTGTCCTCGGTGTTCGACTTGAAGATCGTCGGCCCTTCGCCGCGGTCGATCGCGCCCTTGCCGATGCAGTCGGCGACGAAGTCGTACGAGGTGTCCGTCAGCGAAGTGGACTTCTCGGCGGTGATGAACTTCGAGCAGGGCGTGCCGGAGGACGGGTCGCGCTCGTCCTTGGTGAACCGGTAGTACGCGCCCTTGTCCTTGATGACGGTGGAGTCGATGACCGAGTAGCCGGGGTCGTTCCACACCTTGGGCTCGCTGAAGCTGCGGAAGTCCTTGGTCGTCGCGTACAGCATCTTGTTGTACGTGTTGCCGGTGTGGTTCGGGTCGTCCTCGGCGTAGAGCTTCGAGGCCCAGAAGACGACGTACTCGCCGAGTTCCTCGTCGTAGTACGCCTCGGGCGCCCAGGTGTTGCCCGCCGTGTCCGGTGAGACCTTGACGAGGCGCTGATCGGTCCAGTGGACCAGGTCGGTCGACTCCCACACCATGATCGACTTGCTGCCGGTGCGCTGCACCTGGTCCCAGGTGCCGCTGGAGTTCTGGTACATCCGCAGATCGGTGGCGATCAGATAGAACTTGTCGCCCTTGGGGGAGCGGATGACGAACGGGTCGCGCAGCCCCTTCTCGCCGAGGCCGGAGGTCAGGACGGGCTTGCCGGCGTTCAGCTCGCGCCAGTGCAGCGGGTCGTTGCCACGGCTGAGGGCCATTCTTATCTGTTCGCCGTCGGCCGTGCCCTCACCGGTGAAGTAGGTGAAGAGATAGCCGGCGTACTTAGGTCTCGGCTGCGCCTCGGACGGCGCTCCGCGGCTTTGTGCGGGACTGGGCGATGCGGCCAGGAGGCTCACCACCATGGTGAACAGGGCGAGCAGCGGCAGGAGGAGGGTTCGGGCTGTGCGGGACACCATGAAACATCCTGTCGGAGTCTGATGGATTATGTTGAACTGCTGGCCCGAAGTGTGGTCAGTCGAACTCCGCGCGTCAATGGGTGAGCGGCCGCTCACGGGCGCGAAAGTTTTCGGCCGCGCGGTGACGTTTCGTCACCGCCGTCGCGGCCCGCTCGGGTGGCATGTCGGGAGGACGCCGCGCACGCTGGACATATGGCACAGGACCCACGGGAAAAGGTCTTCAACGGGGATTTCAGCGAGGGCACCAACGGCTGGTTCACCGTCCAGGCCCCGGCTTCCGTCGTCGACGGAAAACTGTGCGCCGGCGTACCGGCGGGCACGCACACCCCCTCCGACGTCATCGTCGGGCAGAACGACATCGTGCTGCAGAAGGACAGGGATTACACCTTCTCGTTCACCGCCTCGGCGGACGAGCCGCGGACGGTGAAGGCCCGGGTCCAGCTCGGCGAGGACCCGTACACCCCCACGTTCTCGCAGGACATCGCCCTCGGCCCGGAACAGCGGTACACGTTCACGTTCACCTCCTCCCTCGACACCGGAGGCGGCCAGGTCTCGTTCCACATCGGCGGCGACCCCGCGGCCTGGGTGTTCTGCGTGGACAACGTGTCCCTTGTCGGCGGCGACCCGGTGCCCCCCTACGTACCGGACACCGGCCCGCGGGTGCGGATCAACCAGGTCGGCTATCTGCCGTTCGGCCCGAAACACGCCACCGTCGTGACCGACGCCCCCGGGCCGGTCCCCTGGCAGGTGAACGACAGCGCCGGTGTCACCGTGGCGTCCGGCACCTCGACCCCGGCCGGGCTGGACCCGTCCTCCGGGCAGCAGGTGCACACACTGGACTTCGGCGCGGTCACCCAGGCCGGCACCGGATACACGCTGAGTGTCGACGGGCAGACCAGCTACCCGTTCGACATCTCCGCCGCCGCCTACGACCAGCTGCGCTCCGACGCCCTGCACTTCTTCTACATCCAGCGCAGCGGCATCCCCATCACCGAGGCCCTGGCGCCCGGGTACGGCCGGCCCGCCGGACACATCGGGGTCGCCCCCAACCAGGGCGACACCAGCGTGCCCTGCCAGCCGGGTGTCGGCGACTACCAGTTGGACGTGAGCGGCGGCTGGTACGACGCCGGCGACGAGGGCAAGTACGTGGTGGGCGGCGGCATCGCCACCTACCAACTCCTCAGCGAGTACGAGCGGACCCTCACCGCGCCCCGAGGGCGCCTGGGTCCGCCGGGCGACGGTGACCTCCGGGTCCCCGAGAGCGGCGACGGCGTACCGGACATCCTCGACGAGGCGCGCTGGGAGCTGGAGTTCCTGCTGCGCATGCAGGTGCCCGCCGGGCAGCCCCTCGCGGGCATGGCGCACCACAAGGTGCACGACGACAACTGGACCGGGCTGCCCATGGCCCCGGACCAGGACCCTCAGCCGCGCCATCTGCACCCGCCGTCCACGGCGGCGACGCTCAACCTGGCCGCGGTCGCCGCGCAGGGCGCCCGGCTGTACGAGGCCTTCGACCAGGCCTTCGCCCAGCGCTGCCTGAGCGCCGCGCGTGCCGCCTGGGCGGCCGCGAAGGCCCACCCGGAGGTGTACGCCGGCAAGGACGACGCGATCGGTGGTGGCCCCTACAACGACGCGGACGCCACCGACGAGTTCTACTGGGCGGCCGCCGAACTGTTCCTCACCACCCATGAGCAGACGTTCCTCGACGAGCTGCGGACCTCGCCGTATGCCACGGGCGAGGCGTTCCCGCCGTCCGGGTTCGGCTGGCAGCAGGTCGCCGCGCTCGGCCGGCTCGACCTGGCGACCGTGGCCGGCCCGCTGCCGGACGCCGACCGGACGGCCGCCCGCGCCTCGGTGGTGACCGCCGCGGACCGGTATCTCGACGCGGCACACGGCCAGGCGTACGGGATGCCGCTCGGCGAGTACGAGTACTACTGGGGCTCCAACAGCGTGCTGCTCAACAAGCTCGCCGTCATCGCGACCGCCTTCGACCTGACCGGCGACCAGCGGTACCGCGACGGGGTGCTGGAAGGTCTTGACTACATCTTCGGCCGCAACGCCCTCAACCAGTCCTATGTGACCGGATACGGCGAACACCACTCCCACAACCAGCACAGTCGCCTCTACGGCCACCAGATCGACCCCGCGCTGCCGCAGCCACCGCCCGGCTCGATCGCCGGCGGCCCGAACGTCGGCCTGGAGGACCCGAAGGCGAGCAGGCTGCTGATCGACCGCACGGTCGATCCGCCCCGGACGCCCGCACCGCAGTTCTGCTACCTCGACGACGTCCAGTCGTGGTCGACCAACGAGGTCGCCATCAACTGGAACGCGGCGCTGTCGTGGGTCGTCTCGTTCGCGGCCGACCAACCGATGGCGGCCACCCCGTGAAATTTCCCCCTTTCGTGTGAGCTTCCCCGGCTGTGCCGCCGTGTGTGGCTCCGTCCCCGGACACTGAACCGGACAGGGGCGGCGAGGCATGGAGGGGGATGGGGGCATGGCGGGCAACACCGTTCTGTTCGCGGTCCGGGAGCACCCGGAGGACGACACGGCCGGAGCCGAGCAGCTGCGCAGGATCCGCAAGGAGCTCGAGGGCGGCGGCTTCGCGGTGCGGTGGGCCTCCACCGGCACCGACGCCCAGACCGTGCTGCGCACCGAGGCGGCTTTGGCCGCCGCGCTGGTCGACTGGGGCCTCGACCCGCGCGGCGGCGGGTGGGGCGACGAAGCGGGCGGGGCCGTGGTGCTGCGCCACATCGGCCGGCGCTTCCAGGACCTGCCGGTCTTCCTGATCACGGCCGATGAGCACTTCGAGGACCTGCCGCTGTGGGTGTCGGAGACCGTGGTCGGCTATGTCTGGCCGGCCGAGGACACCGCCGCCTTCATCGCCGGACGGATCTCCAGCGCCGCCCGCGCCTACCGCGAGGCCCTTCTGCCGCCGTTCTTCAAGGCGCTGCGCCGCTTCGACGACACACACGAGTACTCCTGGCACACCCCCGCACACTCCGGCGGCGTCGCTTTCCTCAAGTCACCGGTGGGCCGGGCCTTCCACGACTACTTCGGGGAGCGGCTGTTCCGGAGCGATCTGTCGATCTCGGTGGAGGCGCTCGGCTCCCTGTTCGAGCACACCGGACCGATCGGCGAGGCGGAGCGGAACGCCGCCCGGGTCTTCGGCGCCGACCTCAGTTACTTCGTCCTCCACGGCGACTCCACCTGCGACCGCCTGGTCGGCCACTTCTGCGTCACCCGCGACGAGATCGCCCTGGTCGACCGCAACTGCCACAAGTCGGTGCTGCACGGTCTGGTCATCTCCGGCTCCCGGCCGGTCTATCTGATCCCCACGCGCAACGGCTACGGGCTGTCCGGGCCGCTGCCCCCGGGCGAGATCCAGGGGGAGGCCGTGGCCGCTCGTATCGCGGGAAACCCCCTGGCGCGCGGCGCGCTCTCCCCCCGGCCCCAGTACGCGGTGTTCACCAACTCCACCTACGACGGCCTGTGTTACGACGCCGTCCAGGCCGCCCGAGGGCTCGCCGCCAGCACGCCCAGGGTCCACTTCGACGAGGCGTGGTTCGCCTACGCCCGCTTCCACCCGCTCTACGCCGGGCGCTACGGCATGTCGGTCGGGCCCGACACCTTCCCCGGGCCGGACCGCCCCACCGTCTTCGCCACCCAGTCCACCCACAAGCTGCTGGCCGCGCTGTCGCAGAGCGCCATGGTGCACATCAAGCCCGCGCCGCGGGCCCCGGTGGAACACGACCGGTTCAATGAGGTGTTGATGATGCACGGCACCACCTCCCCGCTGTATCCGATGATCGCCTCCCTGGACGTCGCCACCGCGATGATGGACGGCCCACAAGGCCGCTGGCTGATCGACGAGGCGGTGACCGAGGCGATCCGCTTCCGCCAGGCGATGGTGCGGATCGGGCGCCGTATCAAGGCCGCCGGGGACCGTCCCGCCTGGTTCTTCGGGGTCTGGCAGCCGGAGACGGTGACCGATCCGGCCGGCGGGGAGCCGCTGCCGTTCGACGAGGCACCCGTCGAGCTGCTGCGCACCGAACCCTCGTGCTGGGAACTGCGGCCGGGTGCCGACTGGCACGGGTTCCCCGGGCTCGGCGAGGGCTACTGCATGCTCGATCCGCTCAAGGTGACCGTGACCTGCCCGGGCATCGACGCGGCCGGCCGGATGGCCGAGTGGGGGATCCCCGCCCGTGTCCTCACCTCGTATCTGGCCACGCGGAACGTGGTGGTGGAGAAGACGGACAGCTACACCACGCTGGTCCTGTTCTCCATGGGCATCACCAAGGGCAAGTGGGGCACCCTGCTCGACGCCCTGATGGACTTCAAGTCCCTCTACGACGAGGACGCGCCCCTCGACCGGGTGCTGCCGGAACTGGTCACCGCGTACCCCGATCGCTACGCCGGCCGGACCCTGCGCGGGCTGTGCCAGGAGATGCACGACCATCTGCGTGAGGCGAGCCTGGTCCAGCTGCTGGACACCGCCTTCCAGGAGCTGCCGGAGCCGGTCGTCCCGCCGCAGCTGTGCTACCAGCGGCTGATCCGCGGCGGCACCGAGCGGGTGCGGCTGGCCGAGGCGGCGGGGCGGGTGGCCGCGGCCATGGTGACCGTCACCCCGCCCGGTATCCCGGTGCTGATGCCCGGCGAGGGCATCGGCACCGCGAGCGGTCCGCTGCTGCGCTATCTGTCCGCGCTGGAGTCGTTCGACCGGCGCTTCCCCGGATTCCGCAGCGAGACCCACGGGGTGACCGTCGACTCCGGCACCGGCGACTATCTGATCGAGTGCCTGGCCCCGGGCGAGGAGGCCCACCGCGGCGCCCTGGACGATCCGCGCAGGCTTGCCGTCCCGGCCCCGGCCCCCGGCGAGGCTATCCGATGAGTTCCTGGGTGCCGAGGACGGTGAGCAGCGTGAGGCGTTCGGCGTCCTCGGTGCCGGGCTCGGCCGTATAAACCATGATGCGCAGTTCACTGCCGGCCACGGTGAGCACGTCGCAGTCCAGCGTCACGGGTCCGACCCGTGGATGGTCGACGGTCTTGCGCGAGGACTCGTGGCGGCCGACGGCGCCGGAGTCCCACAGCGCGGCGAACCGGCCGCTGTGCGCGCGCAGATCGGCGACCAGCCGCCCGAGCCGCTGGTCGGCCGGGTAGCGGTCGGCGGCCGCCCGCAGATCGGCGACCAGCGCGGCCTCGAACTCGCGCAGGGACTCGGGGCTGTGCCGCACCCGGCTGCCCGGGCCCAGGAAGTGGCGCCATACGGCGTTGCGCTGGTGGCCGCGCCATCCGGAGGGATCGCCCATCAGCGCCGCATACGGCGGATTGGCCAGCAGCATGGTCCCGGTGGCGTCGAGGACCACGACGGGGGTCCCGGTCAGCCTGTCCAGCAGGCGCTGGACGCTCGGGGTGATGTGCGCGGGGACCGTGTCCGGGCCCGGCGGCGCCAGCCCGGCCAGCCGGAACAGGTGTGCGCGCTCGGTCTCCGACAGCCGCAGGGCCCTGGCCAGGGCCTCGACGACCTGGATCGACGGGTTGGAGGCGCGGCCCTGTTCGAGGCGGGTGACGTAGTCGACGGAGATCCCGGCCAGCAGCGCCAACTCCTCGCGGCGCAGTCCGGGCGTCCGCCGGTGTCCGCCGGTGGGCAGCCCGGCCGCCTCGGGCGACACCCGGTCACGCCAACGGTGCACTGCCTGCCCGAATTCCGCCGTCGCCATGCACACCAGTGTGCACCGCCGGGCCGCGCCCCTGCCTGGTACCAGCAGTCCCAGGAACACGGGACGCCTGGCTGACCGCACCGCCCTGCCGCAGCCTGGGGGCATGACGACAACACTCATCACCGGAGCCAACAAGGGGCTCGGTTTCGAAACCGCCCGTCGGCTCATCGCAGCAGGTCACACCGTCTACATCGGCAGCCGGGACGCCGGGCGAGGGCGCCTGGCCGCCGAGCGGCTGGGCGCGCGGACGGTACTCATCGACGTCACCGACGACGCGTCCGTCGCGGCCGCGGCGAGGGCCATCGAGGCCGACGGCGGACTGGATGTGCTGGTCAACAACGCAGGCGTCGAAGCGCGGGAGCCGGACGGCGGGGTGGTGGGCGCCGCGGAGACGACCGCCGACGCGATGCGGTCGGTCTTCGAGACGAACGTCTTCGGCCTGGTGCGCGTGACCCATGCGTTCCTGCCGCTGCTGCGGCGGTCCGCCGCCCCGGTCGTGGTCAACGTCAGCAGCGGCCTTGCCTCGCTGAGCCGGGTCACCACCCCGGACACACCGACGTACGCCTACCCGGGCGTCGCCTATCCGGCGTCGAAGACCGCGGTCAACATGGTCACCGTGCAGTTCGCGAAGGCGTTCCCGCAGATGCGGATCAACGCGGTGGAGCCCGGCTACACCGCGACGGATCTGAACCGGCACACCGGCATCCAGACCGTCGAGGAGGGCGCGGAGATCATCGTCCGCATGGCGCAGGTGGGCCCCGACGGCCCGACCGGGGGCTTCTTCGACGCCGAAGGCACCCTGCCCTGGTAAACCGATCAGTTTTATGGTGTGGGAAACCGGACTAGCCTGTCGGGCATGACCACAGAGGCGACGAAGTCGAGCTCCCGCGACCGGCTGCTGGAGGCCGCGGCCACCCTTGCCTACCTGGACGGCGTCGGCGTCGGGGTGGAGGCGCTGTGCAAGGCGGCGGGGGTGTCCAAGCGCTCGATGTACCAGCTTTTCGAGAGCAAGGACGAACTGCTGGCGGCG
Organism: Streptomyces sp. NPDC007917; assembly: GCF_042959105.1. NCBI lineage: Bacteria > Bacillati > Actinomycetota > Actinomycetes > Kitasatosporales > Streptomycetaceae > Streptomyces > Streptomyces sp. NPDC007917. Next base: position 512,034 of record NZ_JBIBKK010000003.1, read on the forward strand.
AGTCTGGAGCGGCGCGCCTCCGGCTTCGCGGCGCGGTTCCTGCCCGGCGCGGACGACGCGCGTACGCCGCGCGAGCGGATTCTGCACGTCTTCGAGCAGGCGGAGGAGCAGGCGGCCGGGCCGGCCTATCGGGGCTGTCCCTTTCTGGCCGTGCAGATCGAGCTGAAGGACGTGGACCACCCCGCGAGCAGGACCGCGCGCCGGATCAAGCAGAGCCTGACGGAGTTCTTCCGGGGTGAGGCCGAGCGGGGCGGGGCGAGCGATCCTGACCTGCTCGCCCGGCAGCTGAGCCTGGTCTTCGACGGGGCGAGCGCCCGCGCCGGTATCCAGGCCGACTCCCTGGCCGGGCTGCTCCTGCCGACCGTGGTCACCCTGCTCGACGCCGCCGGTATGCGCTGACCTGCCAAGGCGCGGCTGGTGTCCGCGGCTGCGGCCGCGGCCCTGCCCGCCGACCGGTGCGTCTTCTGTTCAGTCGCTTTTTCAAACCCACCTTGCATCGGGAAACCGATCGGTTTACGGTGGCGGCGTCAGCCTGAGAAACCGATCGGTTTACCAACAGTGGGAGACAACCATGACTGCGATCAAGGACGCCGTCGTCCTCGTCACCGGCGGCAGCCGCGGCATCGGCAGGGCGCTCGTGGAGGAGGCCTACGCACGCGGCGCCGGCAAGGTCTACGCCACGGCCCGCGATCCGCGCACGGTGACCCACCCCGATGCCGTCCCGGTGGCGCTCGAGGTCACCGACCCCGCCTCCGTCGCGGCCGCCGCCGAGCGGGCCCAGGACGTCACCGTCCTGATCAACAACGCCGGCGCCTCGGTCGGCGCCTCCTTCCTCGGCTCCCCGGTCGATGACATCCGCCGCGAGTTCGAGACCAACTTCTACGGGCCGCTGCTGGTCACCCGGGCCTTCGTACCCGTCATCGAGCGCAACGGCGGCGGCCACATCCTCAACGTCCACTCCGTGCTCTCCTGGCTGGGCAACGCCGGCTCCTACAGCGCCTCCAAGGCCGCCCTGTGGTCCCAGTCCAACTCCCTGCGCCTGGACCTCCAGCCGCGCGGCATCGGGGTCACCGGACTGCACGTGGGATACGTGGACACCGACATGACGGCGCGCATCGACGCGCCCAAGTCCGACCCGGCACAGGTCGCCGCTGCCGCACTCGACGGCATCGAGACGGGGGCGTACGAGGTGCTGGCCGACGAGCTCACCCGACGCGTCAAGGCAGGGCTGGCCGGGGACCCGGCGGTGCTGTACCCGCAGCTGGCGGGGTGAGCGGCAGGCAACAAAGCGGTAGGCGACAAGGGGAACGGATGAGGCCGCGCCGCCGGGCCTACTGGATGCTCCAGCGGTGCGGATGTCCGGGATCGGCCGGGCAGGCGAAGATGTTCAGCTCACCCCAGCGGCCCACCGTCACCTTGGTCGGCGTGGCGGAGCGCAGATGCTTGGGAAGGTCCCGGTCCTCCAGCGGCATCCAGCTGCCGCTGCCGCCGTCCCACTCCGAGCTGTCGATCGTCAGCAGCAGCTCCATCGGCGTCGCGCAGGCCCGGCAGTCCATGGGGGAGGGGTCGGTCAGATGCCACGACGCGAAACCGCCGGCGCGCCAGCCGGGCGGAATGGACAGGTCGTACTGGTAGGCCGGCGGCTCGGCCTGCCGCACGCCGCCTTCCTCGGGCTCCGTTTCGGCCTCCGCCGCTTCGGCCTCCTCCTCAAGGGCCTCCTCCCAGGCGTCTATCCGGGCTTCAAGATCCTCGGGCAGCAGCCCGGCGAACGGATAGGTGACCACCTGCTCCGGGTGCAGTACGCAGGGCTCCGCCACATACCCCTCGTAGCCCACGACCTCCGGCAGCGGGGGAGCGGCCAGCACCTCACCGACCTCCCACGACCGGCGCCACAGCAGCCGCGGCGACATGCCGTACCCGGTCCTGCCGTGCCGGTCGAAGGGGCACCAGAACACCTGGAGCAGATCGCAGCCGTCCGGCCCCGCGGCCAGGTCGGGGACGTCCCGCCGGTACAGCTGGGCGACTCCGATCATCGGCAGCGGGTCGGTGTCCTCGATCCCGGCGACACGGTGTTCGCGGTAGAGCTCCTTCAGCAGCCGCCGCTCCTCCTCCGTGGGGCCCGAGGCCGGGTCGCGGGCCCACGCGGTGGCGAGCACCTGCCGCGCCCGGTGGATGTCCGCGGGACGGCGGCCACGCCCGCGCCGGTGCGGCTCGGTGCACACCGGCCACGGCTCGTCCACCGGCCACAGCAGCGGACCGCCCACCGAACTGTCCGACACCCCCGGACTGCCCGGCCGCGGATGCAGCCGGGTGGTCGTGGAGCGGTGCGCGGCCAGGTCCGGGAAGAGCGCCTCGACATCCAGCGGGCGCGGCGGTGTGGTCCTCGTCATGGACGCGACTTTAAGGGCCCGGCGGACACCACCGGCCCGGACCCCCGCTACGCGGTGCCCGAACCTCCCGCCGTGAGGAACCAGTCGACCGCCGAGCTGACCGCGGCGGGGTTCTCCACCGGCAACTCGTGCCCCGCGTCGACGATCCGCACCACCGCGTCCGGGTAGTCCTTGGCCATCCGCAGCATCTGCGACACCGGCAGCTGGATGTCGTGGTAGCCGTGCAGTAGCAGGGTGGGCGTCCGGATCTCGCCGACCCGGTCCAGCACATCGAAGGCCCGCATCGCGTCGTAGCACGTCATGACCACCTCGCGCGGCGTGGCCGCGGAGGCGCGGGCGTATGCGCGCACCTCGGCGCGCGGGTAGCCGGGGCCGAAAGCCCGCTGGATGTTGGCCGTGACGAAGACACGGAACGGCAGCAGCGTCGAGGCCGCCATCAGCAGACCGCGGCCGCGGCTGTAGACCATCCGGCTGATCGAGTTCACCAGCACCATGCGCTCGATCCGCCCCGGGTGGTCGAGCGCCAGCGTCTGGGCGATCATGCCGCCCATCGAGTGGCCGACCGGGACGAAGCGGTCCACCTCCAGCCGGTCGAGCAGGGCGCACACATCACCCGCCAGCTCCGCGATGGTGCGCGGCACGCCGTCGCTCTCGCCGTGCCCGCGCAGATCGAGCCGGATCACCCGCCGGTGCGGGGCGAAATGCGCCATCTGGTGGTCCCAGCGGTGCCGGTTGGCCGTCCAGCCGTGGATGAACACCAGCGGCACACCGTCGCGGCGACCCTCGTCGTCGAACGTCAGTCGGGCGCCACCGACTTCGAGCTGCGGCATCGGTCATGACCTCCGGGCTGTGGTGCGTGCGGTGCGGGTTGAGGGAGCTGCGAACTACGGGTCGATCACCGGCGCTTGCCCAGGAAGTCGAGGATGTGCCCGAACACATCGAGGGCCGCGCCCCGGCCGATGAACGTGTCGAGGTGACCGTAGCCGGGGACCTCGGCGTACGCCACATCCAGCTGCGGCTGCCGCGCCGCCAGGACCTCGTGGCAGAGCTTCTGGGAGTCCAGCCACAGCCCATTCTCACTGCCGGAGAGCAGCAGCACCGGGCAGTCGATACGACCGGCGTCATCCAGCGCGTTCTCCGGCAGCGCCCGGTAGCGGCCGTCCCCGTGGTGCCAGCGCACCACGCTGCGCGCCAGCTCGATCCGGCGCAGATGCGGCAGGATCCACAGCGGCGCCGGACCCAGCAGCTCCGCCAGCCGGCCGTGGGTGGTGGCCGACAGATGCTCGTGTACGAACAGCGAGGCGCCCGTGCCCCAGGCCGAGTTGTGCAGGATCTGACAGGTCGGATCCGGGCAGCTCGCCTTGCGGGAGGCCAGGGCGAACAGCGGGGTGTACCGCGACCAGAAGCCCACCGTGCGGAAGTCCACCGGGATGTGGTCGACACGGGACTTCAGCAGCTCCGCGGCCAGCGTCATCCGCAGGGACGTCCGCCCCGCCAGCTTCGGCGTCAGGAACACCCCCTGCGCCACCACCCCGGCGAGCCCGGGCACCAGACCGGCCGCCATGCTCATCGACAGCGAGAGGGCGCCGATGCAGTGGGCCACGACGAACAGCGGCCGGTCGCCGATCCGCTGCCGGACCAGCGCCACCGCCTCGGGGATGTCGTACACGGCGACGTCGTCGTAGGTGTACCGGCGGCCGGTCTCGTTGTACGGGAGCCGGCAGCTGCCCCGCCAGTCCAGCAGCCACGGTTCGTACCCCTCGTCCAGCAGAACCTCGACCAGGTTGCGGGTCTCGGGCAGCAGGAACATGTCGGAGGACGCGGTGTGGCCGTGCAGCAGCAGCACCGCGGGCCGGTGCCCCTGGCCGGGGGACGAGTCGGCCGTGACCCTGCTCAGGCCGAGCCGGGTCCCGTCCTTGGTACGGAACGGGATCTCCTCGACGCTCGCCCCGTCGAGCCGGGCGTACAGCGGCCGGAGCGCCACCGGGGTCCGCTGGGTCACCGGGGTCCGCTGGGTCACCGTGTTCCGCGGATTCCTCGGGTTCCTCGGGGCCATCGGGTTCGGCGGGGTCATCGGGCGCGCTCCGTGAGGGTCGGGTTCCGGCGAAGGTCGAGCAGGTCCGCGCCCACCCGGGCGAACGGGCCGAGCAGGCCGCGACCCACCTCCCGGCCGAACCAGGCCAGCCACGTCAGCTTGGCGATCCGCTTCTCCTGGCCGGAGAGGCGCGGATCGACCTGGATGCCGTCTATCTGGTCGCGCACATAGCTGTCGGCGGGCACGACGACCTCCCCCACCAGGCTCGCGGGCTCGCCCTCACGGCCGATCTCGACGGTCAGCGCCCGAGTCTGCCGCCACACATCGCGCCGCGCACGGGCGAACTTCCGGCCCTCCAGCCACCACCGCCGGCCGTCGGCGTCGCGCAACCGCAGCCGGTAGAGCAGCAGTTGATGGCGCAGGCCGTGGCGCAGGGGTATCCCCTCCTGCGGGCGGACCCACAGATCGCCCCGCTCCACCACGACCGGATCGGGGTGCAGCAGCCCGCAGGAGAGCTCCCCGCGGACATCGACCCGGCGCTCCCGCACCAGCTGGTACATGCTCGCGATGGACAGCGTCAGCGACAGCGTGCACCTGCTGTGCGCGGGCCCGCCGACCGGGCCCAGGCTCCCCTCGACCGTCTCGGGGAACCACAGATACGGCGGGTCCTCGCGGTCGGGCAGCCGGCCCAGGCCGTCCTTCGCCAGCCGCTCGAACGTCTTCAGCTGTGCCTGGGTGTCGTACCGGGCCGCGGCCGGCAGATCGTGCGCGGCGACGAACGCCTCGGTCCGCTCGCCGGTGGCCGCCGGCCCCTTCAGCGTCGCCTCGCACAGCTTCAGCGCCGCGGGGCTGCGCAACACCCTGGTCAGGAAGTCAAGGCCGGGGACCCGCTCGGCCTCCAGGCGTGCCAGGGTGTCGGCCCGCCACTCGTCCCAGTCCTGCACGGTCACGTTCATGCCGCCGAACCCCATGTCCCGCACCACGTCGTCCAGGGTGTTCGGGACACCGGTCAGGTTGTAGTTGTAGCCCCAGGCGTCGGGTTCGCAGATCACGGCCGTCGCCACCCGGCTCACCCAGTCCACCGGCGCGGCGTTGAGGTAGCGGAAGGCGGGCACCGTACGGAACCGGCCGAACGCCGAGATCAGTCCGCTGCTGAGGTCCTGGGCGTTGTACGCGCCCGTCCTGGTGTGCCCGCCGATGCCGCCCGGGCGCATCATGGTGACCACCAGGCCGTGGTCACGGGCGCGCCGCAGCGCGGTCTCGGCGGCCCATTTGGACTTGTCGTAGCCGGCGACGAGGCGGTCGACGCGGGCGAGCGGATCGTCCTCGCCCATGGAGACGATGCCGACCTGGTTGAAGACCGCGATCGACGAAATGTGGTGCAGCGGCTTGGGCCGCCCGGTGGCCGCCAGCTCGGCCAGCGTCAGCGGCCCGATCACATTGCTCTGCCGCAGCGACGGATAGCCGCGCAGGAAGTCCACCGCCGCCGCCACGCTGACGACGGAGTCCACCTCCTCGGCCAGCGCGTCCCAGCGGTCCTCCGGCAGGCCGAGGCGCGGCCGGCGGAGGTCGCCCGGCAGCACCGTCACCCGCCTGCGGATCTCCGAGGACCACGGCAGGGAGAAGCCGGACAGCGCGGTGCCGAGCCGCGACGTGGCCTCTTCCTCGTCGGCCGCGCGGACCAGGCAGTGGATGTGGGCGTCGCTGTACCGCAGCAGATCCAGGAGCATATGGCCGCCGAGAAAGCCGGTGGCCCCGGTCAGCAGGATGTGCTGCGGCGCGGCGGGCTCCGGAGGGCCCGTCCACGGCAGGGTGTCGGCGCGGGCGAGGTCGGCCAGGACCAGGTCCAGGTCCAGGTCCTTGTCGGCGGCGCTCGCGGGCAGGGCACGGGCCGCGGGGACGGCGCGGGCCGCGGAGACGGGGGCCGGGGTGCTGACGGGCGGGGAGGCCACGGGCGGGGTGCGCGCGGCCTGGACCCCGGTGGCCGAGAGCCGGCGTTCGGCGAGACGGCGCGGCCGGGCGTCCGCGAACACATCGTCCAGGTCGAGCTCCACACCCGACTCCCGGGCCACCGCGGCGACCAGCGCCACGGCGTCGACGGAGGTGCCCCCCGCGTCGAAGAAGTCGGTGTCGGGCCCCATCCGGCCGTCGGGCAGAAACCGGGCCGCCGCGGCGGCGATGGCCTCCGCCAGCTGGTCCACGTCGGTGTGGACGCTCGCGCCGATGTCTGCGGTCGGCTTATCTCCGGGCCCGTCGCCCGCCGTTGCCTGTGAGGGGGCCGAGGCCCCGGGCAGGGCCCGGGCCAGCAGATCGGCCACGTTGAGCCCGCCGCCGCCCCGTTCGATCGACTCGCCGGTCAGCCGCTGCCCCTCGTCCGCCGTGCCCATCCGCGTGGCCTTCTCACTCGCGGGGTCCTGCTGTTCGCTTCTCCGCTCGCGAGGCGGATCCGCGGCTTGTTCGGCATGGCGCGGCTGGTCGGCCTCGCGTGCGTCGCTCGCGGGGTTTTTCTGTTCGCTTCTCCGCTCGCGAGGCGGATCCGCGGCTTGTTCGGCATGGCGCGGCTGGTCGGCCTCGCGTGCGTCGCTCACGTAGTCCGTCCGTCCTTTCAGGCGGTCACTGCTGTCAGGACCGGAACGCCCGCAGGCGCTCCGGCGTCGTCACGACCGTCAGCCGCGTATCGTCCGGCTCGCCGCCGCCCAGCGCGGCGAGCAGCCGCCGGGCCGGTACGTTGCGCGGTGTCCGCTCCGCCGTCACACGCACCGTCGCGCACCCCAGGGTGTCGGCGCGGTCGGCCAGCCACCCCAGCAGCCGCTCCTCCACCCCGCGGCCGAGCGCCCGGCAGCTGAGCATCCAGGCCAGGACGTCGAGCCGGTCGCCCTCCTGACGGACCGCGAGCAGCCCGATCTGCCCGTAGTCGCCGAAGCGGTCGCGGGCCGCGGCCGTCCACACCTCGCCCTGCCGGCGCCAGCGCTCCAGATCGCCGCCGTCGGCCGACCGGGCGCGGAGCGTGAACTGGTTGGTGCGGCGCACGAGTTGCCCGGCGCGCTGGACATCGGGCTCGGACAGCGGCCGGATGTCGACCTCCAGGTCCAGCTGGGCGAGGAATTCCTCGAACCCGGCCCGCTCGCGCACCGCGTCACGGGCCCGCTCCTGGCGGTAGAACTCCGCGCGCAGCGAGTCCTCCGCCGTGGCCGCCACGGAAACCAGCGGCCACAGCCGGGCCAGGAAGGGCGCCAGCTCCCCGGCCGCCGGGCAGGTCACGGACAGCACTTCGGGCAGCGCGGACCGCATGGCGGCGATCTCGACCGGGTTGTCGTCGAGGAACACAAAGCTGTCGAGGCCCAGATTGAGGGTGCGCGCCGCGGCCTCCAGGCGTTCCGCCTTGCGGCCCCACGCTGCGGAGACCACGCTGAAGTGCTCGGCCCCAAGGAGGCTGTCCGGGCGGCCCAGGACGGCCCGAACCGTGGCCTCGTCGTTGTTGCTGACCAGGACCAGCAGGGCGCCGGCGGCGCGCCACTGGAGCAGCCGGCGGGCCAGCAGCGCGCGGGGGCCGCCGAGGTCCACGCCGTCCGGGCCGATCTCCCCGGCCACACCGCTCCACAGCGTCTCGTCGCCGTCCACCGCGATCACCTTCGGCGGTGTGCGGCACACGGCCCGTGCCACCTCGGCCAGGGTGAGGGCCACGGCCGCCTGGAACGGCGGGGTGAACGGCAGGTGGGCCAGCTTGTCGGTGTGGTCGTCGAACCGGTCCGTGACGGGGTGGTGCCGGGTCCAGTCGTCGTGGCGCAGCACCGCGACGCCGGGCAGCTCCGAGAGTTCGGCGGCCAACTCGCGCTCCCACCGCTCCAGACGGCCGTCGCCGTACGAGGACGGCAGGAACCCGACGACCAGCGGCTTGCGGGTCCGTTCTGACAGCGCCCGCAGCGCGGCCGGGTACTCCGTCCGCAACTCGGCGAGCAGCGCGTCGTTGACCGGCCCGAAACGCTCCAGGTCGGTCGCCCTCAGCAGCACCACGCCCAGCGCCGTCGAGGGGTCGGCGAAGACCCCGGAGGGGTCCCGCAGGCTCGCCAGGACATGGTGATACGGCGCCTCCACGACCACCACCCCGCCGCCACCGCCGTTTGACGCGGTGTCATTGAGGGCCGTCTCGCACAGCAGCGGCAGGTTGCCGAGGGCGAAGGTGGCCGCGAGGGCGAGGGAGGTGGGCCGGGCCACTGGACGGGCCGGGGCCGTGGGACGGGCCGGGGCCGTGGGGTCGTCGGCCGTTTCGGCGAGCAGTCGCAGGAACCGCGACCCGAGCGCGGCGGCGTCGGCCTCGTCCATGATGTCCAGGTTGTAGTCCAGCCGCAGCCGTCCCGAGTCCGGCGTCATGGTGACCATCAGGTCGAGGTCGGAGTATCCGGTCCCGGCCGGAAGGACCTCCAGGTGGCCCAGCCGCGCCGCCGAGGATCGTACGTAGTTGAAGTACACCTCGACCAGTGGCGCGTTCTCCCGGTGGAGCCCCTGCGCGGCGAGCGCCGACAAGGCGTCGGAGAACATGGCGCCCTTCGTCAGCACCCGGTCCAGGCGGGCGTCGGCGCGGCGCAGTACGTCCTCGACCGACTCGCCGGGCGCGGCCTGGGCCGGGACGGGCACCGGCACCCCGAAGAAGCCCACCGCGTCGTACGCGTCGACGTGGATACGGGTGTCCACCGGGACGGCGAGCACGAACCGGTCGCGCTCCCGCTCGCGGGCGAGCAGCACGGTCCAGGTGCCCAGGCAGAAGGCGGCCGGGGTGATCGCCAGTCGGCTCGCCCGGGACGACACCCGCTCCATGAGCCGGTCGGGGATCGCCAGGGTCACGCTGCCCGCCCGGAAGGAACGTACCGGGGGACGCGGCCGCGTGAGCGTCAGGTCGAGCCGGGCACTGCCGGTGAACGCCTCGCGCCACTCGGCCGCCGCGCCGTCGGGGCGGTCGGCGGGCCGCGTGCGCCGATCCTCCTGTGGGTCCTGTGCCCGGAGCAGCAGGTCGATATCGCGGTTGGAGACGGTGTCGCCCAGCGCGGTGCCGGACAGCTCGCGGTCGATCTCGGCCGCCACGAGCAGCAGCGACTGCAGATCGCTCACCGCGTGGTGCGCCCCGAACACCAGGACCTGGCCCCGGGGGCCGCCGTCGAGCAGTTCGAACCGCCACAGCGGAGCCGACGCCAGGTCGAACGGCGGCTCCAGCAACTCCCGCAGCCGCCCGTCCACCTCGGCATCCTCGTCCGCGCCGCCGTCGAACCCGGTCCAGCGCAGCAGGGGCCCGGCGGGCTCTCGTTCGACCCGCAGCCGCGGAGCTTCCCCGGCCCCGGCGAGGACCGCCGTGCGCAGCGCGGCGTGCCGCCCGGCCAGCCGCGCGAGGATGTCGGTCAGCCGCCGACGGGTGGTGGGCTCGGCGAGCCGGACCGCCAGGCCGATGGCGTGCGCGGCACCGGGGGTGCCCCGCCGGGCGCTGCGCAACAGCCGCACCACGTCACGGGTGGCGGGCCGCAGCTCGACCTCGGGCACCTCTGCCTGTGCCTCGGCCGCCGGAAGGGCGGAACCTGACCCGGCGGTGGTGTCCCGCTCTGCCAGCGCCGCGCCCAGGTCCCGCGCGAGGCCGCGGATGTCGGCCGCCGAGAACACCGCGGAGGCGGGCAGTTCGACACCGAGCTCGCGGGTGAAGGCGTTGCGCAGCCTGACGATCATCAAGGAGTCGAGCCCCAGCTCCTTGAGGGCCGTGGTGGGGGAGGCGTCCGTGACACCGAGGCCGGCCACCTCGCCGACCCTGGCCCGTACATAGGCCTCCAGCCGGTCGGTGCGCTCCCGCGCCGTCGTGGCCGTGAGCACCCGCTCGACCAGCCCGCCCGCGCCCGGCCCGGCGTCCGGGGCGGTGACCAGGCCGGACAGCAACGGCCGCGACCGCGCCGCGTCCGGGTCGAGCGCGAGCCCCGCCCAGTCCAGGGCGAGCGGCGCGAGCTGACGGCGTGCCGTGGGCAGCAGCCGCTCGAACAGCTCGCCTCCCTCCTGAGGGGAGAAGCCGACCAGACCCGACCGGCTCACCGACGCGGCCCGGGTGCCGGACCCGGCCACCAGCCCGACGCCGGTCCACGCACCCCAGTCGAGGCTGAGCGCGGGCCGGTCGGCGCGGGCGAGATGGTGTGCCCAGGCGTCCAGGAAGGCGTTCGCCGCGCAGTACGCGCCCTGCCCGGCCGAGCCGAGCAGACCCGCCGCCGACGAGAACAGCACCAGGCTCTCCGCCTCCGGCACCAGCTCCGTGAGCAGGGCCGTGCCCAGCACCTTGGGGGCGAGGACGCGCTCCACCCGCTCCTCCGTCAGATTCGGCAGCGTGGCGTCGTCGAGCACACCGGCGGTGTGGACGACGCCACTGACCGGGCCGAGTTCGCGCCGCAGCCCCTCCAGCGCGGCGGCCAGGCCCTCCCGGTCGGCGACATCCGCCCGGGCGTGGCGTACGGTGACGCCGCGCCCCCGCAGGGCCTCGAGCCAGCGCGCCGCCTCCGGGGTGGGTGCGCCCCGGCTCAGCAGCGCCAGCCGGCGCGCACCGCGCCGCACCAGGCGCTCGGCGACCACCCGGCCGAGGCCGCCGAGGCCACCGGTGATCAGGTACGTGCCGTCGGGGCGGATGCCGGCGCGCCCGGCGTCGTCCGGGCGGGTGCGTACGAGGCGCGGCACCAGGCGGCCCGCCCCGCGCAGCGCGACCAGGCGCTCGTCGTCGGCGTGGAGCAGCTGTGTCCACATGGCGTCGAGGCCGCCGTCGGCCGGGAGGTCGATCAGCGTGGTGGCCAGCTCGGGGTACTCCTGGGCCACCGCGAGGCCGAAGCCCCAGCCGAGCGCCTGCTGCGGATGTGTCACCTCCGCGCTGCCCCCGGCGGCCTGAGCGCCCCGTACGACGAGGAACAGACGCGGGGCCCGGCCGCGGGGCCGCTCGGCGAGCGCCCGTACCAGGTGCAGGGTGGTCAGACAGCACAGCCGGGCAGCCGCTTCGGCCCAGTCGGTCGCCGAGTCGACTGCCGGGGCGTCCAGGGCGGACAGCTGGACCACCCGCTCGGGCGGGCCCTCGGGGAACGCCTCGTCCAGCAGGCGCGCCAGGTGCTCCGGGTTCAGCGGATCGAGCCGGTAGCGCCCCGGCGCCTCGGCCGCGAAGGTGTCGCCCCTGCGGGCCACCACATGCGGCGCCGGGCCGAGCAGACCACTGAGCGCGGCCCCCACGCCGGACTCGTCGGACAGGATCAGCCAGCTGCCCCGGGCGGGCACCTCCCGCGCGGCGGGCCGGGGCAGCCACCGCGTCTCGAAGAGCGAGCCGTCGAGCGGGGACAGCGCGGCCGGCGCGGCCAGCCGGAATTCCTCGATGTCCACGACGAGTTGTTCCCGCTCGTCCCACAGCCGCAGATCCACGGTCACGGTGTCCCCGTCCACCGCGCGCAGCGAGCAGGTCGCCCACGCCGGCGCGGTCCGCAGCCCCGTGAACGTCAGCCGTCCCGCCCCGGCGGGTACGAAAGCCCGGCCCGCGGGGGCGGTGCCCGGCAGGGCGGCGGTCTGGAAGGCGGCGTCGAGGAGCGCGGGGTGCAGCAGATGCCCTGCGGCGGGCAGCTCGGCCAGCCGGCCGAGGGCCGCCACATCCGAGCGCCGGCCCTCCGTCAGGCGCCGGAACGCCGGGCCGTAGTCGATGCCCAGGGCGGCGAGACCCGCGTGCACATCGCCCATGTCGACGGCCTCGGCGCACCGGTCACGCAGCGCGGCGAGCCCTCCGCCAGTGGCGCCGGGCTCGGCGCCGGGCTCGGCGTCGGCGAGGACGATGTGCCCGGTGACGTGCCGTACCCACGCCGGGCGCCGCTCGTTCGGGGCGCTCGAGGCGATGGTGAAGCTCCGTACGCCGTTTTCCTCGGGCCGCAGGACCAGCTGCAGCCGTACGGGCGCCTCCGCCGCGAGGCGCAGCGGCGCCTCGAACGCGACCTCGGCCAGCCGGACCGGTCCGCCGCCGTCCTGGAGCGTCGAGGCCGCCGCGAGCGCCATCTCCAGGAACGCCGCGGCGGGCAGCCACACCTCCCCGGCGACCCGGTGGTCGGACAGATAGCCGAACCGGCCGTCCCGCAGGTCGATGTCGGTCTGGAAGAGGTGCCGGTCCGGTTCGTCGCTGGCTTCCACATGCGTGCCGGCCAGCGGCGAGGTGCCGGGCCCCGGCGGTGGCGCGGGGGCGGCCGACAGCCAGTGGCGCTCCCGGGCGAAGGCGTACGTGGGCAGGTCGACGCGGCGGCCCGCCGGGAAGAGGGCCGCCCAGTCGGGCGTGTGCCCCGCGGCGTACAGCCGCCCGAGCCGGCGCAGCAGCCCGTCCCGGCCGCCGTCGTCGCGGCGCAGCGAGCCGACGCTCACCGCCCGGGCCCCGGCCTCGGCGGCGACGGCCTCGACCGCCGGGCCCAGCGACGGATGCGGGCTCAGCTCGACGAAGTGGCGGTAGCCGTCGTCCAGCATGCGCCGCACCGTGTCGGCGAACCGGACCGGCTCCCGCAGATTCGCGTACCAGTAGTCGGCGTCCAGCCGGTCACCCGCGATGGGCTCCGCGAGCACCGTCGAGTACAGCGGGGTCCGCGCCCGTCTGCCCCGGACACCGGCCAGCGCCTCCAGCAGTTCCCCGCGCAGCGGGGCCATCAGCGGGCTGTGGGAGGCGAACGCCACAGGCAGCCGCCGCGCGGCCACCCCCTTCTCGTCGAGCCGCCGCCGCAGCTCGGCCAGCGCGTCGAGGTCGCCGGAGACGGCGGTGGACGTCCCGCTGTTGACGGCCGCCACGAACAGCCGGTCCGGGTACGGGGCGAGGAACCGCTCGGCCTCCTCGCGCGACAGCTCGACGGACAGCAGCCCGCCCGCACCCGCCAGCGGTACCACCGCGCGGGCCCGCCGGGTCACCACGGCCGCGGCGTCCTCCAGCGTGAGGGCGCCCGCGGCGTACGCCGCGGCGATCTCGCCCAGGCTGTGGCCGACGACCGCGTCGGGGACGACCCCCAGGGAGCGCCAGGCGGCGGCCAGTGCGGCGTTGACCGCGAACAGCACCGGCTGCAGGACGTCCGTCCCCTCCATGCCGGGCGCGCCCTCCTCGCCGCGCAGCACCGCGAGCACCGACCAGCCGGTGTGGCGGGCGATCGCCTCGTCGCAGCGGGACAGCTCTTCCCGGTACGCCTCCGAGCCGGCCATCAGCTCCACGCCCATGCCCGGCCACTGGCCGCCGTGCCCGGCGAAGACGAACGCCACCTTGCCCGTGGGCGCGGCCCCCGGCGCCGACCGGAACACCTCTGCCCCCGCCTCTGTCCGCGCCTCGCCCCTCGCCACCGCGTCGAGACCGGCCAGCAGCTCGCCCCGGTCGCCGGCCGGCACCGCCGCGCGCCGCTCGAAGTGGCTGCGGTGGCGGGCCAGCGTACGGGCGATGTCCGGCAGCGCGGACGCGAGTGCGTCGGGCGGGAGCTGGGCCAGGTGTCCGGCGAGCCGCGCGGCCTGGCCCCGCAGGGCGGCGTCGCCGCGCGCGGACACCACGAACAGCCGCCGTGGTGGCACCCCTTCGGCGGGTGGGGAGACCGGCGGAACCGGTGTGGGACGTGGGGCTTCCTCCACGACCACATGGGCGTTGGTGCCGCTGATGCCGAACGCGCTGACCCCCGCGCGCCGCGGCCGCGCGCCCGACGGCCAGGCCACCGGCTCCCGCAGCAGCCGCAGCCCGCTGCTGTCCCAGTCCACGTGGCGGCTGGGCCGGGCGGCGTGCAGGGTGCGCGGCAGCGTCCCGTGGCGCAGCGCGAGCACCACCTTGATCAGACCGGCGATGCCCGAAGCCGCCTGCAGATGGCCGAGGTTCGACTTGAGCGAGCCCAGGTACAGCGGGCGGCCCTGCGGACGGGAGGCGCCGAACACCTCCGACAGGGCGCCCGCCTCGATCGGGTCGCCCAGTGTGGTGCCGGTGCCGTGCGCCTCGACGTAGTCGATGTCCGCGGGCGCCAGGCCGGACAGCTCCAGGGCCCGGCGCACCACCCGCTCCTGGGCCGGGCCGTTCGGCGCCGAGAGGCCCTGGCTGCGGCCGTCCTGGTTGACCGCGGTGCCGCGCACCACCGCGAGCACGTCGTCGCCGTCGCGCCGCGCGTCGCCCAGCCGCTTGAGCACCACCATCCCCGCGCCCTCGGCCCAGACCGCGCCGTCGGCGTCATCGGAGAACGACCGGCACCGGCCGGTCGGTGACAGCCCCCGCAACCGGCTGAACTCCACGAACGTCTGCGGTGTGACCATCAGCGTCACCCCGCCGGTCAATGCCAGGTCGCATTCGCCGGAGCGCAGCGCCTGCGCGGCCAGGTGCACCGCGGCCAGCGAGGAGGAACACGCGGTGTCCACGGTCAGGGCCGGGCCGTGCAGCCCCAGGGCGTAGGCGAGCCGGCCCGAGGCCACGCTGAGCGCCGTCCCGGTGCCGACATGGCCGTCCAACTGGTCGAGCCGGGACCCGGCCAGGTAGCCGCTGCCGAACATGCCGACGTACACGCCGGTGGTGCTGCCCGCGAGCTCGGCCGGCACGATCCCGGCGCGCTCCAGCGCCTCCCATGCCGTCTCCAGCAGCAGCCGCTGCTGGGGGTCCATCGCGGCGGCCTCGCGCGGGGTGATCTCGAAGAAGCCCGCGTCGAAGGCGTCGATGTCCTGGAGGAACCCGCCCTCCCGGGCGTAGGTCCTGCCCGGGGCCTCCGGGTCGGGGTCGTACAGCGAGTCGACGTCCCAGCGGTCCGCCGGGAACGGCCCGACCGCGTCACGGCCGTCGGCCAGCAGCTCCCACAGCGCCTCGGGGCCGGCGACGCCGCCCGGCAGCCGGCAGGCCATGGAGACCACGGCCACTGGTTCGTCGGACCCGCCCCGCGCCGACGGCGCGCCGGGCGCGGGCCGGCCGGCGGGACGGTCGCCCGACGCGAACACGGTGCCCAGCAGATGGTCCGCGAGCCGGGCCGTCGTCGGATGGTCGAACAACACGGTGGCCGCCAGCCGGGAGCCGAGCCGGGCACCGAGCCGATTGCGCAGCTCGACGGCCATGAGCGAGTCCATGCCCAGCTCGCTCAGCGGCTGGTCGGGGCGGATGGCGTCCGGTGAGCGCAGCCCCAGGGCCCGGGCCGCCTCCTCGCGGATCAAGGAGCGCACCCGTTCGGCGCGCTCGGCCTCCGGGAGCCGGGCCAGCCGGGCCGCCAGGTCCGTCGGCCCGCCGCCGTCCCGGCCCGTCCGGGGAGCGGGCAGCAGCGTGCGCCACAGCGCCGCCGGGCCGCCGTCGCCCGCGAAGGTGTCACGCAGCCGCGACCGGTCCAGGGCCCAGGCGATTAGATGCGGCGAGCGGTGGGACAGCGAGAGCTCGACCAGCTCACAGGCCTGATCCGGGGGCAGGGCGCGGTAACCGGCCCGGGCCATCCGCTCCAGATCCGCGTGTTCGGCGGCGAGCCCGGACCCCGACCACGCCCCGAAGGCCACGGAGACCCCCGGCAGCCCCAACGCCCGGCGGTGATGGGCCAGTTGGTCGAGGTAGGCGTTGGCGGCCGCGTAGTTGCTCTGCCCGGCGCTGCCCACCACCCCGGCGGCCGAGGACACCAGCAGGAACAGGCCGAGCGGGGCGTCGGCGGTGAGCCGGTGGAGATGGGCCGCGCCCGCCACCTTGGGGCGCAGCACCTCCGCGAACCGCTCGGGCGTCTGCTCGGCGAGCACCCCGTCGGCCAGCAGACCCGCGCAGTGCACGACGCCGCGCAGCGGCAGCTCACGGCCGACGCCGGCGAGCACTTCGGCGAGCGCCGCCCCGTCCGCCACATCGCACGCCACCACCTCGACCTCGGCGCCGAGCGCGGACAGCTCCGCGGCGACCTCCGCGTGGCGCGGGTCCTCGGGGCCCCTCCGGGAGGTCAGCACCAGCCGGGGGACACCGCTCTTGGCCAGCCACCGGGCGATGTGCCCGCCCACCGCGCCCAGGCCACCGGTGACCAGCACCGTGCCGTCGGTGGGCACCACCGTGGCCCGGCCGCCCGGCTCCTGGTCCGACCAGCCGTCGGCCGGGGCCCGGAGGCGGTCCCCGGCGCGGGCGGGTACGAGGCGAGGCGCGAGCAACCCGCCGCCGCGGACCGCGAGTTCCGGCTCGTCGGGCGCCGCCACGGCGGCGGGCAGGGCGGGCCAGGGGCCGGGGCCGTCGAGGTCGATCAGGCGCAGTCCGAGCTCCGGGTGTTCGGTGCGCGCGCCGCGGGCCAGGCCCCACAGCGCCGACTGGGCAAGGCCCGGCACCGTGTCGCCGCCGTCGGCCGCCACCGCGCCACGGGTCACCCAGACGACCCGTGACGGCGCCCGGTCGCGCGGAAGGGCGAGGACGGCCTGCAGCTCGGCAAGGCCGGCGGCCACCAACTCCCCCGCGAGAGCCGCCGGTTCGGCCTCGGGTTCGGGGGTCGGCCAGAGCCTGATCAGCGTGTCGGCGCCGTCCGGCACCGCGTCCACCGTGTCGGCCGTACGCACGCCGGTCCCGGCCGGGCCGAGACTCCTCAGGGCCGCCGCCACCCCCTCGTCCGAAGGGTCGCCGAGCAGGGCCCAGCCATCGCCGGGCGACGGAGCGCCGCCCGGCCCGGCCTCGGCGGCCACGGCCGTCCACGCCACCTCGTACAGATGCCGGGCGCTCTCGGCGGCGCCCCGCAGATGCGCCGGGTCGGCGGCGCGCAGCCGTACGCCTTCCAGGCGCCCCGCCGGAAGGCCGTCGGGGTCCCACAGCGCCACCTCCAGCGTGATGTCCGCCCCCGTCCCGCCGGTGCGCCGCACGGACGCGATCAGGTCGGCCGCCTGGCCCGGCGGCAGTTCGCACCGGTCGACGGCGACCGGGAGCAGCACCCGGCCCGAGGTGTCGAACGCGGCGGCCACGTGCAACGCGGCGTCCAGCAGGGCCGGATGGACCGGGTACGGGTCCGCCGCGTCGCGGGCCCGCGACGGGAGCGACAGCCGGGCCAGCAGCTCACCGCCGCCCGTGCGCACCGCCGCCCGGACGCCCTGGAACGCCGGGCCGTAGGCGAGGCCCGCCTCGGCGAGACGCGCGTACGTGTCCGGGCCCCAGCACGGCTCGGCCGCCTCCGGCCACACCGGTGGCGGGCCGAGGGCGCCGGTGGCGGGCTCACCGGCCGACGCGGTGGCGTGCAGCGTCCACTCCGATGCCCCGGGCTTGCGCCCGCGCGGCCTGCTGTGCACGAACACTTCCGGCACGGCCCGCGGGTCCGGGGCCACGACCTCGACGGACACCTCCACGGTGCCGGAGGCGGGCAGCGTCAGCGGGGCGAGCAGCAGCAGATCGGCCACACCGGCAGGGCCGTCGGGGCGGGCCATGGTGAGCGCCGCCCGGCACAGCTCCGCCAGGGTGGTCCCCGAGACCACGACCTGCCCGAACACCGCGTGGTCGGGCAGCCACTCGGCCGTGGCGCGGGACCACTCGCCCCGGAACGTCCAGCGCGTCGCGTCCGGCGACTGCAACTGGACCCCGAGCAGCGGATGCCCGGCGCGGGGGAGCAGGCCCGCGGCGCCGGCCGAGGAGTCGGGCTCGGTCCAGTGCCGCCGCGGATTCCACGCGTACGTCGGCAACTCGGCCCACGGACCGTCGGCGACCAGACGCGACCAGTCGATCTCCCGCCCGTGCGCATGCAGTTCGGCCGCCGCCCGGTCCAGGGCGGCGGGCCCGTCCTCGTCGCGCCGCAGGGAACCGACGGCGACCAGGTCGCCTCCGGTGTCCTCGGCGACCGTCCGCAGGGCGGTGATCAGCGACGGATGCGGGCTGAGCTCGACGAAATACCGGTAACCGTCGGCCACCATGCGCTCCACGGTGGCGGCGAAGCGGACGGGCTCGCGCAGATTGCGGTACCAGTAGTCGGCCTCCAACTCCTCGCCGACCGGCCCGCCGGACACCGTCGAATACCACGCCACGGACGCCGGAGCGGCGACGACGCCGTCGAGTTCGGACAGGATCGCCTCGCGCACCGGCTCGACGCGCGCGCTGTGCGACGCGTAGTCGACACCGAGCCGCCGGGTGAACACCTGCTCCCGCTCCAGGCCGGCCAGCAGCGACTCCAGCGGCGCCACGTCCCCGGCCACCACCGTCGACCTGCCGCTGTTGATGGCCGCGACCGACACCTTCCCGCCCAGCTCCGCGAGGCGGGCCTCGACCTCCTCGTACGGCAGGGCCACCACGGCCATGGCTCCCGTCCCCGCCAGGCCGGTCAGCGCCCGGCTGCGCAGCGCGACCACGGCCGCCGCGTCGTGCAGACTCAAGGCCCCGGCGACGCAGGCCGCGGCGACCTCGCCCTGGCTGTGCCCGACCACCGCGTCCGGCCGCACCCCACGGGCCCGCCACACCGCCGCCAGGGACACCATGACGGCGAACAGCACCGGCTGGAGGACATCGACCCGCTCCAGCGGAGGGGCCTGCGCGTCGCCGCGCAGGACGGCCGCGACCGACCAGCCGGTGTACGGGCGCAGGGCCGCGTCACAGCGGTCGAGCTCGTCCGCGAACAGCGGGGAGCGGGCCGACAGATCACGGGCCATCCCGGCCCACTGCGCGCCCTGACCCGGGAACACGAAGGCCAGCTTCCCCGGCGGAACCGGCTCCCGCGCCCCCACCACCAGTTTCTCGTCGGGCCGGCCTGACACCAGGCCGCGCAACCCGTTCAGCAACTCGTCGCGGTGGCGCGCCAGGACCACGGCGCGCTGCTCGAAGTGCGTACGGTGATGCGCCAGCGTCGCGGCGACGGCCGACAGGGGCGGGCCCGGTTCGGCCGCCAGGGCGTCGAGGAGCCTGCCGGCCTGTCCGCGCAGCGCGGACAGGCCGCGGGCCGACAGCGGGAAGAGCGTCACTTCCCCTCGCTCACCCCCGGCCTCCTCCCGCACGGCGGCCGGCTCCAGGTCCTCTGGCGCCTCCTCGATCACCACGTGCGCGTTGGTCCCGCTGATCCCGAACGCGCTCACCCCGGCGCGGCGGACCCGCTCCCCGCGCGGCCACGCCCGCGCACGCCCTGCCACCTCCAGGCCGCCGCCCGCCCAGTCGATCTGCTCGGTCGGGTGCTCCGCGTACAGCGACGCCGGAAGCAGCTCGTGCCGCAGGGCCAGCACCGTCTTGATGACGCCGGCGATGCCCGCCGCGGCCTGCGCGTGGCCGATGTTCGACTTCACGGACCCCACGACCAGCGGCCGGTCCGCCGGTCGGCCGGGGCCGAAGACGGCGGCCAGAGCGCGGCCCTCGATGGGGTCGCCGAGCCGGGTGCCGGTGCCGTGTGCCTCCACGTGGTCCACGTCGTGCGGCTCCAGGCCCGCGGCGTCCAGGGCGGCGCGTACGACCCGCTCCTGCGCCGGGCCGCTGGGGGCGCTCAGCCCCTGGCTGCGGCCGTCCTGGTTGATCGCCGAGCCCTTGACGACCGCGAGGACCCGGTCGCCGTCCCGCCGCGCGTCGGCCAGCCGCTTGAGCAGCACCAGACCGCAGCCCTCGGCCCACACCACGCCGTCCGCGTCGTGGGAGAACGGCCGGCACCGCCCGGTGGGCGACAGCCCGCGGAGCCTGCTGAACTCGACGTGGCCGCGCGGGGTGACCATCAGCGTGACGCCGCCGGCCAGGGCGAGGTCGCACTCGCCGCCCGCCAGCGCCCGCGCGGCCAGGTGAAGGGCGACCAGGGAGGAGGAGCAGGCGGTGTCGACCGTCACGGCCGGGCCCCGCAGGTCCAGCGCGTAGGCGAGCCGGCCGGAGGCGACGCTCGTCGCCGTGCCCGTGCCGACGTGCCCGTCCAACTGGCCGAGACCGGCCGAGGCCAGATACCCGCTGTCGTACAGACCCAGGTAGACGCCGGTGGAGCTGCCACGCAGCGCCCCGGGGACCATCCCGGCCCGCTCGATCGCCTCCCAGCCGGTCTGCAGCAGCAGCCGCTGCTGGGGGTCCATCGCGGCGGCCTCGCGCGGCGCGATCCCGAAGAACGAGGCGTCGAAGCGGTCGATGCCGGTGAGGAACCCGCCGCGCAGGGTGTACGCCCTGCCGGTGGCCTCCGGGTCCGGGTCGTACAGCGCTTGGGTGTTCCAACGGCCCGCGGGGACCTCGCCGAGGGCGTCCTCGCCCGCGGCCAGGAGCCGCCACAGCCCCTCCGGGTCGTCCGCGCCGCCGGGGAAGCGGCAGGCCATCGAGATGATCGCGATGTCGTCCGCCGGGCCCGCCACCCGGGGCGCCCGGTCGGCGGACGGGGCGGAGGGGGCGGATGGGGCGGACGTGGGGCCGGGGCCGGGGCCGGAGAGCGCTTCGGCGAGGGAGGAGAGGGTGGGGTGGTCGTAGAGGAGGGACGGCTCCATCTGACGGCCGATCCGCTCGGAGAGGCCCACGGCGAGCGCCACCAGATCGCGTGACCCCAGGCCGAATTCGGCGATCGGCCGCTCGGCCTCGGCCTCGACCCGCAGCGGATCGAGCCCGGTGCGGTCGGCGACGGCCCGCACCAGCCATGCCTGGACGGCCTCGGCGGAGGTCTCGGGAAACTTCCTCGTGGCCATCGGCTAGCCGGTGCTGCCGTGGGAGGAACCAACCGACGAGCTGGCCGACGAGCCGACGACGGACAGCGTCCCCTCGAGATATGCCGCCCGGGAGGCGCGGCGCTGGATCTTGCCGCTGGACGTCTTGGGGATGGTGCCGGGGCTGACCAGGACCACGTCCCGTACCGACAGGCCATGGGCCTCGCCGATCGTGCTGCGGATCAGGGTGGTGATCCGGTCGAACTCGGGCGCCGACTCCGGCGACGCCTCCGCGACGACGACGGGCCGCTCGCCCAGCGCCCCGTCCTCGACGGAGAACGCGGCGGTGCAGCCGGGGCGGAGCGCGGGGTGGGACATCTCGGCCGACAGCTCCAGGTCCTGGGGGTAGTGGTTGCGCCCGTCGATCACCATCAGGTCCTTGATCCGGCCGGTGATGAACAGCTCTCCGTGCCGCAGGAGCCCCAGGTCGCCCGTCCTCAGAAAACCGTTCCTGCCGTCCTTCAGCGACGCCCGGAACACCTCGCGGGTCGCGAGGGCGTTGCGCCAGTAGCCGCGGGCGACGCTCTCACCGGCGACCCAGATCTCGCCGACCTCCCCTTCGGGACACTCCTCCAGGCGCTCGGCGTCGACGATCAGCACCGTCATACCGGGGCCCGGCCGCCCGCAGCCGACCAGTTCCGCGTCCGCCGTCCCGGAGTGCGAACCGATGTCGCGCCCGCTGACCAGCGTCGGCGCCGCGCCGACCGCGTTGCCGCTCACCATCAGCGTCGCCTCCGCGAGCCCGTAGCAGGGGAGGAAGGCCTCGCGCCGGAACCCGGCGGCGGCGAAGGTGTCGGAGAACCGCCGCAGCGTCGCGGCCCGCACCGGCTCGGCGCCGTTGAACGCCACCCGCCACCGCCCCAGGTCGAGGCGGTCCATGAGCTCGGGCGTGGCATGCCGCAGACACAGCTCGTAGGCGAAGTTGGGCGCCCCGCTGGTGTGCGGGCGGTACCGCGAAATGGCGGTCAGCCAGCGCTCGGGCCGCTGCAGGAAGTGCAGCGGGGAGAAGAGGGTGGATGTCCCGCCCAGGTAGAGGGTGTTGAGCACGGGGGCGATGAGCCCCATGTCGTGATACACCGGCAGCCAGCTGACGAAGAGCTCCCCGCCGCACTCCGCGATCGCGTCGGGGGTGTGCCCGAATCCCTCCGTGAGGACCCGCTGGTTGTCCATCAGATTGCCATGCGTCACCGTCACGCCGCGCGGAGCCGAGGTCGAGCCGGAGGTGTACTGGAGAAACGCGACCGAATCCGGCCTGATATCCGCTTCCCGCCAGGAATTCGCTGCCTCGTCGGGTATGTCCTCGGTGGCGACGCGGCTGATCCCGGCCAGTTGGGGAAGGTCCTCCGCCATGCCGTCCAGCGCCTCGATGATCTGCCGGCCGCCCAGGATCACCTTGACGTCCGCGTCGGCGATCAGGCGCTTCATCCTGGTCAGAGCCCGGTGGTTGTGCCTTCGCCCCTGCGGCGGAACGCCCGGCACCGCGATGACCCCGGCCGCCAGACACCCCATGTAGCCGCAGATGAATTCGACACCGGGCGGATACAGCAGCAGCGCGCGGGAACCGATGAGACCGCGCTCCTGGAGCCAGCCGCCGATGGCCCGGGCGCGCCGGCCGAGCCGCCCGTACGACAGTTCCTGAACCTCTCCGTCGCAGTCCCCCGTGGCGAGACAGCGATAGGCGATGCGGTCGGGCCGGCCGGACTCCTGAGCGACCATCATGGTGACGAGCGAGTCGGACATGCGCATCAGGGTACGGTCGGCCGACCCGGACAAAACGGGACAGTCCCACGGAGTGGACGCGGGTCCGAGGCCGACGTCCAGGTGGCCCGTATCGACCCGATGGCCGGCACGGTGCTGGAGGGCCCGCGGCCGGTGTGGTCCGGGACGGGGCTGCAGCATCCCGAGGCCCCGCATCTGTACCGCGTCGGCGACTGGTGGTACCTGATGCCCGCCGAAGGCGGCACCGAGCGCGGCCACTGCGTGTCCATCGCCCGCGCCCGCTCGCCGCGTGGCCCCTACGAGGCGGCCCCGGCCAACCCGATCCTCTCCCACCGCGCGAGCCGGAACCCCGGTAGACGGTCGGCTGCGGGTTGGCCGTCCAGCCGGCCCCCGCGTGCCACTTGGCGGTCAGCCTGGCGAAGCCCGCCTTGTAGGGGGCGGCACCCGCCTTCACCTTGGCGGCCATGCGGTCGAGGTCCGCCCGGGTGTGCAGCATCCCCGGGTGCGCGAAGGCCGCGGCAGCCGAGGCCGGGCCGGTCGCGGCGAGGGCGCCGACGCCCCGCCGAATCAGAACACGGGCATCGCCGTCAGGGCGCCGCCGCGCAGCAGGAAGACACGGTTGCCCGCGCCCGCCGCCGTCAACGTGCCCGCCTGGCCCGCGCTGTGCTGCCACACGCCGACGCCGTCCCTGGCCCGTACCGTCGCGACCCCCGCGCCACCGGACCGGTCCAGGGCGATCCACACGCCGTGTCCCTCGACGACGGGCGGATCCGAGGGCGGCGCCTCGTAGGGCAGCGGATACGTCCAGGACTGGCCGCCGTCGGCAAGACGGAGCCGCCGCAGTTCCTGTCCGTCGGCCGCGTACAGGGCATCGCCCGCCACGGCGGGCGCGGTCCAGCCGTCCGAGTCCTGGTCGTCGCTCCGGCCGCCGAGCATCTCGGAGCGGTGTGACCACTTCACCGTGCCGTCGGACAGCGCCAGGGCGGTCAGGGAACGCCCGCCGAGGTAGACGGAGTCCCCGGCGACTGCGGGGGTGAGGGCTTTGGTGCCCTGGCCCTTGCGCGCGGGCCACGCGGCCTGCCCGGTACGGGTGTCGAGCGCCGCCACGGTGCCGTCCGAGCCGCAGACCACCAGCCGACGGCCGCCCACCGCCGCCCGCGCCGGGGCCTTGGGGGAGGTGCGGACGGGCGCCGGCACCGTCCACCGCGGCCTGCGGGATTCCAGCTCCACCGCCCGCAACCGGCCCTGGCGGGTGACCACATAGACCGCCTCCGCGTCGGCGGCGAGCAGCACGGCAGCGTCGGCGGCGGCCGACCACAGCCGCTTCCCGTCCTCCGCGGGGTTCGACGCGATCAGCGTGCCCCCGGTGTCGGCGGCGAGAAGCAGGTCGTCGGCGGGGGCGAGGTACCGGGCGGCGGCCGACGCGCCGGGGACGTCCCACCGCCGCCGGCCGTCGGCCACGCCGTACGCCCGCAGCCCGCCGCCCGCGGCCCCGACGACGACCACATCGCGCACCGGCAGCGGCACGGGCGAGTCGGTGGCGGCCGCCCCGGACACCGGTCCCCACAGGGGCCGTGGCGGTGTCCGGTCACCCGAGGCGGGCTCGGGCAGCGGCTCTGCGGCCCAGTCCTCGTCCGGTCCGCCGTCGTCGTCGCCGTCCAGCAGCCACCACGCCCCCGCGCCCACCCCCGCCACCGCGGTGGCGGCACCGACCGCCAGCAGGGAAAGCGCGCGGCGACGGCTGGGCCGTGGCGATGCGGGGCCGTCCGTGGGGAAGGCCGCCAGCCGCTCCGCCTCGGCCTCGCGCTCGGCGATGTCGTCGGCGAGCGGCCCCGCGCGCCACGCCGGTACGGCCCTGCGCGGCGGCGCGAGGGCCCGGGCGAGCTGTTCGGGGAGCGGGCGGTACGCCGGGTCCTTGGCGAAGCAGGGGGCGATCACGGCCCGCAGCTCGGGGTGGACACGGTCCAACCGGGGCTCGCCGTGCACCACTTCGTACTGCACGGCCGCCACATGCCCGCCGTCGTAGGCCCGCTCCCCGGTCGCCGCGTACGCCAGGACACAGCCGAGCGAGAACACGTCCCCCGGCGGCCCCACCCGCCGCCCGAGCACCTGCTCGGGGGCGCCGTAGCCGGGGGTCACCGGGGCCTGGCCGGTGGCGGTGAGGGTGAGGCCGTGTTCGGGCCGGGCGATGCCGAAGTCGATGACGCGGGGCCCGGCCGAGGTCAGCACGATGTTCGACGGCTTGATGTCCCGGTGCACCAGGCCGGTCGCGTGGATGTCCGCGAGGGTACGGGCGACAGCCGCCCCCAGCGCCCGCACATCAGCCTCGCCGAGCGGCCCGTACCGCCCCACGGCGCCCTCCAGCGTCGGCCCGGCCAGGAACTCCGTGGCGATCCACGGACGGCCCCCCGAGGAGGCGTCGGTGCTGTTGCCGTCTTGAGCCGTCAGCACCCGGGCCACCCCCTCACCGCGCACCGCCTGGGCCGCCTGCGCCTCGCGCACGAAACGCCGGGCCATCTCCTGCCGGTGGGCGAACTCCGGCAGCAGCACCTTCACCGCGGCGGTGCGCCCGGTACGGTCCCGCCCCAGGTAGACCTGGCCCATGCCGCCCGCGCCGAGCACGCCGATCAGACGGTAGGGGCCGAGGCGGAGCGGATCGCCGGGGCCGAGGGGCTTCATGTGTCTCCTGGAAGGGCTTTCGGGCTGACCGGACTCTGTCGGGGCCGTTCTCGCGCTATTCGAGGGGGATGGCGGCGACGACGTGGCCGCTGGCCATGATGGCGCGCCGCGCCTGGCGGTGCGCCACGGCCGCGCGACCGATGCCGCCGCCCTCGGGGGCGTTGAAGGTCCAGGCGGAGGTGTGCCGGGTGAGGTCCACGGCGGAGATCCAGCGGCGGCTGTCGACCGTTCCGTAGACGTACCTGTCACCGACGAGCGGGGCGCCGTAGAAGTCGGCGGCCAGCCCCGTCGGCTTCTCCGCCCAGCGGAGCTTGCCCGTTTCACCGTCCAGGGCGACGAATCCGCGGTCGCCCTCCGCCGCGTACACCACGCCGCCGCGCACCGCGGGCGGCCCGTAGCGACGCTCCCTCGCCTCGAATTCCTCACCCACCTCACGTCCCTTGCCGAAGCGCCAGGAGATCTTCCCGTCGCTCAGCCGCACGGCGAAGACCTCGTCGGCTCCGATGTACACATGAGTGGGGGAGAGCGCGAGCTGCCCCCGGGCGGTCCTGGACAACGACTCCGGGAACTCGATGTCCGTGGGGACTCTCCGCCGCCACAGCCGCGCGCCCGTCCGGGTGTCCCGGACCTCCAGGTCGAGCCCGTTGCCGCCGGCCAGCAGCAGACGGCGCCCGGAGACCGACGCCACGACCACGGCGTCGTCGTCGCTCGGCATCGACCGGGCGAACGGCTGCCGCCACCGCTCCGCGCCCGAGCCGAGGTCGAATGCGAGGAGATACCAGCCCTTGTCCAGGCGGCTGACCTTCTTGTCGTGGGAGATGGCGTACAGCGCGTCGGAGGTGGCGGTCAGCAGGGTGGTGCTGTACGGCTCCCACCGCGTGGCGCGCACCACGGCGGAGCCGGGATCGCCGGTCTTCGGATCGACGCGGGTCACGGTGAGGGCGCCACCGTAGTGCCTGTCCTGGAGGGCGAAGAGGCTTTTCCCGTCCGTGGTCATGGCGTAGCCGGCGTCCATGGCGTCGGAGGTCCACAGCCGGGTGCCGCGCCGGGCGTCCAGAGCCAGTGTGCCGTCGTCCGTGAGCAGGGTCACCGCGGAGCCCACGATCTGCGGGGCTTCGCGGAGGCTGATCTCGGGTGTCTCCCGCCGCCACGCCGCGTCCGGTGGCACATTGGCGGCGCGCGCGGTGGGGCTCGGCCCGGTGTCAGGACCGGGCCCAGAACCGCCACTCGACCGCCACGCCCAGACGCCGTAGCCCGCGCCCGCGAGCGCCAGCGCGCCCCCGCCGGCCAGGGCCAGCGCCGTCCGCCGGGACGGGCGCCGGGACGAGGGCCGGGCGTCGGAGTCCGGGGCGGGCTCGGGGGCTTCGGCCGGTGCGGGCAGGCGCGGCGGGGCGATCTCGTACGCTCCGACACAGCGCCGGGCGATGTCCGCGAGCAACAGATCCGGCAGATGGTCGGCGAACTCCCCGCCGCCGTCGTGCAGTTGGGCGCGCAACTCGTCCGTGCCCGGGCGCCGCGCCGGGTCCTTGGCGAGGCAGCGTCGCAGCACGGGCCGCAGTCCGTCCGGGACCCGGGTCAGATCCGGCTCCCCGTACCGCACCCGGTAGAGCAGATCCGCCGGCTGCCCGCCCCCGAACGGCCCGGCGCCGGTCGCCGCGAAGACCAGCACGCCCGCCAGCGCGAAGACATCACCGGCAGGGGTGTGTTCGCCGCCCGTGGCCTGCTCGGGCGACATGAAGGCCGGGGTGCCGGCGGCCCGGCCGGTACGGGTCAGCCGGTCGTCGCCGAGGGCGCGCGCGATGCCGAAGTCGATGACCTTCGGGCCGAAGGCGGTGAGCAGGATGTTGGAGGGCTTCAGATCGCGGTGGACGACGTCCGAGGCGTGCAGCCGGCCCAGCGCCTCGCACAGCGCGGCGCCCAGCGGGCGTACGCACCGCTCCGGCAGCGGGCCGCACAGCGCGACCGCCTCGTCCAGCGGCGGGCCCAGCACATACTCGGTCGCCAGCCAGGGCGTCTCGGCCAGCGGGTCGGCGTCGATGACCGCGGCCCCGTACTTCCCGCCGATGACGCGGGCCGCGTCCGTCTCCAGCCGGAAGCGGGTGCGGAATTCGGCGTCCGCGGCCGTCCTGGCGTGCATGGTCTTGAGCGCGACCGTCCGGCCGCCGGACGAGCGGCCCAGGTAGACCACGCCCATGCCACCGGCGCCGAGCCGGGCGATGAGCCGGTAAGGGCCGAGGGCCCGCGGATCGTCGTGGGTGAGGGGAGAGGCCATCGTCATCAGTCCACGGGAAGCGCGTACAGGACACGGTCGTTCCGCACCAGGGCCACGCCCGCGCCACAGGCGACCACAGCCCCGGTGAACCCTTTCTCCCTGCCCTCGCCCACGGCGGTGAAGCGCCACAGCAGCGTGCCGTTGTCCGCCGCGTAGGCGTCGACGGAGCTCGCGGTGGAGGCGAGCACGGTGCGGCCGGAGCCGCTGACCGAGGTGACGGGGTACGGCAGGCTGGTCCTGACGGAAACGCCGTTGTCCCGCTCCCACTTCAGAGCGCCGTCGGCCGCGTCCAGGGCGTAGGTGCGGGCGAGCGTGTCGGTCACATACAGGTGGGGTCCATGGCGCAGCGCGCGGCCGAACAGGCCGGTGTCCGAGCCGAAGGCCCAGGCCTGTTCGCCACCGCGCATCTCGAAGGCGCGCAGCTTTCCCGCGAGGGTGACCACGAGCAGGCCGTCGGGCGTGCTGGTGTGGACCGGCGGCTCCTGGTCGCCGGGTACGCCGCGGTACTTCTGGGTCCACAGCTTCCGGCCGTGGCGCCGGTCGACGGCGGTATACCGGCCGTCGGCCTCCGACAGCAGCAGGAAGTCCCGCTGCAACAGCGCCCCTCCCTTGCCCGGCGCCCCGAACGGGACACTCCAGCGCTCCTCGCGCGCCTTGGTGTCGTACGCGACGACCCGGCCCCACGACCGGCCGTCCTCCGCGCCCTTCGCCCCCTTTCGGGAAGCGGTGAACCAGAACGTGTCGCCGGACAGCGCCAGCGGCGTGGCGAACGCGAGGGCGCGGCCCGGCGCGTAGTCCGCGGCCGACCACGTGACCGTGCCCGTGCGCGCGGAGACGGCCTTGAACGTGTCGCCCGGGACCAGGACCAGCCCTCCGCCGAGGTCGTACATCTCCCCGCGCACGGGGTGGTCGTCGAGCGTCCAGAGCCTGTCGCCGGTGCGCAGGTCGATGCCCACCACGCCGCGCCCCGCGGCATGGACGACGATCCGGTCCCGCCAGATCAGGGGCGGGCTTCCCTTGGCGCGATCGCTGACGCGGGCCGGCAACTCGGCGCGCCACAGCGGCTTCGGCGCGACACCCGGAAGACGGGTACGGCGGGGCCTGGGCCGCGCGGTCTCCTTGCCACCGGAGGCCGCGAAGGCGGCGACGCCCCCCAGGGCCAGTCCGACGGTTGCCGCCGCGGCACCCACGAGCAGGGTGCGGCGAGCGGTGGCGGGTGCGGCGGGCCCGGGTGTGACGGTGGGTGGCTCGGCCGCGGCGGCCTCCGCCCGCGCTTCGGCCTCCGCCGCCCGGACCGCGGCCTCCTGACGGTCGATCGCCGCGGTGACCGGCGACGGCAGCCAGCCGGGCGCGGGCGGCGGGCCCAGCTCGGCGGCCAGATCGGCCGCCCGGGGGCGCAGCCCGGGGTCAGGGGCGTACGCGGCGGTGATGGCGCGGCGCAGTGCCGCGGGTATCGCGTCCGGCCGCGGGTGCGTCCGGCCGGTGGCCGCGTACGCCAGGACGGTGCCCAGCGCGAAGACGTCCCCCGGCGGCTGTGGCCACCCGCCCGTCCTCTGCTCCGGCGGCACGGACACCGCTGCCCGCCCCGGCGGCTGCCGGTCGGATGCCGACGCCCGCGCGGCGCCGTAGCCGAGCAGCCGGGGGCCGTCGGCGGCGAGCAGCACGGTGGCCGGGGAAATCCCGGTGTGCACCAGCCCGCCCGCGTGCGCCGCCGCCAACGTCGCGGCGAGCGCCGCGCCGAGCGCGCGTACGGTCGGCTCGGGCAGCGGGCCCCCGGCGGCGGCGAGCGCCTGCGGCAGGGGCAGTGCCGGAAGGTAGGCCGAAGCGGCCCAGGGGAGTCCGGGCCCGTCGGGGGCGACATCCACCACGGGCAGCACGGCCGGGCCGGCCAGCCGCCGCGAGTTCTCGGCTTCCGAACGGAACCGGACGCGGAACGCCGTGTCGTCCGCGAGCGCGGCGGGCGGCACCGCGAGAACGACCGCGTGGCAGGGGGCCTGGAGACCCAGGGCCAGGCAGTACCGTGTGTGGTCCGCGTCCCAGTCGTGACCGGCGATGACACGATACGGGCCGACGCGTGGGCGCGGCTCCATCCATCCCCCTCCGTCGCCTGTCGATCTCGGTGCGTTGCCTTTGTCACGGGAGCTTAGGGGACGGCCGACGGCGTCCGATCCACGGGCCGGTCACTCCACCGGCAGCGCGTACACGGACTTGTGGCTGAGCGCGATCGCGACGCCGCCACCGAAGGCGAGCAGCTTCGCCGGGCCCAGGCCGATCCCGCCGGGTGCGCCGCTGACGTCCGAGAACCGCCACAGGATCGCGCCGTCCGTGGCCCGGAAGGCCACGATCTCGGTCGAGTTGACCGCCAGCACCGTCCTGCCGGACGGCGTCACCGACGTCTGGACGTCCTCCACCAGGCCGCCCACCAGAAGCCTGGGGTCGCTGTGCCAGACCACCTTGCCGGTCCTCGCGTCCAGTGCGGTGACGGCGGACATGCCGTCCGCCACATAGACCCTGGTGCCGTGGACGGCGATGGTGCCGAAGCGCGCCGCCTCCGAGCGGAGTTGCGCGGTCCATTTCACCGCGCCGTCCGCGAGCCCGAGGGCCCGCAGCCCGCCCTGGCCATCGGAGACGAGCGCGCTCCCCGGCGCGAGCGGGGCCACGACGGCGTCGAGCGCGACGCCGTCGTACGTCTTCGTCCACAGCCGGCGGCCGTCGCGGCCTCTCAGGGCGACAAATCGCTTGGCGTCCGTATTCTCCGCCCCGCTGTTGCCGTGTGCCTCCGGTATCACCGAGGCGTCCCCCAGCGGCAGCGGCCTCACCAGCCGTCGCTTGCCGGGGTCCGCCGGTTTCGGGGTGAAGCGCTCGGGAAGCGGGCAGCGCCACCGCTCCCGCCGCGCGCCGACGTCATATGCGACGACGGACGTGGTGTTCCGTACCTGGCCCTCGTCGCGGCTGTGCACGGTGAACCAGAGCGCGCCGTCGCGGACTCCGAGCACCTGCTCCAGTTCACCACCCGCGCCCCCGGCGTCGTACTTCGCCTCCTGCCAGCGCAACTGCCCGCTCCGCGCCGCCAGGAAGCCGGGCGGGCCCACCTCAGGGATCATGATCAGGTCGTCGCCGACATCGATCGCGGGGCCCGCCGCCACCACCTGTGCGGTCCACAGCCGCTTGCCGGTGCGCAGCGCCAGACCGAACACGTCGGAGTCGGCGGCCAGCACCACGATCCTGCCGCGCCAGACGGCGGGGGCAACGGTCGGCGCGTTGCGCAGGCGGAACTCCCACAGCGGGACCGGCGGCACCCCGCGGATCGCCCGGGGACGCCGAGCGGGCCGGGCTCCGCCGCCGACGCCCAGGGCGGTGACGGCCCCGAAGCCGAGCGCCGCGCCCGCCACTCCGGCCGCGGCGCCGGTGAGCAGCAACCGTCGGGAGGGGCGACGGCCGGCGCCGGCGGCCGCGGGGGCGGAACCGGCGGGGGCGGTGTCGGCGGTGTGCGGTGGGCCGGACAGTGGCCGGGGCAGCGGCCCGGGCTGTGAGGGGCGGGCCTGTGGCGGGTGACCCGCCGCGGCCTGCGCGGCCGGAGCCTGTGCGGCCGCTGACGCTGACGCTGCCGGGGTGCGGTCGGCCACGGGGCGTACGGGCCCGCTGCTCGGCCCGGTGGCCTCCGCGCCCGCCGGCTCCGCGCCCTCAAGCTCCGCGTGCCTTGCCTCCGCGCTCGCCGGCTCCGCGCCCTCCGGTTCCTCGGCCAGCACCCGTGCCGCCTGCCCGGCCATCGCGGCGACAACGCGCCCGGGCAGCCAACCCGGCCCCAGCACGCTCGCGGCCCCGCCCGCGCCCCTGTCCAGGACGGTGGCCGCCGGTCCGCCGCCGGGCAGCGTCGCCATTTCGCCCGCAGGGGCGTGGGCGTCGCCCGCGGCGCCCCGTATCAGCTCCGTCAGGAGCGCGGCCGCGCTCGGCCGGTCGGCGGGGTCCGGGGCCAGGCAGGCCGTGACGGCCTCGCGCAGCGGCTCCGGCAGTTCACCGGGAGGGGCGGCCAGACGCCCGGTCGCCGCGTACGACAGGACCGCCCCCAGCGCGTACACATCCCCCGGCGGGCGGGGGCGGCCACCGGTCAGCTGCTCCGGTGCCGTGCACTGCGCCACCAACCCCGGCAGCCCCGTGCGGTCCTGACCGTCCGGCGCCACCGCTCGGACCGCGCCGAACCCCGTGATCCGCGGCTGGTCGCCGACCAGCACCGCCCACGGTGTCAGCCCCGCGTGCGCGAGGCCCGCGGTGTGCAACTGTGCGAGGGCTTCCGCGACGGCCGCGCCCAGCGCGCGTACGGTTCGCTCCGGAAGGGGCCCACCGTACGCCACCAGCGCTTCGGGCAGCGACAGTCCTGGCCGGTAGGGGCAGGCGTGCCAGACGGGCCGCTCCCGCTCCCCGGACACCTCCGTGGCGGGGGTCAGCCATCGGATGCGCCCGGCCAGCCCCCGCGCCCGCTCGGCCTCCGCCCGGAAGCGGATCGCATACGCCGTGTCCTGGTCGAACTCCCCCAGAGGAGTGGTGAGTTGGACTGTGCGGTCACCACTCACGGGCCGGGCGAGGTACCTGCGTTCGACAGCGGAGACGTCGTCCAGGGCCGCTTCCAGACGGCCGATGAGCACATAGGGACCCACATGGCGCGGGTCGTCATGGCGCAGGGGTTCCATCCCACTCCCGTGTGTGGCGTGCGAAGCATCAGGAGGCTATCGGCTTCGCGCCAGGCACGGTTCGCGGGCACATACCCGGGGCCCGCGGGCCCCGGGTACACGGTTCACTCGATACCGCTCACCATGCGCCGCTCACCGCGTGGTGTGTCCGCGTACGGCGTGGCTGCCGGGGTCGTGCCCGGCCAGGGGCGCGATATGGGTGGCGGCCGCGGTGCCGGGGACGGTGCAGGACTTGCCGTTCAGGGTGTAGTTCCCCGGCGCGGGGTTGGCGCCGGTGTAGGTGCCGTTGAAACCGATGGTGGTGGAGGCGCCGGTGGCCAGGGCGGCGTTCCAGCCGGCGTCCTTGACGGTGACCTGGCTGCCGCTCTGGCTCCAGGTGCCGTTCCACCCCTGGGTGACCTTCTGGCCGCCGGTGAAGGAGAAGCCCAGCTGCCAGCCGTTGAGGGCGGGGCCCTTGTTGGTGAGGGTGACGGTGGCCGTGAAGCCTGAGCCCCAGTCGTTGCCCACCCGGTAGTCGACCGTGCAGGCGGCGGCCGGGGCCGCGGCGGTGGTCACCCGCACCGGTGCCGAGGGTGGCGAGCTGCGGCCCGCGGTGTCCTTCGCCACGACACGGAAGGTGTAGGCGGTGGACGGGGAGAGGCCGGTGACGGTGGCGCTCGTGGCGGGGGCGTCGACCGTGGCCACCGGGGCGCTGCCCGCGGGGTCGCCGGAGTACACCTGGTAGCTCGCCACCGGGGACGAACCGGCGGTGGACGCGGCCCAGGACAAGGTGGCCCGGTCCGGACCGACCGCGGTGGCGGCCGGGGTGCCGGGGGCGGTGGGCGGTTTCGCCTCGGAGGAGCCGGCGGGCAGGACGTACTCGGTGATGGAGTACGCGGGGAAGGTGGTGGTGAATCCGCCGTTGGTCAGCGGCTGATCGGCCAGGTGCTTGATCGAGGTGACGTCGTCCTGGCCGTAGCGGTAGACCTGCGCCGAGCCGGCGAGCCCGGTGCGGCCGGTCACGGACACCGGGGCGGTCAGATCTCCGGTGGTCTTGTTGACGACGATCACGGTCAGCGCGTGGTCGCTGTCGCGCTCGGCCGCGTAGACCGAGAGCTTCTCCTGGTCGGCGCTGGCCGCCTGGACCGCGGTGTCGCCGAACGCTCCGCCGTTGCCGTCGTAGTTGCGGAACATGCGGAAGGCGTAGGAGCCGGGGTCGGTGGACTTGGGCGGTGACCACAAGGTGGCCAGGTCAAGGTCCTCCCGGCCGAAGATGCCGAGCACGTCGGCCTGCGCGAGGGCGCCGTCGATGTGGTCGAGGGCGCCCCAGTTGTACTCGGTGATGGCGAGCTTGGTGCCCGGGTAGTTCTCATCGACGAGGGAGCGCATGCGCGGAATGAACTGAACGGGCTGGTTGATCCAGCTCTCGTCCACATACGTGGGGTCCCACAGCTGTCGCGTGGAACGCAGCCGCAGCTCCTGGGTGGCGGGGTCGTCATTGCCGCTGGACACCCCGGACTGCTGCGGATAGATGTGGTTGTCGAAGTAGTCCAGGACGCGGCGGCCGTGGCTCTGCTCGTAGGCCTTCATCTGCTGGAGGTACCAGGGGGCGAACTGCTGCCCGCCGTGGGCCGCCCGGTCCGGGGGATTGGACCAGCAGTCGCCGCCCTTTTCGCCGCAGGTCTTCTGGTCGAGGCCGGAGTAGATCATGGAGTTCAGACCCCAGCCGACCGGGCCGAGGGTCTGCGCGCCGGGGTCGGCGTCCTTGATCGCGGCGGCGGTGGCGTAGGTGCTGTCCCGTATCTCGTCATAGCCCGCCCCGGCCGGGTGGACATCCCGGTGGGTGGCGAACCACAGGTCGGGCTCGTTGTCGAGGTTGTAGAAGCGCACCCCGCCGGCGTCCGCGGACCCGTAGGCGCGGTTCAGGTGCTCCACCCAGCCCTTGGTGAACTCCGGGCCGGCGGCGACGCTGGTGTCGGCGGGGTCGTTGCCGGTGACGTTGGTGCCGTCACTCTTCACACCGTTGCCGCAGTCCGGGCGCCACTGGGCGTCGCTGCCCTTCTGGGGCCCGTACTTGGAGATGCTGAAGCCGCAGGCGGCGTTGCGTGCCGCCGTCGTCGAGCCGATCATCGGCACGGTCAGGATGGTGTCGGTTCCGGTGCGGCGGTTCTGGTCGACGAACTTGTCGGCCTCCGAGCCGTCCGGCAGCTGGGCGGTGCCGTTCTCGTAGTACAGGTTCTCGAAGTACCAGTCGGAGCCCGCGTTGTAGGCGTCGAGCTTGTAGTTGTAGCGGGTGGTGGCGTTTCCGCCCCACCGCCGCACCGGCAGTCGCAGCTCCTTGGCCAGCGGCTCCTCGGCGAAGTTGATCCCGTAGATGTGTGGGTCGATCGCATGGCGCCCGGTGGTGGCGTCGACCCTCAGGGCGGGGCCGTCCGCGGCGGCAGCGGGCCGCGCGCGGGCGTCCGATAAGTCGCTCGCCCGGACGGGATCGGCCAGGCCGACACCGGCCACCAGCAGCGCCGCGGCCACCAGCGCGGCTCTTCGAGTCATGCGCATGGTCTCCTTCCATGCGGCCATGCGACACGGCTCAGCCACGTCCGCTCGGCGGGAGGCGGGCGCACGGGCCATGGCACCGAGGGGGCAGTGCCGTACGGCCTGACGACGGGGGAATGGTGCGCGGGAGCATATGGGAGCGCTCCCAAGAGCCTTCACATGGTCAGTGAGCCCTGGGGCGCTGTCAAGGGGCTTGAACGGCAGAGCACCCCTGACCGGCGCGCGCTACAGTCGGCCAGGTACGGGAAACTGGTACGGGAAACTCCTCCGCCGGACCCCGCCCCGGGCCGGCTGCTCAGCGACGTATCGCCATCGATGCCTCTGACGTGGAGCCACTCATGACCACACCGCGGGACCTGCTGATGGTCGCCATGGACACGGTGCCCGTCCGCCCGGTGGAGCGCGGAGACCTGTCGCTCGCGCTCGCGGGGGCCGAGATGATCGACCTCATCGACGCCCAGGCGCTCAGTCTGGACGGGGATGTCATCGTGCCGGGCCCGCAGCCGGCGATCGCCGACCGTCTGTTGAACGAGGCCGCGTCGTCGCTGGATCGACAGGCGCCCTACGAGTCGGTCGGCGACTGGCTGTGGCGCAGGGGCCGCGGCCTGTCCGCGGCCTACGCGGCCGCGCTGGAGCAGGAGGGGGAGATCACCCGGCGCCGCCACCGCTGGACACCCTTCCGGAGCAGCCGGCCCGCGCTGGCCGACTCACCCGCCCACCATGAGGCGGTGGAACGCTGGGCATCGGACGAACCCGTGCTCGCGGCGCTCGCGGCGGCCGTCGGGATTCGCGGCGAGCCGCCCGAGGACGCCCCGGCCGTGGCCGGCGAGGCGGTCGTGACGGTGCTCGCCGCGGTGAACGACGCGGTCATGGAGCTGGGGGCGGTACGCCAGCGGCGGGCCATCGAGGAAGCGGCCTTCGACAACATCTGGCGGGGCGACTAGCGCGGCGGTGCGGGGCCGCTCACAGGCAGGTGCGCGTGAGCCATTCGTCGGCGCTGTAGGTGTCCTTCGCCGGGTCCGGCGCGGTGGCGGGCCGTTCCTCGACGGTGTCCTCCAGGCGGATGCGCTGGGGCAGAGTGCCGAATCGAGCACGTCGTGCGGCCTCGGCGTCATCGCGTACGTGGTCGGGCTGTGCCATGTCGTCGCCTCCCGTCACCTCTCTGGTAGGTGACGAGCCTTGCAGAGGCCGCAGTCACCCGTCAAGATGGTGACGTGAATCTGGATCACGTGTTCCTCTGCGGCAACCCCGCGCTCGACCTCGCCGCGACGCTCCGCGCCCGCCGTTCGGCGCGGTTCGAGATGTTCGTGTCGCCGGACCGGCTGGACGCCTGGTATCTGGAGTCGGGGATCGTCGACGCGGTCTCGGCCAGTCAGCAGGCCGACGTCGAGCAGGCGATCGCCGTACGGGAGGCCGTCTACCAGCTGGTCACCGCCCGTATCGCCGGGGAGGCGTACGACAGCGGGGCGCTGGCCCTGGTGAACGGCACGGCCCGCAAGCCTCCTGCCACGCCCCAGCTCACCGCGTCGGGCCGGTGGACCGACGCGAAGCCGGAGGAGGCGCTGGCCACCGTGGCGCGGCATGCCGTCGAGCTTCTGGGCGGGCCGGATGTGCCGCTGCTCAAGGAGTGCGGCAATCCCGAGTGCACCCGCGTCTACATCGACCGTTCTCGCGGTATGCGGCGCCAGTGGTGCGGCATGGAGTCCTGCGGGAACAGGGTCAAGGCGGCGGCTTACCGCGCCCGTAAGAAGCAGGCGCAGCAGGCCGCGGCCGGCTGAGGCGACGCGGCCGGCGCCATCCGTCGCGTGGATGACGCCGGCCGGTCTTTCGCCGTGTCAGCCGTCCTTCCCGCTTGCGCCGGTCGCCTCGGAGGTGTCGGCGTACTGTGCCACCCCGTGGCCGAACGACCAGTCGATCGACTCGTTCTCGGTCAGCACGATGAACACGTTCCGCGGCTCGGTCCCCGCGTACGCGTGGGCGAGTTCCGCGATCCGCCGGTACAGCGCCCGTTTCTGGGCGGGCGTGCGCCCGGAGCGCATGGTGATCGCGATGTACACGACGCCGTCGTCGCGCCGCACGCCGAGGTAGTTGTCATAGCGCAGGGTGCTGCCGACGCCGTCGTGGCCGGTCAGGACCTGGAATCGGTCGTCGGGCGGGAATCCGATGGTCTCGACCATGGCGTCGTGGACGGCGCGGCCGAGCGCGTCGAGCCGGTCGCGGCCGGTCCCCAGCGCGTCGATGCGGACAAAAGGCATGTCGGCGGTTCTCCTCTCGTGGCGTGTCGCCGACCACGCTCGTACATACTGGTAGGTACAGTCAACCTCGGGTGATGACCACCCGCTCGAACCGGGTGGTGCAGTGGGCCAGGGGGTCGCGGGAGCAGACCACCAGCCCCACGTAGTAGGGCGCCTCACCGAACGCGGGGATCGCCCCCTCGGCGAGCGAGGTCCAGGTGGCACCGTCGTCGCCGGAGACGGCGGCGGCGAAGGTGGTCCCGTTGCGCCTGAGCCGCAGCAGACAGGGGAGTTGGACGCCGCTGCCGCTCGTGCCGGAGGAGCCGGAGAAGACAGAGGCGCCGGCCACGGTGGTGCGCAGCATGAGCTGCGCGGTGGCCCCGCCCGTGACGATCGCTCCGGCCGCCTGGTCGAACGGCGACAGGGACTTGGCCATCAGCAGCCCCACCCGGTCCGAGCCGGTGGCGCCCGTGCGGGAGACGAGCCGGGCGGTGATCTCGCAGTCGCCGGTGACGGGCCGCCGCACGAACTGCCCCGTCATTCCCTGGCCGTTGACGTTGAGATCGACCCCCGCGCCGCGGACGACAAAGGCCCCCTCGTCGTACGCGGTGCTCCCGGGCGTACGGATCGCCACGACGCCGAAGGTCCCGAACGCGCGGTCGTCGAGGACGGTGTCGCCGAGATCGCCGTACGACCAGGGCTCGGGCACAGGTGTGCCCACGGTGAGCGTGAACGTGCCCGTCGCGGTTCCGGCCGCGTTGCCCGCGCCGGCCGTGACGCGGAACTCACCGGTTTCGGCGGGTGTTCCGGAGATGAGCCCGGTGCGCCGGTCGACGCTCAGCCCCTTGGGCAGGCCGTCGGCGAGGAACCGTACGGGCTCGTGCGAGGCCTGGAGCAGATGGTGGAAGGGAACACCCCGGTTCGCGAACGCGACGGTGGCGGAGGTGAGTTGTGGCGTGGCGGGGGCGGGCATCCGGGCCTGGGCGGGGGCCGAGCGCGGGCCGTGGCCGGCGCTGTTGGTCTTCGCCACGGCGTAGTGGTACGTCGTGCCGGGTGACCCGGTCGCGTCCGCGTACCGGATGCGGGTGCCGAAGCCGACCGGGCCGACGTCGGTGGCGATGGTCTCAAAGGGGCCGTCGGCGCGGGCGGCCCGCAGCACCGCGTACCGGGCTGAGAGATCCGGGTCGGTCCAGGCCAGCTCGACGGCGTCGGCACCGGTGGCGGCCCGCAGGTCGGTGGCGGTGCGCGCGGGGCGCGGCACGGACCAGACCGGGCCGGTGGCGGAGGTGACGCTGACGTTGTCGAAGGCCCCGGTGCCGGTCTCGGCGTAGGGCTCGGCCACGCCCAGAGCGGAGGTGAGGAGCAGCCCCGCGTACACCGTTCGCCCCAACTCGACGTCGCTGGAGCCGACGTCGGTCCACCGGACACCGTCCGGGGAGATGGATCCGGTGCACCGCCTGCCCTTGCGCCGCACCCGCACCCAGTACGGCGCCCGCAGCCGGTAGCCGTCGCCCGCGCCCTCGACATACGGGGCCTCCAGGGGCGTCGCCGACTCCGGCAGGGTGCCGAGGTCGGAGATCGGGAAGGCCGCGGCGGTGGTGATCGACTGCTGCTGGGACGGTGGCACGGGGGTGCTTCCGGTCGCGGACGTGGCGGCCGCGGCGGCGGGGCGCACCGTCCACACACCGCTCCAGGTGTGCAGCGGCAGCCCCTGGATCAGCATCGAGGCGTGCGAGGCGGCCGCGTCCAGGGAGCCGCGGAGGGTGACCCCGATCTTCGAGTACTGGGAGCTGAGCGGCCATACGACGCGTGCGGTGACGGTGCCGTCGCCGGTCAGCGGCAGGTGCACGAGGCGGTAGGCGTCCGCGGTGCCGCTCGCCTCCAGGACGAAGCGCTCGCCGTCGAAGCCGGCCGAGCCGGGGATCTTCGCGTCCCCCACATCCCGGGTCGACCAGGGGCGGGGGAGCCCGGCGGCTGCCGCGGCCCAGCCCGAATCCGCGCTGCTGCCCCGCGCGTTGGTGGCGCTGACCGTGTAGTAGTACGTCCGGCCCGCCGTCACGTTCCGGTCCACATACGCCGGGGTGGCCACGCCGGACGCGATCCGCTCGTACGGCCCGGTGGGGCGGGTCGCCCGCCGCACCGTGTACCCGGTGGCCCACGCCGACGGCAGCCAGGACACGGTGACGGCGTGCCCGTCGCCGGTGGCGGTGGTCCCGGCGGGGGCCGTGGGCGCGGCGGGCGAGGCCTGCGCCCCGGCACAGGTGAACGTGCCCCAGCTCGGCAGGTCGTCGTTGCCGCCCTCCACCACGCGGGCGCCGCCCGTGCCCCGGAAGACGGCCCGCCGGGTGTACGGGGCGTCGAGGCCGCGCACACCGGCGTAGTGTGCGTACGCCATCTCGTAGATCGGGGGCAGGGCGCCGCGGCCCTTGGCCGACACGGTGGTCTTGATGTACTTGCCCGTCCGGTCGAGGTCGGGGGTGAAGGGGACGTCGTCGCCGAGGTTGTAGCGGGCGGCGTACTCGAAGTTGGCAAGGATGCGGTGGTCGTCGAAGCCCCACAGGTCGACACCCTGGTTCCAGGCGACCTGGGCGGCGTCGCCGAGCAGGCCGACCGCGAGCTGTTCATGGCCCTGGTCGCGCCCGCTCTCCTGGCCCTGGCCCGCTTCGGTGACGACGCGGTTGCGGACGCTGCCGTTGCCCGCGCCGGCTGCGGCGAAGCGCAGGGCGTCCTCGAAGAGGGTGGGCTCCTCGCAGAAGACGCCGATGGCCAGGATGGTCTGGAGGGCCGTGAGGTCCCAGTTGCCGTTGGCGTACAGCATGTAGCCCGACACGGCCGGGTACCAGACCCGCAGGAAGGACTCCTCGCAGCGGGCGATGTCGGCCCGCGCCCAGCCGTCGTAGTCGCCGTGGCGCAGCAACTCGGCCGCGTTGAGGAACTTGAAGGCCTGGAGCCCGGCGCCCAGCGGGCCGTCCGCTCCGGTGACGGCGGTGAGCGAGGCCGACCAGGCGTTGAGGATGTCACGGGCCTTGTCGGCGTGGGCGCGCTCACCGGTCACACACCACATGAGGGCGTTCTGGTAGGCGGCGGCGGAGTCGGCCACGGCCTGGTTCATGTAGTTCGAGGGGCCTCGGCCCCAGGAGGTGATCTGGCCGGTGTTCTGCACGGTGTACGAGGCCGAGGAGCGGGCGTGCGCGGCGAGCGCCAGATACCCGTCGTAAACGGGCGACTCCTTGGCGGCCACCGCGGCCTTCATCCGGGCGAGGTCGGCGGCGCTGTGCAGCAGCCCGGGGTGGGCGAAGGTCCGCGCCGCGGTGTTCTCCCGGGCCAGGGCCGAGCCGGGCACCAGCAGCCCGGTCGCGCCCGAGGCCAGCAGCAGGGCGGTGGCGCCGCCGAGGAAACCCCGGCGGCTGGGTGCGGTGTTCGTCATGACGCGGCGGCCTCGGTGGTGGTGATGAACCTCAGGTTGGTCACATGCTCGTTGGTGTGCATCGGGATGTAGTCCGTGGCGAGGTACCAGCCCGGCTTCTTCATCGTGTCGGCGATGACCTTGCCGCCCACCACCAGGTTCTCGAAGGTGACGTTCTTGATGGCGTGCTCGGCGTCGTAACCGAGCAGCAGACAGGTGTTGGTGCGGGTGCCGGTGTAGCTGAGGTCCTTGATGTAGACGTCCTCGATGCCACGCCCGACCGAGGTGTTGTACTTCGTGTTGTACATGACCCGCATATGGATCAGCTGGCCCTCCCGGAAGTCCTCGACCCGGACACCGTCCACCCGCACGTTCCTGATGAGGTTGGAGTCCCCGGGGTTGAGCGCGATGCAGCCCTGGTAGCCCATCTGCGGCTCGCGGTGGTCGCAGATGTCGAGGTTCTTGAAGGTGAGGTTCTCCAGGACCTCCGGGCTGTCGGTGTTGCCGTGGGTGCCCACGTTGATGGGGTGGGCGACGTCCGCCCACAGGGTGGAGTTCTTGACGGTGATGTGGCGGGTGTCGCCGTAGTAGTCCCAGCGGTGGGTGTAGATCGCCACGCAGTCGTCGGCGTTGCGCATGAAGACGCCGTCGATGGTGACGTGGGAGCTGGAGAAGATGTCGATGCCGTCGCCCCAGCCCTTGGAGCTGAAGGAGCCCATGCCGTGGATGGTGACGTTCTTCGACTCGCCGATGGTGACCGCGTAGCCGTTCGGGTTGAGCATGGTGACCTCGCCGATGGAGATGTCCGAGGAGCCCTCGACGGTGGCGCCCCCGCCGGCCGCCGCGTGGATCACTCCGCGCCCGGTCAGCCGGGCGTCCCGGACGTCCTTGAACACCACCCGTGACCTGAGCACCGCGCCGCCGTGCAGATACACGGTCTTGCCCGACGGCACGGTCACCGTGCCGTCGGGGGTGGTGTGCACACCCGGGCCGAAGTAGATGACGTCGGGGTCGTCCTCGGCGGGCCGGTGTTTCTCCAGGGGGCGGGCGAACAGGTGCAGACAGTCGAAGATGTCGTCGTTGACCTGGACGACGACGTTGCGCGGCTGGTCGAGGGTGAACCGCAGCGTGTCGCCGAGGACTTCGGGCTCGATGCCGTACGAGTCGGGGCGGACGCGCACCGTCTTCACGCCGCCCCTGATGTAGGTCACCTCGACCTCCACGCCGCCCGAGAAGTCGAAGTAGGCGAGGGACGACTTCTGCTGCTGACCGGAGCCGGTGGTGGTGTTGACCAGGTTCAGGGTGGCCAGATAGGTGCCGAGTCTCTGCCAGGTGCCGCCCGGGGTGCGGACCTTGACGGTGAAGCTGTCCGTCTTGACCGGGGCTCCGT
Organism: Streptomyces sp. NPDC007917; assembly: GCF_042959105.1. Lineage (NCBI taxonomy): Bacteria > Bacillati > Actinomycetota > Actinomycetes > Kitasatosporales > Streptomycetaceae > Streptomyces > Streptomyces sp. NPDC007917. Next base: position 553,948 of record NZ_JBIBKK010000003.1, read on the forward strand.
TCGGTATGTCGTAGGTGACCAGCGCGGGCGCGGGGTCGTCGGCCTGCTGCGCCCGGGCGGACGCGGCCGCGATGCCGGTGAGACCGGCGGCGAGGGCCGTGGCGCCCGCCGCCTGGAGCGCGGTACGGCGGGAGGGGGGCGTGTTCATGCCTGACTCCTTGCGAGCGTGAAAACGTCGTAGCAACCGGTTGCTGAGACCGAGTGGCCTGAGCTTCTTCCTGTCGCGAATCCGCGTCAAGAGTCATGGCAGACTTTCGAAAAAACTGTGCCAAGCACCTGGCAACCGGTTGCGCAAGGTGTTTGAGAGCACCTGTGCCGGGCACGATGCGACAGCCCCCGGCGGGGTAGGACGGATCACACCGTCAGGAACGGAGAGGACGACATATGACGCGCATCGTGCGCTTCGCCGACGACACCGGGACCGTACGGACCGGGGTCGCCGACGACACCGGCGCGCTCCGGGCCTTCCCCGGAGCGCCGCTGATCGCCGAGGTGCTGCGGCTGCCCGCGGCTCAGCTGCGGACCCTGGTCGAGGACACCGCCTCCGGTCCGGCCATCGCCGACGAGCGGGACGTTCTGCTGCTGCCGCCGCTGGACGGGCTGATGGAGCTGTGGGCCGCGGGGGTGACGTACGAGCGCTCACGCGAGGCCAGGGTGGAGGAGAGCAGCGAGCAGTCCGTCTACGAGCGGATCTACGACGCCGAGCGCCCGGAGCTGTTCTTCAAGGCGCAGCCCTGGCGCGTGGTGACCGACGGCGAGCCCATCGCCGTACGGGACGACTCCGAGCTGAACGTCCCCGAGCCCGAACTGGCGCTGGTCCTCAACCGGCACGGTGAGACCGTGGGCGCTCTGGTCGCCGACGACGTCAGTTCACGCTCCATCGAGGGCGAGAATCCGCTCTACCTCCCCCAGGCGAAGGTCTACGCCGGAAGCGCGGCGGTGTCCTCGGGCATCGTGCCCGCCTGGGAGATCGAGGCCCCCGACGCGCTGGGCATCAGCCTGGTGGTGTGGCGCGCCGGCGAGGCGGCCTACCGGGGGACGACCTCCACCGCCGCGTTCCACCGCACCCCGAGGGGGCTGGTGGACCACCTGTGGCGCTCCCAGCCCTTCCCGGACGGCGCGGTGCTGTCCACCGGTACGGGCATCGTGCCCGCGCTCGACTTCACGCTGAACGCGGGGGACGTGGTGGAGATTTCCATCGACCAGGTCGGCACGCTGCGCAACCCGGTACGGGTCGGCCGGTCCGAACTGGACTGGCTGGTGGAGGCGATCAGCCACCCGCTGACGCGCCGTGCGCACCGGACCCGCTTCCCCGCGTGACCCCGCCGGGGCGGCGGGCGCCTTCTGCCCGGGCCCGGCGGACTTTCGCGGACATGAGCTAGGGGAGGATGGAGTCGACGTAGCCGCCGTCGACGCGCACGGCCCCGCCCGTGGTGGCCGACGCGAAGGGAGAGCTGAGGTAGACGGCCATATGGGCGATCTCCTCCGGCTCGATCAGCCTCTGGAGCAGCGACTGGGGGCGGTGCTTGGCCATGAACTCCCGCTGCGCCTCGTCCCAGGGCAGGCTGGAGTCCACCAGTTCGTACACGAACTCCTCGACGCCGCCGGTGTGCGTCGGCCCGGCGATCAGTGAGTTGACGGTCACCCCGGAGCCCGCGGCCTCCTTGGCGAAGCCGCGGCCCACCGCGAGCAGTGCGGTCTTCGACATGCCGTAGTGGATCATCTCGGCGGGGATGACGACGGCGGAGTCGCTGGCGACGTTCATGATCCGGCCCCAGGACCGGTCCTTCATCGCGGGCAGGTAGGCGCGGATCATCCGCACGGCGGCCAACACGTTGACTTCGAAATAGCGTCGCCACTCGTCGTCGCTGATCTCCAGGGCCGGGACGGCGCCGAAGATGCCCAGGTTGTTGACCAGGATGTCGACGTCCGGGACCGCGTCGGTGACCTGGCGGGCGCCGTCGTCGGTGGTGATGTCGCCCGGGGCGGGGACGAAGGTGCCCCCTCCGTCCGCCGCCCCCTCCAGTTTCGCGATGGCGGCCGCCACGGACTCCTCCCGGCGGCCGTTGACGGCGACACGCGCGCCCGCCCGCGCCAGTCCGGCGGCGATGGCGAAGCCGATGCCCTGGGTCGATCCGGTGACGAGGGCGGTCTTGCCGGAGAGATCGATCAGCACGGTGCTCCTCCAAAGGGATGCGGTACGCGAACTAAGGAACGATGTGTTCCGGGTGTCCGTGCCGGTGCCGCGGAAACAGCGGCCCGGGTGTGCGGTCGTGGGGTCACGCCGGATGACGCGCGATCACAGTAGTTGCATGCGCGTTTAGTTGCAAGCGCGCTATATCCTGGGTCCGGTGGTGTGACCTGCCCCCCTTTGCCGCCGCGGCCCGCACCGGGCCTCGGCGCGGTGGGAATGCCGGGGCCCGCGAGGCGTTGAACCCTGTGTGAGCTCTGTGATCGCCTCGACCCGGTTCTCGATCCTCGACCGCTCGCGGATCCGGGAGGGATTCGACGGTCCGCAGGCGCTGCGCGACACCGTGCGCCTGGCCCAGGAGGTGGAGCGGCTGGGCTACCACCGGATCTGGGTCGCCGAGCATCACGGCGTGCCCGGCGTCGCGGGTTCGGCGCCGACCGTGCTGGCCGCGGCGATCGCCGCCGCCACGCGTACGATCCGGGTCGGCACCGGCGGGGTGATGCTGCCGAACCACCAGCCGCTCGTGGTCGCCGAGCAGTTCGGTGTCCTGGAGTCCCTTTTCCCCGGGCGGATCGACATGGGCCTGGGTCGCTCGGTCGGCTTCACCAACGGCGTGCGCAGGGCGCTGGGCCGGGGCAAGGACGACGCCGACGACTTCGCGGGGCAGCTGGCCGACCTCCTCGGCTGGTTCGAGGGCACCTCGCCGACCCGCGCCCATGCCCGTCCCGCCGAGGGGCTGCGCGTGCCGCCGTACGTCCTGGCCACCGGTGAGGGCGCCGCGATCGCTGCCGAGGCCGGGCTTCCGCTGGTGATCGGGGACCTCAGGGGCCGCGAGAGGCTCCTGCGTGCGATCGAGCGCTACCGCGGCGCCTTCCGCCCGTCCGCGTGGGCCGAGCAGCCGTACGTGGTCGCCGCGGGCACGGTCGCCGTCGCCGAGACCCCCGAGTCGGCCCGCCGGCTGCTGATCCCCGAGGCGTGGGCCATCGCGTACTCGAGCACCCACGGCACCTTCTCGCCGCTCGCCCCGGCGGAGGAGATCGAGCGGCGGACCATGAGCCCCAGGGAGCGGGACCTCTACGAGTCGGCCCTGCGCGGTCACATCCACGGCACCGAGGAGCAGGTGGCCGATGAGCTGGAGACGGTGATCAAGGAGACCGGCGCCCAGGAGGTCATGGTCACGACCAGCACCTACGACCGGGACGCCCTGATGGCGTCCCACCGCGGGCTGGCCCGGATCGCGGGGCTCGCCGGCGGCCGCTGAGCGGGTGGGCCGCTCTTCGGCCGGCCGCCGCCCCCGGGGCGGACGTTCACCGGCAGCGGTCGCCATCGGGCCATCAGCTTTCCCTCCGCTGCCTCACCTGTCGCCCCTGCGGTATACTCCTCAGCAGCTGTTGAGCCTTCTCGCCGCGGAACCGCCTCCGCCGAGGAGGCTTTTTTCATGCCTGAAAACCACACCACCGAGGGGACGACCACGTGAGGCCGAGCACCACCGAAGAGACGTACACGGCCGCGGCCGCGGGTACCTGGACCCTGGGTGATCTGACCGTCAACCGCCTAGGACTCGGGGCGATGCGGCTGACCGGCAGCGCCGCCTTCGACCTCGGCACCCCGAGCGACCGTGACCGGTCGATCAGGGTGCTGCGCCGGGCGATCGAGCTCGGCGTCAACCACATCGACACGGCGGCGTTCTACTTCTCGTCGCTGCGCTCCGCCAACGAGCTGATCAACCGGGCGCTGGCGCCCTACCCGGACGACCTGGTCATCGCCACGAAGGTCTGGCCGGGCAGGGACCCGTCGGGCGCGTGGTGGTGGGCCGCACCGGAGCAGCTGCGCGGTCAGGTCGAGGAGAACCTGCGCCAGCTGGGCCGAGACCACCTGGATGTGGTGAATCTGCGTGTCCCGCCCAGCCGCAGGTCCGGCCCCGTCTCGGAACACTTCGGCGCGCTGGCCGACCTCCGCGACGCCGGGATCGTCCGCCACCTCGGCCTGTCCAACGCCACGCCCGAGCAGCTGGCCGAGGCTCAGGCCATCGCCCCGGTGGTCTGTGTGCAGAACGCCTACGGCATCGGGGCGCCGGCCCAGGAGCGGGAGTTTGTGCGGGCCTGTGGCGAGCAGGGCATCGCCTATGTGCCGTTCTACGCGATCGCCGGCGCCGGGCGCGAGCTCGGCGCGAGCGCGACCGACAGCGAAGCGGTGCTCGCCGTCGCCCGCGCACACCGGGCGACCCCCGCTCAGGTCCGGCTGGCCTGGGCGTTGCGGCAGGGGCCGCATGTGCTGGTCATCCCCGGCACCGGCAACCCGGACCACCTCGTGGAGAACGTGACCGCGGCGGGGTTGCACCTCTCCGACGACGAAGTGTCCGCGCTGGATGCCGAAGAGTTGTGACACGGAAGAAGCAGCTGTGACACGGAAGAGGTGACAGACGGCTCGGCATGACACGCCATACGCGCTCGCTCCGACGCCGGAGGGGAACCGGCGCCGGAGCGAGCGCGGGGGCGATGGACCGGTGGCGGTGGCTAGACGCCCAGGGCGTCGAGGCAGGCCTCGACGGCGAGGACGCCACCGAGTCCGAGGACCGCGAGGGTCGTGGTGTAGGTGGTGCGCGCCTTGATGGCGTCGATGACGGAGAGGTTGAAGTACTCCTTGAACATCCAGAAGCCGGGGTCGTTGACGTGGCTGAAGGCGATGGACCCGCAGGAGACGGCGAGCACCATCATCTCAGGGTGGACGCCACTGTCCGCGACCAGCGGCGCCACCACACCCGCGGCGGTGACGACCGCGACCGTCGCCGATCCGAGGGCGATGCGGAGGATGACGGCGATCAGCCACGCCAGGATGATCGGCGAGATGTTCCAGCTTTCGGTGACGTCCTTGATGTAGTCGGAGATCCCGCCCTCGACGAGGACGCCCTTGAAGGCGCCGCCCGCGCCGATCACCAGGAGGATCATGGCCATCGCCTGGGCAGCCGAGTTGCAGGACGCGCTGACCTCGGAGAGCGAGCGGCCGATGCGCGGGCCGAACGCCCAGATGGCCAGGAGCAGCGTCAGCAGCAGGGCGACCGGCGCCGAGCCGATGAAGGTGATGAACGGCCGGGCGGGGTTGGACTCGGACACCGCCATGTCGTACACGGCGGCGAACGCGATCAGCACCACCGGGACCAGCGCCACCGAGAGGGACCAGCCCATGCCGGGCATCTCCTCCTCGGTGAAGGTGCGCTCGGAGACCAGGCCCTTGGGCATGGTGGGGTTCATCTTCTTGACGAACGGGAGGCGCGGCCACACCAGCGCGATGAGCGCTCCGAAGGGGATGGCGAAGAACAGGCCGTAGAAGAGGGTCAGCCCGACGGAGGCGTGGAAGGTGGCGGCGACGGCGGTGGGGCCGGGGTGGGGCGGCAGGAAGCTGTGCATGGTGGACAGCGCGATCGACATCGGGAGGCCGACCCACAGCAGGTTCTTGCCCGTCACCCGGACGATGGTGAACGCCACCGGCACGATGATCACGAAGGCGACCTCGTAGAACATCGTCACGCCCAGCAGCATGGCCGTGACCACCATGGCTATCTGGACCCGGCGCAGGCCGAAGGTGTCGATGAGTTTGCCGGATATGCGCTGGGCGGCGCCGGAGTCACCCATGACGCGGCCGAGCATGGCGCCGAGTCCGACGACGATCAGGGTGTCGCCGATCTGTCCTCCGACACCCTCGCCGAGGACGTCCGGGATCTTCTCCATCGGGACGCCTCGGACCAGCGCCACGGCGACGGCCACGAGGAGGAGGGAGATGAAGCCGTTCAGCTTCACCTTGGTCATCAGGAAGAGCAGCGCAAGAACGCTGATTCCCACTACGACAAGAGGCATGGGTCAGTTCCCCTTTGAACTGCGCTCAGGAGGTGGCTTCCGATCCGTGGGGCGTATACGGATCGGGGGAGGGGTGTGGGGGATGGCCCGGTCATAACCGGCGTCCGCGCCGGTCGGGCCCTCGTCGCTCAGATGCGGCGGAAGGCGGGGCCGGGCGGCGCGCGGGGCCGCCCGGGTCCCATCGGTGTGGTGTCCCGGTCAGCGGTCGGCCACGAGGCTCAGACCGGTCTCCAGGAGCTTCTCCAGGTCGGCCAGGTCGTCGGGGCTCGGGTCGATGAGCGGGGCGCGGACCGGGCCGACCGGCTTGCCGCGCAGCCGGGCGGCGGCCTTCACCAGCGACACGGCGTAGCCGGGCACCCGGTCCCGCAGCTCGACCAGCGGGACGTAGAAGTCACGCAGCAGCGTGTCCACGGTTTCGTCGTCGCCGTCCTGCAGTGCGCCGAAGAACGCGCCCGCGATCTCGGGTGCGAAGGCGTGGACGGCGGAGGAGTACGCGGGCACGCCGACGGCGGCGTATGCGCGCGCCTGCACCTCGGCGGTGGCGGCCCCGTTGAAGAACAGGAGGTCGTCGGGGGCGTTGAGGGTCAGCCGCTGGAGGCGGTCCAGGTCGCTGTGTCCGTCCTTCAGGCCGATGACGGTGGGGATCTCCGCGATCCGCCGCAGACCGTCGATGGTGAACGCCACATGGTCGCGCTGGTAGGCGATGAGCGGCAGCCCGGTGCCGGCGGCGATCCGCCGGACCTGCTCCACCAGGCCGTCCTGCGGGGCCTTGACCAGGTAGTGGGGGAGCACCAGAGCGGCGTCGGCGCCGGCCTCCTCCGCGATCCTGGCGAAGCGCAGCGCCTGCGCGTAGCCGTAGCCGATGCCGGCGACCACGGGCATACGGCCGTCGGCCACCTCCACCGCGGTGGTGATCACCTGGCGGTACTCGTCCTCGTCCAGGGCGGTGAACTCCCCGGTGCCACACGCGGGGAACACCGCGCCGGGGGCGGTGGCCAGCTGAGCGGTCAGATACTCGCGGTAGGCGTCCAGATCGAGGCTGCCGTCCTCACCGAAGCTGGTGAGGGGGAAGGACAGCACACCGCGCGCCATACCGTCGCGCAGTCGCTGCGCGACATCCTGGACCGCCGTGTTCATAGTCATGAACTGTTCTCCACATACGTGAATCAGATATGAGAATGGAGGTTAGGGTGGCTCACCCACCAGGTCAATGGGTGTGCGACCCGATTTCCGACCCGATTTCCGTGTCGGCGGTACGTTCAGGGACGCGTACCGAGCTCGTAGTCCGCCTGTGTCCAGGCCCGGGCCTGCTCGCTGAGGGTGATGCCGAGACCCGGCCGGGAGGACACATGCATACGGCCGCCGCTGATCCGCAGCCGCTCGTTGAACAGCGGCTCCAGCCAGTCGAAGTGCTCCACCCACGGCTCGTACGGGTAGGCGGCGGCGAGGTGGAGGTGGATCTCCATCGCGAAGTGCGGGGCGAGCTGGAGGTGGTGGTGTTCGGCGAGGGTGGCCAGCTTCAGGAACTGGGTGATGCCACCGATGCGCGGCGCGTCGGGCTGGATGACGTCCGCGGCCTCGTTGCGGATCAGCTCCCAGTGTTCGGCGACGCTGGCCAGCATCTCCCCGGTGGCCACCGGGGTGTCCAGCGAGGCCGCGAGGGCGGCGTGGCCACGCGCGTCATAGGCGTCCAGCGGCTCCTCGATCCAGATCAGGCCGAACTCCTCGAGAGCGCGCCCCATGCGCTGAGCGGTGGGCCGGTCCCACTGCTGGTTGGCGTCCACCATGAGCGGCACCTCGTCGCCCAGGTGCTCACGCACGGCGGTCACCCGGCTCAGATCCACCGTGCCGTCGGGGTGGCCGACCTTGATCTTGATGCCGCCGATGCCCTCGGCCACGGAGCGGGACGCGTTCTCCAGCAGCTGCTCGGTGGGCGTGTGCAGAAAGCCGCCGGAGGTGTTGTAGCAGCGCACGGAGTCGCGGTGGGCGCCCAGCAGCTTGGCCAGGGGCAGACCGGCCCGCTTGGCCTTCAGGTCCCACAGGGCGATGTCGAAGGCCGCCACCGCCTGGGTGGACAGCCCGCTGCGTCCCACGGAGGCGCCCGCCCACACCAGCTTCGTCCAGAGCTTGGCGATGTCGCTGGGGTCCTCGCCCAGGAGGGTGGGGGCGATCTCCTTGGCGTGTGCGAACTGGCCGGGGCCGCCGGCTCGCTTGGAGTAGCTGAAACCGATGCCCTGGTGTCCCTCCTCGGTGGCCAGCTCGACGAAGAGGAAGGCCACCTCGGTCATCGGCTTCTGCCGCCCGGTGAACACCTTCGCGTCGCTGATCGGAGTGGCCAGCGGAAGGGTGACCGAGGACAGCCTGATCCAGGAGATCCTGTCGAGGGTCGCCTCGCCTGCCTGCTGCGCTGCATGGGCCGTCGTTTCCGGTGTGCTCATTACTTAGCGTCCCCTGTGAGTGCGGGCGGGTCGGCCGGTCCGTGAGGTGGCCGGTCGCGGTGTCGGCGGGCGTGTCCGCTCGGCCGTCCCTTGACGCTAAGTGGTCCATTGATCTCCGTCTAACTTAAAGTTTGTATGCGTTGATACAGGGAGAGCATCATTGTTCACACTCGCCCAGCTGGCCAGTTTCGTGGCCGTCGCCGAAGAACTGCACTTCACCCGGGCCGCGGAGCGGCTGAAGATGACACAGCCACCACTGAGCCGCCAGATCCAGCTCCTGGAGAACGATCTGCGGGTCCGGCTCCTGGACCGCACCAACCGATCGGTGCGGCTCACCCCCGCCGGGCGCGCCTTCCTCACCGAGGCCCGCCGTATCCTGCGCCAGTCCGAACACGCGGCGCTCGCCGTCCGGCAGGTGTCGACCGGGGAAGCGGGCAGCATCGCCATCGGCTTCACCGCGGCCAGCGCGTACTCCACGCTCGGCACCCTCCTGGAAACCGCCCGCGCCGCCATGCCCCGCGCGGAAATCGTGCTGCAGGAGATGGTCACCCGCGACCAGCTGGAAGCCCTCACCCAGAACCGACTGGACCTCGGCCTCGGCCGGCCCTCGGTCACCGGCCCGGACCTGCGGTCCCGCCCGGCCGTGCGGGAGCGGCTGCTCGCGGCGCTGCCGAAGGAACACCCCCTGGCGGCGCGCGAAGGAGCCCTCCGGGTCGCCGACTTCGAGGGTGAGCCGTTCCTGATGTACTCACCCACGGACGCCCGCTACTTCCACGAACTGCTCATCAGCATCTTCAGCGCGGCACACGTGGCCCCCGTCTTCTCCCAGTACCTCAGCCAGGTCCACAGCATCCTGGCCCTGGTCAACTGCAGCCTGGGGGTGTCCCTGGTCCCCGAGGCCGCCGCGCGGCTGCGCTACGCCGACGTCGTCTTCAAACCGGTCGAGCTGGAGACCCCCAACCCCGTGGAGCTCAACCTCGTCTGGCGCGAGAACAACGACAACCCGGTGCTGCACGCGCTGCTGCGCCAACTGCCCACGTCCACACAGGAGCCCGGCCTCACCCCGGGCGGTACAGCGCCGTGAGCAGTTCGAGCGCGGCCGGGACGGCGGGATGCGGATCGTCCCGCCACCAGGCGAGCCGCACCGCGATCGGCTCCGCGTCGCGCACCGGCCGGTAGACGACGCCGGGCCGCGGATACTGGTGTGCGGTGGACTCCGCCGTGAGCCCCACACACCGGCCCGTGGAAATGATGATCAGCCAGTCGTCGATGTCATGTGACTCCTCGGTCGCCGGGCGGGAACCGGAGGGCCACAGCTCCGCGGTGGTGGTGCCGGTCCGCCGGTCCACCAGCAGGGTGCGCCCGCTGAGGTCGGCGAGCCTGACCGAACGGCGACGGGCCAGCGGATCGTCGGCGGCCAGGGCGCACAGCCGCCGCTCGAGCCCCACGATGGCGGAGTCGAAACGGCGGTCGTCCAGGGCCTTGCGCACGACGGCGAGATCGCAGACACCCTCGGCCAGCCCCGCGGTGGTGGAGTTGACGCGGATCAGCTGCAGATCCGTCTCGGGCACCGCCTGGGCCCAGCCGCGCTGAAACGCCAGCGTATGGCGGCCCACCGCCGACCAGGCGTAACCGATCCGCAGCCGCCGGTGGCCCGAGGCCGCCTCCCGCAGCAGGCCGTCCACCTCGCCGAGCACCCGCCGGGCGTGCGCCACGACGCGCAGCCCGGTGCCCGTCGGCGTCACCTCGCGGGAGGTCCGCCGCAGCAGCCGCACCCCGAGAGCGCGCTCGAGCGAGGCGAGCGTGCGGGACACCGCCGCCTGGGAGACCCCGAGCGCGATCGCGGCGTCGGTGAAACTGCCCTCGTCGACGATCGCCACGAGGCAGCGCAACTGACGCAGCTCGACATCCATGACGCCAGCGTATAGACCCTGCCGTCCATGCATTTTGCGCAAGTCGGGGGGCGCCGCAGGATTCCGGCATGCGAACAGCATCCGCACGCGCGGCAGCCTCCGTGCCCCGGACCGTACCGGCAGCCTCCGCCCCCGAGCCCGGGTCAGGGCGCCTGGCCGGGGTGGCCACCATGGTCGGCAGCGGCCTGTCCAACCAGATCGGCGCCGCGACCGGATCCCTCGCCTTCCCCGTGCTCGGCCCCCTCGGTGTCGTCGCGGTACGCCAGTACGTCGCCGCCGTCGTCCTGCTCGCCGTCGGCCGCCCCCGGCTGCGCGCGTTCACCTGGTGGCAGTGGTGGCCGGTGTTGCTGCTGGCCCTGGTGTTCGGGACGATGAACCTCTCCCTCTACAGCGCCATCGACCGGATCGGCCTCGGGCTCGCGGTGACCCTGGAATTCCTCGGCCCGCTCGCCATCGCCCTGGCCGCCTCACGCCGCCGCGCGGACGTCTGCTGGGCGGTGCTGGCCACGGCGGGCGTCATCACCCTGATGCGCCCGCGGCCCTCCGCCGACTACCTGGGGATGGGCCTGGGCCTGCTGGCCGCCGTCTGCTGGGCGTCCTACATCCTGCTCAACCGCACCGTCGGCCGGCGCACCCCCGGCGCGCAGGGATCGGCGGCCGCCGCCGCGCTCTCCGCCCTGATGTTCCTGCCCGTCGGGGTCGTCCTCGCCATCAGGCAGCCGCCCACCGCGCCGGCCGTCGGCTGCGCCGTCGCCGCCGGGGTCCTCTCCTCGGCCGTGCCCTACCTCGCGGACCTGTTCACCCTGCGCCGCGTCCCGGCACAGGCCTTCGGGCTCTTCATGAGCGTCAACCCCGTCCTCGCCGCCGTGGTCGGATGGATCGTCCTCGGCCAGCGCCTGGGGTGGATCGAATGGGCCGGTGTGGGAGCGGTCGTGGTGGCCAACGCGCTCAGCATCATGGGCCGGGCCAGGGCGGAGGCATCGCCCGAGTAAGCGGGCCGCCGCTAGGGCCCGTCGCACCGCGCCGTCGTACCGCGGACCTCGAGGGCCGGGGCGGTCAGGACGGTCTCACCGGGGCGTGCGGGGTCGGCGATCCGGGCGAGCAGACACCGCGCGGCCAGGCGGCCGACCTCGTGACTGGCGTTGTCCACGGTGGTCAGCCACAGATGGCGCAGGCGCGCGAGGTAGGTGTTGTCGTAGCCGACGAGGGACAGGTCGCGGGGCACCCGGAGGCCGAGCTCCTCGGCGGCCGACAGGGCGCCGACACCGGCTATGTCGTTGAACGCGAAGACGGCGGTGGGCCGTTCACGGGCGCTGAGCAGCCGGACCGCGGCCCGATGGCCGCCCTCCTCGGTCAGGTCACCCTGCTCCACGGCCGCCGTCGCGCCCAGCCCGTGCTCGCGCATCACCGTCTCGAAGCCACGGCGGCGCAGCTCGCCGACCGCCCCCGGCCCCGCGATATGCGCGATGCGCCGGTGGCCGAGGCCGATGAGGTGTTCGGTGGCCAGACGGGCGCCGTGCTCGTCGTCGCCCGCGACGATGTCCACCCCGGGCAGCACCGGCTCACGGGCGCCCGCCACCACGGTGGGCACCAGCCCGGCCGCGGTGCGCAGCGCCTCGGGGGCCGGCAGCGTGCCGACGGCGATCAGGCCGTCGACCCGCAGATCCGTGAAGGTGCGGGTGAGGTCCGCGCCGAGCCGTCGGTTGAGGTGGCCGTCGGCCAGCAGCATGCGCAGGCCGGAGTCGTGCAGCCGGGAGTTGAGGCCGTCCAGCAGCTCCACGAACCAGGGGTTGCGCATGTCGTTCAGGAGCACCCCGACGGTGCGGGTGCGCCGCTCGCTGAGGCTGCGCGCGGCGGCGTTGGGCCGGTACCCCAGCTCCTCGACGGCGGCCAGGACGGCCTGCCGTTTCTCCGGGCGCACCTGGTCGGAGCCGCGGAGGACGAGGGAGACCAGCGATTTCGACACTCTGGCCCGTTCGGCGACATCGCGGATCGTCGGTGGTCTCATGGCCTGGACCGTTCCACAGGGCGCGCCGGGTTGTCAAAGGGGATTGACAGCTGCGTAGACGGCCCTCAGGGTGGGCCGGGAACATTGTGGACCGGTCCAAAGCGGGTCCCGGTCCCGGGCAGGCCGCAGTCCCGAGCAGGGCGTTCATGGGAGAGCAGTCATGGTGAGTACGCTCGGCGTCGCCGTCGTGGGATTCGGCTGGATGGGACGGGTGCACACCCAGGCGTACGCCCGTGTGCCGCACCACTTCCCCCAGCTGTCCGTGCGGCCCCAACTGGTCGCCGTCGCCGACGAGGTGCCCGGCCGCGCCGAGGAGGCCGCCGAGCGGTACGGCTTCGCCACCGCGGCCCGGGACTGGCGGGAGGTGGCCGCGGACCCCCGGGTTCAGGCGGTGAGCATCGCCGCCCCGAACTTCCTGCACCGCGAGATCGGCACCGCCATGGCCGAGGCGGGCAAGCACATCTGGATCGAGAAGCCGGTCGGCCTGACCGCCGAGGACGCCCGGGCGGTCGCCGGTGCCGTGGCCAAGGCCGGTGTCCAGGGCACCGTCGGCTTCAACTACCGCAACGCGCCCGCCGTCGCCGCCGCCCGCGAGCTGATCGCCGCCGGGGAGATCGGCGCCGTCACCCATGTCCGCATCCGGCTGTTCAGCGACTACGCGGCCCATCCCGAGGGGGCCCTGACCTGGCGGTACGAGCGCGAACGCGGCGGCAGCGGGGTGCTCGGCGACCTGGCCTCGCACGGCGTGGACCTGGCGCGCTTTCTGCTCGGCGAGATCGAGTCGCTGGCCGCCGACACCGCGGTCTTCGTGTCCGAGCGGGCCCGTCCCACCGGGGCCACCGCCGGCCACACCCGCTCCACCGGTGGCGAACCGGGCCCGGTGGAGAACGAGGACTACGTCTCCTGCCTGCTGCGCTTCGCCTCCGGCGCGCGGGGTGTGCTGGAGGCGTGCCGGGTCTCGGTCGGCGAGCAGAACAACTACGGCTTCGAGATCCACGGCACCAAGGGCGCGGTCTTCTGGGACTTCCGCCGCATGGGCGAGCTGGGCGTCAGCCGCGGCACCGCCTATCAGGACCAGCCCGTCAGCACCGTGTACGTCGGCCCCGGACACGGCGAGTACGCCGCCTTCCAGCCCGGCTCGGCCAACGGCATGGGCTATGACGACCTCAAGGTCATCGAGGCGTACCACTTCCTGCGCTCCATCGCCGAGGGCACGGCGTACGGCGCCACCCTGGACGACGCCGTCCGCAGCGCCGCCGCCCTGGACGCCATGGCTCGCTCCGCCGAGCGGGGCGGCTGGGTGAGCCCGGCCTGAGCGCTCACGCGGGTGGCGTCAGCCACTCGGCGATATCGGCGACGACGGCCGGGTCCACGTGGTGCGGGGTTTCGTAGTCCGCGGGCGTGGAGGGGCCCGAGCCCGGGAAGAACAGGTGGTCGTCGGCGTCGTACACGCGCGTCGTCACCTCCGGTCGGCGGTCGAGACCCGCCCGCCACCGCGAGAGATCGTCCTCGACGGTCACCTGATAGTCGCGACCGCCCTGGAGCACGAGCATGGGCTTGTGCAGCCCTGCCGCGGTCGAGACCGGATCGTAGCCGCGCAGGTCGAGCCAGTACGCGGCCGACAGGCCGAGCGGGAGGGTTTCCGCCGGTGTCGAGGGCGACAGGCCGGGGCCCGCGACCACCGCGGCCTGACGTGTCATCGCCTCGGCGGCGTCCGCGGCGGGGCCGGGGTTCAGCGCGGCGAGGTGGCGGGTGACGCGGACAGCGGCCTGGTGCATCGGCTGTGCGTCGCCGGCCAGGAGCACCAGACCGGCGACCGACGGCTCGGCGGCCGCCACCCGCGGGGCCGCCTTGCCGCCCATGCTGTGGCCGAGTACGAAGACCCGCGCCGCATCCACGGTCGGCTCGCGCTGGAGCGTCCGGATGGCGGCGACCGCGTGCGGGACGTACTCGTCGGCCATGGTGAAGTCGGGTGTGTTCGCCACCTCGCCGGGGGAGTCCTGGAAGTGGCCGACGAGCGGCGGGTGCGCGGGGCGGTGGAGCGTCAGTACCGGCTGCGCCAGGAGCGGGCCGTCATCGACGCCGACACGATGGAGTCGCTGTCGCTCGACGACTACCGGCGCGGCTTCGCCGCGGCGATGGCCACCCTGGCCGCCGAGTTCAACGCCTACCTCGACCGGGAGGGTGCCGACCCGGTGGCGGATCTCGTCGGCTACCGGCAGCACGCGGCCTGGCTCACCCGGGACGAACTCCAGGAGGTGATCGCCGAGTTGCGCGACGCGATCGCGCCCCGGCTCGCCAACCGGCCCACGGCCGACCGCGCGCGATACCTGATCAGCCCGATCCTCTTCCCGGCCGAGGAGCCGTCCGCCGACCCCACAGAGCCGTAAAAACGAGGGGCGCCGTACAGAGAGGGGGCGAGTGAGGCCTGGCCGATCTATTGACGTTGACGCACCGTGGGGCCCACCGTGATCAGCCACTGGCCGCTGGCGACGGGAGCTCTGTTGTCCCCCGAACTCATCTCGATCATCGTGCTGGTGGCGGTCTTCGTGCTGGCCACCACCCGCTCCGTCAACATGGGTGCCCTGTCCTTCGCGGCCGCGTTCGCCGTGGGAGAGCTGGTTGCCGACCTGGACGCCGACGGCATCTTCGCGGGCTTCCCCGGCGACCTGTTCGTGGTCCTCGTGGGCGTGACGTATCTGTTCGCCCTCGCCCGGGCCAACGGCACCACCGAGTGGCTGGTCCACGCCGCCGTCAGACTCGTGGGCGGGCGGGTGGCGCTGATCCCCTGGGTGATGTTCGCGATCACCGGTGTGCTCACCGCGATCGGCGCGGTGAGCCCGGCCGCCGTGGCCATCGTCGCCCCCATCGCGCTGAGCTTCGCCGCGCGGTACGACATCAGCCCGTTGCTGATGGGGGCCATGGTGGTGCACGGCGCCCAGGGCGGCGGCTTCTCGCCGATCAGCATCTACGGCTCGATCGTGAACGGCATCGTGGAACGGGAGAAGCTGCCCGGCAACGAGATCACGCTCTTCCTGGCCAGTCTGGTGGTCAACCTGGTCATCGCCGCCGTCGTCTTCGTCGTCTGCGGCGGCCTGAAGCTGTCGCGCCACGCGGCCACGGCACCCCGGCCGGCCGGCCCGGGCGCTGCCGTCGCCGAGCCCGCACCGGCCGGCGGGGGCGGCCCGGCGCCTGCCGGAGCGCCCGTCGAGGAGCCGGCGATCGGCCTGACCCCCGACCGGGTGGCGACCCTTCTCGCCCTGGTCGCCCTCGTCGTCGCCGTCCTCGTCTTCGACCTCGACGCGGGCCTCGCCGCGATCACGCTCGCCGCGCTGCTGAGCGTGTTCTGGCCGAAGGACGGCAAGAAGGCGGCCAATGAGATCTCCTGGCCGACGGTGCTGCTGATCTGCGGGGTGCTCACCTATGTCGGCGTGCTGCAGGAGATGGGCACCATCGACTACGCCGGCCGGGCCGTCAGCGACATCGGCGTCCCCCTCCTCGCGGCCCTTCTGCTGTGCTACATCGGCGCCCTCATCTCCGCCTTCGCCTCGTCCGTCGGCATCATGGGCGCGCTGATCCCGCTGGCGGTCCCCTTCCTCGCCAAGGGCGACATCGGCGCCGTCGGGATGGTCGCCGCCCTCTCGGTCTCGGCCACCGTCGTCGACGTCAGCCCCTTCTCCACCAACGGCGCCCTGGTGCTCGCGGCCGCGCCCGATGTCGACCGGGACCGGTTCTTCCGGCAGCTGATGGTGTACGGCGGCGTGGTGGTGGCGGTGGTCCCGGCGGTGGCCTGGCTGGCCATGGTGGTCCCGGGCCTGGGCTGAGGCCGTCCCGCCCCCGGCCGGGCCCCGCCGGCCCGCGACGTCGCCCCCGCCCCGCTCAGGAGGTACCACCCGGCCCGGCTCAGGAGGTGCCCCGCCCGGCTCAGGAGGTGCCCAGCCTGCGGTTGGCCAGGACGGACACCGAGCGCCGCACGGCGGCGACTTCGTCGGGGTCCACGTCCCCCACCAGAAGGCCGGGGCCCGCCCCCAGCCGCTCCCGTACGGTGCCGTCGGGGCCGATGAGGGCGCTGTGCCCGATGCCGGTGGGGGCGGAGGTGGCGGGCGCCGGGCCGGTGGCCGCGGGGTCGGCCTGGCCCGCGGCGGCCAGCCAGACGGTGGCGTCCAGCGCCCGTGCCCGGATCAGCAGCTCCCACTGCTCGCGTTTGCCGGGCCCCGCGCCCCAGGAGGCGGGCAGCAGCGAGAGGTGTGCGCCGGCGTCGGCGTGGGCCCGGAACAGCTCGGGGAAGCGCACGTCGTAGCAGGTGGCCAGGCCGATCCGGACGCCGTCGAGGTCGAAGGTCACCACCTCGGAGCCCGGGGCCACGGTCCTGGACTCGGTGAAGCCGAAGGCGTCATACAGATGGATCTTGTCGTAGGACGTCTCGACTCCGGGGCCGGTGGCCAGCAGGGTGTTGGTCACCCGGCCGTCGGGCGCCGGGGTGAACATGCCGGCCACGACCACCAAGCCGGTGTCCTTGGCGATCTGCCGCACCTCGGTGGCCCACGGCCCGTCCAGCGGCTCGGCGAGGGGGCCGAGCCGGGTGCCGAAGCAGGCCATCGCCGCTTCGGGGAACACCGCGAGCCGGGCGCCGGCCTCCGCCGCGCGATGTGCCTGCTCGCGCAGGACGGCCAGGTTCCGCTCGGGCTCCGGACCGGTGGTGATCTGGCTCAGGGCGATGCGCATGGGACGGGGCCTCTCTGTCGGGGGAGGGGGGAAGCGGGGGTGAGCGGGGATCTGCATACCCCTCGTGAGCAGGGTTACCCGACGGTTACCCGCTTTCCGGCGAAGGGAGAAGGCCGTGTACCCCGTGATGAGACCCCACCACATCGCTCCCCGGCTCACGACCGGAGCGTTCATGCTGAACTCCGGCCTGGGCAAGCTCCGCGCCGACGAGCAGACCGAGCAGGGGCTCCACGGGATGGCCGCCGGGGGCTATCCCGTGGTCCGCCGGATGTCGCCCCACCGCTTCACCAAAGTGCTGGCCTCCACCGAGATCGCTCTGGGCGCCGCTCTCCTGTCGCCCCTGGTGCCCACCGCCCTGGCCGGGGCCGGGCTGACCGCCTTCGCCACCGGGCTGGTCGGGCTCTATCTGCGCACCCCCGGCGCCCACCGGCACCGCAGCCCGCTGCCCACCCAGGAAGGCGTCGCCTTCGCCAAGGACTTCTGGCTGCTCGGCATCGGCCTGGGCTTCCTCAGCGACCGCCAGGCGTGGGAGTGGCCGTGCCCGGCGGCGTGCGGACGCGGGAAGTGACGTACCCGGTGGCCTACGCCCCGACGGTCAGGGCGTGTACGAGGCCTGGCGCGCGGTGCGCACCACGGCCCGGCCCTCGGCCGCGCCGAGCAGCCCGGCCGTCACCCACGCGTCCACCGTGGCCGCGTCAATGGATCGGTGCGCGATCAGGGTCCGTTCCTGCGGCCGGGGGCGGTACGGCGGCCCGTGCCGTCCCCGGCCCGCCCGTCAGGCGTTGGGGTCGAACGGAAT
The DNA here is from genome assembly GCF_042959105.1 of Streptomyces sp. NPDC007917. NCBI lineage: Bacteria > Bacillati > Actinomycetota > Actinomycetes > Kitasatosporales > Streptomycetaceae > Streptomyces > Streptomyces sp. NPDC007917. The sequence continues at coordinate 571,876 of NZ_JBIBKK010000003.1, forward strand.
CCCGGCCGGCTTGGCCTTCGCGAGATGGGCGTTGAAGTTGCCGTCCTTGAGACCGAAGGTGGCGCTGCCGAAGTCGGCCTGGCTCAGCTTGTCGCGGATCCCCGCGGGGTAGCCGTTCCAGCCGACCAGGCTGGGGAACTGCCAGGTGTGGTAGTGGTTCTCGGGCGGCTCGTCGTTCGCGTTCGCGGCGCGGAAGGCGTGGGTGCTCAGGCCGTCCTTGTGGTAGACGACCTTCGGGTGCGTCCCGTCCCAGCGGATCTGGTCGCGGCTGTGGACCTGGAAGTCGCCGTGGGCGGAGGTGGAGACGTACTGCGCCTGGTTGTTCTGCACCCACACCACGACGTGTTCCCAGTCGTGGCGGTGCCCGCCGATCGTCGCCTGGTCCTTCTCGAAGTAGAGGCCGTAAATGATCGCGCACCAGCCGTTGTTGCACTTGTAGCGCGCGTATCCGTTGGTGTTGTCGAGGTCGGACTGGTCGTGGCACTGTCCGTTGGGGTTCCCCGAGGGGTTGAGGCCGCCGTTGAGGGTTCCGTCGGGTCCGATGGCGGGGGTCGGGTAGCAGCCGTCCGTGTCGTAGTCGTAGGCCGGCTGGAACGTCTGCTCCACTCCGTCCGCGTTGGCGGGCAGCGCCTTCGGGGGGTCGGCGAGCGCGCTGGCCGGGAAGGCGATGACCAGCGCGACGGCGCTGCCGAGGATGAGCGGGACCTTGCGGATGCGCGACGTTCTGTTCACTGCGTCCTCCTGAAGGACCGGGGGCGTGGGGCAGGCCGTTCAGTGTTGGCATGCCCAAGTCAGCCTCTAGATCCTTGCCTGACGACGTCAGCAGCGACAGATGGCGCCAAGGTGAAGAGTCAACCAACGTGGAGCGCCGGGGAGTTGGGATCGGTCAGACGGCGGCCCAGCCGTTGTCGACGGGCAGGACGGCGCCGTTGACGTTGCCGGCGGCGTCGGAGGCGAGGAAGACGATGGCGGCGGCCTGCTCCTCGGCGGTGGCTATCCGGCCGATGTTGCCGGCGTGGGCGCCGATCACGGTCGGCCCGTGGGCGCCCGGCTCCGCGTCGACCCGGATGGCGGTCGCCGTGCCGCCGGGCGCGATGGCGTTGGTGCGGATCCCCTGGTCGCGGTACATCACGGCGAGGGACTTCACCAGGCCCACGACACCGTGCTTGGAGGCCGTGTAGGCGGCACCCGCGGCGCTGCCGCGCAGGGCCGCCTCGGAGGCGGTGAAGACGATCGAACCGCGGCCCGCGGCCAGCATGTGCGGCAGCGCCGCACGCGTCAGCAGAAAGGGCGCCGTCAGGTTCACCCGGATCACCCGGTCCCACTCGGCGTCGTCGGTGTCCGCGACGGCCGAGAAGCGGTCCATGATGCCCGCGTTGTTGACCAGGACGTCCAGGCCGCCGAAGGCCTCCACGGCCGTGGCGACGACCCGGTCCACCACTTGCTGGTCGCCGAGGTCGCCGACGACCGCGCGGGCGGTTCCCCCCTCGGCCGTGATCGTCTCGACGGCCTGGTCGGCGCCTGTCTGATCGAGGTCGGCGACCAGGACCTTCGCCCCCTCCCGGGCGAAGGCGAGGGCCGCGGCCCGGCCGATCCCCGATCCCGCTCCGGTGACGACGACGCTGCGCCCCTGAAGGCCGGTGCTGCTGCTCACAAGGTGCTCGCTTTCTCCGTGCGCGGCGGACGGGCGCTCCGTCCCGCGCTCACCCTAGAGGTTTTTGGCACTGACTGCCATGGTGGCATCCAAGGTCGAAAATAAGCGGTCCGGCGTCCCGCGCCGACCGCCGCGAGGGCCGAAGCCGCTGGCTAGGGTGGGGGCCACCGGACATCGCCCTCGAAGAGCGGAAGGGGGACCACTGTGAAGCAGCCTGGAACACGGGCGGCCGGTACGGCCCGGCCGGCCGGACGCCCGCCGCTGACCGAACGGCGCAAGGCGGCCACCCGCCTGGAGATCGCCCATGAGGCGGTACGGCTGTTCGGCGAGCGCGGGGTGGCGGCGACCTCGGGCGAGGAGATCGCCCGCGCCGCGGGGATCTCGCCCCGCACGCTGTGGCGCTACTTCCCCTCCAAGGAGGAGTGCGTCCGTCCGCTGCTGGCCGCGGGCCTGGAGACCGTCGCCCGGCGGCTGCGCGACTGGCCGGCGGACCGCCCCTTCTGTGACGGGATCCAATGGGACCCGCCCCCGGCGGCCGACCCGCCGGAGGCCGCCTCCGCGCTCCGGGCGCTGATCCGGCTGCTCCCCGGGGAGCCGGGGCTGCGCGCCGTCTGGCTCCAGGTCCACCATGACGCCGAACCCGTCTTCACCGAGATCATCGCCGCGCGCACCGGAGCCGATCCCGGGGATCTACTGCCGAGGATCAAGGCGGTGATGCTCAACGGGGCCCTGCGCGTGGCCGCGGAGGAGTGGGCCCAGCGGTCCGCCGAGGCGGACGGGGCCGCCGCCGCGGAGGCGTTGCGGCAGGCGCTGCTCAAGGCCACCGAAGGCCTGGCCATCTGACGCCACGGAACCGGCCGTCGCTCCTCAGCTGCCGGGGCGCGTGACCGGGGCCAGCCACAGCCCGATGATCGCGTCGATCAGCCCGGTGGCGGTGGCGTGCCAGGTGGCACGGGGCGTCGGGGTGTTCTCGGCGAGGGCGCGCTCACGCTCGGCGCAGATGTGCAGAATGAGTTCGCGCGCCATCGCGCCGCGCTCGGCGCGGATGTCGGCGGGCAGATCGGGCAGGCGCCGGTTCACCCCTTCGACGACCCGCAGCAGCGAGGTGGAGGACAGGAACTCCTCGACGATGATCTCGCGGAGCGCGGGGTCGGCCATCACCTGGGCGCAGAACCGCGCGTACCACGTCGGGCTGCCCAGGGCCGCCAGATGCTCGGGGACCGGTCGCACCAGGCAGGCCACCCAGTCGCGGACGTCGTCGGAGTCGCCGATCTCGGCCAGCATCCGGGCGCGGATCCGCTCGATCTGTGTGGAGTGTTTGCGCGCGATGGCGCGCACCAGGTCGGCCTTGGTGCCGAAGTGATAGCCGACCGCCGCGTTGTTGCCCTGCCCCGCGGCCTCGCTGACCTGACGGTTGGAGACCGCGTACACCCCGCGTTCGGCGAACAGCCGCTCCGCCGCGGTCAGGATCAGCTCCCTGGTCGCGCTGACCTGCTCCGCCCTTGCCGTCCTGCCGGCCATGGTCACCACCCTCCTTGGCCACACGGTCAGGCAACCCGATCCACGGGGTCGAGTCAAGCAGTTGCTTTAAATTCCCCTGTGAGGCCTTCAGGCGGCGCCGCACCGCGGGGACGGCGGGACCCCGGCCACGGCGGCCAGCCGGCCGCTCACCAGCTCACGGAGGGCGGCGGCCGGCGGCCGCTCCTGGCACAGAAAGACATGGCCGCCGGCGAAGTCCCGTGACTGGGGCGCGGACGGCGTGCTCAGCCGCCACCGCTCCAGCTCGGCGGGTGACAGGCTCCGGTCGCCACGGCCGAACCACACGTGGTAGTCCGTGCCGCCGCCCGCCGGCATGGCGGGCGGTTCGCGGTACGTATCCATGAGGTGCAGATCCTGGCCGAGCATCGTGACCGCGAGGTCGAGCATATGGGGATAGTCGAACAGCTCCGCGGGGCAGCCGCCGTAGCGCCGCAGCTCCGTGGCGAGTTCCTCCCGGGTCCTGGTCAGGAACGGGGCGCGCGGATGTGCCGCCAGCCGTGCGGTCGTCACCGGGGACCGGGCCCCGGAGAGCACGACGTCTCTGATGTTGCACCGCCGTTCGCCAGGCAGTGCCGAGACCAGGGCGTGGGCGAGGAGGGCGCCCATGCCGTGCCCCACCACCACGGCGGGCCGGTCGACCCAGCTGCGGAACGCCGGGAGGAGCCGCTTCACCGCGTCGTCGAAGCCGCGCAGCGGGGGAGCGTCGGTCAGCTCCCCCCGGCCGTCCAGCTCGAACGCGACCGCGGCACAGCCCGGCGGCAGGGCCCGGGCGAGCGGAAGCATGGACAGCGCGGTCGCCCCCGCGTAGTGGAAGAAGAGCACCCTCAGCGGCAGTTTGGGGTCACCGATCAGGAGGTGACCGTCAACCGTCCTGACACGCATGCCATTCCCCCTGTCTGTGGTGGCCGTCCGCTTTTCCCGACCCGGCCGTCGGACGGTCGGCCATGGAAAAGCGCGGAACTCCCGGAACGTGCGCTTCCCGTCAGTGAATTCGCTCGGCGTAAGCCGCGGAAGGGCTCGTCCGGTGTCAAGGGAACTCCTTTACCGAAAAAACGGGCCTGCTTGATCAGGAGCTGCGCCGAACCGAGGGAGCGTGGTGAGCGAAGTGATCCTGTAATACGCCCGCCGACACTGTCAACTAATTCAGCCGACCTCGGACGCATCTTCCCCATATCGGGCAATCCAGGGCTCAGCGCCCTCAGTTTTTTGGATTCGGCCAGGATGAAGTGTCCATGGCCGCCCCGCGATTCGCTTAGGATCCACGGGTATGTCGCCCCCACAGCACCACTCCCCAGAACGTCCGCGCACCTCAGGACGTCATGACGCGGCAGAGTGCTTCGCGCGACGCTTCCAGCGCGTGCAAGAGGTCATCTACCCCGCCGACTTGGGCAGGCCGTACACGGAGCGGGAGATCGCGGAAGCCGTCGGGATGTCCGTGAGCCAGATCAGCAACCTGCGCAACGGCCGCTCGGTCCCCCGGGCCGACCGTGCGGTCGCGCTGGCCACCTTGTTCGGGGTGCGCGTGGAGTACTTCTTCTCCCTCGACGAGGACCCCTACGCGCGCGCGGTCGAACAGCACTTGCGGGCCATCGAACAGGAGCGGCACGGCGAGCCCGTCGGCGGGCGGAACCGCGCCGCCGGCGGTTCGGCTCAGGCCCTCGGCAATCCGGCACCGTCGAACGCCGGGCTGCTCGACGACGACCAGGTCCGTCAGATCGCCGAGGGCGTGGCCGTACTGCCCCACGACATGCGCGAGACCGTCTGCACCCTGGTGGACCAGCTGCGCCGCGCCGTCGCCCGTCAGCACAAGAGCCGCGAAGTCACGTCGCAGTGAATCGGCCCCACCCGAAATCCCCGCGGTAAGCGACCTCCTGACAGCGCGCCCGAGGAAAGGACGACAGCGTGGGCATGCGGTCCGAACGGCGCAGGGTCCGGACCTTGTTGAAAGGCCTGGGTCTGCCGCCGCATCCGACCCTCGCCGAGCTGCACGCCGCCTACGAGGCCCGTTTCCAGCGGGCGCTGCGACTGATCGAGCGGGACGTGGCACCCGGCGAGCCGACCGGAAGGTACGAGCAGTACCTGACGCACGACCGCATCTACTATCCCAAGCACACCAGCCGCGCCCATCAACTGCTCGTCGTCTGCCATGAATTAGCGCATCTTTTGCTCGGCCACCTCCCTAGGCACGACGCCATCGACCCCGCCGTGGTGCGCCGGGTGCTGGGGCGCTCGCACTACGACGACCCCACCGAGCACGAGGCCGAGACCATCGGCACGCTGCTGTACCAGCAGCTGAACCTCGCGCCCGAGGTCGGCCCGGCAGCCCAGCTCGCGCCGTCCCTGGTCCACCGGGAGGGGCGCCATGTCTGAGGCCGGTGACGCCCACACCCTCGCCTACGTCACCGTGAGCGCCGTCATGTACGGGCTGGCCGGGTACAAGGCATGGGCCTGGGTCGCCGAACGCATCCCCAGCCTCCTGCTGATGGCCGTGGGGGCCGCGGTCGGCGGCACCGCTTTCACCGCCGCCACCCCGGTGGTCTACCGGTGGATCGGGGAGACCAGCGGAATCTCCAATCTGGCGACCCTCGTCGTCTACACCCAGGTCGTCGTGTGCTTCGGCTGCCTCCGCGCGCTGGCGCTGCTGTGGTCACCACGGCGGCTCGCCGCCACCGGCGGCGGCCGGCCGCCCCGGGGGCTCGCCATGCGCGGTGCCCTGCGCCGCGTCCTGCCGGGCTATGCCGCGGCCATCGCCGTCATGTGGGCGCTGTTCCTCTCCGCCGGCCTGCCCACCGGCGAAAAGCCCCTGACCTTCGACACCGCCTTCGCCGACCGCCCGCCCGTCTTCGCCTTTCTGCTGCTGTATCAGGCGGCCTTCGGCTGGGCGCTGTGGTCGATGGTGTACGTGTGCTGCCAACGCCTGAAGGACGTTCACGATCCGATCCTGCGCTGCAGCCTGCTCCTCCTGGTGATCGGCTGCACATTCATCGGAACTTACGGCGTGTGCAAGCTCATCGCGATCGTCGGCGCGGTGCTCGGTTCGCACGCGCTGGACGTCCTGTCCTCCGATGTGGGCCCCGCGCTGTCCTCCCTCGGCGGGGTGATCACGGCCACGGGATGGACCCGCGCCGCTCTGCGCACCCGGCGGCAGCGCCGGCGCGACTTCTACGCCCTGGAGACTCTGTGGACCACCGTCACCCAGGCCGACCCCGGTGTCATCCTCCACAGCTCGCCCTCCGGCTCCGCCTGGGAGTTCCACACCCTGCGCCGGGCCCATGAAATCCGCGACGGACAGCTCGCCCTGCGCCCCTGGACCTCCCAGGACATCGTGAACGCCGCACGGCGCCTCACCCGCGAACACGGTCTCGAATCACCGGAACGCGACGCACCGGAACGCGACGCGCTGGCCGCCGCCGCGGGCATCAGGGGAGCTCTGGACGCCCTGCGCGCCGGGCGGCCCCCGCGGCAGCCCTGCGAGCGGCTGCCAGGCATCGACGTGCCACCGCAGGCCGAACGCCGACACCTGGTCGCCGTGGCCCGTCAGCTCGACAGCCCCCTTGTCGCGCGCGTTCTGGCGGAGGCGGAACAGTGAACTCCGCCCGGCGCGCCGTATTGTGGTCCGGTCACACGCCCTGCGGTGTTCGCTTCCCCGCCCCGTCCCCCAGCGTGAGGTTCCGGTGTACACACGGCTCGCCCTCGGCATGCCCGATCGTGCCTCCTGGCTGATCCTCCTCGGCTTCCTCGCCGCTTTGACCCTGTTGGTCTGGCTCATCGCGCGATTGATCAGATCCCAGGGCGGTGTCCGCCGCACCTGCCGCCGTATCGTCTGGGAAGCGCGGATGACGCGACGGGCGTTCGCCGAGCCCTTCCGCGTCTTCCGGCGCCACCGCCGCTGGGCCCGGATCCTCTCCGGCTGCCTCGCCGACCCCGCCGTGCCCGGTACGGCCCTCGCCGCGCTCGACCACGCCGACTCCACCGCCGATGACGGCTGTTACGCCCTGGCGGTGCAGCTGAGCCCGGCCCGCGACCGGGTCCGCGTCATCCTGGCCGGGCGCGACCCGCTGCCCCCCGCCGGGCCCTGGCAGCAGGCCACCGCCGAACCGGGGGAATGGGCCTGGTCCGCCCCGGCCACCTCCGTCGACCCGTCCGACGGCCCGGAACGACTGCTGCTCGCCGTCGGCGTGGACCGGCGGCTGCCCGGTGCCGTCCTCGTGGACTGGATGCGCGGCCCCGCTGCCCTCGCGGTCGAGGGCGACCCCCACGCCGCGCGCGGCGTGCTGCACGCCCTGGCCGCCCAGATCGACCACCTGCCGGACGGCCCGCCGGTCCAGGTGGCCCGCGGCGTACACCCCCGCCACCCCGGCCCCGACCTCGACACCCTCCTCGACGGCCTCCCCGGCGAGGCGTCCGCCCAGCCCGCGCTGACTCCGGTCGTCGTGTGCTGGTCCCCGGCCCCGGAGCAGGCCGCCCGGATCTCCGAACTCTGCGCCGAGGGCCGCCTCAGGGCCCTCGTGGGCGGCCGCGTCCCCGGAGCCTGCTGGACGTTCCACGCCGAGCCCGGGGGCCGCCTGCTGGCCCCCGGACTCCACCTCGACCTGGAGTCCGCCGCCTTGCCCCGGGCCATCGCCCGCACCATCCGCCGCGACCGCCGGCAGCCGCCCGCCGGGACCGCCGTCTTGCGCCTCGGCCCGGCTGCTCCGGCCACGGTGCCGGCCGCCGCTGTGCCCGAGCCCCGTACGGAGGCCACCGAGCCGAGGGGCGCGGCCGTCCCGGTCCACGACGCCTACGCCGACGCGGACTTCACGGCCGACTACGCGGCCGATGTCGAGGCGGACTTCGCGGAGCCCGCCCCCGCGTCGGTCCCCGCGCCGGCGTCGGCCCCGGCTCCGGAGTCGGCCCCCGCCTCGGCTCCGGAGTCGGCCCCCGCCCCGGAACCGTCCCCGTCCCCGGCTCTCTCCTCGTCTCCGGCCCTCTCGTCGGCTCCGTCCGGCGGACGGGCCGCCGAGGACAAGCCCGGGAAGGCCGGAACCGCCGCCCCGGCAGAGATCCCCGGGACGGACCCGGTCCGGCCCGGGAACCCCGGGGACGACGACGATCTCGCCGAGCCCGCCCCCGCCGTTCCGCCGGCGCGGTCCGGCGGCATCTCCGCCGCATCCGGCACGACAAACGAACGGACCTCTTCGCAGCCGTGAGACTTTTTGTGAGCGTTGCCGACAGCGACGTCATGCTCGATGTGAGCGGTGCCGCCACCGCCCGGGCCGTCGCCGTCCGTCTGGCCGAGACGGGTCATGCCACGGGCCCGCAGGGCGCCGAGCTGTTCCTCGGGGACCGGCCGCTGCCCGCCGAGCTGCCGCTCGCGGCGGCCGGGGTGCGGGACGGGGCCCGGCTGGGGCTCGGCGCCCCGGCGCCGGGGGACGGGGGCGCGTACGGGCCCGGGCGCGAGGAGTTGCCGCCGCCGTCGCGGTCCGCGGACGGTGAGCGGCTGCCCCGCGGCCCCCAGGTCGAGCTGCAGCTCGTGGGCGGGCGCGGCGCGGGCCGCGTATGGCTGCTGCGGCCCGGTACATACACGGTGGGTCCGGAGCCCGGCAGCGCGGTGCGGCTGGAGGGCCGCGACGTACCGGCCGCGGGCATCCGGGTGACGGTCCGCCCCGACGGCGGGGTACTGCTGAACACCGGTCAGGCGGGCGCCGCCGTGGCGCTGTCGGCGCCCGAGCCGCCCCCGGAGCGGCCGCGCGCCGACGCGGTCCCGCTGCCGCCCGCACCGCCGCCCCCGCTGCCGGACCCGGACGCCGACCGGCACGAGCCGGTGCCGCGCGGCTGGACGCCCTGGCCGCTGAACGGCGAGTTGGTCTTCGGGGAGTACCTGCTGCGGGTCGCGGAGCCCACCGAGGCCGACGCGGCGGTGACGGTGTCGGCCGACGGCGCGCACCTGGACTTCAACCGGCCGCCCAGGATCATCCCGCCGCTGACGCCCGAGCGGTTCGTGCTGCCCGCGCCTCCGGCCCCGCCCTCGCGGCGGTCGATCCCGGTGCTGGTCGTGGTGGCGCCGATGTTCCTCGGCATCGCCATGGTGACGTTCCTCGGGTCGTACTTCTATCTGATGTTCGCGGTCTTCAGCCCGTTCCTGGCCATCGCGAACTATGTGACCACCCGCCGCAGCGGCAAGCGCGAGTACCTGGCCGGCGTGGCGAGTTACCGCGCGCGCCGCGCCTCACTGGAGGCCGACGTACGGGAGAAGGTCGAGCGCGAGCGGCGGCTGAGGGTCGCCGCGGGGCCCGATCCGGCCACCACCGGGCTGTGGGCGGTCGGCCCGGGCGCCAGGCTGTGGGAGCGGCGGCGCGGCCACCCGGACCACCTGGCGCTGCGGGTGGGGACGGTCGGCCAGTCCTCGCTGCTGACCATCGACGACAGCTCCCGCGAGGACAACCACCGCTCGGTGAACTGGCGCATCCCGGACATGCCGGTCCAGGTGGACCTCGCCGCCGACGGCGTGGTCGGCATCGCGGGGGAGCGGGAGGCGGCCCGGGCGCTGGCCCGCTGGGCGGTGGCGCAGGCGGCGGTCCTGCACAGCCCCCGGGACGTACGGGTGACCGTGCTGACGGACATGGCGGGGGCGCCCGCCTGGGCGTGGGTGCGCTGGCTGCCGCACGCCCGCCCCGGCCGCGGCGGGGTCGCGGCGGCGCGCTCCGGCGGGCCGTCGGTGACGGTCGGCAACGACCCCGAGACCGTCGCCAACCGGGTCTCCGAGCTGGTCTCGGCCATCCGGTCCAGGATGCGCGCCCGGGACTCCGCGATGAGCGGTGCCCTGCTGAGCGAGCCGGACCTGGTGGTGGTGCTCGACGGGGCGCGGCGGCTGCGCGATGTGCCCGGCGTGGTCCAGGTGCTCAAGGAGGGCCCGTCGGTACGGGTGTTCCTGATCTGCCTGGACCAGGAGGAGCGCATGCTCCCCGAGGAGTGCGTCACCGTCTGCGCGGTGGGCGCGCGTGAGCTGACGGTGCGCCGCACCGGCAGCGCCGATGTGACCGGTATCCGCCCCGACCAGGTGGACACCGAGTGGTGCGAGCGGATCGCCCGCGCGCTGGCGGCCGTACGGGACGTCACCCCCGACGGCTCGGACGGACTGCCGGACCAGGTGCGGCTGCTCGGGCTGCTGGACCTGGAGCCGCCGACGGCCGGGGAACTGGTCCGCCGCTGGGGCAAGCGCCCGGCGTCCACCGGGGCGCTGCTGGGCGTCGGCTACACCGGGCCGGTCACCTTCGACCTGGTCAAGGACGGCCCGCACGGGCTGATCGCGGGCACCACGGGCGCCGGCAAGTCGGAGCTGCTGCAGACTTTGGTGGCCTCGCTGGCGGCGGTCAACCGGCCGGACGAGATGACGTTCGTCCTGATCGACTACAAGGGCGGCAGCGCCTTCAAGGACTGCGTACGGCTGCCGCACGTGCTGGGCATGGTCACCGACCTCGACAGCCATCTGGTGGAGCGGGCGCTGGCCTCGCTGACGGCCGAACTGGTCCGGCGCGAGCGGGTGCTGAGCGAGGCGGGGGCGAAGGACCACGCCGAGTACCGGGCGATGCGGCGGCGCGATCCGGCGCTGCCCCCGCTGCCCCGGCTGCTGCTGGTCATCGACGAGTTCGCGACGCTCGCGCGCGACGTCCAGGAGTTCATCCCCGGGCTCGTCGGCATCGCCCAGCGCGGCCGCTCCCTGGGCCTGCATCTGCTGCTGGCCACGCAGCGGCCCGCCGGCGTGATCACCGCCGACATCCGGGCCAACACCAATCTGCGGATCGCGCTGCGCGTCACCGACGCGATGGACAGCCAGGACGTGCTGGAGGTCAACGACGCGGTGACGATCTCCGGCGCCACCCCGGGCCGGGCCCTGGCCAGGACCGGCCACCGCTCGGTGCTGCCGTTCCAGACGGCCTTCGTGGGCGCCCCGCGCCTGGACGAGGCCCCCGGGCCCGCCTCGGCCGAGGCGCCCGAAGCGACGGTCCGGGCCGCCGAGATGACCTGGTCGCTGCTGGGCCGTACGGCGGTGGAACCGGGCCCCGCGCACGAGGCCGAGGACGAGCTGCCGCCGCTGGGCGCCGATGAGGTGCCCACCGATCTGACGGCGCTCGTGGAGTCCGTACGGGAGGCCGCGGCCTCGCTCGCCATCGAGCCACAGCCCAGCCCATGGCTGCCCCCGCTGCCGCAGATGATCACCCTGGAGGAGCTTCCGGTCCGGCCCGACCAGCAGGGCGGGGGGCTCGCGCCGGTGCCCTGGGCGCTGGCCGACCTGCCGGGCGCCCAGCGCCAGGAGCCGCTGGAGCTGGACCTCTCCCGCTTCGGGCACCTCTACATCATCGGCACGCCCCGCTCGGGGCGCTCCCAGGCACTGCGGACCATCGCGGGCGCGCTGGCCCGCCGCCACTCCTGCGCCGACGTCCACCTCTACGGCATCGACGCGGCCGGCGGCGCGCTCGCGCCCCTGAGCGATCTGCCGCACTGCGGCGCGGTCGTGCCCCGGGCCGACCTGGAACGGCTGAACCGGCTGCTGGCGCGGCTCATCGCCGAGATGGGACGCCGGCAGGAACTGCTCACCTCGCACGGCGCGGCGAACCTGGCCGAACTGCGCTCCCTGTTGCCGCCCGCCGAGCGCCCCGCCCACACGGTGCTGCTCATCGACGGCTGGGACTCGCTGACCGCGCTGCTCGGCGACCACGACGGCGGGCGGCCGGTGCAGGAGCTCACCGCGCTGATCCGCGAGGGCGCCCCGATGGGCGTGCATGTGATCGCCACCTCCGAACGCGCCCTGCTGTCCGGCAAGGTGGCGTCGCTGAACGACGAGCGGCTGCTGCTGCGGCTGACCGACCGCAGCGAGTACATGCTGGCGCAGATCCCGACCAAGCAGATCCCGGCCGTCGTGCCGCAGGGCCGAGGCTGGCGCGGCGGCAGCGCCACCGAGGTGCAGGTGGCCCTGTTGAGCGCGGTGGGCGCCGGGCGCGACCAGGCGGAGGCGCTGCGGCGGATCGGCGCCGAGGCCGCCCGCCGTGACCTCGAGGTGCCCGCCGCGCGGCGCCCGGTGAAGGTCGCGAGCCTGCCCAAGCGGGTGACGTTCACCGACGCCTACGAGAAGGTGCCCGCCGCGGCGCGCCGCCCGCTGTGGGGGCTGCTCGGGGTGGGCGGCGACGACCTCGGCGCGGTCGGGGTGGACTTCGCGGCGGACGCCCCGTCGTTCATGATCAGCGGGCCGCCCGGGGCGGGCCGCTCCACGGCCCTGGCGAGCCTCGCGGTGTCGCTGCTGGCGGGCGGGGCGCGGGTGGTCGCGCTCACCCCGCGCGAATCGCCGCTGCGGGGCCTGGGCAGGCATCCGCGGGCCCAGGTCATCGAGACGCCCGACCCGGGCGCGGACGAGGTGCGGCAGGCGCTGGAGGCCGAGGCGGGCCCCGTGGTGCTGCTGGTGGACGACGCGGATCTGCTGGCCCAGATGCCGTCCGCCGACTCGGTGCTGCGGGAGATCGCGGCCACCGGCCGGGACCGCGGCCAGGGGCTCGCGGTGGCGGCCACCGCCGAAACCCTCACCTCCGCGGGCATCGGCTGGCTCGGCCAGGTCCGCCGGGTCCGCAAGGGCCTGCTGCTGTCCCCGCAGTCGCCGGGGGAGGGCGATCTGCTGGGGGTGCGGGTCCCGTACGACCTGCTGCGCGGGCGGCCGGTGCCGGGGCGCGGGCTGACCGTCGACCCGGTCACCGGGGCGCTGGTGTCGGTGCTGGTCCCGGAGACGGTGCTGCGGTCGGACGGTATGGGCTGACCGGGCCGGAAGGACCCGGGCTCCCGCTCCGTGGTGAGGGGGGAGCCCGGTGGGCCCCGGGTCAGCCGTTGTTGGTGCTGGCGGCGATGTCCTTGTCCATCTGCTCGACGGACTCCTTGATCTTGGTGAACTGGGTGGCGAAGCTGTTGATGCTCTCCACCGCCTGCTGCAGCGAGGCCGTCAGCTTCTCGTAGGCGGCCTTCATCGCCGGGCTGCTCTGCTGCATGAACAGGCCGTTGTCCAGCAGCCCCTCCACTGAGGTCTTGGTGGACAGCAGATGCGGGTTGATGTCGTTGACGGCCTGGTTCATGACCCCGGAAACGCGCATGATCTCGGCGTAGTCGAGGTTGATGTTGCCTGCGGGCATGGTGTGGTTCCTGCCTTGTCTAGTCGTCTTCTTTCGGCACCCAGCCGGAGTTCTGGTCCGCGTGGTCGCTGGTCCACTCCTCCTTGTGGCCGTTGGTCTCCACCGTGCGGGTGCCGCTGCCGTCCTCGTGGACCTCGATCGTCTCGATCACCTCATGGCCGTTCACATCGACCGAGGACGTGGTCGTGCCGTGCACGGTCTGTTCCTCGCCGTCCTCGTCGGGCCCTGTGGTGGTGTAGGTCGTGGTGGAGTCCCGGTGGCCGGTGGTGGAGTTGTAGTCCGAGGTGGTGGTCCCGGTGGTGGTGGACTGTTTGCCGTCCGGGGTCTTGGTGGTGCTGCTGAAGGTGTCCGTGGTGTTCCTGTGGTCCCCCGATTCGGTGGTCTGCGAGGTGCCGGTGGTCGTGGTGACGTTGCCGTAGACGTCGGTGGCGGTCGAGTCGTACGTCCCGTCGGGGTGGTAGTTGGTGGTGTCGGTGGAGGTGAGCCCGCTGCTGGTGGTGATCGTCGTGGTGATCTTGGTGGGCTTGCCGTCCGGGCCGTATTCGTAGGTCGTCGTGGTGGTGTTGCCATGGCCGTCGGTGGTCGTCCACTGGCTCTCGCGCTCGCCCGGCGGCTTCGGCGCGTGCGGGTCGTTCGGATCGACGTACCCCTTGGCGACCGCCTCCTGCCAGTCGTCCCAGATCTCCTTCTGTGTGCGGTAGAGATCCGCGGCCAGCGACGCCTCCTGCTTGCTGGCCTCCCCGGCCAGCCGGAAGTCCCAGTCCGCCCAGCCCCGCGCGACGCCCTCGTACAGGTTGTGAAGCTTCTCCAGCTTCTCCTCGGAGCGCTTGAACGAGCCCTTCCAGACCTCGTAGTACGCCTGGATGGCGTAGGAGACGCCCCCGCCCACCTGCTCGGTGGTGTAGTTCTGATTGCTCTCCCGGGCCTGCTTGACCTGCTCCTTGAGGCTGCTGGCCTTCTGCGCGACCTGGTTGAGCAGCTCGTAATCGACGACGATGTCAGGCACGGTCCCCCCTGGATCGGCTCGCTGCGGGCTCATACTGCCCTACCGTGACCAACGGCCCAAAAGTGTGGTCCGGTTCAGGAATCAACCATGTCTGACGTACCGTTCATTCCGTTGAACCGTTCTCGCTCGTCGGCGCGTTACCCAAGTGTAGGTTCCCACCGGTGAAGCGCTTGTGCCACAACTGACCGTCAAGGGGGAGGAGCAGCGTGCCGACCCGTCCCGGCGACTGGAGCGCGCTCGGTCTCAGCGGTGACCCGGTCCCGGGTGACCCCGCCATGCTGAACACCATCGCCGACACGATGCGCGACCTGGCGACCTCCGCCGGGGTCATCAACACCGGGCTGCGCGAACTGCAGACCACCGCGGGCGACGGACAGCGGTTCATCGGCGTCACCGCCGACCGGCTGCGCGAGATGGTGGACAGCCATCTGTACAACTTCGTCGGGCATGTCGAGGAGTCCTTCCGCAAGGCCGAAAACGCCATCCGCGTCTACGCGACCGCTGTCGAGACCGCTCAGGGCGAGGCCGACCAGGCGCTCTCCGCCGCCCAGGGGTTGCCCGAGGACGATCCGCAGCGGCAGCAGCTCACCCAGCGCGCCGAGGACGCCCGCACCGACGTGGCAGGCGCCGCGGGCGAGCTGCGCCGTCAGCTCCATGACGCGGGCGAGCTGATGGTCCAGCCGGTCAGCGACTGCGATCTGTTCTGGGAGGCGTTCCAGTGGCTGACGATCATCATCTCGGTGATCGCGGTCTTCACCGGCGGCATCCTCGGCATCATCGCCTGGGGCATGAACGCCGTCCTGCTCATCAAGACCATCGTGGACTTCAGCCAGGGCAAGGCCAGCGGGCTCGAACTCGGCCTGGCCTTCCTCGGCGTGCTCTTCCCCACCACCAAGGCCATCAACGTCGGCGCCATCATCAAGGGCCTCGGCAACGGCCTCAAGGGCGTCGTCGGCGGCCTGACCGGCGCGGGACGTGGCCTGTTCGGCCAGATCAGCCACTTCTCCTCGCTCACCGGCCTGCCCAAGATCGTCGTGGCCCCGATGGTGATCGGCGCCCATCTCGCCCCGCTGGTCAAGATCGACGTCATCGCGCTGGGCAAGGGCTTCGGCAACGCCCTGAAGGGCGGCTGGAACAGCGCGATCGGCGCGATCGGCAGCGACTGGGCGCGCGTCACCGCCTCCTCGACCGGCGCCTGGGCCAAGGCCGGCGCCTACTCGCTGGCCAATCTGCAACGGCTCGCACGGCTCGGCGCCGCCACCCTCCTCCCGCTGAACTTCACCGAGCTCAGCGTCCTGGGCATCGGCGGCGCCGCCCGGCTGGCCTTCGGCGAGCGCGTCCTCGGCATCGCCCAGCCCGAGTTGCACGCCCTGCTGGCCAACGCGGGACGTACGGACGCGGCCCTGCACGGCATCCCCCCGGTGCGGACCGGCCCCGGAGCCCTGGTGCCCACCGGGCTCATCCGTCCACCCGGCGCGTTCCTCCCGGGGGGCGGCCTGCACCTCGGCGGCCTCGGTACGGGCACCCTGGGAGCCGTACCGCTGACCCCGCTGACCGAACTGCCCACCGTCAACCTGGGCGCCCTGACCCCGCAGGGGCTCGGCGGCGCGTCCCACGGCCTGACCACCGCGCCGCTGCCCCACGGGATGACCACCAGCCCGGGCGGCCTGGTCGTCCCGGCCGCCCACGCGGCCCCCGGCGGCCAGGCCCTCCAGACGCTCCATCAGATGGACTTCGCCGCAGGCCAGGTGCGGCTGGACAACAATCTGCTGCTGCCCGGCCACACCGCCATCGACCTGCTGCGCGACGCACACACCTCGTCCCCGGTGTCCCACACGGCCCAAGGGTCCGTCCCCGGCGCCGTCTCGGCCGGAGGGGTGTCCGACGGGGTGACCATGGCCCGCGGCGCGGTGGGACACGCCGAGGCGCTGCAGGACCTGACCTTCCCCGAGCTGAACGCCCTCGCCCACGGGGATGTCGCCGTCACCGCCATCCGGGGCGACGGCATCACCCTGCGGATCGGCGACGCGGCCCCCCGGACCGTCGACGCGCACACGGTCGCGGGCACCGCCCCGGTCCCCGCCGGCGCGGCGGTGTCTCCAGCGCCCGCGGGGGTTGTCGGGGGCGCCACGCCGGGCGCTGCGCCGCACGGGGGCACGGCGGTTGTCTCCCCGCCCGCGGGGGCCGCGGCCGCACCGCCACCGGGCGTTGTCGGCGGCCACGCGCCGGGTGCCCCGGCGGTCGCGGGGGCCCACGGCGCGGCTGCCGCACCGCCGAATGCGGGCCTCGGCGGCCACGCGCCGGGCGGACCGGCCCATGTCGCTCCGGACGGCCACGCCGCCCCGGGCACGTCCGCCCACGCGGGCGCGGCGCCGACGTCGGCCCCCGCTGGCACCGTCGCCGCGCCGCCGCCCGGCCCGGGCCTCGCGGCCCATGCCGACTCGGGCGTCCATGCCGCCCCGGGCACGCCTGCGCGCGCGGGCTCGGCGAGCGCGCCGCCGGGCGTCCCCGGGCGCGGCGGCGCGGCCGTGCCGCCCCCGGGCGGCGCCGTCCGCGCGCCGGAGCCGCTGTCTGCCGCCGCAGCGCACGACCTTGCCATGGACCTGCTGCGCGGCGAGCGAGCCGCCCCGCCGCCGCCCTCGGCGGGCGGCCTCAGCGCGCGGTCGGCTCCGCCGCCCGGCGGAGTGTCCGCGCGCGGCCCGCTCGACGCCGCCGGGAGCGGGGGCGCCAAGGCGGCGGGGGACGCGCTCGACCTCGTCGCGCACCCCGGCCGCCCGCCCGAGACCGCACCGCACACACCGCACACCGGGCTCCCCAAGACGGCCGACACGGCCGTACAGCCGCCCCCGCCGTACCGGGAGGCGACGGCGGCCGACATGCCGCCGCCGTACGCCCCGCCGTCCCCGGGCAAGGGCCGGTTCGGCGGGCTGTCCCCGATGGCCGCGATCAACCAGCGCATCCGGGAGAGCCACCAGCTCATCATGGGCGGCACCAGCGGCTCCGAGGCCGCCGCGCGGCTCAACGCGTGGGCGTCGTACGAGCGCGCCCTGTCCGATCTCGGCAGGGCCGAGCGGCAGGTGGAGCTGACCACGCCCCCGCCGGGGCAGGGCGGCTCCCGGGGGCCGTCCGCCGCGCAGCTCAGCGCGCTGGACGAGCTGGGCGCGGCCCGCGCGCGCGTCGACGCTGCGGAGTCCCGGCTGGACGGTCTTGGCATCGACCCGCGCAGCACGCACCAGCAGATGCGGGCCATCACCGCCCGGATGTTCCACGAGCGGGGCGGACTGCCGGGCGGCACCCGGCACTCGCCCTCCCCGTCCGACATCTCCATGGGCGGCACGCCACCGCCGCCGTCCCCGGAGAGCCAAGCCCTGACCGACGCCGACGACGCCATGGACGATGTCATGGACGACATCACCGACGCGGCGGACCCGGGCACCCCACGCGGCACCGCGCCGGACCTGACCCCCGAACCGGGCGCGATGGACGTGGACCTGCCCCCGGCCGGCCAGGTGGTTATCGCGCCGACCGGCGGCTCCCACCTCTGGCCGCCGCCCGGCACCGTGGCGGGCGGCGCCCCGGCGCACACCATGGTGAACGACGCCTTCATGCAGCTGGCAAACGGCGGCCACGCGGGCATGACGGGCGCGGATTACATGACCTGGGTCCGCGCCATCGAGACCCAGCCGCGCCCGCTCGGCTTCGTGGTCACCGCGATCGTCCGGTTCGACCAGCTCGGCGACGGCCTTCAGGGCTTCCTGAACGCCCTCACCCACCAACTCAACGGCTTCGACGGCCGGATCGGGGTCGTGATCGGGGTCAACGGCTCCCACGCCGATCTGCCCGCGATCCGCCAGGCCATCGCGAACGCCCTCGGGCAGACCACCTTCGGGCATCCGCTGGCCCTGGTGGCCACACCGCTCGGCCCGTACCCGGCCGGCCACTTCACCTACGGCACGGCGCGCAACCTCACGCTCGACAGCCAGGTCACCCGCCACATGGTCCGCTCGATGATGGCCGACAATCTGCACCCGTACCACGCGATCATGGACTTCGACACCTACCCCCACCTGGTCCCCGGCGGCGAACACGCCTTCCAGTACTGGGAGGGCGCGCTGAAGGTCGTGGAGGACGGATACGAGGTGGGCAACCCGATGCGGCCGCTGATGATGGCGGGCGGCTACCGGGCGCCCGAGCCACCGCCCGTCGGGGGCGCCGACCGGCTGATCGACGACACCCGGGCCAGGCTCGACGGCGAGACGCTGAAGGAGCGGAAGAATCCCAGGCCTCCGCTGGAGGAGATGCGGCTGGAGTTCATCCGGCGGATCGAGCAGGACATGCGGATCCGCGACCGGCTCACCGGGCTCCACCCGCAGTTGCCGTACGCCCCCGAACCCAACCTCTTCGTGGACGCCGCCGCGACCCTGCTCACCGACGATCTGATCCGGGTGAGGTTCGGTGCCGGCGGGGCCGAGTTCGGCGAGCTGAGCGAACGGCTCAACCGGCTGAACGCCTGGGAGCTCGACCAGTCGCTGCGCACCCCCTCGGCGGACATCGGGGCGAGCACGCTCGACGAGCTGCGCACCCTGCGCGAGGTGCACGCCGCGAACAACACCTTGCCGCACCGGGGCGTGTCGTATCTGACCAGGTTCCAGGAGGCGTCCACCGAGACCGACCTGTCCCGGCTGATGAAGTCCTGGTACAAGGACGGCAAGCTGCCGCAGGACCACGCGGGTCTCAAGAACCCCCTCGACCGGCTGTTCAGCCGCGACGCGCTCGGCGCGGGCCAGAACAGCCAGGCCGCCCGCGAGGGCATCGAGCTGAAGCCGCTCCGCGACTCCTTCAAACAGACCATCAGGGAGGGCAAGTGGAACGACCCCCTGTGGCCGGTCCACCACCCGCCCGGCGAACTGCCCAGCTCCCGGCTCGCCGCCGACCTGTCGGCTGCGCTGGACGACAGCCTGGGCACCGTGGGCAAGAACCGGGTGGGTCTCGCGGTGTCCGCCCCGGTGCCCGGCGGCGGGCCCCGGCTGTACGCGGGCATCGACCCCGAGCAGATGCGGCTTGCCGCGCAGTCCCTCGCGCTCACCCACGACGAGGGCTATCTCGCCCGTCATCTGGCCTACTTCAGCCGTGAACACCTGGTGCGCGGAGCGCTCCCCATGGCGCCAGGCACCTTCTTCCACGCCCTGGAACAGGCGGCCCGGGCCACCGGGGACTCCTCGTTGCGCCCGCTCCAGATGATGCGCAACCTGGTCGAGCGCGCCTTCCAGGACCTGCGGCAGGGCGGCGCCAACTCGCTCGGCCGGATGCTGGAGCAGATCAACGGCGCCGGCATCGATGTCGAGAGGTTCTTCCCACGGCTGGTGGACGGCAGGCTGCACCCGCCGACGGCCGACTTCCGGACGTTCCGCGCCTCAGGAGGCGCCCTCGGCCACGATCCGGTCCGGGACGCCCTGCTCACCCAGTACGCGGCGGCGCTCGGCCGGGACATCCGGGTCACCGCCGGGGACGGAACCACCTTCACCGTGGAGGCCGTCGGGGTCACGGCCAGAAACCGCCGGCCGCCGCTCGACCTCACCTGGAACTCCGGCCCCGACGGCGGCGGCTGGTCGGCGCACGTCCCCGACCAGCCACCCCCGAAGCGTGGGGGTGGCCGGCGTGGCGCCGGGGGCGGGCAGGACGGCGGGAACGCGCCTACCTCGAAGGGCAAACGGCCGCGCGGCGCGGACACCCAGGGGTCCGTCGACGCACCCGGGCCGTCCAAGCGCCCCCGCACCGGCCAGGACGGCTCCACCGACCCCTCGGCCACGGGCAAGGGGAAGGGCAAGGCGCGGGCTTCCCGAGCCCCCGCACGTCCCGCGCCGCCCGTCCCGCAAGCCCCGCGCCTCCCGCCGCCCGTGGACCCCGCCGCGCTGACCGCCGCCGAGCAGGCCGTCGCGGACGCCAACACGGCTCTGCGGCGGGCGGCCGAGTGGCGCCAGACGGTCGCGGCGCGCGCCGACCAGGCGGCCGGGGGCAGTTCCGGGCCGAGCGAGCTCGAACGCGCTCTCGCCGCGGAGCAAGACGCCTTGGCCAGGCTCCACGAGGCCCAGAGGAACCTGGACCGGCTTCAGCACCGAGGCCCCGTAACACCCCGGCCGCCCGACCCGTTCGGAGGTAGCGCATGACGTCCCTCGGCCTCGACGTCCCGGTGCGTCTGGTCTCGGCGCACGGGCACCGGCCCTACCGGACGATCGCCGCGGCGCTGGGTGACGCGGCGGACGGCGACGAGATCCGTATCGCCCCCGGCCGTTACGAGGAGACCGTGCGCGTCGCCGGACGCGTGACGCTCGCCGCGGCGGACCCGGACGGCGACGACACGCCCGCGGCCGACGGCCCGCCGCCGGGCGCCGCGGTGACGCTCGCCGCGCCCGCCCCCGGCCGGCCCGCCCTGGAGGTGCTGCCCGGCGCGCGGCTGACGCTGCGCGGGGTGACCGTGCGCGGCGCGGCCGCGGACCAGCCCGCCGCGCTGCTGGCGGGCGGCGCCACCGACTGGACGGGCGGCGGGGTGCGGTACGGGCGGCTGGAGGTGCGCGGTGACGCCGCGCTGCGCATGGCCGGCGCCGTGCTGTCCGGTGCCGCGCTGGCCGGGGTGCTGCTGCGCACCACCGGCGCCGTCCACCTCACCGGCTGTCTGCTGGCGGACATCGACGGCACGGGACTGGTGGTCGGCGGCGCCACCCGCGTGGAGCTGGTGCGCACCGAGATCCGGGCCGCGGCGGGCTCGGGCGTACGGGTGCGCGAGGACGCCCGCGCGGTGTTGCGCGGCTGCCTGGTGGACCGCCCCGGCCGCAGCGGGCTGCTCACCGAGGACCGGGCCGCCGCGCTGCTGACGGACTGCCGGATCCGGGACACCGGGGGTGAGTCGGTCCGCGCGCTGGGCAGCTCACCGCTGCCCGAGCCGGAAACCAACACCGATGACGCGGAGGACGCCACCGGCGGTGTCGTGCTGCGCGGCTGCGAGCTGACCGGCCCGGCGGCCGACGCGATCGGCGTCACCGGCCCCGCGCAGCTCCAGGTCACCGCGTCCGTGCTGCGCGACTGCGCGGGCTCCGGCGTGGCGGCGGGCGACGGCGCCCGGGTGCGGCTGGCCGCCGTCACGGTCGTACGCACCGGGGCCACGGCGCTGGTCGCGCACGGCTCCGCCGGGCTGACCGCGCGCGAGCTGACCGTACGGGACGCGGCCGCCAACGGGCTGCTGGCCACCGGCACCGCGGCCGTCCACCTCACCGACAGCGAGCTGACCGGCTGCCGCTACAGCGCGGTCCACCTCGGCGAGCGGGCCACGGCCTCGCTCATCCGGGTACGGGCGGGCGCCACGCCCGAACACGGTGTGCACGCCGTCGACGAGGCCACCGTGACGCTCACCGACACCCGGCTCACCGACTGCGGCATGTCGGGCCTGGACCTGGCGGGCGCCGCCCGCGCCGAGGCGGCCGGGCTCGCCGTGACCCGCTGCCTCGCCGGCGTCACGGCCGGGGCGGACGGCGCGCTGCGGCTCACCGACTGCGAGGTGACCGACGCCGAGCGGGCCGGGGTCACCCTCGGCCCCGGCGACGCCGAGGTGTCCGGCGGCCGGATCCTGCGGCCGGGCACCGCGGGCCTGGTGTTCACCACGGGCGCCACCGCGCGGGTTGCCGACACCGAGATCCGCGAGGCGACCGGCTCAGGACTGGTGGTGGCGGGCGAGGCCGCGCCGCGGGTGACCGGCGTACGGATCGTCAGGCCCGGCAAGAACGGCCTGATCCTGGACGGCGGCGGCGCCGGGGTCTTCGAGGACCTGGACATCGTCCGCCCCGGCTTCCCGGCGGTGCACCTGGCCGACCGGGCGGCGCCGGCGCTGCGCCGGATCCGGGTCCGGGACGCCGCGGAGGACCTGAGCGCCGACCCCGGGGCCCGCCCGGAGGTGGTGGACTGCGTCTCGATCCGGGTGAAGTCCGCGCGGTGGCCCGCGCCGGAGACCGCCAAAGACACACCAGAACCGAAGCCGGCGACACCCGGGGCCGGTCAGTCCTCCGCGACCGAGGAGGCCTTGGCGCCGGAGGAGTCCCCCGCCTCGGAGGAGACGCTGGAGGAGCTGCTGGGCGAACTCGACCGGCTGGTCGGCCTGGCCCGGGTCAAGCAGGACGTCGCGTCGCTGGTCAAGCTGATGCGTACGGTCCAGCGCCGGGAGAGCGCCGGGCTCGCGGCCCCGCCGCTGAGCCGCCATCTGGTGTTCGCGGGCAACCCGGGCACCGGCAAGACCACCGTCGCCCGGCTGTACGGCCGGATCCTGGCCGCCGTGGGGCTGCTGGAGCGCGGCCATCTGGTGGAGGCCGACCGGTCCTCGCTGGTCGGCGAGTACGTCGGCCACACCGGCCCCAAGACCCAGCGGGTGTTCCAGGAGGCCATGGGCGGAGTGCTGTTCATCGACGAGGCGTACTCGCTGGCCCCGGCCCAGGGCGGGGGCGGCAACGACTTCGCGCAGGAGGCCATCGCCACCCTGGTCAAGCTGATGGAGGACCACCGGGACTCGGTGGTGGTCATCGTGGCGGGCTATCCGAACGAGATGGAGCACTTCATCGACTCCAACCCCGGGCTGTCCTCGCGGTTCAACCGCACGCTGATGTTCGAGGACTACGACACCGAGGAGCTGCTGCGCATCGTGGAGCGGCACGCCGCCTCGCACCAGTACGATCTGACCGACGCCGCCCGCACCGCCCTCACCGGCTACTTCGAACTCCTGCCCAGGGACGGCCGGTTCGGCAACGGCCGCTCCGCTAGGCAGGTGTTCCAGGCCATGACGGAGCGGCAGGCGTACCGGGTGTCGGAGATCGAAATCCCCTCGGAGAGCGAGCTGATGACGCTCTCCGAACTCGATGTGCCCGAGCTGCCGGAGCCACCGCGGTGACCGCAGCGCCCCGATCGACGAACGACAGCTCTCAGAAGAAGGAGGCCGCGGTGTCCGAGTCGAGCCGCGAGGAACAGGGCAAGCCACAGGGCAGGGAGCGGACGGCACAGCGCGGTTTCGCGGACACCTTCGCCCGGCGGACCCGGGTGCCGCTGCGCGGTCTGGCGCCGGGCCGCCGGGTGTGGACGACGGTGGTCGGGCTGCCGGTGACCGCCGGTCTCGCGGTCGGCGCCGTGGTGCTGGTCTCCACGGGCGTGTCCGAGCTGCGCTTCGAGGACGACGGGAACACCGACGCCGCCAAGACCGTCGCCGCGCGGCACACGGCCGCGGACCGGGCCGGGGGCACCTCCTCCTCCCCGAAGCCGGGCGGCACGGCCCGGGACGACGGCGCGGCACCCTCCACGGGCGACAAGGGCGCCCCGGGCGGGACCGGCTCCGGGGGCGGCTCCGGCGGTGGCAGTGGCAGCGGCGGCGGAAGCGGCAGTGGTGGCGGTGGTGGCGGCGACGACGCGGGTGCGCCGCCCGCGTCCGGGGGCGACCGTACCGGTGGCTCGAAGGGCGGTGGCGCCGACGCCCCGGCCACGAGCGGCGGTGGGGGCGGGGGAGGGGCGCCCAAGTCGTCGGGCAGCAAGGTGATCTACACCGACTACGCCGGGCCCAGTTGCCCGACCCCGCCGCGCGGCGGCTACTACGAGCAGAACCGCTTCACCGACGGCGACGGCGGCTGGTACTCCCTCGGCGGTGGCGGCTATGTGGGCCACGGCTGCAACGGTGTGTTCGCCTCCGTGCCGATGTCCGGCGACCCGGCCAAGGACGCCAACAGCCGGGTGATGTGGTGGTGGGAGCCGGGCACCTCGGCCAAGAGCTGCCAGCTGTCGGTGTACGTCCCCAAGGGCCCCAACGACCGCGATGTCGCCGGCCACCCCACCACGTACCACGTCCTCACCGACCCCTTCGACCGGACCACGAAGTACGACTCCTTCACCGTCAACCAGGCCGGGCACCGCGGCCAGTGGGTGAACGCGGGCAACTTCGCGGTCAAGCAGGGCAAGATCGGCGTCAAGCTGCTCGACCGCGGTGACGACTGGTCGGCCGGCTGGAACCTGGCCCATCACGCGGCCGCCCAGATGAAGGTCACCTGCCGTACCTGACCCCCTCCCGCCTCGGAGGGGGCGGGTACGGCCGCCGCCTCACCCCCCGTCCGCCGCCAGGGCGTGCAGCAGTCCGACCGTGAGCGCCGTGCGGGCGGGGAGGTGGTCGAGCAGGGTGTGCTCATGGCGCGCGTGGGCGCCGGAGCCCACGGCGCCGAGCCCGTCGAGGACCGGCCGGCCGAGGGCGGAGACGAAGTTGCCGTCGCTCGCCCCGCCGACCGCGGTCTCGCGCAGCTCCCAGCCCTGTTCGGCCGCGAGCGCGCGGGCCCGCTCGAACAGCGCCACGGACGCCTCATGAGCCACCATCGGCGGCCGGTTCCACCCGCCGCTGACGGTCAGCCGCACCCGCGGGTCGGAGGGCGCGAGGGCGCTCAGCGCGGCGTCGATCCGGGCCATCTCGGCCGGCTCGGCGATCCGGACGTCGATGCCGCACCGCGCCTGCGCGGCGACCACGTTGCGCCCCGTCCCGCCGCTGATCACCCCCACGTTCACGGTGGTCCCGCGCTCGCGCGAGCCCAGCGCGACGATCGCCGGGACGACCTCGGCCAGGGCGTGGACGGCGCTCGCCCCGGCATACGGATCGAGGCCCGCGTGCGACTCGACGCCGTGCGCGACCACCTCGAACAGCCCGACCCCCTTGCGCGCGGTCTTGAACGCCCCGTCCTGCGCGGCCTCGAAGACCAGCGTGGCCAGCACGTCCTCGCTCAGCCGCTCGATGTGCGGACGCGAGGCCGGGCTGCCGATCTCCTCGTCGCCGTTGAGCAGCAGACGTACGGACGGGTGGGGGAGCCCCAGCTCGCGCAGCAGCCGCAGCGCCCATACGGCCTGGACGAGCCCGGTCTTCATGTCGAAGACCCCCGGCCCGGTGGCCCGCCCGTCCGCCACCTCGAACGGCCACTCGGCCAGCGTGCCGGCCGGCCACACCGTGTCGTAGTGGCAGAGCAGCAGTACGGTGCCGGGCGCGGTGCCGCGGTAGGTGACGGCCAGGACGTCGCCGTGCTCGCCGCCGTCGTGGCGCTCCGCCGCGTCGGGCTCGCCGAGCCGTTCGACGAGCCAGCCGCGGATCGCGGCGAGCCCGGCGTCGAGCAGGGCCTTGTCGTCGCTCGGTGTCTCCAGCTCCACCACCGTCCGCAGATCGTCGGTCATCTCGGGCAGTACCCGTCGGGCGAGTGCGGTGAGGTCGGGGAGCGTCATGGAGCGGAAATCCTTCCGGGGAGCGGGGGTGGGGTGCGGGGTTCAGCGGACCGGAGCGCCGGGGCCGAGCGGGATGCCCAGCGCCCACCAGGCGTAGAAGAACAGCGTCCAGGCCACCAGCATGGCCACGGACAGCGGCAGGGTGAGGGAGGCGAGGGTGCCGATGCCCGCGGAGCGCCGGTATCGCTGGAGGAAACCGAGGGCCATGATGAAGTACGCGCTCATCGGGGTGATCGCATTGGTGCAGGAATCGGCGATGCGGTAGAGGGCCTGGGTCGCCTCCGGCGGCACGTCCAGCAGCATCAGCATGGGCACGAACACCGGGGCGACCAGCGCCCACATGGCGGAGCCGCTGGTCATGACGAGGTTGATGACCGTGCAGACGACCAGGATGCCCAGGAAGGCCAGGGGCCCGGTCACCCCCAGGTCCTTGAGCAGGTCGGCGCCGCGCACGGCGAGCACCTGGCCGACGCCGGTCCACTTGAAGTAGGCGAGGAACTGGGAGATGGCGAAGAACAACACCAGGATCGGGGCCATCTCCCGCATCCCCTGCGCCATGAAGTCCGGGATGTCCCGACCGTTTCGCACCGTGCCGGCCGCGCGCCCGTAGACCGCGCCGAGCAGGGCGAACAGTACCCCGAGCACCACCGCGATACCGGAGAGCACGGGTGACTCGACGATGGATCCGCCCTCGCCCCGCAGCGGTGAGCCCGAGGGGATCATGGCCACCACGATCACCCCGAGGAAGGCCAGCAGGGTGAACCCCGCGCGGCGCAGCCCGCGGCGCTCCTCGCCGCGCAGCTCCAACTCGCCGAGACCCGGGTCGTCCTGGACCTCCTCCGCCTCGGGCGGCAGCGCCGCCACCCGCTTGGTCAGCACCTTCTCGGTGACGAAGGTGATGACGGCGGCCAGCACCACCGAGGAGCCGAGGGAGAAGAAGTAGTTGGACAGCGGGGTGACGGTGTAGCCGGCGTCGACGGTGTGCGCGGCGGCCGTGGTGAGCCCGGAGAGCACCGCGTCCATGGGGGTGATCAGCGGGCTCGCGTCATAGCCGGCGGACACCCCGACGTACGCCACCACGATCCCGAGGACGGGGTTTCGCCCGACCGCCCGGAAGGCCAGCCCGCCCAGCGGCACCAGCACGACGTAGGCGGCGTCGGAGGCGATGTGGGAGACCATGGCGGTGAAGGCCACGGCGAAGGTCATCCACCGGGCCGGGACCTTGCCGACCCCGGCCCGCAGCATCGCGGTCAGCAGCCCCGACCGGTCGGCGACCGCCACGCCCAGCATGACGACGAGGATCGTGCCCAGGGGCGGGAAGGTGGCGTAGTTGGTCACCGCGTCGTTGATCATCGACCGCACACCGTCGACCGACAGCAGGCTGCGCACCACCACGTCCTCGCCGCCTGCCGGGTTGGGCGCCGAGACATCGGCGGCAGCCAGCCCCCAGCTGACCAGGGCGAGCAGGGCGCTCAGTATCCCGAACAGCCAGAAGGGGTGGGGCAGTTTGTTGCCCGCCCGCTCGACGGCCCCGAGCACCCGGAGCAGCCCGGACAGCGCCGCCGAGGTCTCGTCGCTGGATTGCGGGGGCGGCCGGCGGGGGTCGTGGTCGGGCGTGGTCGTGGCGTCGTTGGGGCTCACCGTCGGCACTTCCTTACGTTCAGGGGCGCTGCGTGGTGGTCCATTAGAGAGGCGATGACGGAATGAGGCAAGTAAAAGGCTTGTTACGCATGAATCATTCACACTCAGCGCATCAATCGCGTGATGCATTCGCTTAGCCGTACCATGGGCTCCATGCGGGAGACTCCACGGCTGGACGACGCCGACCTCGACCTGGTGGCCGCCTTGCAGGTGGCGCCGCGGGCACCGCTGAGCGCGCTCGCCGATGTGCTCGGTGCCTCGGCCAGCACCGTCGGGCGCCGGCTGGCCCGGCTGGAGGAGGAGCGTCTGCTGCGGGTGATCGGGCAGGTGGAGTGGCCGGTGCTGGCCGAGGGAAACCCCTTGCACGTGTGGGTGTCCACCGCCCCCGGGCAGGCCCGACAGGTCGCCCGCCACCTCTCCGAGCTGCCCGAAGTCCCGTTCGTCGCCACCACCACGGGACGCTCCGACGTCTACTGCTCGCTCCACGCGGCCCGGCGGAGCCGGGCCCGGGAGCTGCTGATGACGAACATCCCCTCGGTGCCGGGGGTGCGGTCCGCGCACAGCGAACTGGTGCTGCGGGCCGCGACCAAATCCGACTCCTGGCGGCTGCACCGGCTCGACGGGGACCAGGTGAGCGCCCTGCGGGCGCTGGCCGACCCCCGGGACGAACCCGTCGGCGCGGCCGAGTTCAGCGCCGACGAACTGCGCGCCGTGGAACTGCTGCGCCACGACGGGCGGGCGAGCGCGGCCGAAGTGGCCCGTACGGCGGGGATCAGCCAGTCGACCGCCTACCGGCTGATCCAGTCGCTGCTCCGGCGCGGCCTGGTACGTCCGCGCGTCGAGATAGAACCGGCGTTCCTCGGCCATGCGCTGGAGGTCGTCGTCGCCGTACAGGCCGCGCCCGGCGCCATCCAGGAAGTGGCCGACACGCTGGCCCGGCACCCCTCGGCGCGCTATGTGTCGACGGTCGCGGGCACCTCAGCGGTGATCCACCACGGGGTGTTCCAGGACGAGGAGGGCCTGGCCGAGCTGCTCACCAGCGATCTGGCCAACCTCCCCGGCATCACCGCGTGCGAGGTGTCCGTGGTGCTCGATGTGTTGCGGCGGTACTGGATCGCCCGGGACGGCGGCCGGCTGGCGGCGGGGGACGAGCGATCGCCCGCGACGGTGTGAGCGGGCCGGGGGCGGGACGGCCCCGCCCGCGTCAGGGGCGGGGCCGTCGCTCTGCCTGGGCGATAGCCCACCGGGGCCGTCGCCGGTCTACCGGGCCGGTGCCCCGGCGGTCACCGCGTCGGGCGCGGGGGCGTAGCCGGCGGGCCGGGTGGTGAAGGTGCCCCGGCCCTGGGTCCGGCTGCGCAACCTGGTCGCGTAGCCGAACAACTCGGCCAGCGGCACGGTCGCCGTGATGACCGCCGTGCCCGCCCGCGCGACCGTGCCCGAGACCCGGCCGCGCCGCGCCGCCAGATCGCCGAGCACCGCGCCCACGGCGTCCTCGGGCACCGTGGCCGTGACCTCGGCCACCGGCTCCAGGAGCACCATCGTGCCGGCGCGCAGCGCCTCCCGGAGCGCGAGCCGCCCGGCCGTACGGAACGCCATCTCCGAGGAGTCCTTGGGATGGGTGGCCCCGTCGGTCAGGGTGACCCGCACGCCGGTCACCGGGTGGCCGCCGAGCGGCCCCTCGGCCAGCGCGTCCCGGCAGCCGGCCTCGACCGCCCGGACGTACTCCTGCGGCACCCGCCCGCCGACGACGGTCGAGCGGAACGCGAAGGCCGTGCCCCCGGTGGCCGGTGCGGCGTCCGGTTCGGCCTCCAGCGGCTCCGTGTCGAGCACGACATGGGCGAACTGACCTGCGCCGCCGTCCTGCTTGACATGCCGGTACACCAGCCCGGACACCCCGCGCACCACCGTCTCCCGGTAGGCCACCCGCGGCCGCCCGACGGCGACGTCAAGACCCTGGGCGCGGCGCAGCTTCTCCACCGCCACCTCCAGATGGAGCTCGCCCATCCCCGACAGCACCGTCTGCCCCGTCTCGGAGTCCGTCCTGACCACGAGCGAGGGGTCCTCCTCCACCAGCCGCGCCAACGCCGTGGACAGCCGGTCGGCGTCGGCGCGGCCGCGGGCCTCGACCGCCACCGAGACCACCGGGTCGGCGACCGTGGGCGCCTCGAGGAGCAGCGGAGCCGACGGCGCGCACAGCGTGGCCCCGGCGCGGGCGGCCTTCGGCCCGACCACCGCGACGATGTCCCCGGCCACCGCCCGGTCCACCTCCGAGTGCCGGTCGGCCTGGACCCGCAGAATGCGGCCGATCCGCTCGGTGCGCCGCGCGCCCACGTCCAACACCGCCTCTCCCTTGTCGACCGTCCCCGAATACACCCGCAGATACGTCAGCCGCCCGGTGGCGGTCGCCGACACCTTGAACACCAGCGCCGCGAACGGCCCCGTGGGGTCGGCGGCCCGCTCCTCCACCGCCTCGCCCCGGGTGCCGCGCACCGCCGGAACATCCAGCGGCGAGGGCAGATACGCCACCGCGGCGTCCAGCAGCGGCTCGATGCCGCGGTTGCGATAGGCCGAGCCGCACAGCACCACCACGCCCTCACCGCCGCGGGTCAGCTCGCGCAGCGCCGCGGCAAGTGTCGGTGTGGAGAGTGCCGACTCAACGCAGAACTCCTCCAGCGCGCCCGGATGGAGCTCCGCCACCGCCTCCTCCAGCAGTCGGCGCCGCCGCAGCGCCTCCTGACGCAGGGCGTCGGGCACCGGGCCCTCCTCGTACGTGCCGTGGCCGTCGGGCCACACCAGCGCGCGCATCCGCAGCAGATCCACCACCCCGGTGAACCCGTCCTCCGTGCCGATCGGCACCTGGACGACCAGCGGGGCCGGATGCAGCCGCTCCCGGATCGACTCGACCGCCGCGTCCAGGTCGGCGCCGGCGCGGTCCATCTTGTTGACGAAGGCGATCCGCGGCACGCCGTGCCGGTCGCACTGGCGCCACACCGACTCGCTCTGCGGCTCGACCCCCGCGACGGCGTCGAACACCGCGATGGCCCCGTCGAGCACCCGCAGCGAGCGTTCCACCTCGTCCGAGAAGTCCACATGGCCGGGGGTGTCGATGAGATTGATCCGGTGGCCGTCCCAGGCGCAGCTCACCGCTGCCGCGAAGATGGTGATGCCACGGTCGCGCTCCTGGGAGTCGAAGTCGGTGACGGTGGTGCCGTCGTGGACCTCGCCACGCTTGTGGGTGGTCCCGGTGAGGTACAGGATCCGCTCGGTGACGGTGGTCTTGCCCGCGTCCACATGGGCGAGGATGCCCAGGTTGCGGACGCCGGACAAGGAGTGAGCCAACGCGGTGGCGGAAGGACGGTGACGGGTGAAGTCGGTACGCACGGCCCAAGGCCTTTCAGGATGATCCAGAACAGGGCGGCGCGATTCCCGGACGAAACGGCCTGTGGTCAGGCCGGGCGGAACTCCCAGGGAGCCGGGGCGTTCGTCACGGGCATCCGGCGCCGGCCGCGCAGCCGGCACCGGGCGCCCGAAGACACCAGGATCACCTCGTACCGTGACGGGAGAACGACGACAGGGGTGTCAGCGGTGCGGTCACACACGGCCGGCTCCCCTCGTTCGTCACGGGCGCGCCGTCATGTCGAAGTGGCGCGCGATGCATGGCGAGTGTAGGGAACCCGGCACGGGCGGGGCACCAGGTTTTTCGCCCTGGTGTCCCGGCCGTGCGTCAGACGAGGGGCTGGTACCGGAGAGCGGGGAAGTAGTCCTCGCGGGTGCCCTCGCGGCGCACGTCCCAGGTGGCGCAGTGGAGCGAGCCCCCGTACTCGAACACATGGCGGAAGGGAACGGTGAACACCTCGAAGTCGAGCTTGGCGAGCAGGTCCTGGAGCGGCTTCTCCCGCTCCTCGCAGATCACCTTGGTCGGCGACATGCTGAGCACGTTCATCGAGAGCCACTTGGAGGACTGGCAGTACCGGGGCATCTCGTCATTGCCCAGGACCGGCTGCGGGGCGTCGACCAGCTCCCAGTCGTTCGCGAGGAACATCTTCTCCTCGCCTTCGCGCAGCGGCCGCTCGGGGTTGGTGAGGACCAGTCCCGGGCGCAGCGGCACAAAGGTGC
The DNA here is from genome assembly GCF_042959105.1 of Streptomyces sp. NPDC007917. Classification (NCBI taxonomy): domain Bacteria; kingdom Bacillati; phylum Actinomycetota; class Actinomycetes; order Kitasatosporales; family Streptomycetaceae; genus Streptomyces; species Streptomyces sp. NPDC007917. Next base: position 603,257 of record NZ_JBIBKK010000003.1, read on the forward strand.
AGTCGATGTGCGAGGGGAAGAAGTCCAGCGGGAAGTGGACCGTATGGACCCGGAAGCCGCGCGGCTCCAGATGCCGCTTCAGCCAGCGGATGCCCGCCCGGTTGGTGGTCATCGACTCCTGGACCAGGATGTCGCGCCCCAGCCGGCTCATATCGGCGGCGTCGAAGACCACCTCGTCCTGGCCCACACAGAACTCGAAGGAGTGCATCCGCGCGTGCCGCTGCTCCAGCGGCCACTCCCAGAACTCCTCGCGGTACATCCCGTCGCGCATCGACGGCTTGGGCGCGGTCGTCCACTCGACGCCCGGGTCGGCGTTCCAGTACTCGTACACCAGCTTGCGATAGGGCTGGTACTCGAAGTACCGGGCCCGGCGCGACATGGTGGCCTCGATGATCTCGTTGCCCATCGTGATCATCACATCCCGCGGGCAGACCGCGCAGTACTGGTTCTCGACCGCGAAGCCGGGGGTGCGGACCGGGGCGGAGAAGTCATGCGGCTCCGGGCGGCGCACCGTGATGCCCTGGGACTTCAACAGCGCCACAAGACCGGCCAGTTCCTCGTTGGCCCGCTCGACGGCCTCCTCGGACTTCGGCCCGGTGGGGAACGGCGCGTCGGGGGCGTCGCGCACCGCGGGGCGGCTGCCGGGCTCCGTGGGCTCGAAGCAGGCGTTGTCGGCGGAGCCGACCACGATCTCCTGGAGCGGATCCCACTCGTTCCATGAATTGACGACCGCCGAGTATCGCATGTGCGCGTCCACCTGCCTGTTCCGTAAGACGTGGTCAGAGTGCGTCGCCGAGGGCCCGCGCGGTGCGACAGCGGAACACGGTCGCGACGTCGACGGTCCGGTCGAGCTCCGCTTCGATCCGGCCCGCCAGGCGCAGCGCGGTCAGCGAGTCACAGCCGAGGGCGAACACGTCGTCGTCCGCTCCGACGGACCCGTGCCCCAGCACCTCGGCGATCAGCTCGCACAGCCGCCGCACCGCGGGTTCGACGGCCGGTGCGGCGATGTCGGTGAGAAAGTGTCCGGTCGGGGCCGTCAGGGCCGCCGGCAGTTCGGTCAGCAGTTCCCGCAGCCGCGCCACCACCTGCCGGGCGTCCTCGGCGTCGAACAGGTCGGGGCGGTGACTGACCTCGAGGAGCAGCCGCCGGCCGGGCGCGACCATCAGCTTCAGGGGGTAGTGGTAGGCGTCGTACCCGGCCACGTCCGTCAGCCGCAGGCCGTCCTCCGGGCTGGGCAGGGCCTCGGCGGTCGGGAAGTTCTCGAAGACGACGCAGGTGTCGAACAGGGTGCCGATCCCCGCCGCCCGCTGGATGTCCGTCAGGGCGAGATGGTGGTACGGGAGGAGTTCGGCATGCTCGTCCTGCAGCCGCGCCAGCAGCCCGGCCACCGGCTCGGCCGCGTCCAGGCGCACCCGCACCGGCACGGTGTTGACGAACAGCCCCACCATCTCCTCGACCCTGGGGAGCTCGGCCACCCTCCCCGAGACCGTGGCCCCGAAGACGATGTCCCGGCGCCCGGTCCGCCGGTGCAGACACAGCGCCCACGCGGCCCGCAGCAGCGTGTTGAGCGTGACACCGGCCCGTCGCGACGCCTCCAGCAGCGCGGCGGTGTCCGGCTCGGACAGCTCGAACGCGACGCGTTCCGGCAGTACGCGGATCCGCGCGGTGTCCTGGCCGGGGCAGACCAGGGTGGGCTCCGTCAGGCCCGCCAGCGCGCCGCTCCAGGCGGTGTGCGCCTCCTCGCGGTCCTGCGCGGCCAGCCACCGCAGATAGTCGGGGTAGTGTCCGGGGGCGGGCAGATCGGTGTCCTCGCCGTGGTCGAAGAGCGCGAGCAGATCGCGCAGCAGCAGCGAGGTGGTCCAGCCGTCCACCAGCAGATGGTGCATGCTCAAGGCCAGGGTCTGCCGGTCCTCGGCGAGCGTGACCAGGGTGCAGCGGGCCAGCGGTGGCCGGGCCACATCGAAGCGTCGCCGCCGGTCGGCGTCCAGCAGCGCCTCCAGCCGGGCGTCCCGCTCCCGCGTGTCCAGGCCGGTCAGGTCGTGGGTGTGCCAGTCCATCCGGACCTCTTCCGGGATGACCTGCACCGGTTCCCCCGACCGCCGCTGCGCGAAGCCCGCGCGAAGCATCGGGTGGCGGCGCAGCAGAGCGTCGCACGCGCCCCGGAACCGCTCGGCGTCGAGCCGGCCCCGCACCTCCAAGGTGATCTGCACGTTGTAGACGTCCAGGTCCCCGCTGTCGTACCGGGCGTGGAAGAGCAGCCCCTCCTGGGTCGGGGTGAGCGGCAGCAGTTGGGTGACGGGCATGCCGATGCGGGCGCCGAGCCGGGACAGCTCCGCCTCGTCCCGCTCCCCGGCGTCCTCCACCGATCGCGTGGCCACGGGCCCGGGTGCCTGGGCACTCGTCCCGTACGCCACCAGGGCGCGCAGCGCGGCGAACCAGAGCCGGGCGATTTCACCGGACTCCCCCTCGGTCAGCAGACGAGGGGCCCACAGCCAGTGGGCGGCCAGCCGTGGCCCGGCCGGGCCGTCCTCGACCGCCGCGTTCACCTCGATGACATGCGCCAGCGGCATCCGCGGATCGGCCCCGCCCGGCAGCGCGTCCGACTCGGGTGCCACGCTCCAGTCCCCGTCGGCCGAACCGTCCTGCCGGCCCAGGTAGTTGAACCCGATCTGCGGGGCCGGGCAGGCCGCCAGCTCGGCGGCCGTGTCCGGGTTCAGATGGCGCAGCAGGCCGAAGCCGATGCCGCGCCGGGGGATCTCCCGGACCTGGTCCGCGATGCGGCGTACGGCTTCGCCCAGGCGTGCGGGCGCCGGGTCCCGGTCCGGGTCCCAGTCGCCGAACCCGGCGTCGAGCCGCATCGGATACAGGGAGGTGAGCCAGCCGACGGTGCCCGACAGGTCGATGTCCTCGCCGACGGGTTCACGGCCGTGTCCCTCCACATCGACCAGCACCGCGGTGCCGGCGCCGGCACCGGGGCGCCGCCAGGCGGCGACGGCGAGCGCCAGGCCGGTGAGCAGCACCTCCCTGGTGCCGGTGGACAAGGCGGCCGGCACCGTGGTGAGCAGTGGCGTGGTCAGGTCCTCGGGGAGGGTGAGGGTGAGTTCCCCGGCCGTGGCGTGGATGTCCCGGGACGGCGAGAGCCGGGCGTCGGTCAGCGCGATCCCGCCCGTACGCAGGATCCGGCGCCACAAGGGGAGCTCGTCCAGCACGGTGGGCGTCTTCGCCGCGGCGTACAGCCGGTGGCTCCACTCCCGCAGCGGGACGGGCACGGGGTCCGGCTCCGGCACGGGGGCGGCGCCGGCCGCCGTACGACCGCGCCAGGCGGTGTACAGATCGGTCAGCAGGATGTGCCAGGAGACCGCGTCGACGGCCAGGTGGTGGACGGTGACCAGCAGCCGCCCCGGCCGGCTCGCGCCGCAGTCGAACCAGGTGGCCCGCAGCATCACGCCGTCGCGCGGGGCGAGGGCGTCGGCGTCCTCGCCGGCGCGGTCCGCGATCCGGCGGCGGAGGTCGCCCGCGGCCAGGCCGGAGACGTCGACCCGCCGGACCGCCGCGCGCAGCCCGCGCGGGTCCACCGGGCCCAGGGCGAGCGAGCCGTCGTCCCGCAGCCGGGCGCGCAGCGCCTGGTGGCGCTCCACCACGGCTCGTACGGCGGCGGCCAGCCGGTCCGTGCCGAGCCCCGGCGCCACGCGCAGCAGCGTCGACTGGTGGAAGGCGTCGATCGCGCCGCCGCGTTCCAGAAGCCACCGTGTGATGGGTGTGGCGGGGACGGTGGCGGACGCCTCGTCGGGAGCGGGGGAGCCGGCCGCGGGGGCCGGGGCCGGCCGCTCCTCCTGCCCCAGGAACGCGGCCAGGGCGTCGGCCGTGCGATGGGTGAAGACCTGTTTGGGGGTGAACCGCAGCCCCGCCTCGCGTGCCCGGGCCACCAGTTGGATCACGGTGATGGAATCGCCGCCGAGGGTGAAGAAGTCATCCGAGGCCCCGACCGCGTCGGCGCCGAGCACCTGCGCGAAGAGTCCGGTGAGCGTGGCCGCCGCGTCCTGCTCCGGCCCCGCGTCCGGCCGGGTCTCCCCGGTCTCCCCGGTCGACCCGGTCGACCCGGTCTCCCCGGTGTCCATCGCATCCCCGGTCCGCGTGGCCTCCTGCCGCGCCGGTGGTGTCGGCTCCGCCGGGTCCGGCTGGGGCAGCGCCGCCCGGTCGACCTTGCCGTTGGGGCTCAGCGGCAGCGCGGGCAGGGGGACGAAGGCCGAGGGGAGCATGTACGCGGGGAGCTTCGCCGCGACACGTTCGGCCAGGGTGGCCACGTCGGCCTCCCGTCCGGGCGCCGCCACGACATACGCCACCAGGCGCGGCGCACCGGCGCGGTCCTCCCGTACCGCCGCGGCCACCTGGGCGACGGCGGGGTCGCCTCCGACCACGGCCTCGATCTCGCCCAGTTCGATCCGGAAGCCACGGACCTTGACCTGGTCGTCGGCCCGGCCGCCGTAGACCACCGTGCCGTCCGGCCGCCACCAGGCGATGTCGCCGGTCCGGTACATCCGTCCGCCGGGCGCGCCGAACGGGTCGGCGACGAAGCGGCCCGCGGTGAGCCCCGGCCGTCCGACATAGCCGCGGGCCAGCACTTCGCCGCCGATGTACAGCTCGCCGGGGACGCCTGCCGGGACCGGGCGCAGCCACGGGTCCAGGACATAGATCCGGGCGCCGGGGACGGGGCGGCCGATCGGCACCGCGCCCCGCGGCAGCGGATCCCCGGGCTCCAGGCGGTGTTCCACACAGCCCACGGTCGCCTCGGTGGGGCCGTACTCGTTCACGACCGTCACCCGAGGGTGGCGGTCCCGCCACGCGGCCAGCGCCTCCCCGGTCAACTGCTCGCCGCCCAGGACGAGTTCGCTCGTCGGGGAGTACCACGCGTCGGAGGCCACCAGCACCGGCAGATGGCTGGGCGTGGCCTTGACGAACGCGGGCCCGTCGCCCTCGGCCCCCGGCGGGGCGTCGAAGTCGTCCAGATCGACCACGCGCACCAGGCCGCCCGAGGTCAGCGGGCCGAAGATGCCGGTGACGGTGAGGTCGAAGGACGGTGGCGAGTGCACCAGCGCCTGTGCGGCCAGCCCCGGATAGGCCGCGCGGGCGAAGGACAGGTAGTTGTCGACCGTGCGGTGTTCCACCGCCACCCCCTTGGGGCGGCCGGTCGACCCCGAGGTGTAGATGACATAGGCGCGGTCGGCGGGGCGGATCGGAGTGCCGCGCTCGACGTCGTCCACCCCGTGGCCCGGCAGCGCCGCCAGCTCCGCCCGCACGGCGGGGTCGCCGAGCGGGACCGCCGACGGGTGCGCGGCGAGCGCCGGGTGGCCGGTGTCCGCGCAGACGACGGCGGACGGGGCGGCGTCGGCGAGCATGAACGCCACGCGCTCCGCCGGATATCCGGGGTCGACCGGCAGATATCCGGCCCCCGCCTTCAGGGACCCCAGCAGCGCCACGATCAGGTCGACACCGCGCGGCAGCGCCACGGCGACGAGGTCTCCCGGCCGTACGCCGCGCCGCAGCAGGAGCCGGGCCAGCCGGTTCGCGGCCTCGTCGAGCCCGCGGTAGCTGAGGGTGTCCGCCGGGCCGGCGACGGCCGGGGCGTCGGGGGTTCGGCGCGCCTGGGCCTCGAAGAGTTCGGGGAGCGTCGCCCGATCGCCTCCGTACGCCCCGGGCGACGGCACCTCCGGGCGGCGGGCCCACTCGCCCAGCACCTGCTCGCGCTCCCGGTCGGTCAGCAGGGGCAGGTGGGCGACGGGGGTGGTGGGGGAGTGGACGAAGGCGTCGAGCAGCAACCGCAGCCGGGTGCGGATCAGCTCCAGGCGGGCGCCGTCGAACAGACACCGGCGGTAGCTGATGTGCAGGCTCAGTCGGGGGCCTGGTATGGCGACCACGCTCAGCGGGTAGTGGGTGGCGCCGGTGATCTCCTGCTGGCCGCCGGCCTCGGTGTCCGCCCCGTCCGACCCCTCCGACCCCTCCGACCCACCCGCCCCGCCGGTCGCGTCGGTCGTGTCGGCGGAGTCTTCGGCGAGTGGCGCGATCCGCAGGCCCGGCACGCTGTCCCGCACGGATGCCCAGTCGAAGGGCGCGTCGCCGAAACCCGTCGAGGTGTCGTACAGCGTGTCAAGGCCGGACAGCCGCCGCACCTCGGTCAGCCCGAGGTGCTGATGCGGAGCCAGCGCGAACTGCTCGTCCTGGATCCGGGCGAACAGGTCGGCCAGCGGCTCCGCCGGGTCGATCCGCACCCGGACCGGGAGCGCGTTCATGAGCAGGCCCACCATCGCGTCGGCGCCGGGCAGCCGCGGCGGGCGGCCGTGCACGGTCTGGCCGAACACCACGTCGTCCCGCCCGGTCAGCAGGGAGAGCAGCAGCGACCAGACGCCCTGCACCACCGTGTTGAGGGTCAGCCCACATTTCCGGGCGGTCGCCGTCAGCGCCTCGGTGGCGTCCTCGGGAAGCGTGACGCGGGTCAGGCCGGGCATCTCCCCGTCGCCGGCCACGGGCGCCCCGGCGGCGACGAGCGTCGGCTCGGAGAGTCCCTGGAGGGCCGACCGCCAGGCCTCCTCGGCGGCCGGGCGGTCCTGCCGGGAGAGCCACCGCAGGAAGTCGGAGAACGGCGTGACCGGCCGCAGTCCCGCGTCCCCCGTGCCGTCGTCGCCCTCCGCCTTCCGGTGGTAAAGGGCGAACAGGTCCTCCAGCACCAGCGGCAGGGACCAGCCGTCGAGCAGGATGTGATGGTATGTCAGGACGAACACGTACTGGCTCTCGGCGAGCCGGACGAGCGCGAACCGCATCAGCGGCGGGGCCGTCATGTCGAAGCGGCGCGAGCGCTCCTCCTCGAGGAAGGCCACCAGCTTCTTCCGGCGCACGGACTCGGGGTCCGCGGAGAGGTCGAGCTCGGTCCACGGCGTCCGTACGGTCCGCCGGATCAGCTGCACCGCCTGCCCGTTCCCCCGCTGGCGGAAACCGGCGCGCAGCACGGCGTGGCGCGCGAGAGTGGCGGCGCAGGCCGCGCGCAGCGCCTTCGCCGAGACGTCTCCGAGCAGTTCGAGAGGGGCCTGGATGGTGTAGACGTCCGCAGCCTCGGAGTCGTACAGAGCGTGGAAGAGCATGCCCTCCTGCAGCGGAGTGAGGGGCAGCACGGACTCGATCGGCGACTGGGACACTTCGTTCACTGTCAGGTTCCCCGGAAGCGGTCGGCGGCGCGCGCCGAGGCGCGCGCTGTGTCAGTGATGGGTCATGTCATGGGCAGGCGTGGCGGGAAGCTGAGCCGACGGTTTTCGGCCACCGCGACGATGATGTCGCGCGGCCGATCCCCGGGCCAGGCAGCCGACCGGCAGCTTCCCTGCCCACCGACGGCCCGGCGGGCGCCCGGCGTTGCCGGTGCGCACAACTCAGCCGCACAACTCAGCCGCACAACTCAGCCGCACAACTCAGCCGCACGACTCAGCCGCACACCTCATGCGCGCGACTCAGCCGCGCAGGGCGGGCTGCGGCAGATCGGCCCTGGTGATCAGGTCGGACATGGACACCAGCACCCGGCGCTCCCCGGTGAACGCCTCCCGGCCGTGCGACCAGCGCATGTTGTCGATCACCAGCAGGTCGTGGCGGTGCCAGTCGAAGCGTTGCGCACGGCGCTCGAAGGCCGTACGGACCGCGGCGACCATCTCGTCCGGGATCGGGCTCCCGTCGCCGAACAGCACATCGTTGGGCAGCCCGCCCTCGCCGAACAGCGCCACCAGGTCCCTCCGCAGCCCCTGCGGCAGCGAGGACTGGTGGAACAGCACCAGGTGGTTGAACCACACCCGGCGCCCGGTGCGGGGGTGCGCCACGGTCGCCGGCGCCCCGCGCACCGTGCGCAGCCGGTCGTCCTCCAGCCACTCCCACTCCAGGCCGCCCGCCGCACAGAACCGGGCCACCTCCGCGCGGCTTTCGGTCTGGAAGGCCTCGCGCCAGTCGAGGCCGACACCGCTGCCGTAGTTGCGCACATACCGCAGCCCCCGCGCCGCCACGGCCCGCAGCACCTCGTCCGGGATGTCCTCCGCCACCCGCGCGACATCCGCGATCGGGGTGGCACCGCCGGTGTCCGCCGGGGTGGCGCAGAAGAAGGCCAGCCGGCCGGGCCAGGCACCGGCGTACGACGACTCGCAGTGCTGCGGGATCACCTCGCGCGCCGGGTACTCGGTGGAGGTGAAGACGCCGTCGCCCACCTCGCTGCGCGGCGTCGAGCGCTCGGTGTACTCCAGCGGCTTGAACCCGAGCCCGTCCAGGGCCTGTTGGAAATCTCCGACGCCCTCGGCGCCGGCCCCCCGGATCAGCACGGCCCCGGCCCCGGCGACGGCCTCGTCGATCGCCGGGACGTGCCGCCGCACGAAGGACCCCAGCCGCTCGCCGTCCGCCTCCAACACGGTGATGCCGGTCAGCTCGTCCACGCGTCACAACTCCCTGGGGAAGGGGCCCGGTGTCGGTGCCCCGGTATCGGTGAGAACACCACCGGTCAGCCGAGCACCGCCGTGACGGCGTCGAGCACGGCCGGAGCGCCGGTGAAGAGGTAGTCGTGCCCGCCGGGCAGCAGCTGGAGGGTGAACCCGGCCGAGGCACACGCCCGCCAGCGCTCCAGCTGGACCGCGCCCACCAGCGGGTCCTCGGCGCCGCCGAAGACATGCAGCGGACAGCCCACCGGCACCGGCCCGGCGCCGCGGTACACCTCGGTGAGCGCGAGGTCGCGCCGTACCGTGCGCAGCGCGTACCGCAGATACGACGGATACTCCCGAAGGCCGGGCGGGAAGCCGCCGAACCCCTCGAGCCAGGCGAGCAGTTCCCGGTCGTCCCGGTCCGAGATCCGCTTGGGCACCGGGGTGTGCGGCGCCCGGGACGCGGAGACCAGGAGCGCGCGGGGCGTGGGCAGGCCACGGCGGCCGGCGCGTACGGCGATCTCGTAGCCGAGGAGCGCGCCGAAGCTGTGGCCGAAGAGCGCGTACGGCAGGTCGAACTCGTCCGCGATGCCGTCGAGCACCGCGTCGGCCAGTTCCTCCAGCGTGTCCGGCACGGGCTCCCCGGCGCGCACACCACGGCCGGGGAGCTCGACCGTGGCCAGCTCGATGGTGTGGGGCGGGGTGAGGCGCCAGGGGGCGAACGACCCCGCGCTGCCACCCGCCTGGGGGAGACAGAACAGCCGCAGCCGGGGGCTGGGCGCGGTCACCCGGCCGACGATCCACGGAGTGTCCACACCACGCGCCGACGGGTTCGCGGGGTGGGAGGGTGGCACGGCGGCATGGGTTCGCATCCCGCTCCTTTCGTCGCCCTGCACTCACTGCGGGGCGGTGGCCCCGGCGGCCCCATCGTGTCCCGGTGGCGGGGCCCCGGCCAGGCACGGGGACCGGCAACCGCTCTGCCGCGAAGTTGCCCCCGGACCTGCCTGGTGGGCGGCCGGCTGGACCGGTGAGGATCGTGGCGACCGTCCGCCCTTGTGCCCGAGGGGATCGCACTCCCATGACCGCTCCTCCTGACGAGGCAGCCGACTCGCCCTTCTTCGTCCTGGACGCCGTGTCGGCGGACCTGATGAAGGTCGAATCACTCACCCAGGCGTGCCTGAACTGGGACTACGGCAAGCGTGACAGCCGTGTGTGGCGCCTGTACGAGAAGAACAAGGCCGGACAGTGGAACGCCGCCACCGACATCGACTGGGACCACGACGTCCGGTTCGGGGCCGAGCTGACGGAGGAGAACGGGGCGCGGCTCGCCGGCTTCGTGGTCGGCGAGGGCAGCCCGGTGCCGCGCGAACTGCTCACCCAGTTCCGCTGGGAGTACCAGGCCTGGATGTGCAGCCAGTTCCTCCACGGCGAGCAGGGCGCGCTGGTGACCACGGCCCGGCTGGTGGAGACCGTGCCCGACATGGACGCCAAGACCTACGCGGCCTCCCAGGTGGCCGACGAGGCGCGCCACGTCGAGGCGTTCGCGCGCTACATGGACGAGAAGCTGGGCACCGTCTACCCGGTCAACCCCGGGCTCGGGACGCTGCTCCACGACGTGCTGTCGGAGTCCCGGTGGGACATCGTCTACCTCGGCATGCAGGTCGTCATGGAGGGCCTGGCGATCACCGGGCTGCGGCTCGCCAGCAGCGGCTTCGGCGACCCGCTGATCCGCCAGATCACCAAGATGGTCGCGAGTGACGAGGCCCGGCACATCGCCTTCGGCGTCACCGCCCTCACCGGCATGTACGAGCAGGCGACCTCGGCCGAACTGCGCGAGCGCGAGGACTTCCTGCTGGAGTCCATCCGGCTGATGTCCCGCCGCTTCATGCTCCGCGAGGTGTGGGAGCGGATGGAGCTCGACGTGACCAAGGGGCTGCACTTCGCCCGCACCAACCCGATGATGGCCACCTACCGGCAGCTGCTGTTCCAGCAGGTGATCCATGTGCTGCGGCAGCTGGGCCTGTTGTCGGAGCGGGTGAAGGGGCTGCTGGTCGCGGAGAACCTGGTACGCCCGGAGGCGATGACGAGCCGCTGACGCGGCCCCGGCCACTGCCCGGCCACTGCCCGGCGCGCACCGCGCGCCGGGCATGCCGTCTGTCCGTGCCGGGTCAGCCCGCGGTCAGCGGCCGGGCCGCCGCCAACGCGCCGGAGCACACCGCCTGCCAGATGACGCGGCGCCGGGGCTTTCCGCTGGAGGTGACGGCGATCCCGCCCCGGGGCACCTCGACGGACAGCAACTCGGCGTCGCCGAGCCATTCGGACAACACCTCATGGGCGATCCGCCGCCACTCGGGCCGCGCCCCCGCGAACACCACCACCCCCGTGGGCGTGGCGTCGCGGACACCGAGGAGGACGGCGACCCGGCGCTCGGGGACACCTCGCTCATGCAGCAGGGTCTCCAGGCTCTCCGCGAACACCATCTTCCCGCTGACCTTGAGCCCGTCGCCCAGCCGGCCGATCACGAACAGCTGCCCGTCACGCAGGAACCCCGCGTCCCCGGTGCGCAGCCCCTCCTCACCGAGGCTGGTCCCGGAGGCGGACCCGGTGTCGCCGATGTATCCGCTCGCGATCGACACCCCGCTGACGAGGATTTCACCGACCCGCCCGTCCGGGAGCGGCGCCCCGTCCTCGGACACGATCGTCACCGTCCGGCCCGGCAGCGGCCGGCCGCAGCCCACCACCGCCGTCCCGGCCAGGGACGCGGTGTCGCCGGAGCCGTGGTCGGGCTGCCCCGTCGTCCAGCCCTCGCCAGGGGGCAGACCGGTCACCGCGAGCGTGGCCTCCGCGCTTCCGTAGGCGGGCACCAGCGCGCCGCGGTCGAGGCCGTGCGGGCCCAGCAGCGCGTGGAAGTCGCGCAGCACCCGCGGGTCGACCCGCTCCGCGCCGATGATCAAGGCCCGGAGCGCATCGAAGCGCAGACCCTCCAGATCGGCGGGGCTGACCCGGCGCAGGATGTACGACAGGCCGAAGTTGGGCATCGCCGTCATGACGACGCGCCGCTCGCTGAGGCAGCGCAGATAGCGCAGCGGGGAGCGGATGAAGTCGTCCGGCTGGAGCATCCAGCCGTCGAAGCCGGTGACGACGACATTGAGCAGAAAGCCGACCAGGCCCATGTCGTGGTGGACCGGCAGCCAGCTGGCCGCGGGGCGGTGCGGGGCACAGCCCAGCCAGAACCCCATCCCACCGATGTTGGTCCGCAGCGCCTCGGCGGAGATCCGCACACCGCGTGAGAAACCGCTCGACCCGGAGGTGAACTGCAGCAGCGCGGTCTCGGGAAGCGGCAGTGGCCTCTCCAGCGGCTCGGTGTCCGCGACGAGCTGGTCGAAGGACACCGGTTCGCCGACGCCCTGGTCGGCGGCGATCTTACGCAGCCGCTCCAGCGACTCGTCGTCGCAGACGACGGCCGCGGGGCGTACGGTCCGCAGCAGATGGGCGGCGTGCGCCTCGTACTCGTCGGCCCGCTGGTAGGCGAACGGCGGGGCGATGGCGCACGGTGTCGCCCCGGCGGCCAGAGCGCCGAAGAACCCGGCGACGAAGCCCGGGCTGGAGCGCTGCACCAGCGCCACCACCTCGCCCTGCCCCACCCCGTGCGCCCGCAGCGCGGCGGCCGTGGTGAGCACCAGCCGTCCCAGGTCGCGGTAGGACCAGAAGTCCCAGCCGTCGTCGTGGTTCGCGTAGTACAGGCCGCGCTCGGTGGACGCCTCGTCCAGCCAGTCGAGCAGGCCTCGGTCCGGGATTCCCAACGTCCCCGTCCTTTCCAGGAGTGCACGGGCCACGCCCGTACGTCCTTCGGGGCGCCACCGCGTGCCCGGCTGCCGGACAGCATCGCCACGAGGGCCCCGCGGCCACCAGGCAACCGGCCGGTAACTCGCCAGGGCGCGGGCGGCATTTCCACCAGCAACCGCGATTGCCGGTCGATTGCCTGGCAAGTGGCCGCGCCACCGATGCAGCATCGACCGAGATGGCGAGCCCTTGATCCGGCGGAGCGGTCCGTCGAGCGCAGGAGAGAGCGGTTACGACCCGATGACTTCACGCGACACCGAGCTGCTTCCGCTCACAGCCGCCCAGCGGGGCGTGTTCCACGCCCAGCGCCTCCAGCCCGACAACCCGGCCTACAACACGGTGGCCGCCATGGAGCTCCGGGGACCGGTGGACGGGGAGCTGCTGCGGCGGGCGATCCGCCGGGCGGAGGGGGAGAGCGGCAGCTGGGACGTCGAGCTGGTGGAGCGGCCGGACGGGCTGTACCAGCGGCCGGTCGCGCCAGGCCGCTCGACGTGGCGGGAGCTCGACCTCAGCGGCGAGCCCGACCCCCTCGCCGCCGCCCACGCGCTGATCGACCGTGACCGCGCCACCCCGCGCGACCTGTTCCAGGACGCGTTGTCCGGGCACGTCCTCATGCGGATCGGCGCCGACCACCACCTGTGGTACCAGCGCAGCCACCACATCCTGTCCGACGCCTTCGGCTCCGTACTGCACTCACGCCGGATCTCCGCCTGCTACGAGGCCCTGGCCGCCGGGAGGGAGCCGACGGGCGAGCCGCTGGGCCGTCTTGAGGAACTGCTGGCGGAGGAGGCGCACTACCGCGCGTCGGACGACTACACCACGGACCAGAAGTACTGGAACGGGGTCTTCGCCGAGCGGCCCGAGGCCGTGTCGCTCGCGCCGGGGGTGCCGACCGGCGCCGCGGGGCGCGCGCTCTCGGTGACGACGGCCCTGTCGGCGGCCGAGCTGCGGGCGCTGGGGGCCGCGGGGCGGGACGCCCGCGCGCCGTGGACGGTGCCGATGCTGGCGGCGGTCGCCGCCTATCTGCAGGGCATGACCGGGGCCCAGGACCTCACCGTCGGCGTCCCGGTCACCGCGCGCGTCGGCGCCCGGTCCCGCAACGTGCCCGGCATGCTGTCGAACACCCTCCCGCTGCGGCTCGCCGTCAGCCCGGCCGCGGGCCGGACGTCGCTGGTCCGGCAGGTCGCGCTGCGGCTCGGCGAACTGCTCACACACCAGCGCTACCCGTACGACGAGCTCCGCCGCGACCTGCGGCTCCTGGGCACCGACGAGCAACTGTTCGGCGTGCTGGTGAACATCGTGCCGGCGGGCTCCGAGACCGCGTTCACGGGGCGCGAGGCCCGCCTCACCACCCTGTCCGGCGGACCGGTCACCGACCTCAACATCACCTGCCACCCTGGGCCCGACGGCCAAGGCGCGCGCGTCGAGTTCGAGGCGAACCCCGACCGCTACACCGCCGAGGAACTGGCCGCACACCAGGCCCGGTTCACCGAATTCCTCGCCCGCTTCCTCGCCGCCCCGCCGGACCTCCCGCTGGCCCGTGTGGACGTATCCACGGCGGCCGAGCGCGCCCAGGCGCTCGCCGCCGGCCGGCCGCCTGGGCCGGCGCGGCACGTCGCGCCACGGACCTTCCCGGAGCTGTTCGAGGAGCAGGTCCACCGGACACCGCACGCCCCGGCGGTGCTCACCGCCGAGGGCGCCCTCGACTACGCCGAGCTGAACTCCCGCGCCAACCGTATCGCCAGGACCCTGGTCGAACGCGGCGCCGGCCCCGAGCGCCTGGTGGCCGTCGCCCTGCCACGGGGGATCGCCGCGCTGACGGCCGTGGTCGCGGTGATGAAGTCGGGCGCGGCGTACCTCCCGGTCGACCTCGGCTACCCGCGGACGCGGATCACCGCCATGCTCGACGACACCGAGCCGCTGCTCCTGCTGACCACCCGGGCGGCCGACGACGGGAGTACGGCCCCGGACGTGCCGCGGCTGTACCTGGACGGAGCGGACCGCCTCACCGGCCACCCCCTGCCGCAACTGCCGGACACCAACGCCAACACTGACACCACCGCCGACACCGACACCACCGCCGGCACCGACGCCGATCTCCAGGACCGCGACCGCCGGGCGCCGCTGCGGCCGGGCCATCCGGCGTATGTCATCTACACCTCAGGTTCGACCGGCCGTCCCAAAGGCGTCGTCGTCACCCACACGGGCCTGGCCGCCCTGCTGCGCCACCAGCGGGACCGGCTCCGGCTGACCCCGGACACCCGGGTGCTGCAGTTCGCCTCGCCGAGCTTCGACGCCTCGGTGTGGGAGCTGTGCGTGGCGCTGCTCACCGGCGCCGCCGCGGTGGTCGCCCCGCCCGAACGGCTGGTGCCCGGGCCACCGCTGGCCGAGCTCGTGGCCGAGCTGAAGGTCGACTGTCTGCTGCTCGCCCCCTCGGCGCTCTCCGCCATGCCACCGGACAGCCTGCCCCGGGACATCAATCTGGTCGTCGGTGCCGAGGCCTGCCCGCCGGAGCTGGTCGCCCGCTGGTCCCCGGGACGCCACATGGTCAACGCCTACGGCCCCACCGAGGCGACCGTCATCGCCACCCAGACCGGGGCGCTGTCCGGCCGGACCGTCCCGCCCATGGGGCACTCGGTCCCCGGCGGCCGGGTCAGGCTGCTCGACCCCGCGCTGCGTCCGGTGCCACCCGGTGTCGCGGGCGAGGTGTATCTGAGCGGCGACGGGCTCGCCCGCGGCTACCTCGGCCGCCCCGAGGTCACCGCCGAGCGGTTCGTCGCCGACCCGTTCGGCCCGCCCGGCGCACGCATGTACCGGACCGGCGACCTGGCCCGCTGGACGCCGGACGGCGGTCTCGCCTATCTCGGCCGCGCCGACAGCCAGGTCAAACTGCGCGGCCACCGCATCGAGCCGGGCGAGGTGGAGGCCGTCCTCGCCCAGGCGCCCGGGGTCGGCGGGGCCGTCGTGACCGTCCGCGAGGACCGGCCGGGGATCAGACACCTGGTCGGCTACGCCGTCGCCGCCGCGGACACCGACACCGCCGGGCTGCGCGAGTTCGTGGCGCGCCGGCTGCCCGCGTACATGGTCCCTGCGGTCGTGGTGGTGGTCGACGCCCTGCCGCTCACCCCGAGCGGCAAGCTGGACCGCGCGGCGCTGCCCGCCCCGCGGTTCCAGGCCACCAGCGCGTACCGCGCCCCGACCAGCGAGCGGGAACGCGTGCTGCACGAGGTGTTCACCGAGGTGCTCGGCGGCGAGCGGATCGGCGTCGACGACAGCTTCTTCGACCTCGGCGGCGACTCGGTCGTCGCGATGCGTCTCGCGGCCCGCGCCCACGCGGCGGGGCTCGCCATCACCAGCAACGACGTCTTCCGCCACAAGACCATCGCCCGGCTCGCCGAAGTGGCCGAGGACACCGGCCCCGAAGCCGGGAGGCCGCGGGACGCCGCGAGCCTGCTGCACCTCGACGCGGAAGAATTCGACGAGCTCGAAGCCCAGTGGGAGACATCACGGTGAAACAGACATCCCTGGAAACGGTGCTGCCGCTCTCGCCGTTGCAGCAGGGCATCCTCTTCCACGCCCTCTTCGACGAGGGGGACGCCACAGGCGGGCCCGGCGAGCCGGTGGACTTCTACACTGTGCAGACCCCCCTGGAACTGGCCGGGCCGCTGGACACCGAGGCCCTGCGCCGCTCCTGCCTCGCCCTGCCGGCCCGCCACGCCAGCCTGCGCGCCGGGTTTCTGCGGCGCCGCTCGGGCGAGGCCGTCCAGGCCATCGCCCGCGCGGTCGAGCCACCGTGGGAGGAGGTCGACCTCTCCGGCCACGGCGCCGAGGAGCGCCGGGCGCGGCTCGCCCGGCTGCTGGCCGAAGACCGCGCCCGGCGCTTCGAGATGGCCAAGCCGCCACTGCTGCGTTTCACGCTGGTGCGGCTGGCACCCGACCGCCACGTCCTCGTACTGACCAACCACCACATCCTGCTGGACGGCTGGTCGCTGCCCCTGGTCCTCGCCGACCTGTTCCGTATCTACCGGGACGGGGGCACCGCCGAGCGGCTGGAGGCGGCCCCGTCGTTCGGTGACTACCTCGGCTGGCTCTCCGAACAGGACCGCGGCGAGGCCGAACGCGCCTGGCAGGCCGCGCTGTCCGGACTCGACGGCCCGACGCTGGTGGGCGGCGGTACGGGCACCGGCACCTCCGACCGCGGCCAGCAGCGCGTCGTCGCGGAACTGTCCGAGGCCGACACGGCCCGGCTCACCGACGCGGCCCGCTCGCGCGACCTCACCACCAACACCGTGGTCCAGGGCGCGTGGGCGCTGCTGCTGACGGCGCTCACCGGGCGGCGTGACGTCGTCTACGGCAACACCGTCGCCGGACGCCCGCCCCAGCTCCCGGGCAGCGAGCGCATGGTGGGCCTGATGATGAACACGGTGCCCGCCCGGGTACGGATCGACCCGGCCGAGCCCGTGGCGGATCTGCTGGTCCGCATCCAGCGCGAGCAGGCGGCCCTGACCAGGCACGAGTACCTGGGCCTGGCCGATATCCAGCGCGCCGTCGGCGCCACCGAACTCTTCGACACCACCGTCGCCTTCGAGAACGTCCCCGTCGGCGAAGCCGTCCAGGGGTCCTCGGTGGCGGGGCTCGCCGTCACCCTGCTGCGGGACGCCGTCGAGGACGCGTTCGAGGGCACCCACTATCCGCTGAGCCT
This sequence comes from Streptomyces sp. NPDC007917, assembly GCF_042959105.1. NCBI lineage: Bacteria > Bacillati > Actinomycetota > Actinomycetes > Kitasatosporales > Streptomycetaceae > Streptomyces > Streptomyces sp. NPDC007917. The sequence goes on from NZ_JBIBKK010000003.1 coordinate 620,237, forward strand.
GGCCGTCCACCCCGGCCCCCGGCTCCGCTTCGAACTCAACTACCGCGAGGACGCCTTCACCGGCGAGGCGGCGGACGAGGTGCTGCGACGCCTGTGCGCCCTGATCCGGGACATCGCAGAGCGGCCCGAGGCGCCGGCCGGGCGGCTGCCGCGGTGCTCCGACGCCGAGCGGCGGGAGATCCTGGGCGCGGCGAGCGGCCGGATGGTGGCGCACCCGGACCGGACCCTGCCCGAGCTGTTCGAGGCGCAGGTCCGTACGACCCCCCACGCGGTCGCCGTCACCGACGCCACCACCAGCCTGACCTTCGAAAGGCTGGGCGCAGACGCCGACCGGCTCGCCCGGCGGCTCGTGGCCCACGGCGCCGGGCCGGACCGCCTCGTGGGTGTCGCCCTGCCCCGTACCGCGGCCGCGGTGACGGCGATCTGGGCGGTGTGGAAGGCGGGGGCCGGATATCTGCCGATCGACACCGAGCACCCCCCGGAGCGGATCGCGGCGATCTGCGCGGAGGCCGCACCCGCCCTCGTCCTGGCCACCGCCGAGACCGCGCACGCCGTGCCGGAAGGGGTGCCGACGCTGCGGGTCGACGAGGCCCCGCCGCCCGAAGCCGCCACGGACACCGACAGCCGCCCCGCCGCGCCGCTGCCCGGCCACCTGGCGTATGTGATCTACACCTCCGGCTCCACCGGCCGCCCCAAGGGGGTCGCCGTCGAGCACCGCAACCTGGCCAACATGTTCCACAGCCACCGGGCGAACTTCTTCGACCCGGAGCGGACACGGGCGGGCGGCCGACCGCTGCGGGCGGCGCTGACCAACTCGCTCGGCTTCGACGCCTCCTTCAGCCAGCTGCTGTGGATGGTCGCCGGCCACGAGCTGCACATCGTCGACGACACCGTGCGCAAGGACGCCCTGGCGCTGGTCGACCATGCCGTGGCGGCCGCGGTCGACGTCCTCGACACCACACCGTCCGTCGCCCGCCAGATGCTGGCCGCGGGCATGTTCCAGGCGTCGGGGGAGCGGCACCGGGTGGGTGTTCTGGCGCTCGGCGGCGAGGAGGTCGCCGAGGACCTGTGGGCCGAACTGCACGCGGTGCCCGGCCTGTCGGTGTACAACCTCTACGGCCCCGCCGAGTGCACCGTCGACGCGATGCTCTGGCACGGCGAGGGCCGGCCCGCCATCGGCCGGCCCGCCGACAACGCCCGGGTGTATGTGCTCGACCCGTTCCTGCGGCCGGTGCCCGACGGGGTGGTCGGCGAGCTGTACATCGCCGGCGCCGGGGTCTCCCGGGGCTATCTGGGACGGCCCGGCCCGACGGCGGAGCGTTTCGTGGCCGATGTGTTCGGCCCGCCGGGCGCCCGTATGTATCGCACCGGTGACCTGGGGCGCCGCCGCCCGGACGGGGTCGTGGAGTACCGCGGGCGAGCGGACTCCCAGGTCAAGATACGCGGCCACCGCGTCGAACTGGGCGAGATCGAAGCCGCGTTGGCCGCGGCGCCCTCGGTGGCGCGGGCGGTGGCGGCGGTGTCCACCGACCCGTCCGGTGTGCGGCGCGTCGTGGGTTACGTATGCCCCTCGCCCGGCGCCCGGCCCGACGCTGCCGAACTGCGCGACGCGGTGGCGCGTCGGCTGCCGGCGTATATGGTCCCGGCGGTCGTGATGGTGGTCGACGCCGTGCCGCTCACCCCGAACGGCAAGGTGGACCGGGCGGCGCTGCCCGCGCCGGCCTTCCAGGCCGCGGGCGCGTACCGGGCCCCCACCTCCGAGCGGGAGCGGGCGCTGCACGAGGTGTTCACCGACGTGCTCGGCCGCCCCCGGATCGGCGTCGACGACAGCTTCTTCGACCTCGGCGGCGACTCCATCATCGCCATGCAGCTGGCGGCCCGCGCCCACCGGGCCCAGCTGGCCATCACCACCAAGGACATCTTCCTCCACCCGACCATCGCCCGGCTCGCGGAAGTGGCCAAAAACACCGGCCCCCGGGACGAACCACGAGGTCGGGGCGGGGCGCCCGCAGGCCCGCTGGTCTCGCTCTCCGACGCCGAGCGGGCGGAGCTCGCCCAGGACGGGCGGCGGGTCGCCGATGTGCTGCCACTGACCCCCCTGCAGCAGGGCATGCACTTCCACGCGGTGCTCGCCGCCGACGGCGTCGACGTGTACACGGCCCAGGCGCCCGTACGGCTTGCCGGCCCGCTGCGGCCCGAGGCGCTGCGTGAGGCCGTCGAGGCGGTCGTCGCCCGCCACGGCGCCCTCCGGGTCTCCTTCACCCTCCTGAGCTCCGGCCGTCTGGTCCAGGTGGTGCACGAGAAGATGAGCGTGCCCTGGCGGGAGGCCGACCTCTCCGGGCTCGCCGAGGACGAGCGCCGCCACCGCCTCGCCGACCTGATCGACGAGGACCGGCTGCGCCGCTTCGACCTCGCGGAGCCACCGCTGCTGCGGGCCACCCTGGTCCGGCTCGCGGCCGACGACCACCTGCTGCTGGTGTCGTATCACCACGGGCTGCTGGACGGCTGGTCGCTGCCGCTGTTCTTCCGCGACCTGTTCGCCCTGTATGCCGACGGCGGCAGCGCCGGGGACCCTCCGCCCGTGCAGTTCGCCGACTTCCTCCGCTGGCTCGCCGCCCAGGACGACGAGCGCGCGGCGCGGGCCTGGACCGAGGAACTGGCCGGCCTGGAGGAGCCGACACTCGTCGCCCCGGACGCCGAGGCCGCCACCGCGACCGTGCCCCATCTGGCGACCGAACTCCTCGGCCCCGAGCGGACCACGGCGCTGACCGGTGCGGCACGGAGCGCGGGCCTGACCCTCAACACCGTGGTCCAGGGCGCATGGGCGGTGGCGCTGGGCCAGCTGCTGGGCCGCGACGACATCGTGTTCGGCGCGACCTGCGCCGGACGCCCGCCGGAGCTGCCCGGCTCCGAGGACATCGTCGGCCTGCTCATGAACACCGTGGCGGTCCGGGTGCGGCTCGATGCGGCACGGCCCCTCGTCCACGTCCTGGCCGACCTCCAGCGCCGACAGGCCGAGCTGGGCGCGTACCAGCATCTGGGCCTCGCCGAACTGCAGCGGACCCTGGGCCTCGGGGAACTCTTCGACACCGTCGTCGGGTTCGAGAACACCCCCGTCGACGGGGAAGCCGTCCAAAAACACATCCCCGGGCTGCGGATTTCCGTCGACGACCGGCCCGTGCCCGGCGCCACCCACTATCCGCTCAGCCTGGTCGTGGTGCCGGGCGAGCGCCTGAGCCTCGAACTCAGCTACCGCGCCGACCTGTTCACCGCCGAGGAGGGCCAGGCCCTGCTCACCCGGGTGGGCAAGGTCCTCGACGGCTTCGTGGCCGACCCGGCATCGCCGCTGGGCCGTCTCGACCTGCTCACGGCGGGGGAGCACAAGCGGTTCCGCGCCGCCGCCGACGGCCCGTCGCACCCCGCCGCGCGAACGTTCCCCGAGCTCTTCGAGGAGCGGGTCCGCGCCCGGCCCGAGGCCGTCGCGGTGTACGAAGGGTCGCTGGCCGTCAGCTACGCCGACCTCAACGCGCGGGCCAACCGGCTGGCCCGGGCACTGGCGGCCCAGGGCATCGGGCCCGAGGACACCGTCGCGGTCGCCGTCCCCAAGTCGGCCCGCTCCGTCCTCGCCGTCGTGGCCGTCCTCAAGGCCGGCGCCGGCTATCTGCCGCTGGACCTCGGATACCCACCCGAGCGGCTGCGCCAGGTCGTCGCCGATGCTCGGCCCGCCCTCGTCCTGACCACCGCCGAGGCGGCCGGGGCGATGGCCGAGGCGGGCGCCGGACGGACCCTGTGTCTGGACGATGCGGACACCCTGGGACAAGTGGCCGATTTCAAGGGTGAGTTGACCGCCGGATCTTCGGATGAGGACCTGACCGACGCCGACCGGGTGGCGCCGCTGCGGCCCGAGAACACCGCGTATCTCATCTACACCTCCGGATCCACCGGCCGCCCCAAGGGTGTGCTGGTGCCCCACCGCGGCATCGCCGCCCTGGTCGCCCAGCAGCGCCGGGGCCTGCGACCGCGCGCGGATGAGCGGGTGCTGCTGTTCGCCTCGCCGAGCTTCGACGCCTCCGTGTGGGAGCTGACGACCGCCCTGCTGACCGGGGCGAGCGCGGTCGTCGCGCCCGCCGACGAACTGCTGCCCGGCCCGGCCCTGGCGGCCACCGTGGCCCGGCACGGCGTGACCACGCTGCTGCTGCCGCCCTCCTCGCTCGCCGTGCTGCCCGAGGACGGTCTGCCGGCCGGTGTCACCCTCGTCGTGGGCGGCGAGGCATGCCCGCCCGAGCTGGTCGAACGCTGGTCGGCGGGGCGCCGCATGGTCAACGCCTACGGACCGACCGAGGCGACCGTCATGGCCACGATGAGCCGCCCGCTGGCGGGCCGGACCAGACCGCCGCTCGGCGACCCGGTCACGGGGGCGCGGGTCTACCTGCTGGACGGCGCCCTGCGGCCGGTGCCGGTCGGAGCGCCGGGCGAGCTGTATCTGGCGGGCGAGGGGCTGGCGCGCGGCTACCTGGGCCGGGCCCGGCTCACCGCGGAGCGGTTCGTGGCCGACCCCTACGGCCCGGCCGGCTCGCGGATGTACCGCACCGGCGATCTGGCGCGCCGTACCCCGCACGGCGCCCTGCGGTACCTGGGCCGGGCGGACCAGCAGGTCAAGGTGCGCGGCTTCCGGATCGAGCCCGGCGAGATCGAGACGGTGCTGGCCGATGACCCCACGGTCGCCCAGGCGGTCGTGGTCGCCCGCGAGGACCCGGCCGGCCGGCGGCTGGTGGCGTACGTCTCCCCGGCCCCCGACGCCCGGCCGGAACCGGCGGCCCTGCGCGGCCGGGTCGCCGCCGCCCTGCCCGACCACATGGTGCCGGCGGCCGTCGTCGTCCTCGACCGGCTGCCGGTCACACCGAGCGGCAAGTTCGACCGGGCGGCCCTGCCCGCGCCCGACTTCTCCGGCACCCCCGCCGGCCGGGCGCCCCGCACCGCCCGTGAGGAGCGGCTGTGCGCGCTGTTCGCGCAGGCGCTCGGCGTCGAGCGGGTCGGCATCGACGACAGCTTCTTCGACCTCGGCGGCGACTCGATCAGCTCGGTCAAGCTCGTCACCCTGGCCCACGCGGACGGCCTGGACATGGCGCCGCGCGATGTGTTCACCCACAAGACCGTCGCCGCGCTCGCCGCCGCGGTCAAGGAACTCGCTCCGGACACCGGGGCGGACACGCATCCGGCCATCGACGCGGCCGACCCGGAAGAGCCGCTGATCACCCTCGACCAGCACGAACTCGACGCCTTCGCCGAGGACTGGCAGGAGCCGGTCTGAACCCCAGGCGGTGGCCGAACACTTCGATCGCACGACCACTGGGCCAACACGGCCGGGACCCTGCTCGGTCGGCTCCGTGGGGCACCACCACGCGGCCCGGCAGCGGTGCGCGGGCCGCACAGGACCGAACGACGGACGACCCGAGCGGTCACGACCCGGTGGAGGACCATCGACATGACAAGCACGTACCCCGCTGCCCGCGCCCTCCGCCCGGGGGCGGCCGACCCGGTCCCCGGCAGCCCCGACATCCCCCTCGAATACCACCTCGACGCCCGGGAGGCCGCCGAGCTGCGGGCCGCCGTGGCACGGCTCGCGGACACCCACCCGGCGCCCGACCTGCCGGAGTTCTATGACGGCGGCCACGCGGCGGAGGAGCTGCTGCCCGCCGGGCTGCGCGGCTTCCTCCTCTCCTACCGCCGCACCGAGTCCACCGCCGCGTGCCTGGTGCACGGCTTCCCGGTGGACGACGAACGGCTCGGCCCCACCCCCGGCCACTGGCGCGAGGCCATCGCCGGCGAGGCGGCCAGGGCCCAGGAGCTGTGGCTGGCGCTGTGCGGGCTGGTGCTGGGCGACCCGTTCGGCTGGGTGACCCTCCAGGAGGGCCGCATCATCCAGAACATCCTGCCGATCCGCGGCGACGAGCGGCGCCAGAGCGGCTACGGCAGCGAGAGCCTGCTGGAGTTCCACACCGAGGACGGGTTCCACCCCAACCGCTGTGACTACCTGCTGCTGTTCGGCCTGCGCAACCGGGACCGGGTGCCGACCGTCGTGTCCTCCGTCCGCGACGTCCGGCTGAGCGACCACGACCGCACCGTCCTCGCCGAGGAGCGCTTCCACATCCTGCCGGACACCGAACACATCCGGCAGCTGGAGGCGTCCGCGCCCCGCCACCCCGCGCTGGCCAGGCTGTACGCCATGACGGACCGGCCCGTGCCCACCGCCGTGCTCTTCGGCGACCGGCTCAATCCGTATCTGCGCATCGACCGCCCCTTCATGCGCGTGGGCCCCGGGGACAACGAGGCGGCGGCCGCGCTGGACCGGCTCATGGACGAACTGCGGCGTGTCCAGCGGGACATCGCGGTGGGCCCGGGATCGCTGCTGATCGTGGACAACTACCGCGCCGTGCACGGCCGCCGCCCCTTCACCCCGCGGTACGACGGCACCGACCGCTGGCTCAAGAAGCTGACCGTCAGCCGCAATCTCCGGCGCAACCTCAGCGGATACGCCCTGGAGCACCCCCGTGTCATCGTCTGAGCCCGGCCCCGGCCCCGCCCCGCGGCCTCCCGAGGAAAGGCAGCCACACCCCATGCGCACCGTCATCGTGTCCGGCGCGTCCAGCGGAATCGGCCACGCCACCGCCGAGAGGTTCGCCCGCTCCGGCGACTACGTGGTCAACCTCGACCTCCAGCCGCCCGCCCCCGGCACGGTGGACGGCCCCCGCGAGGACGGGGGCCACCTCCGCTGGGTCGAGCTGGACGTCGCCGACTGGTCGGGCGTCCGCGCCGTGGTCGACCAGGTGCACGCCGAGCGCGGCCGTATCGACGTCGTCATCGCCAACGCCGGCATCAGCGTCCGCCACGGCATCCTCGACCTCACCGAGGACGAGGCGCGGCGCACCCTGGACGTCAACCTGATGGGTGTCCTCGCCCTGTGGCGCCACGCCGTCCCGCACATGCTGCGCCGGGGCGAGGGCGTGCTGCTCGCCACCGCGTCGGTCAACGGCTCCCGCGGCTATCCGCTGTACGCGGACTACAACGCCAGCAAGGCCGGGGTGGCCTCGCTGTGCCAGACCTTCGCCATCGAGCTGGCCCCCCTCATCAGGACCGCCTGTGTGGCGCCCGGCGCCGTACTGACCCCCATGCAGCGCGCCGAGTACACCGACGCCATGCTCGACGAGGTCAACGAGCGCATCCCGGCCCGCCGCCACGCCCTCCCCGAGGAGATCGCGGACGTCTTCCACTTCCTGGCCTCCCCACAGGCGTCGTTCGTATCGGGCCAGCAGTTCGTGGTGGACGGGGCCGAGACCGCCGGGGCGACCACCGCCTTCTTCCCCGGCCCGACCAAGCCACTGGGCTGAGGACACCCTCCCCAGCGTCCCGCCACCGAGCCTGAGGAAACAGCCATGGACACCCGCCGGGCCCTCGCCCCGCAACCGCTCGACCAGCTGGATCTGGCCGATCCGCTGCTGCACGCCCACCACGACCTGGGGCCGCTGTGGCGCCGGCTGCGCGCCGAGGCCCCCGTGCACTGGCAGCCCGAGACCGCGCGCGGCCCCGGGTTCTGGGCGGTGACCGGCTACGCCGATGTGGTCTCGGTGCTGGGCGACAGCGAGACCTTCACCTCCGAGCGCGGCAATGTGCTCGACACCCTGCTCGCGGGCGGCGACTCGGCGGCCGGGCAGATGCTCGCCGTCACCGACGGCAGACCGCACCAGGCGCTGCGCAGCGCCCTGCTGAAGCCGTTCTCGCCGCGCTCCCTCGATGTGGTGGTCGACAGCGTGCGGCGCGGCACGCGCGCGCTGGTGAAGGAGGCGGTGGAGCGCGGCGAGGTGGACTTCGCCGCCGATGTGGCCGCGCACATCCCGCTCGCCGCCATCTGCGATCTGCTCGGTGTCCCGGCCGGGGAGCGGCAGCACATCATCGACCTCACCTCCGGTGCGCTGTCCTCGGCGGACGGCGCGCCCACCGAGGAGGCCACCTGGGCGTCCCGCAACGGCCTGCTGCTGTACTTCTCGGAACTGGCCGCACAGCGCCGCGCCAAACCGTACGACGACGTGGTCAGCCTCCTGGTGACCAAGGAGATCGACGGCCGGCCGCTGACCCACGAGGAGATCGTCTTCAACTGCTACAGCATCATCATGGGCGGACACGAGACGACCCGCTTCGCGATGGTCGGCGGCCTGCGGGCGCTGATGGAGCACGAGGACCAGTGGCAGGCCCTCAAGTCCGGCCGGGTCACCACCGCCTCGGCCGTCGAGGAGGTGCTGCGCTGGACCACCCCGGCCCTGCACAGCGGCCGGACCGCGACCCGGGACGTCCTCCTCGACGACCGGTTCGTCGAGGAGGGCGACATCGTGGTCACCTGGCTGGCCTCCGCCAACCGCGACGAGCGGGTCTTCGACCGGCCGGACGACTTCGACCTGTCCCGCACCCCCAACAAACACCTGTCGTTCGCGCACGGCTCGCACTTCTGCCTCGGCGCCTTCCTGGCCCGCGCCGAGCTGACGGCCCTTCTGGAGAGCCTGCGGGACCTGGTCGCCGAGGCCGAGCCCGCGGGCCCGCCGCGGTATGTGTACTCCAACTTCCTGAGCGGTATGTCGGCGCTGCCGGTGTCCCTCACGCCGAGTTGCCGTGTGCTTGCCGGGCCCGTTGCCTGGGAGGGGCCCGCGGCCGGGCTTACCGTCGGAAACATGACTCACACTCCTGCCGCCGTCGGCGCCGAGGCCGTCTCCGCCGTGGTGTGCGGCATGGTCCGGCTGGTGGCCCCGCGCAAACTCGACCAGGTCGAGCTCGACCACCGTCTCGTCGGCGATCTCGGCTTCCACTCCCTCGTGCTCGCGGAACTCGGCTACAACCTGGAGGACCTGTACGGCCTCCGGGCGCTGACCCCGGAGGAGACCATGAAACTGGAGCGCGTCAAGGACGTGATCGAGTTCGTCGCCACCGAAGTGGCGAGCGACCGGGCCCACCTTCCCGACGAGGAGGAGCTCACCGCCCTCTTCGCCCGCTACGGCGCCGACGCCCCCACGGCATGACCGGCCAGGTTTCCGACCGCCCTTCCTACGCGCTGGCCGCGGAGTTCGAGCGGGTGCTCGGCGATCCGGCGGCACCCGGCCATCCGTTCAGCCACGCGGAGACGGTCGAGCACGAGGAGCTGGGCGCGCTGCCCCCGGGCGCGGTGGACCTGGTCCGGTCCTGGGGGTTCAGCGGCTATCTGGTGCCCGAGGAGTTCGGCGGCCGGCTGCGCAACCTGGAGCAGCTGGTCCTGCTGACCCGTGCGCTCTCGCGCCGCAATCTGACTGTCGCGGTGATGTTCGGCTCGGCGCTCCTCGGCGTCAACCCGGTGTGGCTGTGGGGCGAGGAGGAGCAGCGGGCCCTGGTGGCGCGAGGCGTCCTCGACGGGGAGCTGGCGTGTTTCGCGGTGTCCGAACCGGACCACGGCAGCGACCTGGGGACCAACGAGACGACCGCGTCGCCGCACGGCGACGGGTATGTGCTCACCGGGGAGAAGTGGCCGGTGGGCAACGCCACCCGGGGCCGTTTCCTCAGCGTCTACGCGGCCGTCGAGGGCGCCGGCCCGTCCCTGCTGCTGGTCGACAAGCGGCGCCTTGCGGCCGGGAGCTGGGACAACCACCCCTTCGTCCGGACGGTGGGCCTGCGCGGCCACGATCTGAGCGGGATCACCTTCCGGGACACCGAGGTGCCGGCCGGCGCGCTGCTCGGCCGCCCCGGCGCGGGTCTGGCCCAGATCCTCCAGGTGCTGCAGATCACCCGCACCGCCATCGGCGCGCTGTCACTCGGCACCATGGACTCGGTGCTGCGGATCGCACTGCGCCACGCGCGCGAGCGGGTGCTGTACGGGCAGGAGATCTACCGCATCCCCGTCATCCGGCGCCACCTGGTGCGCTCGCACCTCGACCTGCTGATCGCCGAGTGCACCACGCTGCCGGTGGCACGCGCGCTGTCGGTCGTCCCGTCCCGGCTCAGCCTGTGGTCCTCGGTGGTCAAGTACCTGGTGCCGACGCTGGGGGAGGAGGTCGTGCAGGAGGCCGCCCGGGTCCTGGGGGCCCGCGGCTATCTGCGCGAGGGCGTGGCCGCCGGTGCCTTCCAGAAGCTCCAGCGCGACCACGCGATCGCGAGCGTCTTCGAGGGCACCACCCATGTCAACCTCCATGGCATCGCCTCGCAGCTGCCCACCGTGGCCCGGGTGGCCGACCGTCCCGCCCCCGGCCAGGACGGTGTGCTGCGTCAGCTCTTCGACTGGTCCCAGGAGGCCCCGGTGTGGCAGCCCTCAGGCCGGGCGCTGCGGCTGACCAACGCCACCGAGGACGAGATCACCCGGGGCTGGGGCCCGGCGGTGGCCGAGGCGCGCCTGATCGCGGAGCGCGAGCTGCCGGGGTCCGAGGCCGACGCCCTCCTGAAGGTCCTTGACGCGCTGTCGGCCCGCCGGGCGGCCTTCTACACCCGGATCGCCGCCGAGTCGCTCGACGCGGGGACGACCGAGGGACAGGACCGGGCAGCGGAGCACTGCGTCCACCACGCGGCCGCCTCTTGCCTGTACACCTGGCTGTACTCGTTCACGCGGGAGCGGGCCTCGGCCCGGGGCACCGGATGGCTGGTCCTCGTCCTGCAACGGCTGCTGGGCCGGCTCGACCCCACGGCCGAGCTGGAGATGAGCCTGCTGCCCTGGCTGGAGGAGCTGATGTTCGCCCGCCTCGACGGCCCGGAGTACTTCTCGCTCCGGGCCGTCAAGGCAGCCGCCGGAACGGCGGAGGGCTGAAGGGGGCCGGCCGCCGGTCAGGCGGCGGAGTTCTGGGGGCGTCGTTCCAGCTGCGTCACGACGTGCCGCACCAGCGCGTGGATGCGGTAGGTGTACTGCCGCTCCCGGTGGGTCTGGACCAGCGAGGCGTCCGCGAGTTCGGCCAGCAGATGGGCCACCCGCACCATCTCCGGGCGGCGGCTGGGCTGCGCCGTCAGCACGTCGTCCAGCGAGAAGCCGTCCGGCAGGGCGACCAGGTCGCGCAGCAGTTCACGGTGTGGCGCGGGGAGCAGGTCGTAACTCCACCGCACGCTGTCGGACAGTGTGCGATGCGCGCTCAGGCCCCCCGTGTCGGCCTGGCCGAGCAGGTGGAAGAGCGTGTCTTCCTGGAGGAGAGAGGTCAGCGGGAGCGATCGGAGCCGCTGTGCGGCGATCTCGATGGCCAGCGGTACGCCGTCGAGGAGCCGGCACAACGTGGTGACCAGCGGGAGGTGATGGGCGAGATCCAAGGTCGGCAGGCCGGCCTGCACCCGGCGCAGCAGGAGCTCCACCGCGCTCGGCACGGGCATGTCGCGGCCCTTGGGGCCGTCCACGCGCAGCGGCTCGACCTCCCAGGTCTCGGCCGCGCTGGCGGCCAGCGCACGGCGCGAGGTCACCAGCAGATGCAGGCCGGGATGTTCGTCGAGCAACTGCCGTGCGGCGCGCGCGGTCTGTTGTGCGACATGCTCGGCGCCGTCGAGCACCAGCAGCCGTCGGCCGCCGCGCGCGCCCGCGAGCGCATGTCCGGATTCGCCCGTGAAATCCCGTGTGACGCGCGTCAACTCGGCGCGTGCGTGTGCGGGGTCGAGATGTTCGGGCGGGCAGTCGCGCAACTCGACGACGGCGACTCCGCCGCGGAACAGCGGGCGCAGCCGGGACGCCGCCGCGAGGGCCAGCCGCGTCTTGCCCACACCGCCCGGTCCGGTGAGCACGACCAGCCGGCTGCGCTGCGCGGAGGCCAGAACATGGCGCATATCGAGCTGTCTGCCCACTAACGGATCGCCGAGGGGGCGGGGGCCGTGCCACGGCGAGGGCTCCGACGGGCGGCCGCGGTACGCCTCCGGGCGCTGCTCGGGCAGCGCCGCCATGTCGTCCGCGCCCCAGGGCACCGCCTCGGCCGGCGCGGCGGGCGCCGCGCCCAAGGCGCTGAGCAGCAGCGCCACCGAGGTTCTGCGCGGATTGGTGTTGGAGCCGGTCTCCAGGTTGCGGATCGTCCGCACACTGACCCCGGAGCGCTCGGACAGCTCCTCTTGGGTCCAGCCGGAGATTCGGCGTTGGCTGAGCAGAAAGTCGCGCAGCTGATGAATGTCGGTTCCGTCGAACGACATGAATTGATTCGGAATCACCATTGAGTGAGTCCCCCTTTGCGATGAGACATGCGCTGCCCACGCGCATCCCGTACGGTGCGCCACCTCGTCAATCTGAGCCTGGCGCAATCGACCCTCATCGGACCCCCTTGCTTCCCCGTTTGTGCATGCTCAAGGACCCGAAAAGTCACTCGCACGCAATGACAATGTCCCCGTTGAACAGCAAGGAGACCGAGGTGTGCCGCGGTGTGGCAAGAACCGGACCCTACTCGACAACTCGGCCGAGTGGGAGTGGTAACCTTGACATGAAAGCGCCAACTGTCCACTAGTTGACAACTCTGCCAATGCGGCTGGAAGTGGACATCCCGACATTGCGCGCTCTTTAAACATTCTTTCTTCGTCACACGGCCGCTCCCCTCGGTGAGCGGCAAATCTCCCCCGTGAATTGCCGGTGCGCTGCCTGGCCCACACCGATGCGCATCGACCAGCATGCTCGGCGAGATCCACAACGGTGGTTCGGAGTGCGGACGGGCGAGACGGCGAACGAACGGGGGGGCGGAGACGATGGCGCGGTCACGTCCCGAGGAGACGGAAAGCGGCCCACAGCGGCCGTCGTCGCTGTGGCGCAACCGCGACTACCTGTACTGGTGGTCCGGAAACGGCCTGTCCACACTGGGCACCAGCGTCTCCACGCTCGCCTTCCCCCTGCTCATGCTCTACGCCACCGGGTCCGCGACCCAGGCCGGCACCATCACCGTGCTGCACATGCTCGGCAAACTCGGCACCCTCGCCGTGGGCGGAGCGCTCGCGGACCGTGTGTCGCGCCGCGCCATCCTGTGCCTGGTCCCCCTGGTCGAGGCGGTGGCGATGGCCGCCGTCGCCCTGCTGGTCTACCGGGGTGACCCGCCGGTCCTGGGGCTCGACGCGCTGGCCCTGGTCAGCGGGTTGGCCGCCGGGCTGAAGGTCGGCGTCTCGACACCGGTGCTGCGCCGGATCGTTCCCAAGGAGCAGATCGCCACCGCGACGGCGCAGGGCATGGGCCGCGACATGCTCGTGCAGCTCGTCGGCGCCCCCCTCGGGGGCCTGCTGTACTCCATGGCCCGCTGGATCCCCTTCCTCTTCGACGCCGTCTCCTTCGTCTTCATCACCCTGAGCTCGCTGTTCATCCGCCGCCCCCTCGGCCCGGACCGGCACACCGACGGCGAGCGGCGGACCGGTCTGGCCGAGGACATGAGGGACGGTCTGCGCCTGATCAGACGCAGCGACTACCTCGTCTTCACCCTCGCGTGGGGGGCCCTGCTCAACACCGTGGCACAAGGGCTCACCCTGCTGTTCGTCGTGCTGGTGCGGCACCGCGGCGGCGGGCCGACCGCGGTCGGGGTCGCCACCTCGCTCGCGGTGGCCGGCGGTGTCATCGGGGCCGTCGCCGGACCCTGGCTGATGCGCAGGCTGGGCGCGCGGCGGGTGCTGCTGCTCTCCGCCTGGGTCTTCGTGGCCACCTTCGCCGTCGTGGCGCTGGTGCCCGAGCCGTGGCAGATCGGTCTGGTCCTGATGGCCGGTATGGCCGCCATGGTGCCGATGAACGTCGTCATCGAGTCGTACGAGGTACGGCTGGTCCCCGACGCCTATCTGGGCAGAACCGCCGCGACCGGCCAGTTCTTCTTCCAGGCACTGCAGTGGATCGGGCCGCTGGCGGCCGGTGTCCTCGCCGACGCCCTGGGGGTGGAGGCGGCCGTGCTGATCCTGGCCGTGGCCATGGCCCTGCTGGCGATCGCGCTGCACGGCGCCCGGCGCCGGCTGAGCGTCCTGGACATCCCGCTGGCCGAGGTGGTCGAACTTCCGGCCCCGCCCCCGGCGGCCGGCCGGCCGTCCGAACCCGAACCCGTTCCCCCGCACGCCGGGGGCTCGACCCTGCAGCGGTGAACACCCACCGTGGGAGCGAAGGGACAACATGTGGCCACTTCAGTGGAGATGGGCATCGTCGCGACGGGTACGTCCTTCGGGGAGCGACGGGGAGTGGCCGAGACGGCCGGTGCGTATGTGCCCGACCCCGAGACCGTCGGCGCCCTGGGGTACCGGACATACCACCGGGTGGCCGACGGGGTCACCGCCACCGACCTCGCCGCCGAGGCGGCCCGCGAGGCGCTGGCAGACGCGGACCTCGACATCGTCGACATCGACCTGATCGTCGTCGGCCACTCCGACGTCCCCGAATACCTGGGCTGGGACTCCTCGGCCGCCGTGGCCCGCGCGCTGGGCGCGTACGGCACCCCCACCGTGCTGTGCACCCAGGTGTGCGCCGCCTGGTCGGTGGCGCTGGACCACGCGGCCGGCGCGATGGCGCTTTCGGCCGACACCGACACCGTGCTGGTGGTCCTCGTCAACGTGGCCAGCGAGGCGCACACCAACAGGATGGACTTCAACGGGGCGATCGCCAGCGACGGCGCCGTCGCCGCCGTGCTGCGGCGCGGGCACCCACGCCTGCGCCGGCTGTCCTCCGCCCACTTCACCCACCCCGAGTACGCGGATTTCTTCCGCATCGAGTTCGGCGGCTCCGCCGCTCCCGTACCGCCCGCGGGCCGCGGCGATCTGCACGCGGACCCGATGGTCGGGATCTTCCGCCACTTCGACCGCGACCCCGGGCGCTTCCAGGCGTTCATGAAGGAGATCAGCGGACGGATCGCGGACGTGGTCGACCAGGCCCTCGCGCGCGCCGGCAAGGACCGGACCCAGCTGTGCCGTCTCATCTACCTCAACGACAACCAGCAGGCGATCCGCGAGGCCGCCGACGCGGTCGGCCTCCCCGTCGAGCGCACCAACGCCGAACTCGCCCGTGAGCTCGGCCACATGGGCGCCGCCGACCAGCTGATCTGTCTGCGGCGCCATATCGAGGCAGGCGAGGTGGCGCCGGGGGACCTCGTGGCACTGGTGGGTGTCGCAGCGCCGGGCATGCACTGGTTCTGCACACTCATCGAGGTGTGAGGACATCAGGAACCAGTGGAGGCAAAAACCATGTCCGCGCAACCCCACCCCGCGCCGGCGACGGTACCGGCGACCGCACCCGCCGTCTCCGAGGACGACATCGCCGCTTTCGTCGTCGAGCGCTTTCTGCCCGGCGTCGACGCGGCCGAACTCGACGCGGAGTACGACCTGCTGGCCACCGCCGTGATCGACAGCCTCGGTGTGCTGCGGATCGCCGAATGGCTGGCGGACCGCCATCGCATCGTGGTCCCCGACACGGAGCTGACCACCAGGAACTTCCGCTCGGTCGGCACCATCCTGGCCACGGCCGAGCGCGCGGCGGCCGGGGAGGGACACATATGACCCACACCTTCGTCACGAGGTTCGCCCAGCATGCGGCCACCCGGCCCGCCGCACCCGCGCTGATCTGGGAGGACCGCGCGATCGGCTACGCCGAGCTGTACGCCATGGCCTGCCGGTCCCGCGCCCAGCTGGAGACCGCCGCCCCAGACGCCACCCGCCCGGTGGGCCTGCGGGTGCGCAAGTCACCCGAGGCGGTGGCCCTGGTGCTGGGCGCTCTGATGGCCGGCCGCCGCTTTCTGCTGCCGTCCCACGAACTCCCCGACACTCCGGCCAGGGAGCTGTACGAGCAGGCGGGATGCGGCGTCGTCCTCGGCCTGGCCGCCGGCCCGCTGATCGACCGGGTGGTGGATCCGCACGCGGAGTCCGGGAGCGCCGCGGGACCGCCGCCGGCACCGGTCGACGACGAGGCCATCGGCTTCATGCTCACCACCTCCGGCTCGACCGGCCTTCCGAAGATCGTGCCGCTGTCGTTCGGGGCGGTCACCCGGTTCACCGCGTGGGGGGCCGAGACCTTCCGGATCACGCCGGGCACGGCCGTACTCAACTACGCGCCGCTCAACTTCGACCTGTGTCTGCTGGATGTGTGGACCACCCTGGCGTACGGCGGCACCGTCGTCCTGGTCGACCCCGACCGGGGCGCCTCACCGGGCTATCTGCGCGACCTGGTAGCGGACCACCGCGTCTCACTCATCCAGGGCGTACCGCTGCTGTTCCAGCTGCTCGTGGAGGCGGCGGCCGGCGAAGAGCCGCTGACCGGGCCCGAGCACCTCGTGTTCGCCGGTGACAGCATGCCCGCGCGGGCGCTGGCCGGGCTCTTCACGGTCTTCCCGAAGGCCCGCTGGTACAACAACTACGGCTGCACCGAGACGAACAACAGCTTTCTGTACGAGGTGGACCGCGCCCGGCCCATCCCCACCCCGCTGCCGATCGGCCGCCCGCTGCCGGGTGTCAGCTGGCTGATCATCGGCGAGAGGGGCCGCGCGCTGACCGGCCCGGGACAGGGCGAACTGCTCGTCAACACGCCCTTCCAGACCACGGGGTACGCGAATGTGCCCAGCGGCGAGAAGTTCGGCCCGCACCCTGACGGCGCGCCCGGCCTCGTCTACTACCGCAGCGGCGACATCGCCACCCGGCACGAGGACGGCTCCCTCAGCATCCTCGGGCGCACCGACTTCATGGTGAAGGTACGGGGCTTCCAGGTGAGCACCCAGCAGGTGGAGTCCATCCTGCTGGACCACCCCGCGGTCGTCGAGGCCGCCGTCGTCGCGATCCCCGATCCGGTGGCGGGACACCGTCTGCACGCCCGGCTGCGCCTCGCCGAGCCGGGCTCCGTGGGGGTGCTGGCCCTGCGGCAGTACTGCGCGGAGCGCACCGTGCGGGCGGCCATCCCCAGCGTCATCGAGGCGGTGGCCGACCCGCTGCCCAGGACCTCCACCGGCAAGATCGACCGGAACCGGATCAGGGAGTCGCTGGCCGGGGCGAGCATCACCCACGCGCCGCGCGGAAGCTCTTGAACACTCCGCTCACGCCCAGGGCGAGCACGATCAGCGCCGTGCCGGCATAGGCCTGGTCGGTTGACGACCACAGGGTGTCGGCGTCCGCGAGGAAGTCCGGGTTGAAGACGATTTTCCGGTAGAACACCCAGGCCAGCGGGAGCGTGAACATCGCCTGGGCGACGGCGTTCCCGGCGGCCAGGGAGACGGTCCAGCCACGCGCGGCCACCCGGGCCAGCTGGACCACCACGAGCCCGGCGAGCCCGGCGAGCATCGGCCACACCCAGCCCGACCACAGACCCGGGTCCAGCACCTCGATCCGCTTGGTGTCCCCGCCCGAACCGTCCGCCCGGTAGGGATCGGCGGTGTGCTGCCAGATGATCAGCCCGAACAGCAGCCCGTACCACACCGCCGCGGCGCCGGCCGCGACGCCGCCCTTGTCCGGCTGCCGGACCTCGGGCAGGTCGTCGGGTGTCCAGGTGGCGGCGTCGACCACGCCCTTGCGGTGGCGGACCCGCTCCGTCACGGCGAACACCACGGTGAGCACGGCGATCACCTGGCAGCCGAGCGTGAACAACGTGCCGATGCCGGTGCCTATGGCCGAGCCGAGGTCGTCGTCGTCCAGGACGTCCAGCACGACGAGCCCGAAGGTGACCGCCGGCAGCACGGTGCACAGCAGGGTGACGAGCAGCCGGATGTACGTCGGATAGAGGTCGGGGCCGATTAACGCGAGCGGCCGGTCCGTGTAACGGGCGGCGTAGCGGACCGGGTCGCCCAGCTCGCTGAGCACCTCGCGCTCCGCCACCCGCGGGTCGGCCTGGCCGCGCCCCTCGACGGTGTCGGCGATCGTGGCGCGCAGCTCTTCGGCGATGTCGTCCCGCTGGTCGGGCGGGAGCCGCCGGACCACTTCATGCACATACCGCTCAGTGAGCACGCTCGTACTCATCCGCTCTCCTTGGTGAGTCGTGAAATCGAGGAGACAAGGTCCTGCCACTCGCGCACCAGGCCGGTGCGCACTTGGGAACCGTCGGGGCTGACCTGGTAGAACTTTCGCGGCCTGGACTCGTCGGTGTTCCATTCGCTGGTGAGCAGGCCCTGTTTCTCCAGCCGGCGCAGCAGGGGGTACAAGGTGTTGCCGTCGACGGTAACCCCCGCGTCGTTCAGCGTCTCCAAGAGCGCATAGCCATAACTCGGCTTCCGGAGCAGCGCCAGACAGGCCAGCACGACCGTTCCGCGGCGCAGTTCCTGAGCCTGGGCAAGGGTCAGTTCTTCTACGGACACACCTCACACGATACTGTGTGGCGCACACTAATGTCACGCCTGCGGTTCAGCCGACGTGCACGTGCGGGCGGCGGGCCCGGTCGGGTTCCGCCTCGCGGAGCACCTCGCGGGTGACCGGGGCGACCTCGCCCTGGCCGAACAGGAAGAACCGCAGGAACTGGGCGAAGGGGCTGCCTTCGGTCCACTCGAAGTAGATGTGCGGCCGGCACCCGGTCAGATCCCGCACCTGCAGCAGCAGCGCGGCCAGCGAGTTGGGGATGCTGGAGCCGTCGAGGGTGAGCACCCGGTAGCGCCCGTGCAGCACCTCGCCCCGGACGCGCAGCGCCGATTCGAAGTCGGAGGGGTCGCGGACGGTGACCTCGACGAAGACGAAGTCCTCCTCGACGGGGATGTCGTTGTCCGCCCGGATCTGCTGGATCTTGTCGCGGTACTCGGCCGCGTCACGGCTGTCGGGCTCGTTGGCGATGAACCGCATCCGGCGGGTGGCGGTGTCGCGGACGAACCGCTCGGCCATGGGGTCCAGATCCACGTCGGTGACGCGCAGCTCGAAGGCGCGGGCCAGCCGGGACAGCAGGGAGACGGCCATGATGCCCGCGATGAAACAGGCGCCGATCTTCACACCGTCGGGCCGCTCCACGACATTGACCGCGGTCGTGTACCCGAAGACGGCGGAGATGACGCCGAAGCCGATGGTCCAGCCGCGCTGCCCGGCGCGCCGAGCGGCGATGGTGACGGCGATCGCGGCGGAGGTCATCAGGACCAGCACCCCGGTGGCGTAGGCACCGCCCTGGGCGTCGACATCGGCGTCGAAGATCCAGGTGACCAGGAAGGCGACGAGGATGAAGACGATGACCATGGGGCGCACGGCACGGGCCCAGTGCGGCGCCATGCCGTAGCGGGGCAGATAGCGCGGCATGAGGTTGAGCAGTCCGGCCATGGCCGAGGCGCCGGCGAACCACAGGATGCCGACGGTCGCGGCGTCGTAGACGCTGCCGAAAGCGGAGCCCAGGTACTGGTGCGCCAGGAAGGCGAGCGCGCGGCCGTTGGCCTGGCCGCCGTCCTTGAACTCGTCCTGGGGGATGAGGAGGGTGGTGATGAAACTGCTGGCGATCAGGAAGACGCTCATGATCACCGCGGCGGTGGTGAGCAGCTTCTTCGTGTCCCGGATCCGCCCCACGGGCCGCTCCTCGGTGTCACCGGGGCCGCCGTCGACGTGGGGCATGACGGCCACGCCGGTCTCGAAGCCGGACAGGCCGAGCGCCAGCTTGGGGAACACCACCAGCGCCAGACCGACCATGACGAGCGGATTGCCGTGCTCGGCGGTGAGCGCCTGGGACCAGTCGGTGACCACGTGCGAGGCGGTGGCCACATGCCACAGGCCGACCAGGACCACCACCGCGTTGAGCACCAGATAGACGCCGACCAGGACCACCGCCACCCCGATGGCCTCCGTGAAGCCCTTGAGGAAGACCGCGCCGAGGAGGGCGACCAGGCCCAGTGTGATGACGACCTCGTGGCCGTGCAGAGCGCTGGTGAAGTGCGGGTTCTCGACCAGGTGGGTGGAGGCGTCGGCCGCGGAGAGGGTGATGGTGATCAGGAAGTCGGTGGCGGCGAACCCCAGCAGCGTCAGGACGAACAGCTTGCCCTTCCAGAAGGTCAGCAGCCGCTCCAGCATCGCGATGGACCCCTCGCCGTGCGGGCTCTCCTGCGCGACGCGCCGGTAGACCGGCAGCGCGCCGGCCAGGGTGACGGCCACGAGCACCAGGGTGGCGATGGGGGACAGCAGCCCGGCGGCGAGTGCGGCGATGCCGGGCTGATAGCCGAGGGTGGAGAAGTAGTCCACACCCGTCAGGCACATCACCCGCCACCACCGCTGACCGCGGTGGCCCCCGGAGACCTCGGTGTCCTCGGAGTCCTGGGTCCGCGGCCCCGGCTGCTGTCTGCCCATATCGGACAGGCCCTTGAGCATCCAGGCGCGGAAACGACTCTCATCCGGCGCCTCCGGAGGGGCTTCCACTGGGGTGGAAGTGGTCATCGTGGCACTCCTGTCGCTTCCCAAAACCGAACACACCGCCGAGGGGCGGCCAGATCAGGGTAGACATGCCCTTCTCCGGTACCCCACGGCGGTGTGGTCAGGCCCCGCGCGTCGCGCCCGCGCACGGCGGGCGCCGTGCACAGGGTGCGCGTGTCGTCACTCCGTGTCGAGCAGCAGCTGGACCGGGGATCCGGGATCGGACCATGGAAATCGGTCTCTGTGGAAGCTGAGGGTGGGCGGCGGGGCGGGGCGGGCGCCGACCGGGGCTGTCGAGGTCAGGCGGCGCGTTCGAGTTCCGTGTGATCCACCTGGTGGGACAGCGGGACCCCGGCCAGCAGCCGCTCCAACTCACCCACCGCGGACAGACCGAGCCGGCGCACCTCGTTGCCCTGTGACCCCGCCAGGTGCGGCGTGATGAAGGCGCCCGGCAGATCGAAGAGCGGGGAGTCCGCGGGCAGCGGCTCCGGCTCCGTGACGTCGAGGACGGCGCTGAGCCGCGTCGTGCGCACCTCCTCGGCCAGCGCGTCGTGGTCCACCAGACTGCCGCGTGCGGTGTTGATCAGCACCGCGCCGTCCCCCATCAGCGCGAGTTCGCGGCGGCCGATCATGTGGTGGGTCTCGGGGGTCGCGGGGGCGTGGATCGAGACGATGTCGCTGTGCCGGAGCAGCGCCTCCAGCGGCAGCAGCCGGACGCCGAGCGCGGCGGCCTCGTCCTCGCCGACGTATGGATCGGCGAGGAACACCTCGAAGTCCAGGGGGCGCAGCAGTTCGATGACGCGCCGGCCGATCCGCGAGGCCCCGACGATGCCGACGCGCCGCCCGAAGTTGCCGATGCCGGGGATGATCTCGGCGAGGGGGAAGGTGCGCAGCGAGCGGTAGCGCTCGCGGGCGGCGAAGAGGTCCTTGCCGGCCAGGATGATCATGCCGAGGGTGTACTCGGCGACCGGCAGCGCGTTGGCGTCCGCGGCGGAGGAGACGACCAGCCCGCGCTTCCACCAGCCGGGTGCCATGATGCCCTTGACCGAGCCGGCGGCGTGCAACACGGCACGCAGCTTGGGCGCGGCGTCGAGCACCGCGGCGTCGATCAGCGGGCAGCCCCAGCCGGTCAGCAGGATCTCGGCCCGTTCCAGGACGCTCCGCACCCGGGGGTCGCGGAAGTCCTCGGCGATCAACGCGGGATCGACGTCCACGGAGGTCCGCAGCCGGTCCAGTACCTCGGGGGGGTAGACGCTGGGCAGGGTCTTCGTACTCATGGCGAACAACGCCAGCGGGCGCTCGGGCAAGGAAGTGGCCTCCGGGTCGGGGGAATGTCATAGCAACCGGTCTCTATAGCAACCGGTCTCTACCGTAGGACCGCGCTCCCAACAGGGTCAATGGAGCGGCCTCGAACGGCTGAACCGAGTGATGTGACCGGTTGCCATGGCGATTGCCATGGTGTTTCACGGCGCTACGCCGGGGACGGCAAAAGGCCCGGCGTCGTCGGTGCGCCGACGCCGGGCCCTGGCAGGTGCTTACTCGCCTGAGACAGACCTCAGGCGAAGCCCTCGTGGGTGACGCGATCCGCGCCCAGCCCCGATTCGGCAAGGAACTCAGTCAGTACGGCGCGCGGGTCCTCACCCCCGATTGCCGTCAGGATGTAGCCGGGGTGCGGTGCGTGCTCGACCTCCCGCACCAGGGCCGCGAGCGTTCCGCTGTCGAGGGAGAAGGCGAAGGTGAACCAGTTGCCCAGGTCATCCCGGGTCACCTCATGGGGGCCCCAGCGGGACTCCAGGCCCTCGGTCGTCACCTCGAGCTGGGCGACATATGCCTGAGGGGACCCCCGGAAGGCCGCCGCGTCAATGCGCCGCACGCTACCGCACCTCCGTGACGAAAACGGGAATCGAGGCGAAGTCCTCGCCGCCGTGATGGACTCTACCCACCCCCGACTCGCTGCCGAGCTCCCACGCCACATAGCCAGGCGGTGTGTTTCTCAGCGGTTTGGGCTCGACGGAGGTGTAGAACTCGAAGCTTCCGGGGGGCGCGCTGTCCGGAATGGCGCCTCGGTGGGCCTGGACCATCTCCTCGCCTCCCCATCGCGAGGCGCGACCCCACAACTCTCCCGACTCGACGACCTGCTGCGTCACCTCGACCGTCTGAGTCGGCGAGCCCAGCCGGTGGAACGGCCCGTACAGATCGCTGACCGTGCCGATGCTGGGGTTGGGCGACTCCAGCATGAGAGGCGGCCGGGCAGCGGCCGGTTCCGGCGCCGGCGTCTGCGGAGCCGCGGAGTCCCTGCCGAACATGGACCTCAGACGATCTCTGAGGGAGGGTTTGCAGGGCGTCAGCCCCTGGGGGTCGCTCCAGGTGTGGGGGTTGTGGACGTAGGTGGCGGGGTTGGGCGCGGGGGTGAGGCCGAGGGGGTCGGGGGTGAGGTAGCGGGCGGTGGTGGGGTCGTAGTAGCGGTGGTGGTTGTAGTGGAGGCCGGTTTCCGGGTCGTAGTACTGGCCGGGGAAGCGGAGGGGTGTGTAGGTGGTGCTGGTGGCGGCCCAGGTGGTGGTGCCCCACAGGGTGGCGCGGGCGTGCCAGGCGATCTCGCCGGTTTCGTCGACGAGATGGGTGGGGGCGCCGACGAGGTCGGTGACGATGGCGAAGAACCGTCGGTCGATCTCCCGCTGGGTGGTGGCGTCGGCAATGCGCTCGGTCTGGGCGACCGGATGCAGACCCTGATGGTCCCAGGTGAGGGTGACGGGCCGGGGGAGGCCCGTCGTCGCGGTGGTCTGCTCGACGAGGACGGGCCCGTCCCAGGTGAAGTCCACCTGCTCCATGACCGTTTCGCCGTCGCCTGCCAGGCGCTGCTTGGAGGTGCGGCGGCCGAGGGGGTCGTAGAGGTAGCGCCACACCGTGCCGTCGGGGGTGGTGACGGTGGTCAGGCGGTCCTCGGCGTCCCAGGTGTAGCGCCAGGTGTCGGGCTTCTTCGACAGACGGGTTTTCTGGCGGAGCGTGAGGCGGCCCGCGCTGTCGTGTTCGTAGCGGATGTCTCCCGCGCGGGTGATACGGGTGCCGGTGTAGGTCCGGTCTCCCGTCGTATCGGCTCCGGGATGCCGCTCCGGCCAGTCGGCATGGGTCTGGTTGCCCGCCTCGTCGTACGCGTAGGTCTCGGTCCAGCGCCTCGCGCGGACTGCGGTCACGCGGCCCGCCGCGTCGAGGTCGAAGGCGCGGGCCCCGGTGTGCTGGTCGTCGATGGCGGTGAGGTGGCCGTCGGCGCGGTAGGTGTAGGCGCGGTGGTGGAGGGGGTCGGGGGTGGCCGGGCCGGTGAGGGTCTGTTCGGTGAGCCGGCCGAGGGGGTCCCAGGCGTGGGTGAAGGTGAGGATGTCGTCGAGGTGGCGGGTGGTTTGGCGGCCCGCGGCGTCGTGGTCGAAGGCGAGGGTGTGGCCGGAGGCGGTGAGGGTGGTGCGGTTGCCTGCCGCGTCGTAGGTGTAGGTGGTGGTGGCTCCGGTGGGGGTGGTGCGGCGGGTGCGGCGGCCCAGGGCGTCGTAGGTGTGGGTCAGCACCCGGCCGTTCACCATTTCGGATTTGACGCGGCCCATGCGGTCGCGCTGGTAGACCACCTCGGCGTCGGGGCCGGTGGCGGTGGTCAGGCGGCCGGCGGGGTCGTAAACGAAGGTGGTGGTCAGGCCGTCTGTGGTTTTGCGGAGGGTGCGGCCGAGCGCGTCGCGTTCGAAGTGGGTCGTCTGGCCGAGGGGGTTGGTGCGGGTGGTCAGTCTGCCGGCGGCGTCGTGGGTGTAGGTGAGGGTGCGGTCGTCGAAATCCGTCTCGCACACCGTGCGACCCGCAGGATCGTACTCATAGGTCCAGGTCAGGCCCTGCGGGTTGGTGACCTGGGTGAGGCGCAGGGCGGTGTCGTGGATGAACTCGTAGCGCACCCCGTCCGGGCCGGTCCTGGCGGCCAGCAGGTCGAAGTGGGTGTACTCGTAGGTGGTGGTGCCGCCGCCCGGGTCGGTGTGGCTGGTGCAGTTGCCCTCGCCGTCGTACGTCCAGCTCTCCTGGGACCCGTCCGGGTACGTGCGGGCGGCGAGCCTTCCCTCGACGGTCCACTCCAGGCGGGTGGTGTGGCCGAGCGGATCGGTGACGGTGGTGGGGCGGCCGAAGGCGTCCCGCTGGTAGCGGGTGGTGGCGCCGAGTGGATCGGTGATCTCCACCGGCAGGCCCGCCGGGTCACAACGCAGGCCCGTGGTGTGCCCCAGCGCGTCAGTGACGGCGGTCAAGTGGCCGTGGTCGTCGTAGGCGTAGCGGGTGGTGTGGCCGGCCGGGTCGGTGAGGCTGGTGCGGCGGCCCGCCTCGTCCCAGGTCTGGTGCCAGGTGGCGCCGTCCGCGCCGGTGACGGTCACCGGCAGGCCCAGGGCGTCGTAGGTGGTGTGTGTCTCCAGGCCGTCGGGGCGGGTGACGGTGGTGAGGTGCCCGGCCTCGTCGTAGGTGTGGGTGGTGGTGTGGCCGAGGGGGTCGGTGCGGGTCAGGGGCCGACCGTGGCGGTCGTAGGTGGTGCGGGTGGTGTTGCCCAGCGGATCGGTCTGGGCGATGACCTGGCAGGCGTCGTCGATGACATAGCGGCTGGCGTGGCCGTCGGGGGTGGTGACGGTGGTGACGCGGTGACCGGTCGCCGGGTCGGCGTCGTGGTAGTCGATACGGACCGCTATGTGGCCCGCCTCGCCGCCCTCCGCGATGCAGCGGTCGCGGTTGTCGTAGACGTAGTCGTAGCGGCGGTCGTTGGTGTCGGTCCAGGAGATGACGCGGCGTTCGTCGTCGTACTCGAACCGCAGCGGCAGGCCGGAGGAGTTGATGACCTCGGTGAGGTCGCCGTCGGTGTAGCCGTAGCGGACGATCTCCTGGTCCGAGCCGTCGGGTGCGGCGCCCGCCAGGTGGAGGGCGGTGATCCGGCCGTCCGCGGTGGTCAGCTTCAGGTGGTAGCCGGCCGAGTGCACGATCGCGGTCGGGGTGCCGTC